>NZ_JBEYUN010000018.1:0-185288 GCF_040643545.1 Streptomyces sp. NPDC047117 | reverse complement strand
ACCTCGACCACGGAGGTCAGCTGCGCCTGGCCGTGCAGGGCCTTCATCATGTTGTCGCCGATGACCTTGCGCATCCGCGGCATCTTGACGGTCTGACCACGCAGCGTCCGCCCGTCCGGGGAGGGGGCCGACGGCGTGGCGGCGGGCGCGGTGCCCGCGTCCACCGTGTGCGTCTCCGCCGCGGCGAGCACGTCCTGTTTACGGATGCGGCCACCGACGCCGGTGCCCTGCACCGTGGTCAGGTCCACACCGCTCTCCCGGGCCAGCTTGCGGACGAGTGGCGTCACGTACGCACCGTCGGACTCACCAACGGGGGCGGGCGGCGCGGCCGGGGCGGAAGCCGGCGCCGGGGCCGGGGCGGGGGCCGGAGCGGGGGCCGGGACCGGCTCGGAGGCCGGCGCCGCGGCGGCGGGCTCAGGCGCGGCGGCCGGGGCGGCCGGGGTGTCACCCTTCTCGCCGATCACCGCGAGCCTGCCACCGACCTCTGCCGTCTCGTCCTCGCCCACCACGATCTCCAGCAAAGTGCCGGAGGCCGGGGCGGGGATCTCGGTGTCGACCTTGTCCGTCGACACCTCCAGCAGCGGTTCCTCGGCCTCGACCGGCTCGCCGACCTCCTTCAGCCAGCGGGTGACGATGCCTTCGGTGACCGACTCGCCCAGTGCGGGCAGCACGACGTCCGTGCTCACGGTCAGCCCTCCAGCCCGTAGCGCGTGGTGGCCTGTCGTACGACCTCCGGCTTGACGTCACCGCGGCGGGCCAGCGTGGCCAGCACCTTCACGGCGATGGACTGGGCGTCCACCCCGAAGTACCGGCGGACGTTCTCCCGGCTGTCGGAGAGGCCGAAGCCGTCCGTGCCGATGGAGATCCACTCCTGCTCGACCCAGGGGGCGATCTGGTCGGGCACGGCCCGCATCCAGTCGCTGACCGCGACCACGGGGCCGGGCGCGCCGTCCAGCGCGCGGGTCACGTACGGAATCCGGTCGTCGCCGCGCAGCCGTGCGGCGTCGCACTCCAGGGCGTCCCGGCGCAGCTCCGTCCAGGACGGCGCCGACCATACATCGGCGGCCACGCCCCAGTCCTCGGCGAGCAGTTTCTGGGCTTCGAGCACCCAGTGGATGGCCGTGCCGGAGGCCAGCAGCTGGAGCTTCGGCGCGTCGGAGGGAACCCCCGCCGCTTCCTTGTACCGGTAGAGACCGCGCAGGATGCCCTGCTCGTCCAGGCCCTCGGGCATGGGCGGCTGGACCTTGGTCTCGTTGTAGACCGTGAGGTAGTAGAAGACGTTCTCGCCGCCGGGGTGCTCGGCCGTCTCGCCGTACATGCGGCGCAGGCCGTCCTTGACGATCACCGCGACCTCGTAGGCGAAGGCGGGGTCGTAGGAGACGGCGGCCGGGTTGGTGGAGGCGATGAGGTGGGAGTGGCCGTCGGCGTGCTGGAGGCCCTCACCGGTCATCGTCGTACGGCCGGCGGTCGCGCCGATGACGAAACCGCGGCCGAGCTGGTCGCCCAGGGCCCAGAACTGGTCGGCGGTCCGCTGCCATCCGAACATCGAGTAGAAGATGTAGAACGGGATCATCGGCTCGCCGTGCGTCGCGTACGAGGTCGCGGCGGCGGTCAGCGAGGCGAGCGAACCGGCTTCGGTGATGCCCTCGTTGAGGATCTGACCGTTCTTGGCTTCCTTGTAGTACAGGAGCTGATCGCGGTCGACCGGGTCGTAGGTCTGGCCGAGCGGCGAGTAGATCCCGGCGGACGGGAAGAGCGACTCCATGCCGAAGGTCCGGGCCTCGTCGGGGACGACGGGGACCCAGCGCTTGCCGGTCTCCTTGTCCCGCATCAGCTCCTTGACCAGGCGGACGAACGCCATCGTCGTGGCGATCTCCTGGGTGCCCGAGCCCTTCTTCAGCGCGTCGAACGGCTTGTCGGCGGGCATCGGAAGCGGTTTCGCGGTGACCTTGCGGGCCGGGGCCGGCCCGCCCAGCGCGGCGCGCCGCTCCTTCAGGTACGCGACCTCGGGCGAGTCCGCGCCCGGGTGCGCGTACGGCACCAGTTCGTCGTTCAACCTGCTGTCGGGGATGGGGAGTTCGAGCAGGTCGCGCATGGCGCGGAATTCCTTGCCCGACAGCTTCTTCATCTGGTGGTTGGCGTTGCGCGATTCGAACCCAGGGCCGAGCGTCCAGCCCTTGACGGTCTGCGCCAGGATGACGGTCGGCGCGCCCTTGTGCTCGACGGCGGCCTTGTACGCGGCGTAGACCTTGCGGGGCTCGTGGCCGGCGCGCGAGGTGCCGACGATCTCCTCCAGCCGGGCGTCGGTGAGCTGCTGTCCCAGGCGGGCCAGCTCCGGCCGGTCGCCGAGGAAGTGCTCGCGGATGTACGCGCCGTCGCGGGCCGCGAAGGTCTGGAACTGACCGTCGGGGATGCTGCCGAGGTGGCGTACGAGGGCGCCGTCCACGTCCTGTCCGAGCAGGTCGTCCCAGGCCTGGCCCCACAGCGATTTGACGACGTTCCAGCCGGCGGCGCGGAACTGCCGCTCCAGCTCCTGCACGATCTTGAAGTTGCCGCGGACGGGGCCGTCCAGGCGCTGCAGGTTGCAGTTGATGACGAAGGTCAGGTTGTCCAGGCCCTCGCGCGCCGCCAGGGCGAGCGCCGCGGTGGACTCCGGCTCGTCCATCTCACCGTCGCCGAGGAAGGCCCAGACGTGGGAGTGCGAGGTGTCCTTGATCCCGCGGTGCTCCAGGTAGCGGTTGAAGCGCGCCTGGTAGATCGCCGAGAGCGGGCCCAGGCCCATCGAGACGGTGGGGAACTCCCACAGCCAGGGCAGCCGCCGCGGGTGCGGGTAGGAGGGCAGGCCCTCGCCACCGGCCTCCTGCCGGAAGCGGTCCAACTGCTCCTCGGTCAGTCGGCCTTCGAGGAACGCGCGGGCGTAGACGCCGGGTGACGCATGCCCCTGGACGTACAGCTGGTCACCGCTGCCGTCCGCCTCTTTGCCGCGGAAGAAGTGCTGGTACCCGACCTCGTAGAGCCAGGCCGCCGAGGCGAAGGTGGCCATGTGGCCGCCGAGGCCGCCGCGCTGGTTGCCGCGGGTGACCATCGCCGCCGCGTTCCAGCGGTTCCAGGCGGTGATCCGCGCCTCCATCGCCTCGTCGCCCGGGAACTCCGGCTCGGCTGCGGTCGGAATGGTGTTGATGTACGGCGTCTCCAGGAGCGGGGGGAGGCCGACCCCGGTGCTTTCGGCGTGCTCCGCGACGCGGCGCAGCAGGTAGGCGGCCCGGTGCGGCCCACCGGCGCGGGCGGCGCCGTCCAGCGATTCGCGCCATTCGGCGACCTCGGACGGGTCGCTGTCGGGCAGTTGGTCGAGCTGGGACACGGTGATCCCCTTTCACGTTCCTGGGTGAGGAACCGGAGGTGCCGCGCGCTTCTGCGGCACCTCCGGTGGTCGGGCGGACGACCGGCGATGCGGGTGGACCGGTCGAAACGGCCTCAACTGATGTCACCTTGCGGCAACTTCCGGACTGCGGAACCATGGTTCCGCTCAACAAAAAGTAGAGACTCGCGAACGCCAGGGTCAACCATTACCGAGCAGTAATGATTGATGATCGATCATTTTTACCTGTACGGAGCCTCCTCCCCCGGCCGCGCCCCGGGGCCGGGGGTCAGCCCGCTGCGCGCTTGAGCAACTCCTCGTACGCGCTCGGATCATCGCTGGTGACCTGCGGAAACCCGGTGCCGTACGCGCCGTGCCAGCGTGCGGTGACCCCCGGGTTGGGGTGGTCGGAGCCGTCCGGCAGGTAGAGGTGCGGACTGCACTTCACCTCGTGCTCCTTGGCGCAGCGGAAGTCCTCGGTCACCGTCCGCCGGGCCCGGCCGTCGTCCAGACCTGCGGCGATGGCCTCGGCGTCGACGCCTTCGGTCTCCTCGGCGACGGCGACGACCACGGCCCGCGCGCCGATCGATCGGCTCTCCGCCCAGAACGCCCGGCGCAGCGCCAGGTCGAGGCGCTCGGACGCCTCCAGGCCCTGCTCCTTGGCGACCTGGACGGCTTCCAGCGCGGGCATCGAGGTCGAGGGGAACTTCCAGTCGGGGGCGCGCCAGAGCTGCCAGCCGGCGTCCGGCTCGATGTGTGCGATGCCCCCGACCTCGGAGTCGGTTCCGGGGCGCGGGCTGGGCCCGTTGTTGAACAACTCCAGCGGGAAGGCCCGGTGGTTGAAGCGCACGCGGCCCTCCAGGCCGAGGCGCCGACGGGTGGCGTGCAGGCGGTGGATCCCCACGTGCGCGAACGAACACCAGATGTCGGAGAAGACGGTGACGACACCGGGTTCGGTCTGCGTACGGGGGTGGGGCGTGCCGGTCATGGGGCTCCGATCGGTTTGTTGGCGTAATCCAGGACATGCAGCTGCACCAGGCGCCCCGCGTAGGGGTCCTGCCGGCGGAAGGCCTGCACTATGGCCTCGTGATCGGCCGCGTTCTCGTGCAGTCCGGTGCGCAGCCACTTCAGGGACAGTCGCGTCCACAGCTCGATGGCCAGCGACTCCCAGTTGCGGAACAGTACGTGGTTCCCGGCGGCCCGGACGATCTCCCGGTGGAACTCGACGCCGTGCGTGATCTGGGCATCGGTGTTGCCCTCCCGGGCCGCTTGATGCATCCGTTCCAGGTGCGGTTCCAGCGTCGACACATCGCCGGCGAGCCGCGGTACCGCCAGCTCGGCGGCCAGCCGTTCCAGTGCGGCGCGTACGGGATAGACCTCGCTGAGCTGGTCGGGGGTCAATTCCCGTACCCGCACGCCCTTTCCGGGCGTGGACTCGATCAACTGCATCGCCTGGAGGTCGCGCAGCGCTTCACGGACCGGCGCCTGGCTGACGCCGAGTTCCTGTGCCACCCGCCGCTCGATGATGCGGTCCCCCGGTTCCCACCGCCCGTCCAGGAGCTGCTGCAGCAGGTGGCGCCGCACCTGTTCGCTGAGGGGCACGCGGGCCACCGGGACGACGCTGTGCGGTGGTTCGGGGGTGCTGGTACCGACCATGGACGAATCTCCGGGAGCTCTTGAGCGTTGATCGATCATCGATTAACGTACGGCATCAGGTGGTCACACCGCATCAGTTCTGCGTGCTTCCCAGGGAAGCCGATGCGTCTCACGCCGGGTGCGGGCCCGGCAGCGCCACACGACGCGCGCTCTCCGCGTCGTTCGATCACCTTTTCCCGATATTTCCCTTCGCCTGCGGACCGGCCCGATCGATCGATCAGATCCGCCCTGTCCGCACGCGCTGCTTCCTTCAAGGAGCCCTGTGCCCGAGCAGCTTCTCGACCTCACCCAGCACGAGATCCAGGCACTCAAGACCCGGTTCAACCTCGCCGACGCCCACACCCACCAACAGCAGTCGCCCGGCCAGCGGGAGATCGTCGCCGCGCTCCCGGCCCTGTGGTACGAGGCGGAGGAGACCCGGCAGGCCGATCTGGAAGACCGCTTCAAGGAGGTCTTCTTCCGGCTGCACGGCCAGAACAGCGTGCGCGCCGACACGACGATGCTGTCGTACGCGGCGTCCATCTCCACCCTCGTCGCGGGCATGTACCTGCGCCGCCACGACATCAGCGTCAGCCTCGTCGAACCGTGCTTCGACAACCTCCCCGACGTCCTCCGCAACGTCGGCGTCCAGCCGGTGCCCGTCCCCGAGGACGCGCTGCACGACGCCGACCGCATCTACGAGCGGCTCGCCGAGTCCGTCACCACCGACGCGCTCTTCCTCGTCGACCCCAACAACCCGACCGGCTTCTCGCTGCTCTCGCACGGCCGCAAGGGCTTCGAAGAGGTCATCCGCTACTGCGTCGACCACGACAAACTCTTCGTCGTCGACCTGTGCTTCGCCGCGTTCGCCCTCGCCGACCCGCGCTTCGGCCGCTTCGACCTCTACGAGCTGCTGGACTCCTCCGGCGTGCGGTACATCGCGCTGGAGGACACCGGCAAGACCTGGCCGCTCCAGGACGCCAAGTGCGCGCTGCTCACCTGCAGCCGCGACCTGTACGAGGACGTCTACAACATCCACACCAGCGTGCTGCTGGACGTCTCCCCCTTCGTCCTCAACTTCCTCGCCCGCTACGTCGAGGACTCCATCGAGGACGGCATGGCCTCGGTCCGCGACGTGATCACCCGTAACCGGGAGACCGCCCTCAAGACCCTCGACGGCAGCCTCCTCGAACACATCGAGCCGGCCGTCAACGTCAGCGTCGCCTGGTTCCGCATCCGCGACGAGCAGGTCAAGGCCACCGAACTCCAGGAACACCTCGCCGCGTACGAGGTGTACGTCCTCCCCGGCACCTACTTCTTCTGGAACGAGCCGGAGCGCGGCGAGCGGTACGTCCGCCTCGCGCTGGCCCGCGACCCGCAGGAGTTCAAGGCGTCGGTGTCCCGGCTGCGCGAAGGGGTGGACTCCTATGGCGGGTGACCTCTACGTCGACGCCTCCCTGTTCATGGGAATGCACAGCACCGACCCGGCGGTGCGGGCCTCGTGCGCGGCCTTCTTCGCGGCACACCTGGAGCGGCCGCTGGTGATGACGTACGAGGAAGTGGGCCGCTGCGACGACGTCGTGTGGGGGTACCCGCGCGCCGCGCAGGACGCGTACTACCCGTTCATGGACCTGCTGCACTCGGTGATGCCGGTCCGCCGCCGCGCCTACACCGCCGACGACTGGCTGGCCTTCGACCAATTACCCTCCCCCGCCGCCGCGTTGTCGCTGCGGGAGCGGATGCTGCTGGCCTCGGTCTCGGCCACCTGCGGGGAGCTGGTCACGGTCAACCCGCGGCTGCTCTCCCTGACATCGCTCGGCCTGCCGGTCCGCCGGCCCGACCCGGCCGACGGTCCGGCGCGCTTCGCCGACGGGACGGGCACCCTCGACAAGCTCTACGACATCTCCCTGGAACTGGTGGTGGACCATGCCGCAGTCTGAACCGCAGCCCGACCGTTCGGCGCGGGTCGACCGGCTCAAGCAGCTGCGCGGGACCGTCGTCCCGCTGGTGACCCCGGTCAACGAGCGCCGGCAGGTGTGCGAGGAGAGCACCGTCCGGCTGATCGAGTCCCTGCGGGACGGTGTCACCGGCTTCATGCCGGCGCTCAGCACCGGCGAGGGCTGGCGCCTGTCGCTCAAGCAGTGGATCGACATCGTGCACCTCACCGTGACGCACGCGGCCGGCGCCCCGGTGCTGGCGGGCGTCGAGATCGGCCGTACCGCCGGGATCCTCGCCCGCGCCGGGCTCGCCGCGGAGCTGGGGGCCGACGCGATCGTCGTGCCGCCGCCCTTCCCCGCCGCCGACGTGCCGCCCGTCTCCCTCCTGGAGCACTTCCGGGTCATCGTCGAAAAGAGTCCGCTGCCGGTCTTCGTGTATCACGAGAACGCCATCTCCAAGGCGCCGCTGGACGTGGACGCGCTGCGCGAGGTGTGCGCGCTGCCGGGCGTCGTGGGCGTGAAGGAGTCCAGCGGCTCGGCGGAGTTCACCCGCGAGCTGCTCGCCAAGGGCACGGACGTACCGGTCTTCCAGGGCTGGGAGCACCTGATCGCCGACGCCCCCGGCGTGCACGGCTTCGTCGGGCCGCTGGCCAACCTCGAACCGGCCGCGTGCAACGCCGCGCTGGACGGCTTCTCGCGGGAGGCCCAGGCACGCATCGACGTGCTCTCCAAGGAGTACGAGCTGCTGGCGGACGACTGGTACCTGCACGTGAAGACCGAACTGGTCCGGCGCGGTGTCATCGGCACCGCGCTCGCGGCCGGCTGACCGGAGCCGACCGGCGCGGCCGGGCCGGCCCCCGACGGGCGGGCCCGGCCGCGCCACCACCACAGGAGTCACGAGTGACCACGACCACGACACGTACGGCCGGCAGCCGGCTGTTCGAGCTGAACCGCACCATTCACACCCCCGACGAGCTGCGCGAACTCCATGAGCTGGAGCAGCGGCTGATCGTCGCCCGCGCCGACGAGATCGAGGCGACGGCACCGGACATGCCCGACCGGGCCACCCTGAGCCGGCACATGAAAGAGCTGCTGGCCGCCGAGGAGGCGGACCCGCCGCCCTTCGAGCGGGTACTGGCCGAGGACCTGACCCGGGAGCAGTTCAAGGAGGTCGTCGCCCAGTTCGCCGTGGACGGGCTGACCGAGTCCGAGTCCTTCCTGCCCATCGTGTGGCGGCTGCCGAAGAAGGCCAAGATGGCGATCTTCCGGGTGCTGGTGGACGAGTTCGGGTGCGGCAACCTGGACCAGGCGCACTTCAACATCTACCGCGAGCTGATGCTCGAACTCGGCATGTCGGTCGAGGTCGACGACTACCTCGACACGACGAACGAGGAGACGTTCGCCTTCGTCAACGCCTTCTTCTGGGCCGCGGCGCGCGCCCCGCACCCCGAATACTTCCTCGGCACGCTGTGCTACCTGGAGTGCAGCATCCTGTACGCCTTCAAGCCGTTCGCCGCGGCGGCCGAGCGGCTGGGGCTCACCGGCGCCCGTTACTACACCGAGCACCTGCACATCGACCACTTCCACGCCAAGGAGCTCCAGGTCGCGATCCGCGAGCTGGACGCCGAGGCGGAGCTGCACCCGGTCAAGGTGTGGACCGGCTTCAAGCTCGCCAGCGAGGTCATCGGCGGCGCCACCGAGGCGGCCGTCGCCTCCGCAGTGAAGGTGGCCTGAATGCCCGGACCGACACCGCGGACCTCGGTCGAGCAGATCTCCGAGGACCGCCTGCGCGTGACGGTCGGCGACCGCGCGTTCGAGGTGGGCGCCTTCTGCCCGCACCGCCGCGGCCTCCTCGCCCACGGCTATGTGAACGCCGCCCGCCTGCGGATCACCTGCCCGCTGCACCACTCCAGCTACTCCCTGGAGACGGGCGAGGCGATCACCGGCCCGACCTCCGACGCCCTGTGCGTCCGGGAGCTCTCCGCGGCGGAGCCCGCGCCCGCCGAAGGCTGACGTACCCGGTGCGGCGGACCGCGGCCGAGCGGTCCGCCGCACCGTTTCCCCTCCCCTTTTTCGCCCTGACAGGAGCCCTCCGAAGTGTCGTACGAGCAGCGGCTGGACCGCGTCGACCTGGGGGAGGTCCCGTACGCCGAGGCGATGGAAGCCATGCGGGGCTGGGTCGAGGAGCGGCGGGCCGGCCACGCCCGCGACCGGCTCTTCCTGCTGACGCACCCGCCCGTCATCACCTACGGCTCCCGGACCCCGGCAGCGGAGCTGCCGCGCGCCGACTCCCCGATCCCGCTGGTCGAGGTCGACCGGGGCGGGCAGGCGACGTACCACGGCCCCGGCCAGCTGATCGGCTACCTGGTGCTGAACCTGCGCGAGCGCGGCCCCGGCGACATCGTCCGCTGGCTGGAGAACGGGCTGATCAGCGCCCTGGACTCGCTGGGCTTCGCGACGGTGCGCCGTGACACACCGCCCGGCGCGCAGAGCCTGGTCGGTGTGTGGACGCCGGACCACGACAAGCTGGTGTCCATCGGGATGCGCATCCGCGGCGGCGTGACGAGCCATGGCTTCGCCCTCAACATCGCTTCCGATCTGGACGAGTTCACCCGGTTCACCGCATGCGGACTGCCCGAGGTGGCGATGACCTCGCTGGCGGAGATGGCCGCTGCGCAGGGCCGGACGGCACCGGGCGAGGACGAGGTACGGGACGCGGTGGCCCGGGCGCTCGGCGTCCCGCGGTGACCTGCGGTCGTACGAGCGCTCGGCACTGGGCAGTGCCCCGCGGTCCGTACGGCCGTCTCACCTGCTGAAACACTTGTCTCAACGGCTTGAACCGGGCGGGGTGCCCGACGCAGAATGCCAGGCATGACTGCTGCTGCCGACCTCCTCGTGGGACGCCTCCACGTCGATCTGTGTCGCCAGTCCAGCGCCAACTGTCGCGTCTGACGCGCTTTCCGGCCGCGGACCCCTGGCTCACCGGGGCCGTGCTGCCGCGTTTCTCCCTCGTTTCCCGCACCCGGCGGCGCGCTGTCGCCGCTCCCCCGCGGCGCCTCGTCATGCCTTCCGCGGCACCTCGTCACGTACCTCGCCGGGCCACCGTGCCCTGCTCGGGGCGTGACCCGCCGCCCTTCCCCGGAGTCCTCATGTCTGCTCTGACATTCCATTGGTTCCTGCCCACGACCGGTGACAGCCGGCACATCGTCGGCGGCGGCCACGGTTCGCAGCCCGGCACCGCCGGCGGCGACCGCCCCGCCTCGATCGAGTACCTGGGCCAGATCGCCCGGACCGCCGAGCAGCTCGGCTTCGTGGGGGCGCTGACGCCGACGGGTGCATGGTGCGAGGACGCCTGGCTGACGACGGCGATGCTCACCCAGGTCACCGAGCGGCTGAAATTCCTGGTCGCCTTCCGGCCCGGCCAGATCAGCCCGACGCTGTCGGCGCAGATGGCGGCGACGTACCAGCGGCAGTCGCACGGCCGGCTGCTGCTCAACGTCGTGACCGGCGGCGAGTCGGCGGAGCAGCGCGCCTACGGCGACTTCCTCGACAAGGACCAGCGGTACGCACGCACCGGCGAGTTCCTGGACATCGTGCGGCGACTGTGGGACGGGGAGACGGTCGACCACCACGGCGAGCACCTGCGAGTGGAGGGCGCGAAGCTGAACCGGCTGCCCGACCCGGTGCCGCAGGTCTACTTCGGCGGCTCCTCGCCCGCGGCCGGCGAGGTGGCGGCGCGGTACACCGATGTGTACCTGACCTGGGGCGAGCCGCCGCAGCAGGTGAAGCAGAAGATCGACTGGGTGCGTTCGCTGGCCGCCGCGCAGGGCCGCGAAGTGCGGTTCGGCATCCGGCTGCACACCATCAGCCGGGACACCTCGGAGCAGGCGTGGGCCGAGGCCGAGCGGCTGCTGAAGGGCATGGACCCGGAGCGCATCAAGGCGGTGCAGCAGGGGCTGGCGACGAGCGAGTCCGAAGGCCAGCGCCGGATGCGCGAACTGCACGGCAGCGGGTCCACCGACAAGCTGGAGATCTACCCCAACCTGTGGGCCGGCGTCGGGCTGGTCCGCGGCGGCGCCGGCACGGCACTGGTGGGCAGCCACTCCGAGGTCGCCAACCTGATCGAGGAGTACGCCCGGCTCGGCATCGAGGAGTTCGTGCTCTCCGGTGTGCCGCACCTGGAGGAGGCGTACTGGTTCGGCGAGGGCGTGCTGCCGCTGCTGGAGAAGCGCGGTCTGTGGCAGCACCCGGCCGGCCCGCGCACGGCCGAGGCGGGCATCGTCCCGTTCGCCGGCCGATGAGCCCCGCGTCCGCGTCCGCGCAGGCGCCACCGCACTCCCCCGAAAGGCAGGTCGAGGCCCCGGCCTCGCGGCTGCGGACGGTGGTGCTCGCCAGCCTGCTGGGCACCACCGTCGAGTGGTACGACTTCTTCCTGTACGCCACGGCTGCCGGACTGGTCTTCGACAAGCTGTTCTTCCCGGTGGCGAACGGCACGGTCGGCACCATGCTGTCGTTCGCGACGTTCGCCGTCGGGTTCGTCGCCCGTCCCGTGGGCGGCCTGCTCTTCGGGCACGTCGGCGACCGGATCGGCCGCAAGCGGACCCTCGCCTTCACCATGGGCCTGATGGGCGTCTCCACCTCGCTCATCGGCCTGCTGCCCACCTATCAGCAGGTCGGCATCCTCGCCCCCGCACTGCTCCTGGTCCTCCGGGTCGCACAGGGCGTGGCGCTGGGCGGCGAGTGGGCGGGGGCCGTGCTGCTGGCCGTCGAGTACGGGCCCGAGGGCCGCAAGGGACGGTTCGGCAGCTATCCGCAGATCGGGCTGGCGCTCGGCCTGGCGCTGGGCACCGGGGTGTTCGCGCTCCTCAACAACGTGCTCAGCGACGCGGCGTTCCTCGGGTACGGCTGGCGGGTCGCCTTCCTGATCAGCCTGGTGCTGGTCGGCGTCGGGCTGGCCGTCCGGCTGAAGATCGACGAGACCCCGGCGTTCCGCGCGGTGCGCCGGCTGCAGGAACTGCCGCGCTCGGCGCCGCTGGTGGAGGTGGTGCGCGAGAAGGCCGCCCGCCGGCACGTGCTGCTCGGCATGCTGGCGCGGTGGGGCGAGGGCGCCGCCTTCAACACCTGGGGCGTCTTCGCCCTCACCTACGCGACGGGGACGCTGGCGCTGGACCGTACGGCGGTGCTGCTCGCGGTGACGGCCGCGGCTCTGGTGATGGCCGTACTGATTCCGGTGTCCGGAGCGGCGGTCGACCGGCTGGGCGCGCGCCGTGTCTACCTCGTCGGCATGGGTGCCTTCGCCGTCTCGGTGTTCCCGGCGTTCTGGCTCTTCGGCACGGGCGGGACATGGGCCTTCGCGGTGGCGCTCCTGGTCACCCTCGGCCTCGTGCACGCCTCGTTCTACGGGGCCCAGGGCACGCTGTTCGCGGCCCTGTTCGCCACTCCGGTGCGGTACACGGGCATGTCCTTCGTCTACCAGATGTCCGGCATCTTCGCGTCCGGCATCACCCCCCTGATCATGACGGCGCTGCTGGCCCTGGGCTCGGGCACCCCCTGGCTCGCCTGCGGCTATCTGGCGCTGACGGGGCTGGTGAGCATGTGGGCGACCAGCCGGCTGCGGGAGCCGGAGCTGCACATCCCGACGGGGCGGGCGCTCGCCGCCGGTTAGCCGCCGGCGGTACCGGGACGGCCGGCACGCACAGGTCGGGGACGCGACCTGCGCTGCCGGTCGTCTCAGGCTGCCGCCATTGCCGCGTCCATGCGGTACTTCCGTACGTAGGCGGTGCAGAGTTCCATGACGACCTTGGTGATGATCACCTCGGCGATGGCGAGGCCGGCCTTCGCCAGCACCGCGCAGAGCAACTCTCCCACCGAGATCACACTCCTGTTCGATTCTGTCCGCGCGGCTCCCCGGACGGGGCCGCGTCGGCCACTCCCTCTTCCTTGCCCTGTCGAGGTGACGGAAGGGTGACTTTCGGCGAACACACAGTGACGCTCGGGTGAACTGATGTTCGGACGATCAGCGGTCCCGCGGCCCCCGCCGTCGCATGCCGGCGCGGCACACCGCACACTGGAGGCCGGCGGCCGACCGGCCCGCACCCGCACCGCCCGTAAGGAGCCCGTCCCCCATGGCCGTGGACGCACTCGACGCCCGGATCCTCCGGCTGCTGCTCGAACAGCCGCGGACGAGCGTGCGCGAGTACGCACGCATCCTCGGCGTCGCCCGCGGCACGGTGCAGGCGCGCCTGGACCGGCTGGAGCGGGACGAGGTGATCACCGCGTACGGACCGCGGCTCTCCCCCGCGGCGCTCGGCCACCCCGTCACCGCCTTCGCGCACATCGAGGTCACCCAGGGCCACCTGGAAGAGGTCGCGGCGCTGCTGGCCGAGGTGCCGCAGATCATCGAGGCGTTCTCGACGACGGGCGGCGGCGACCTGCTGGCCAAGGTGGTGGCGCGCGACGCGGCCCACCTGGAGGACGTGATCCAGCGACTGATCAACATGCCGGGAGTGGTACGGACCCGCACGGAGGTGGCACTCCGCGAGCGCGTGCCGCACCGGCTGCTGCCGCTCGTGGAGGACGTGGGCGGGGCTGCGGCGGCGCGCTGACCGCGCGCTTGGCATGCTGGGGGCATGAGCACCGACCCCTCCCGCACCCCCGTCGTCTTCGACCTCGACGGCACCCTCGTCGACAGTGAACCCAACTACTACGAAGCCGGACGGCGGCTGCTGGCCCGGTACGGGGTCACCGACTTCACCTGGGAACACCACACCCGGTTCATCGGCATCGGGACGCGCGAGACGCTGGAGATCCTCAAGAAGGAGTACGGGATCGAGGCGCCGGTGTCGGAGCTGCTGGCCGGGAAGAACGAGATCTACCTGGAGCTGGCCGGGGCGAACACCGAGGTCTTCCCGGAGATGCGCGCTTTCGTGGAACAGCTGCACGCGGCCGGACACCCGCTCGCGGTGGCGTCCGGATCGTCGCGGGCCGCGATCGACGCCGTGCTGAAGGGCACGGACCTGGACACTTGGCTCTCCACGCGGGTGTCGGCCGAGGAGGTGGAGCGCGGCAAGCCCGCGCCCGACGTCTTCCTGGAGGCGGCCCGGCGGCTGGCGGTGGCGCCGGAGAGCTGCGTGGTGCTGGAGGACGCCCCGCCCGGCGCCGAGGCCGCGCGCCGCGCCGGCATGGGCTGCATCGCGATCCCCTACGTGGCGGAGACCGCGGAAGACCCGGCGTTCGAGGGCGCCGGGCTCCTCTTCAGCGGCGGTCAGCGGGAGTTCACGGCGCAGGCCGCGTACGCCTGGCTCGCGCGGCGAGCTCCGTCTTCCTGATCTTGCCGGTGGCGGTGAGCGGCAGATCGTCCGTCAGCTCGATGGCGGGCAGCTTGTAAGCGGCCATCGACGCGCCCGCCCACTCCCCCAGCACCTCGGCGGTCAACGTGCTGCCGGGAACGGTACGCACGTACGCGTACGGGCGCTGGCCGCGCCGCTCGTCCGGTACCGCCACGACGGCCACGGCCAGCACGTCCGGATGGCGCCCGAGCAGGGTCTCCACCTCCGTCGGAAAGACACTCATCCCGTTGACCTTGATCATGTCCTTGTCGCGCCCGAGGTAGACCAGACAGCCCTCCTCGTCAATGCTGCCGATGTCACCGGTGTGCAGCCAGCCTCCCCCAGTCTCAACTTCGTTCGACCGGGGGGACCCCCACCGCAGCGCCGCCGCGGTGGCCTCGGGCGCGCGCCAGTAGCGGGTCAGCACGGACGGGCCGCGGACCACGATCTCCCCGCGCTCGCCGAGCGGCAGCGGCTCGCCGGTCGCGAAGTCCACGACCATGATGTCCGTGCCGGGCACCGGCAGCCCGCAGAAGGTGGGCTCGCCGAGCAGGTCGCGGTCGCCGTCCTGGAAGCCGAGGGTGGAGGTGTCGCTGGTGTGCGTCTCGGTCATGCCGTACGAGGCCTCGCGCAGCACGCTGTGGCCGCCCACAGCGCGGCGCCAGCGGTCGCGCACCTCCGGGGTGAGCTTGCGGATGAAGGAGACGGTGAGCGGTGCGGTGAAGGCGGAGAGGTCGCGCGAGGCGAGGTCCGGGCGGTCGAGGAGTTCGAGGTAGTTCTCGACTGTGCCGGCCATCGTGGCGACCCGGTACCGTTCCAGCCCGTCCAGGACGGCGGCCGGGTCCCAGCGCGCGAGCAGCACACTCGTACCGCCGGAGACCAGCGGCGCGAGGATGCCCAGGTTCTCCCCCGCGATCCAGAAGATCGGCAGGTAGCAGAGGGAGACGATGCCCTCGGGGGCCGGTTCGAGAGCGCGCCCCGAATCGATGGCGGTGGCCGTGTAGACCATGTGCCGCTGGGTGTGTTCGCAGCCCTTGGGCATGCCGGTGGTGCCGCCGGTGTAGTTGAGGGCGGCGAGCGCGTCCGGATCGTCGGCGATGCTGCCGTGCGGGGCGTGCGCGAGGGCGTCGTGCCAGTCGTCGGTGTCGGCGAGCAGCACCTCGCGCACCGGAGTGTCGGCACGTATCTCCTCGACGGCCGCGGCCAGTTCGGTACGGGAGACGACCAGACAGGCGCCGGAGTCGGCCAGTTCGTGGCGGAGTTCGGCGGCCTTGAACATGGGGTTGACCGGTACGTGGACAGCGCCCAGGCGGAGCACGGCGAGCATCGCGATCAGGAACTGCGGGCAGTTGGGGAGATGCACGCCGACGCGGTCGCCGTTCCCCACCCCGCGCGCGGCCAGCCACCCCGCCAGCCGGTCGGCGGCCTCGTCCAGCTCCCGGTAGGTCGTCTCCCGGCCCTCGAAGACGAGGGCCGTGCGGTCGGGGGCAACGGTCGCCCAGTGGTGCACATGGCCGGGTACGGTCCGCTCGCCGGTCCGCGGCCGGATGCCACCGGCCTGTCGGCCGCTGCGGGCCCGGTCCTGCCGGGTACGGAGATCGGTCAGGTAGTGCTCGATACGCGTCGCGCGGCTCACTGCTACTCCTCCGGTATCGCCTGGTGTCCCTCGTCGTGCGGCGGTGCGCTGCGCTGCCGCGGCGCCGGTCCCCGGACGCCCAGCAGATGCAGGTACATGGCGGTGACCTCACGTACGGCGGACTCGTACGCGGCCGGGTCCTCGGCGACCAGCCGGGCGAACTGCACGCTCATCCCGCCCACCGCGCGGGCCACCGCCGACGGGCCGGTCACGGGCGTCAGCTCACCCGCCTCGGTCAGACGGCGGATGTAGCGGGCGGTGCGACGCGTGGGCCGCTCGCTGATCTCCCGCCACAACTCGTCCAGTTCCGCGTCGCCCTGCGCCTGCTGCTCGATCAGCCGCAGCAGCGGGAGGTGCCCTGCGTACGCCTCGATGAAGGCGGCGGTGGAGTCGTACGCGACCGCGCGCACGTCGTCCGGATCGGTGTCCGGCACCTCCTGGGCGGCGAGGAAGGCATCCCGCACCCGCACGGCGAGCACCCGGAAGATCTCTTCCTTGGACGCGAAGTAGACATAGAAACCGGCCCGGGACAGTTCGGCCTCGGCGGCGATGTCGGCGATGGTGGCGGGGCCGTAACCGCGGCGCGCGAAGACCGCCTCCGCGGCGTCCAGCAGCCGGTGCCGCACGGGCGTATCACTCCGGTCGCGGGCCGTACGGGTCGCCCAGGGCTGGTGCCCACGCGCGGACTGCCGACCGGACTCCCCCGGCCGGTCGGCTTCCCTCGACCGTCCGGACTCCTTCGGCCGGTCGGACTCCCTCGGCCGGTCGCGCTCCGAAGCCTGCCGGGGTGCGGATGCGGACTGCTCTCTGCCTGCCACGCCTCGACCATATTGACGTTGACGCCAATGTCAATGAGCATGACAGCCGCCGTCTCAGCGTGGAGGTGCTCGCTCAATGGGGTCAGCCGTGCTCATCGCCAATCGCGGGGAGATCGCCGTCCGGGTGGCGCGCGCCGCCGCGGCCGGACTGCGCAGCGTCGCGGTGTACGCCGAGGACGACGCGGCATCCCCGCACGTCCGCCTGGCCGACGAGGCGCACCCGCTACCCGGCTCCGGCCCCGCCGCGTACCTCGACGCAACGGCCCTGCTCGCAGTAGCGCAGGCAGCCAACTGTGCATACGTACACCCCGGTTACGGCTTCCTCAGCGAGGACGCCGACTTCGCCCGATCCTGCGCCGAGGCGGGCACGGTCTTCGTCGGCCCCTCGCCCGACGTGCTCGGCCTCTTCGGCGACAAGGCGCGCGCCCGGGACCTCGCACGCTCCCTCGACGTACCGGTACTGCCGGGCACCAGCGGCCCGACCACCCTCGACGAAGCCCGCGCGTTCCTGACCGACGGCCCGGGCGCGGGCGGCCCGGTGATGGTCAAGGCACTGGGCGGGGGCGGCGGCCGGGGCATGCGCATAGTGCGGGACGCCACCGAACTGGCCGAGGCCTGGGAACGCTGCCGCTCGGAGGCCGAACAGGGCTTCGGCCGCGGCGACCTGTACGTCGAGCGCCTGCTCACGGGCGCCCGCCACATCGAAGTACAGGTCATCGGCGACACCACAGGCGCGGTCACCCACGTCTGGGAACGGGACTGCTCGGCGCAGCGCCGCCACCAGAAGCTCATCGAAATAGCCCCCGCGCCCGCGCTGCCGGCATCCATCCGCGACCAACTCCTGCAGTGCGCAACCCGCATGGCCCGCGAGGTGGGCTATGCGGGCGTAGGCACCTTCGAATTCCTCGTCCGGGACGACGAGTTCCACTTCATGGAGGCCAACCCCCGCCTCCAGGTCGAGCACACCGTCACCGAAGAAGTGACGGGCATCGACCTGGTCGACGCGCAGCTGCGGCTGGCGGCCGGCGCCACGCTGGCGGATCTGGGCCTGGCCGACGGCCCGCCCCCGCCCCTCGGCTTCGCCGTACAGGCACGAGTGAACGCCGAGGTCACGACGCGGGACGGAACGGTACGCGGCTCCGCAGGCACCCTCACCCGCTTCGAGGTCCCCACCGGCCCCGGCGTCCGCGTCGACACGGGGGCCTGCGGCGGCCTGACCGTCGGCGCGCGCTACGACCCACTGCTGGCGAAGGTCATCACCCGCGTCCCCACACCGGACTTCACCGCGGCCTGCGAACGAACCCGCCAGGCCCTGGCCGAATTCACCGTGGAGGGCGTACGCACCGGAATCCCCCTGCTCAGGGCGGTGCTGGCCCACCCGGAGTTCGCGGCGGGCAGCACACACACCTCTTGGGTGACCGACCACCTGCCCCACCTGGTCACCGAGGACGACGCCCCGCCGGCCGCGGAGGGCAACGACGACGGAGCGGTCACCGCGCCCATGGCGGGCACCGTCGTCACTCTCGACGCGGCACCGGGCGACACCGTACGGGCAGGACAACAACTGCTCGTCCTCGAAGCGATGAAGATGGAACACGTACTGACAGCGCCGACCGCCGGCACGGTACGCACCGTACGAGTCGCGGTCGGCGACACGGCCTCCGAAGGACAGCCGCTGCTGATCCTGGAACCGTCCGCGTTCGGCACCGCCGACGAGACCACGACCACCAAGGCCGACCCGGACGCCATACGCGCCGACCTGGCCGAGACCCTGGCACGCCACGCAGTCGGCCTGGACGCCCAGCGCCCCGAAGCAGTCGCCAAACGACACGCACTCGGCCGCCGCACCGCACGCGAGAACATCGCCGACCTCTGCGACAAGGGCAGCTTCACGGAGTTCGGCGCACTGGCGATAGCGGCACAACGCCGACGCCGCTCCCTCGACGACCTGATCGCCTCGACCCCGGCCGACGGCATGGTCACCGGCACCGGAACGGTCGACGGCGCGCCGTGCGTGGCGATGTCGTACGACTACACCGTGCTGGCCGGCACGCAGGGCCACAACAACCACCGCAAGACCGACCGCCTGCTGAGCGTGGCCGAACAACGCCGCCTGCCCGTAGTCCTGTTCGCGGAGGGCGGCGGCGGCCGCCCCGGCGACACCGACACCTCCTCCATCGCAGGCCTGGACATCATGACCTTCCACCAGATGGGTCGGCTCAGCGGCTTGGTCCCCCTCATCGGCATCGCCTCCGGCCGCTGCTTCGCGGGCAACGCGGCGCTGCTGGGCTGCTGCGACGTGGTGATCGCGACCCCCGAGGCGTCGATCGGCATGGGCGGCCCGGCGATGATCGAGGGCGGCGGCCTCGGCTCGTACGCCCCCGAGGAGGTCGGCCCCCTCTCCGTTCAGGTGCCCAACGGCGTCGTGGACATCCCCGTCGCGGACGAGGCCGAAGCGGTCCGCACCGCCAAGCGCTACCTCTCCTACTTCCGCGGCCCCACGGACGACTGGCAGGCCCCGGACCCCCGCCTCCTGCGCCACACCATCCCCGAGAACCGCCGCCGCGCGTACCCCGTCCGCCAGGTCATCGACGCCCTGGCCGACACCGACTCGGTCCTCGAACTACGCCCCGGCTTCGGCACGGGCATGGTGACGGCACTCGTCAGGGTGGCGGGCCGCCCTCTCGGCCTCGTCGCCAACAACCCCCAACACCTCGGCGGCGCCATCGACCGCGACGCCGCGGACAAGGCCGCCCGCTTCCTCCAGCTCTGCGACGCCTTCGGCCTGCCGGTCCTCGCCCTCTGCGACACCCCCGGCTTCATGGTCGGCCCCGACGCCGAACGCGACGCGACCGTACGCCACTTCGCCCGTCTCTTCGTCACCGGCGCCAACCTCCGCGTCCCCGTCGTCTCCCTCATCCTCCGCAAGGCGTACGGCCTCGGCGCGATGGCCATGATGGGCGGCTCCACCCGCGCCCCCCTCGCCACCGCCGCCTGGCCGACCGGCGAACTCGGCGGCATGGGCCTGGAAGGCGCAGTCCGCCTCGGCTACCGCAAGGAACTGGAAGCCATCCCCGACCCGGCCGACCGCCAACGCGCCTTCGAATCCCGCGTGGCGGAACTCTACGACCACGGCAAAGCAGTGAACGCGGCCGCCGCCCTGGAACTCGACGCAGTCATCGACCCGGCAACCTCCCGCGACTGGATCACCTCGGCGTTGGCGGGATACCGCGCCGAAGACCTGCCGGAGCGGGGACGGGGGTTTGTGGATACGTGGTGAGGTGACGGCAGGGCCACGGGGGGGGCGGGGCTGCCCTCGGGCGAGCCATCAAGCCACCCCCGATACCGTTCGGGGCGAAGCGGGTCACGCCACCGCCGCCCCCGTCCCGCCCTCCCCCGACGGCGACCGGTGGATCGGCATTCCCGCGCCTGTAAGGGGCACCCCCGTCCCCCCGTGGCGCGTGGCGATTATTTCGGCGGCTATGGAGAGGGCGGTTTCCTCGGGGGTGCGGGCGCCGAGGTCGAGGCCTATGGGGGAATGGAGGCGGGCCAGTTGGGGGGCGGTGACGCCGGCTTCGCGGAGGCGGTGGTTGCGGTCCTCGTGGGTGCGGCGGGAGCCCATGGCGCCGATGAAGGCGGCGGGCATGGTGAGGGCCTCCGCGAGGAGGGGGACGTCGAACTTGGCGTCGTGGGTGAGGACGCAGAGGACCGTACGGTCGTCGGTTCCGGTGCGGCGGAGGTAGCGGTGCGGCCAGTCGATGACGATGTCGTCGGCCTCCGGGAAGCGGGCGCGGGTGGCGAAGACGGGGCGGGCGTCGCAGACGGTCACGTGGTAGCCGAGGAACTTGCCCGCGCGGACGAGGGCCGCGGCGAAGTCGATGGCGCCGAAGACGATCATGCGGGCCGGGGGCACGCTGGACTCGGCGAAGAGGGTCAGGTCGGACTCGCAGTGGGTGCCGCCAGCGGATGCGGTGAAGGCGGCTGTTCGGCCGGTGGCGAGCATGGCTCGGGTCTCCGCCGCCGCTACTTGGTCCAGTTGCGAAGGGCCGCCGAGGCTGCCTTCGTACGAGCCGTCGGGGTGGACCAGGAGTGCAGTGCCGAGGAGGTGGGGTGGGCCCTCGGCCACTCGGACCACGGCGGCTGTCTCGCCGCGGGCTGCGGCCGACAGGGCGGCTGCGAGGGCCGACCTGGACGGGGCGTTCGTGCGTACCGGGGTGACCAGTACTTCGATGACTCCCCCGCAGGTCAGGCCGACGGCGAAGGCGTCCTCGTCGCTGTAGCCGAAGCGTTCGCGCACCGTCGTGCCGTCCTGCAGGGCCTGGGTGCACAGGTCGTACACGGCGCCCTCCACGCAGCCACCGGAGACCGATCCGATGACCGTGCCCTCGCTGTCGACGGCGAGGGCGGCACCGGGGCTGCGCGGTGCGCTGCCGCCGACGGCCACGACGGTGGCGACGGCGAAGTCCCGGCCCTGCTCGACCCACCGGTGCAGTTCGTCGGCGATGTCCAGCATGTCGGTGTCCTCTCTCCTGCTGCTGACTGTGTGGGGTGTGCGGGGGGGGACGGGGACGGGCGATGGGGGGCGGGCCGGGCTCGGTCCCGCCCCCCACGGCAGCGCGGGTCAGACCGCCACGCCCGCCGCCTCTGCCCCCGTGCCCGCCACGATCACCCGGTCCGGGCGGATCGGGAGGTGCCGGTGGCGTACGCCGGTCGCGTGCCAGACCGCGTTGGCGATGGCCGCCGCGGCGCCCACGATGCCGATCTCGCCGACGCCCTTGATGCCGACCGGGTCGTCCGGGTCCGCGTCCTCGACCCAGTCCGCCTCGATGACCGGTACGTCGGCGTTGGCGGCGAAGTGGTAGCCCGCGAGGTCGGGGCTGACGTGGCCGCCCGTGGCCGCGTCGCGCACCGCTTCCTCGTGCAGCGCCATGGACAGGCCCCAGATCATGCCGCCGACCAACTGGCTGCGGGCGGTCAGCGGGTTGATGATGCGGCCGGCGGCGAAGATGCCGAGCATCCGCCGTACGCGCACCTCGCCGGTGGTGACGTCCACCGCGACCTCGGCGAACTGCGCGCCGAAGGAGTGCCGCTCCTTCTTCGCCAGCGCACCGACGGCCTCGGTGGTGTCGGACCGTACCGTGATGCCCTCCGGCGGGACGGTGCCACCGAGGGACAGCCGTTCGCGCAGCTCACCGGCGGCGGCGATGACGGCCCAGCCCCAGGTGCGGGTGCCCATGGAGCCGCCGGCGATGCCCGCCGGGCCGAAGTCGCTGTCCGCGATCCGTACCCGGACCCGGTCCGGCTTCGTCTCCAGCGCGTCCGCGGCGATCTGGGTGATCGCGGTCCGCGCACCGGTGCCGATGTCCGCCGCGTTGATGCGTACGGTGAAGGTGCCGTCCGCCTCGGCCGTCACGGACGCCGTGGACGGCAGGGCGTTGGACGGGAACGCGGCCGCCGCCATGCCCGTACCGAGCAGCCAGCGACCGTCACGCCGCACGCCGGGGCGCGGGTCGCGGTCCGCCCAGCCGAACCTGCGGGCGCCCACCTCGAAGCAGGACAGCACGTTGCGGCTGCTGAACGGCAGACCGGAGAGGGGCCCGGCGTCCGGCTCGTTGCGTACCCGCAGTGCGATCGGGTCGATGCCCGCCCGCTCCGCGAGTTCGTCGAGCGCGCACTCCATCGCGAACGAGCCCGGCGCCTCGCCCGGCGCGCGCATGAACGTCGGCGTCGGCACGTCGAGCCGTACGACACGGTTGACGGTGTGGTGCGCGTCCGCGTCGTACATCACCCGCCCCACCGTGGCGCTCGGCTCGACGAACTCGTGCACGGTCGAGGTGAGGTTCTGGGATTCGTGCGCGAAGGCCCGCAGCCGTCCGTCGGTGTCCGCGCCGAGCCGGACCCGCTGTGCCGTGGGGCTGCGGTAGCCGGTGAGCGAGAACATCTGACGACGGGTCAGTACGACGCGTACGGGCCGGTGAATGGCGGTGGTGGCCATCACGGCGCACACCTGGTGGACCCGGACGCCCTTGGACCCGAAGCCGCCGCCGACGTGCTCGGAACGCACTCGTACGGAGGCCGGGTCGAGGGAGAAGAGGTTGGCGAGCTCGCCCGCCACCCACATGGTGCTCTGGTTGGAGTCGACGACCTCGAGCCGCCCGTCCTCCCACCGGGCCATCGCCGCGTGCGGCTCCAGCATGGTGTGGTGCTCTTCCGGCGTGGTGTACTCCGCGTCCACGACGAACTCGGACGCGGCCAGCTCGGCCTCGACGTCGCCCTTCTCCTCGGCGGAGCCGTCCGGCGTGTACGTACCGGGCCGCCCGGCGGCGAACACCACGTCGTGCGGTTCCTCGTCGTACCGGACCACCAGCGCCTCGGCAGCCTCCCTGGCCTGCTCGGACGTCTCGGCGATGACCAGTGCGACCGGCCATCCCATGTGCGGCACCCGGTCGTTCTGGAAGACCGCGATGGTGGGGTCGGGCTTGCCGAGCAGGCCCACGTAGTCGGTGTCGACGCGGGGTGCGTTGCCGTGGTGCAGGACCTTGAGCACGCCCGGCATGGCCAGTACGGGGTCCGTCTCGACGGCGGTGATGCGGCCGCGGGCGACGGTGGACAGGACCAGCCAGCCGTGCGCCATCTCGGCGAAGGGGATCTCGCCCGCGTAGCGGGCCGCTCCGGTGACCTTGGCCAGGCCCTCCACGCGGGTGTGCGCGGTGCCGACGGCCCCCGTCGCCGCGGGTGTTCCGGTCGCAGTGGTCATCGAGTGGCCTCCTCGGTGAGCTCGGTCAGGACGGACACGACGAGGTTGCGCATGAGCGTCACCTTGTACGCGTTGTCGGCCAGCGGCTCGGCGGCCGCCAGCTCGGCGTCCGCCGCGGCGCCGAACGCCTCGGCGGTCGCGGGGCCGCCGCAGAGCGCCGCCTCGGCCTCGCGCGCCCGCCAGGGGCGGGACGCCACCGCGCCGAAGGCGAGCCGCACTTCGTGCACGCGGCCCTCCCGCACGTCGAGCGCGGCGGCGAGGGAGCCGATCGCGAAGGCGTACGAGGCCCGCTCCCGCACCTTGCGGTACCGCGATTGGGCGGCGACCGGGGCCGGCGGGATCGTGACGCCGGTGATCAGCGCGCCGGACGGCAGTGCGGTCTCCAGGTGCGGTGTGTCCCCCACCGGGAGGTAGAACTCCGCGAGCGGCAACTCCCCCGGCCCGTCGGCGGTTTCGTACGAGACGACCGCGTCGAAGGCGCTGAGCGCCACCCCCATGTCGGAGGGGTGGGTGGCCACGCAGTGCTCGCTGGCGCCGAGGATCGCGTGGTTGTGGTGCTCGCCCGCGATGGCGGGGCAGCCACTGCCCGGGTTCCGCTTGTTGCAGGGCTTGGTCACGTCGGCGAAGTAACCGCAGCGGGTGCGCTGGAGGAGGTTCCCGCCGACGGTCGCCATGTTGCGCAGCTGACCGGAGGCCCCGGCGAGCACGGCCTGCGCGAGCGCCGGGTACCGACGCCGCACCTCGGGGTGGGCGGCGAGGTCGCTGTTGGTGACGGTGGCACCGATACGGAGCCCGCCGTCTTCCGTCAACTCGATCTCGTTCAGGGGCAGTTCACGTACGTCGACCAGCCCGGCCGGCCGCTCCACGCCGGTCTTCATCAGGTCGACGAGGTTGGTGCCGCCGCCGAGGTAACGCGCCTCGGGCTCGGCGCCGAGCAGCGCGACCGCGCCGGAGACGTCGAAGGCCCGCTGGTAACCGAACTCCCTCATACCGCAGCCTCCGTACCGGTCCGAGCGCCCTCGGCCTCGGCCTCGGCCGCCCGCGCGACCGCCTGGACAATGGACACGTACGCACCGCAGCGGCACAGGTTGCCGCTCATCCGCTCCCGGATCTCGTCGGCCGTGAGGGGCGGCGGTCCCGCTTCGGGCCGCACGTCGTCGGTCGCGGCGCTGGGCCAGCCCGCCGCGTGCTCCTTGATCACACCGAGCGCGGAACAGATCTGGCCCGGGGTGCAGTAGCCGCACTGGTAACCGTCGAGGTCGAGGAACGCCTGCTGCACCGGGTGCAGTTCGTCCCCGTCGGCCACGCCCTCGATGGTGGTGATCTCACGCCCCTCGGCGGCCACCGCGAGCTGCAGGCAGGAGACGGCTCGGCGGCCGTCGAGGAGGACCGTACAGGCGCCGCACTGGCCCTGGTCACAGCCCTTCTTGGTGCCTGTCAGGTCGAGCCGCTCACGCAGTGCGTCGAGCAGGGTGGTGCGGTGATCGACGGGCAGCGTGTGCTTCTCTCCGTTGATGTTCAAGGTGATGGCGCTGGACGTCGATGAGGGCATGGGCAGCCTTCTTTCGCATGTGGATACGTACGTACTGGCCCGGGAAGACGATGTCGAGGCGGCGATGTCGAGGGGACGATGTCGAGGTGGCTCGGGCGCGGTGGCTCGGGCTTCGCGGTGTGAGGTGGGGGTGATGGTGGGCGGTCCTCGGACGGTCCGGAATGGGGGTGGCAGTACAGGGAGCCGCATCAGGTGGTCCGCGGCCGGGGCCCACGCGACGGACGCGGGCCGGGGAGCGCCAGCCGCCGATCGCCCCCGCCGACCGCGTCTGCCGCTATGGTGAACCTAAGCGGACAACTGTCCGTAAGCGTTGAACTTAGCGGACAGCTGTCCGCTTAGCAAGGCCGTTCCGGGGTAATTCCCTACAACCGACGGCGATTCGGGAAGGAGGACGAGTGCAGCGGAGGAAGGACGCGCAGGACGCGCCGCCGGCCTGCGCGGATGCGACGGCGCTGCCGGAAGCGGACGCGGCGGCGGAGGCCTGCGGGGCCGCGGAGCCCGGGGCCCGGAAGGACGCGCCGCTGCGCTCCGACGCCCAGCGGAACCGCGAGCGCATCCTGGAAGTGGCCCTCGCGGAGCTGACGCACTCGGCGGACGCCCCGCTCAGCGCGATCGCCAAGAAGGCGGGCGTCGGCCAGGGCACCTTCTACCGCAACTTCCCCAACCGCGAGGCCCTCGTCCTGGAGGTCTACCGCTACGAGGTGCAGCAGGTCGCCGACACCGCGGCCCAGCTGCTCGCCACCCGCGCGCCCGACCGGGCCCTGCGCGAGTGGATGGACCGCCTCGCCCAGTACGCGATGGCCAAGGCCGGCCTCGCCGACGCGATGCGCAAGGCCACCTGCTCGCGCGGCAGCCTGGCGGGACTCGGCCACGCCCCGCTGACCTCGGCCATCACCCTCCTCCTGACGGCGAACGAGGAAGCCGGCACCATCCGCCCCGGCATCACCCCCGACGACTTCCTTCTCGCCATCGCCGGCCTCTGGCAGATCGACCCGCACAGCGACTGGCACACCCGCTCCGCCCGCCTCCTGGACCTCATCATGTCCGGCCTCCGCGCGGGGGCACCGGGGACGGGCGGCGAGTAGCGCCGGGCGACCGAGCCGGGGCGCGGGCCCGCGCCGACCAACCGGGCGACCGACCGGCCGCCCGCCGGTCGGAACGGCTGTTACGCAGGCCTGAGTTCGTCCTGGTCCTTTGTTGTGGTCACCTGTTCGCCGTTCACGGCGTATCGCACCACGCCGGACCAGCGGCGGTCGGGGCCCTGGCGCCACTGGGTCAGGAGGCCCGGGACCCAGGCGCCGTTCACCCGTACCAGGCAGCGCTTGGCGGTCGGCGTGGGGCGGTAGTCGGGGAAGCATAAGATGCAGGCCCCCTTGCCCTTCTCCAGGGCCACGGCGAGGGCGATGTTCTCGGGTGTGTGGTTCTCCAGGCCGAAGCGGCGGGCCTTGCGCTGGCCTTCCAGCAGCCCTTCGCATGCGGTGGAGCGGTGGAAGACCGATCCTCCGCCGGTGATGAAGACCCGGGCGCTGAGCCCCCGGGGCACCGGTGCGCAGTCCGTGCACTGCCCGACCACGAGTTCATGGACGCAACGTTCATCTGCCATGTACCCATGCTTCCGAGGCATGGGACTACTCACAATGCTCAAGATGTTACAGGGGAGACACGGAAAGGGCGAATGAGCCGAGGGCGCTTGAGCCTGGGGTGTGTTGGGCCCCGCTCCGCTATGACCGGCGGCGGGGCTTGCTTCCCTTGGCGCCCTGCCTGCTGCCCGGCTTTCCGCCGTGCTTGCCGGACTTGGGGGCGCCGCCCTTGGTGTTGCCGCCCTTGGTGTTGCCTGCGGCGCGGCGGGGGCCGCCCTTGCCGGCCGGCTTGGCCGCCGTGGACTTCTGCCGGGCGCCGCCCTTGTCGGCGCGCTTGCTCTGCTCCTCCGCGGCACGGCGGCCCCGCGTGCTGTTCACCGTGCGGCCGCGGACGATGCCGATGAAGTCGTCCACCATGTCGGTCGTCGCGTCCTCCCGCCAGGAGAGCGCGACCTGCGACTCCGGGACGCCCGTGACCGGCCGGTACGTGAGGTCCTTGCGGTGGTGCAGGCGGGCGATCGACTGCGGGACGACGAGCAGGCCGATCCCGGCCGCCACCAGGACGATGGCGTCGGCCGTGGTGGCGGGGCGCTCGAATGCGGGGCGCCCCGGCGGCTGCTCCCAGTCGAGCATGTCGTCGAGCGGGTGCAGCAGGATCTCGTCGGCGAGGTCCTCGGCGGACACCTCGTCGAACGCCGCCGCGAGGTGGTCCTTCGGGATCACGACCACGGTCTGCTCGGTGTACAGGGGGATCGCGCTGAGGTCCGTACGGTCGACCGGGAGCCGCAGGAAACCGGCGTCGGCGCCACCGCCGCGCAGCATGCCGGGCGCCTCGGCGGCGGACACCTGGAGGAGCTCCAGCGGTACGTCGGGCAGCCGCTCGTTCCACGTCTTCGCCCACTTGCCCGGCGTGACGCCCGGCACGTACGCGAGCCGGAACGAGGGGGACGCCGCGGGCGGCGCCGAAGGGGCCGAGGCGGGTACCGAGGGAAGATCTTCCGAGCCTGTCACTACGCCAGGCTACCGGTCGTGGTCAGAGGTGGCGCACACGCTCGATACCCTTGTCACCATGACGTCGCACCACCAGAGCACCCAGACCATGAAGCCCGCCACCGCGGCGAAGAAGCTGGGTGTGTACCTCGAGGCCACCCCCGCCGAATTCCAGGAGGGTGTCGTCTCGCGCACCGAGCTGAACGCACTCCAGGCCGAGCCGCCCGAGTGGCTGCGCGAGCTGCGGCGCAACGGCCCGCACCCCCGCCCCGTGGTCGCGTCGAAGCTGGGCGTCTCCATCTCGGGTCTGGCCCGTGGCGGCGTCACCGAGGCCCTCACCACGGAGCAGATCGACGCGCTGAAGGCGGAGAACCCGGAGTGGCTGCAGAAGGAGCGCGCCACCCAGGCCGAGGTCCGCAAGGAAGCCATCCGGATCAAGGAAAAGAACGCCCAGCGCAACGAGCAGGACAGCTGAGCCACCCCCGCCCCACCGCCGGGGCGGGAAGCACCTGAGCGGGCGGACCGGTACATCTGTCCGCCCGCCGGGTCGCGCGGACGTCCGCGTCCGCGCCGTACCGCCGCATCCTCCGGCCTACTGCACGGCGGCCCCTCGCGCCGATCGGAAGATGTCGCCCTCCGCCTCTTGACCGGCCGCCCCGCCGCCCGCCCCGTCGACCCGTCCGGGCGACGCGCACCAGATGCGGGGCCCTGTCCGTACGCGTTCCGTACGCATCGCCGGCCCACCCGAGGAATCCGGCCAGGTGAGCGCTTTGTCGCCAACCGTCGGCACGGGAGCCGACGCGCCGCCCGTCACGAGCTACACCTTCAAGCGAAGGACGCTCTTTCCTGACGGGAGGGCCTGCTGGATGCTGACGGTCAGTGTGGCGCTTGTGCTCGCCATCATCCTCGTCCTGCTGTTGTTCCGCCGTGTCCAGGCCAGAAGCCGGATCGATCAGACGGTGGTCATTCTGCTCGCGCTGGTGCTGGGCGTGCTGATCGCCCCGACGGGGCTGGGACAGGCCATCATGAACGGCATGGCCCAGATCTCGCAGGGAATCTCCCGCATCGGCCAGTGACCACGGGCCGCCCCACCCCGTACGAATGCCGCACGGACGCCGTACCCATCCGCGCGGACGCCGTACGGCTGGGTGGGGGCGGCCCTCGTGGCGTCCGCTCGCGCGAGGTGGCCGAGGTCGTCGAGGTGGTTTCGCCGCCGGGCCGGGGTAACTCCCCCGCGACCAGGTCATGCCTTACGCTCGCCACCTGCTCGCTCTCCGCCCGGCGGGGAGGACCGGCTTCCCCGCCGCCGGCCCGGTGGAGAGACCTCACGACGATGCGGAGCCCCCCATGCAGACCATCACCGTCGGCCCCTCCCGGATCCGCGAGGCCGTCACCATGCGCGAGGCCATCGACGCGGTGCGCGCCGGCTTCCTCGACCTGGCAGCGGGAGAGTTCGAGATGCCCACCCGCACCGCGTTGCGGGACGGGCAGTTCCTGGTGATGTCGGCGCATCACCGTGCCACCGCCTCGGCCATGATCAAGACACTGAGCCTCAACTTCGACCGCACCCCCGCCATCACCGGCACGGTGGTGTGGACGGAGACCGGCCGCGTCGACAGCCTGGTCGCCGATGCCGGAGCGGTGACCACCCTGCGCACCGGCGCCGCCGTGGGGGTCGCCACCGACCTCCTCGCCCCCGCCGACGCCGGCCGCCTGACCCTCATCGGGGCGGGCGCTCAGGCCCCCGACCAGGTCCGCGCCGTACACACCGTACGGCCGCTGCGCGAACTCACCGTGGTGGCCACCGATCCGCGCCGCGCGGAGAAGCTCGCCGAGTCGATGGCCCCGGAGCTGCCCGGTACGCACATCCGTACCTCGGCCGACGTGGCGGCCGCGGTGGGCGAGGCCGAGATCGTCTGCTGCGCCACCAACACGACCGACCCGCTCTTCGCCGCGTCGGCCCTGCCGGCCCGGGTCCACGTCAACGCCATCGGCTCGTTCCGCCCCACCATGCGCGAGCTGCCCGACGAGCTGCTCGCGCACAGCACCGTGGTCATCGACGAACTCGACGCCATCCTCGAAGAGTCCGGGGAGATCCGCCACGCGATCGAGGCAGGCAGCCTCACCCGGGACGGCCTCACCGAACTCGGCACGGCGCTGTCCGCGCCCGAAGCCCCGCGGGGCGAGCGGACCGTCTTCAAGTCCGTCGGCGTCGCCATGCAGGACTGGGCCATCGCCCGCCTGCTGGCCGACAAGTTCCTGGCCTGATCGCCTGACCACCTCACTGCCTGCCCCCACACACCGCCCGCCGCGCTCCGGCCGCCGGCCGGAGCGCGGCGGTCCGGTCAGGCGCCGACGTAGGACGCGAGGTGCCGGCCGGTGAGGGTGGCGCGGTCGGCGACCAGGTCGGCGGGGGTGCCCTCGAAGACGATCCGGCCGCCGTCGTGGCCGGCACCGGGGCCGAGGTCGATGATCCAGTCGGCGTGCGCCATGACCGCCTGGTGGTGCTCGACGACGATCACCGACTTGCCGGCGTCGACGAGCCCGTCGAGCAGGCCGAGCAGCTGCTCGACGTCGGCGAGGTGGAGGCCGGCGGTCGGCTCGTCGAGGACGTACACACCGCCCTTCTCCCCCATGTGCGTGGCCAGCTTCAGGCGCTGGCGCTCACCGCCGGACAGCGTGGTGAGCGGCTGGCCGAGAGTGAGATAGCCGAGCCCGACGTCGGCGAGCCGCTGGAGGACCTTGTGCGCGGCCGGGTTGCGCGCCTCGCCCTCGGCGAAGAACTCCAGGGCCCCCGCCACGGACATCGCGAGCACCTCGGAGATGTCGCGGCCGCCGAGGCGGTACTCCAGTACCGAGGCGTCGAACCGCTTGCCCTCGCAGTCCTCGCAGGTGCTGGCGACCCCGGCCATCATCCCGAGGTCGGTGTAGAGGACGCCGGCGCCGTTGCAGGTGGGGCAGGCGCCCTCGGAGTTGGCGCTGAACAGCGCCGGCTTGACGCCGTTGACCTTGGCGAACGCCTTGCGGATCGGGTCGAGCAGCCCGGTGTACGTCGCCGGATTGCTGCGTCGCGAACCGCGGATCGGGCTCTGGTCGACGGAGACGACCCCGAGGTCGGCGGGGACCGACCCGTGCACGAGCGAGCTCTTGCCGGAGCCGGCGACACCCGTGATCACGGTGAGGACGCCGAGCGGGATGTCCACGTCGACGTCCTGAAGGTTGTTCACCGCGGCGCCGCGGATCTCCAGGACGCCGGTGGGCTCGCGCACCGCGTCCTTGAGCGAGGAGCGGTCGTCGAGGTGGCGTCCCGTGACGGTGTCGCTGCCGCGCAGCCCGTCGACGGTGCCCTCGAAGCAGACGGTGCCGCCTCCGGTGCCGGCGCCGGGGCCGAGGTCGACGACATGGTCCGCGATCTCGATGACCTCCGGCTTGTGCTCGACGACGAGCACCGTGTTGCCCTTGTCCCGCAGCCTGCGCAGCAGGTCGTTCATCCGCTGGATGTCGTGCGGGTGCAGGCCGGCGGTCGGCTCGTCGAAGACGTACGTGACGTCGGTGAGCGAGGAGCCGAGGTGGCGGATCATCTTGACGCGCTGCGCCTCACCGCCGGAGAGCGTGCCCGCGGGCCGGTCGAGCGAGAGATAGCCGAGGCCGATCTCGACGAAAGAGTCGAGGGTCTGCTGCAACGCGGTGAGCAGCGGCGCCACCGGCCGCTCTTCGATGCCGCGCACCCACTCGGCCAGGTCTCTGATCTCCATGTGGCAGGCGTCGGCGATGGAGAGCTTCTTGATCTTCGAGGAGCGGGCGTGCGCGGCGAGCCGGGTGCCGTCGCAGTCGGGGCAGGTGGCAAAAGTGACCGCGCGCTCCACGAAGGCCCGGATGTGCGGCTGCATCGCCTCCTTGTCCTTGGAGAGCATCGACTTCTGGATCCGGGGGATCAGCCCCTCGTAGGTCATGTTGATGCCCGCGATCTTCATCCGGGTCGGCTCGCGGTGCAGGAGGTCGTGCAGCTGCCGCTTGGTGAAGGTACGGATCGGCTTGTCCGGGTCGAAGAAGCCCGACTCCGCGTAGAGCCGCGAGTTCCAGCCGCCGCCGGTGAAGCCGGGGATGGTGAACGCGCCCTCGTTGATCGACTTGCTGTCGTCGTACAGCTGGGCCAGATCGAGGTCGGAGACCGAGCCCCGGCCCTCGCAGCGCGGACACATGCCGCCGACCTTGTTGAAGGTGACCTTCTCCGCCTTCTTGGCGCCGCGCTCCACCTTGATCGCACCGGACGCCGAGACCGACGGCACGTTGAACGCGAACGCGCCGGGCGGGCCGACGTACGGCTTGCCGAGGCGGCTGAAGAGGATGCGCAGCATCGCGTTGGCGTCGGTGGCGGTACCGACCGTGGAGCGGGGGTCGGCGCCCATCCGCTGCTGGTCCACGATGATCGCGGTCGTCAGCCCGTCGAGCACGTCGACCTCGGGCCGTGCCAGCGTCGGCATGAAGCCCTGTACGAAAGCGCTGTACGTCTCGTTGATCAGCCGCTGCGACTCCGCGGCGACCGTGCCGAACACCAGCGAGCTCTTGCCCGACCCGGAGACGCCGGTGAACACCGTCAGCCGGCGCTTGGGGATCTCGACGCTGACGTCCTTGAGGTTGTTCACCCGTGCGCCGTGCACGCGGATCACGTCGTGGCTGTCGGCGGCGTGCGGCGCAGGCGGCTGCGTGTCCGTTCTCGGAGCCTTGCTCATCATTTCTCCATCTGTGGGGCGGGGCCGCCCGCGCGGCCTCCGTCGGCGTCGCCCGGCTCGGTCCGGCCGGCGTCGAGCAGGTCGCCCGATTCTCCTTCGCCGGCGTCACCGCCGTCCCCGGAACCACCCAACACCACCACGAAAATCCCTGAAAACTGATGAAAACACCGGACACCGCCGCCCGGCCGCCGGTCACCGCACGGGGTCGGCCGACGAATGGTCCTTGCCGGGGCCGGTGCCGGTATCGGTGCCGGGACCGGCGGAGTCGGAGGCGGTGGCGGTGCCGGAGGCGGCCCCGTCGAGGCTGGCGTCCTCCAAGGTGCGTCCGCGTGTCTCCTCGGCCCACGCGAGACACGCCACGAGCCCGATCACGGTGATGGCCGCGCCCGCGCACATCGTGCCCGACACCCCGAAGTGCTCCAGCGAGGTCGGCACCAGATAGGTCCCGACGGCGGCCCCGATCTTGCTGAGCGCCACCACCAGGCCGACCGCCGTGGCCCGGATGGACGTGGGGAACAGCTCGTTGGGATAGAGCCACTCCAGGATGCCCGGCGCCCCCGCGAAGAAGGCGTACGCCGAGAAGCACCCGAGCACCACGGCGACCGGCGCGTCCTGCCACAGCCCCAGCACCAGCAGCGGCACCGCCATCAGCGCGAACGACCAGATGATCATCGGGCGGCGGCCCACCGTCTCCAGCAGGCGCATCGCCGGCACACAGCCCGCCAGGAACAGCAGGCTCACCAGCGCCGAGCCGACCGTGCCCACCGTCACCTCGTCGAAGCCGAAAGCACCGAGCAGCTTCGGGCCGAAGATGTAGATGGCCCACATCGGGATCACCTGGCAGGTGTAGAACAGCGAGACGAACACCAGGCGCCGCAGGTAGATCCCGCGGAAGAGGGCGCGGACGCTGCCGTGCCGGATGCCGGTGGTACGGGCCGCCAGCAGCTGCTCCCGGCCGACGTCCTTGCCCAGTACGGACCGGATCAGCTCGCGCGCCTCGTCGATGCGGCCCCGCTCGATCAGCCACCGCGGCGACTCCGGCGTACCGTGCCGCAGGGCGAGGACGATGACGCTGAGCACCGCCGAGCTGGCGAGCATCCAGCGCCAGCCGCCCTCCGGGAAGGCGACCGCGATGAGGTAGCCGACCAGGTACGCGGCCAGCGCGCCGAGGTACCAGGCCATGATCACCCAGCCGAGCGCGCGTCCGCGCTGCCGTCGGGGAGACCACTCGGTGAGCAGCGCCGTCGCGATGGGGTAGTCCGCGCCGATGGCGAACCCGATCACGAAGCGGAGGGCGATGATCTGCCACGGTTCGGTGGTGACGACGGACGCCACCGACGCGACGAGCAGCACGGCCAGGTCGATCGTGTACATCGCCCGCCGGCCGACGACGTCGGTCAGCGGGCCGATCAGCAGCCCGCCGAAGAACATCCCGACGATGGCGGCGACGCCGATCAGTGCGGCGGTGGAACCGCTCAGCGCCAGGTCTCGGGTCATGTCGGTGAGCGCGACGCCGACGATGCTGAGCAGGTAGCCGTCGAGCAGCGGGCCGCCGCAGCAGGCGATGAGCAGTTTCCGGTGGAAGGCACCGGGCGGCGCCTCTTCGATCGCATCGATCTTCACGGTGTCTCCCGGGTCATGGCGTCGCTTCGACGCGGCCGGTGGCGCCGGGCCGAGTGCGTCCATGCACCACGCCGTGTGATCAGCCGGCTGTCATGGCCGGTAAAGGTCGCATCCGGGCATGGGCCCGTCAACGAGGTGCGGGCGAACCCCCGAGACCCAATGTGAATGTGCGCGGTAGACGTGCTCTATCCCGCCAGTTGGGCCCCTGCGGGCCCCTCGCGCCGACGCCGTGCCTCCGCTCCCTTACCGCCGGCCCGCTTCCTATTCCGCCAGTTCCACGAACGCGCGGGCGGCGGGCGACAGGGGGCCGGAGCGCCAGACCAGCCGGCCGCGCCGCAGCAGCCGCGGGCGGGTGGACAGCATGCGGGCTCCGTGCAGTGTGGCCTCCGCTGCCATCGAGGTGGGCAGCAGGCACGCGCCGGTGCCGGCGAGGACCAGCGGCACGATCATCGCGCGGTGCGTGGTCTCCACCACGATGCGGGGCGCGACGCCGACCCGGGCACACACCTCGTCGAGTGTGTCCCGGGTGGCGGTGCCGGGCGGTGTCACGATCAGTTCCCGCTCCGCCAGCTCCCGCAGGCCGATCGTGGTCGCGTGCGGGTGGGGGTCGTTCGGCGGCAGGACCACATGCATCTCCTGCTCCGGCAGCTCGATCCCGGACAGGTCCGACTCGTTCACCGCGCCGTCGACCGTACCGCTCCTCGTCGGCCTCGCCGACGCGTCCACCAGCCCCAGTTCGCACTGCCCGGTGCGCACCGACTGCACGATCTCCGAGCCGTGCTCCCCGTCGCTCACCCGCACCCCGACCTTGGGGTACATCGCGTGGAAGCGGCCCAACAGCCCGGCCAGCGGATCGACCGCCAGGGTCGTCTGCGAAACGATGTCCAGCCGCCCGCCGTTGAGGCCGAGGATCTCGCGGACCGACGACTTCGCCGTGGCGAAGTCCCGCAGCACCTGGCGCGCCGACCCCACCATGGCTTCGCCCGCCGAGGTGAGGGTGACCCCCTGCGGCAGACGGTGGAAGAGGCTGCCGCCCAGCTCGCGTTCGAGCGTCCGTATGGAGTGCGACAGCGAGGGCTGGGCGACGTGCAGCGCGTGCGCGGCAGCGGTGAATCCACCGTGGTCGACGACGGCGATGAAGTACTCCAGCTGACGTCGTTCCATCGTGCCTCCATCGTGGCGGACCGCTGATGCTCACTGAGCTGCTTGCCCCGGGCATGTTGCTACCCCGGAGCCTCCCGTCATGCAGCGGGTACGACGGTGAAGTGTGCGTGGGTCGTACCGGCCGGGGCACCGCCTCCGTACGTGAACGGCACCGGCCTGCGGCCATAGAAGCTGTCTACCGGCCACATGGATATTTGGTCTGCGCGCGCTATGGGACACCCGTTGACCAGGTACGCGACGCAGCCCGAGGCTGACTGCAGCCATCCGGACCGGCGGAGCGGTCGCCCATGGAGGAGGAGCACATGCCCGAGTTCGACGCCGGACGACATGTCCTGCCCCGCCCGGACGCGCGCCGTCCGGTGACCACCGTGCTGGACGTCCACGACCAGGAGACCCCCTTCACGCCCGTCGGTCCGGTACCGCCCCCGGAGGACGCACCGAACGTGGTGATCGTGCTGGTCGACGACCTCGGGTTCGGCACCTCCAGCTCGTTCGGCGGGCCGTGCGAGATGCCGGCCGCCGAACGGCTCGCCGAGAACGGCCTGCGCTACACCCGCTTCCACGTCACGGCGTTGTGTTCGCCGACCCGGCAGGCCCTGCTGACCGGCCGCAACCATCACTCGGTCGGGATGGGCGGCACCACCGAGATGGCCACCGCGGCGCCCGGGTACCACGGGTTCCGGCCCCGGAGCGCGGCGACGCTGGCCCAGATACTCCAGGGCAACGGCTACAGCACGGCGGCCTTCGGCAAGTGGCACCAGACGCCGCCGCGGGAGATCAGCGCGGTCGGGCCGTTCGACCGCTGGCCGACCGGCGAGGGCTTCGACACCTTCTACGGGTTCATGGGCGCCGAGATGAACCACTGGTATCCGCTGCTGTACCAGGGCACCACGCCGGTCGAGCCGGACCGCCGGCCCGAGGACGGCTACCACCTCTCCGAGGACCTCGTCGACCACGCCATCGACTGGGTACGTACGCAGCGCACCCTCACCCCGGACCGGCCGTTCTTCACCTACCTTGCGCTCGGTGCCGCGCACGCTCCGCTGCACGTCGGCCGCGAGTGGCAGGAGAAGTACCGCGGCCGGTTCGACCACGGCTGGGACCGGCAACGGGACATCACCCTGCGGCGGCAGAAGGAGCTGGGCGTCGTGCCCGAGGACACGGAACTCGCGCCCTGGGCCGACGGCGTCCCCCACTGGGACGAACTCACCGACAACCAGCGCCGCGTCACCGCCCGTTTCATGGAGACCTTCGCCGGGTTCACCGAGCACGCCGACACGCAGGTCGGCCGGTTCGTCACCGCCCTCGACGAGCTCGGCGAGCTGGACAACACCCTGTTCCTCTACATCCTCGGCGACAACGGCGCCTCCGGCGAGGGCGGCATCGAGGGGACCCTCGTCGAGCACCGGCTCGGGCACGGTGTGGTCGACGACCCGGACGAGATGGCCGAGCACCTCGACGAGATCGGCGGCCCCCGCAGCTATCCCATCGCCCCGGCCGGCTGGGCGCTGGCGCTGAACACGCCGTACCAGTGGACCAAGCAGGTCGCCTCGCACTTCGGCGGCACCCGCGACGGCATGATCCTGCACTGGCCGCGGGGCGTCCCCGAGCGGGGCGGCCTCCGCCATCAGTTCAGCCACGTCATCGACGTACTGCCGACGATCCTGGACAGCGTGGGCATTCCCGCCCCGTTCAGTGTCGACGGGGTGCCGCAACAGCCCATCGAGGGGACGAGCATGTGGGAGACGCTCGCCGATCCGCACGCGCCCGAACGCCACCGCACGCAGTACTTCGAGATGTGCGGCAACCGGGGCATCTACCACGAGGGCTGGATGGCGGTCACCCGGCACGGCGTCCCGTGGGAGATGGTGCCCACGCAGGGCCGCCGGTTCGCGGACGACACCTGGGAGCTGTACGACCTCACCCACGACTGGAGCCAGGCGCACGACCTCGCCGCCGAGCACCCCGGCAAACTCCGTGAGCTGCAGGACCTGTTCCTGATCGAGGCGGCGAAGTACCAGGTCTTCCCGCTGGACGACCGGGTCACCGAGCGCGAGAACCCCGCCGTGGCCGGCCGCCTCGACCTGCTCGGCGACCGGACGTCGGTGACGTACCGCGGCGGGATGCGGCGGTTCACCGAGGAGACCACCCCCAACGTCAAGAACCGGTCGCACAGCATCACAGCGGACATCGACGTGCCGGACGCGGGGGCCGCTCAGGGCGTACTCATCGCGCAGGGCGGCCGCTTCGGCGGCTGGTCGCTGTACGTCACGGACGGCCGGCCCGCCTACGTCTACAACTACTTCGGGATGCACCTCTACACGGTGCGCAGCAGTGATCCGCTGTCCCCGGGGCGGCACGAAGTCCGGGTCGACTTCGACTACGACGGCGGCGGACTCGGCAAGGGCGGCACGGCGGTCCTCACGGTGGACGGCCGGAAGCAGGCATCGGGCAGGGTCGAGCAGACCATCCCGTACTACTTCTCCTTCGACGAGACGCTGAACGTCGGCGTGGACCTGAGCACTCCGGTGACCGACGACTACCCGGTGATCGACAACGAGTTCACCGGCACGGTCCACACGGTCCGCATCGACCTGGCGGCCGCCGCCGCTCCCTCGGACGCGTTCGACGGCGGACTGCACCGGCGTGTCATGGGGGCCCAGTGAGCTGCTGCACACCGTCCGGCGGCCGGGCACAGTCCCGGCCGCCGGCCCCGCGGCCCGTCTCCCGCACGGCGTCGGCCGAGGGCATGGTGACCGTGCCCGCCGGCGACTTCCTGATGGGCAGCGAAGACGCTTACGCCTACCCGGCCGACGGCGAGGGCCCGGTACGGAACGTGTCCGTCGACGCCTTCCGGATCGACGCCTGCGCGGTGTCGAACGCGGACTTCCGGCGGTTCACCGAAGACACCGGCCACCGTACCTCGGCCGAGCGGACCGGCTGGTCGTTCGTCTTCGCCGGGCTGCTCCCGGACGACTTCCCGCCGACCCGGGGCGTGGTGCACGCGCCGTGGTGGCGCCAGGTCGAGGGCGCGGACTGGTGTCACCCGGAGGGCCCGCACTCGGGTGTCGACGACCGCGCGGACCACCCCGTCCTCCACGTCGACTGGCACGACGCCCGCGCCTACGCCGTCTGGGCGGGCAAGCGCCTTCCCACCGAGGCGGAGTGGGAACGCGCTGCCCGGGGCGGCCTGCACGGCAAGGTCTTCCCGTGGGGCGACGCACTCGCACCGGGCGGGCAGCACCGGATGAATGTGTGGCAGGGCGACTTCCCCCACCACAACACCGCGGCCGACGGCTGGTACGGCACCTGCCCGGTGACCGCCTTCGAACCCAACGGCTTCGGCCTGTACAACACCACGGGCAACGTCTGGGAATGGTGCGCCGACCGCTTCTCGCCCGCGCCGCACCGGCCCGAGCGCGTCACGAAGGGCGGCTCCTACCTCTGCCACGCGTCCTACTGCCGCCGCTACCGGGTCGCCGCCCGGCAGGCCCTCACCCCGGACTCCACCACTGGAAACGTGGGCTTCCGCTGCGCGAGCGACATGCCCTGACCCCGTGAGGCCCGGCAGGTCTTTCAGGATTCCTCGGCCGCGGCCTCGTGCGGAACCGGGGCGGCGTTTCTCCGCCGCCGGTGGACCACCACGCCGCACACCGCGAGGAGCAGGACGGCGACCGCGGTCACACCGAGTGCCGTCCGCTCGGCGAAGAGCCGTGCCAGCACTTCGAGCGCACCGAGCCCCACGGTCGCGTAGAGCAGCGCCCAGGCCGCTCCCCCGAGGAACAGTGCGGGGAGGTAGCGCGGCAGGGGCATGCGCATACTGCCGGCGAGGAAGTTGGCGGCGGTCTGGAAGCCGACGGTCAGGAACGAGACGGCCACCACCGGCGCGCCCCACCGCTGGATCGCCCGCTCGACGCGCTGGAACTTGCCCGAGGAGATCCGCCCGGCGAACCTGCTGCGCCTGGCGCCGGCGCCGGCCAGCCATCCGACGGCGAACGTTCCGCCGGCCCGCAGCAGCACGATGACGTAGAGACCGGCGGCCGTGAGCGCGACCTTATCCACGGCGCCTCGTCTCCATGTCTCACCCTCTCCGGTCCCGCCGGGCGCGGCCTCCCACCAGAACCACCCGGCACAGCCAGGTTAACCGAACGCCCGTACCCCGGACACACTGCACCGAGCGGTGGAAAGCGACACCCAGGCGCCCCCTGATGCGTAAAGATGATTGAAAGAGCCTTGACCGCGTCAACTTTGAGCAAATAGCGTCCGGATCACTCGGCAGGAGGACGGCGTTCCGACGGACGGCCTCCGCCGTCTTCACGGTCTCTCCCCCGCGGCGGGGCCACGGCACCGCCCCCAGGAAGGCTCCGCGTGCGTAGACGTTCCCTCCTCTCGGCGGCCGCCGCCTCGACGCTTGCGGCGGTCCCGCTCGCGGCGGGCTGCGGCCCCACCTCGTCGCCCTCGGCCTCCGGCGGCGGCTCCCGGCGCGGCCATCTCACCTACGGCGTCTGGGACGTCTACCAGGTACCCGCCATGCAGCGGGTGGCGCGGGAGTTCGAGCGCACCCGGCCGGGGGTGACCGTCGACGTTCAGCTCACCCCCAACGGGACCTACTGGACCAAACTCCGTACCGCGTGCACCGGCGGCGCCGCTCCGGACGTCTTCTGGATGAACGGCCCCAACTTCGGTATGTACGCGGACGCCGGGCAGCTCCTCCCGCTGGAGACCGACGGCGCCGACCCGGTGCTGCGGCCCGCCGACTTCCCGCCCGACCTCATGTCCCTCTACCGCTGGAAGGGCACCCAGTACGGCGCTCCGAAGGACTTCGACACGGTCGCGCTGTGGTTCAACAAGGAGCTCTTCGACCGGGCCAAGGTCGGCTACCCGGATGCCACCTGGACCTGGCAGGACCTGATATCCACCGCGCAGCGGCTCACCGACCGCAAGCGCGGGATCTACGGCGTCGGGGCCCCGGTCCGCGAGCAGGAGAACTACTACAACTCGATACCGCAGGCCGGCGGCTTCGTCATCTCCCGGGACAAGACGCACTCCGGATACTCCGACGAGCGCACACTCGAAGGGCTGCAGCTGTGGATCGACCTGATCCACCGCTACCGCGCCTCGCCGACCCTGCAGCAGATGGCCGACACCGATCCGACCCAGATGTTCCAGTCCGGGACGCTGGCCATGACGTACGAGGCGTCGTACAACGCGGCGACGTTCTACGCAGACCGCGAGCTGCGGGCCAAGGTGGACGTCGCGCCGATGCCCAAGGGCCGGCGGCGCGCCACCGTTCTGCACGGCCTGGCCAATGTCGTCTACGCCCGCACGCCGCAGCCCGAGCTGGCCCGGGAGTTCGTCCGGTTCCTCAGTGGGAAGCGCGCCTCGCTGCTCCAGGGCAAGTACGGCACCGCCATCCCGGCGCGCAACGGCACCGCCGAACCGTGGGCCGCCGGCATGCCGGACTTCGACCTCCAGGTGCACCTGGACGCGCTCGACTACGCGGTGCCCTACCCCAGCTCCGCCAACAGCTCCGCCTGGCAGCACAAGGACCAGATGTGGCTCGCCAAGGCATGGAGCGGCGACCTGAGCCTCAAGGACGCCACCGGCTCCCTGACCACAGCGATGAATCAGCTTCTCGCGCAGGAGAGAAAGGGCCGCTCCTGATGAGCCTCGACGTACGTACGGGACCCGCCGTACCAGGACAGCGCACCCGGCCGGACGCCGTGAGCCTGCGGGACATGCGCCGCCGCGAGCGCCGTTTCCAGCACCGGGACAAGTGGTGGGGCTACGCGCTGATCGCCCCGGCCGGGCTGGGCCTCGCCGTCTTCTACCTGTGGCCCGTCGTACAGACGGTGTTCTACAGCTTCACCCAGTGGGGCGCCTTCGGCGGGACGACCTGGATCGGCCTGTCCAACTACCGCGCCCTCGTGGACGACCCCGAGTTCTGGCAGTCGCTCGCCAACACCGGCATCTACACCGGACTCGTACTCCTGGGGATCCCGCTGTCGATGGTGCTGGCGGTGCTGCTCAACCTCAAGGGCCTGCGCGGCACCGGCGTCTACCGCACGTTCTACTTCCTGCCGGTGGTCACGATGCCCGCCGCGGTCGCGGTGGTCTGGCGCTGGCTCTACAACGGCGACGTCGGCATCCTCAACCACGCACTGTCCACGCTCGGCATCGACGGAACGTACTGGGTGTCCGACCCGGACACCATCCGTTTCGCGGTGGCCGTAGTCGGCGTGTGGATGACCGTCGGCTACAACATGATCCTGCTGCTGGCCGGCCTCCAGAGCATCCCCGGCGACTACTACGAGGCCGCCGCGCTCGACGGCGCGGGACGCATCCGGCAGTTCTTCTCGGTCACCCTGCCACTGCTGAGCCCCACGCTGTTCTTCACCACCGTGCTGTCGGTCATCCAGTCCCTGCAGGTCTTCGACCTGGTGTATCTGATCATCGGCGCCAATACGCAGAACTCACTGCAGAACCCGGCCTACGGCGAGGGCCAGACCGTGGTGATGCTCTTCTTCCAGAAGGCCTTCTTCGACAACCAGCGCGGCTACGGAGCGGCCATCGTCTGCGTGCTGTTCGTCCTGATCATGGCGCTGACCGCCGTCCAGTTCCGGCTGCAGAAGAGGTGGGTCCACTATGCGTAAGGCACCTGCGCGCACGGGGCGGCTCTGGCCCGCCCATGTCCTGCTGACGCTGGGCGCGGTCATCACCGTCTTCCCCCTGGTGTGGGAGGTGCTGACCTCCTTCAAGACCTTCGGCGAGTCCGTACGAGTACCGCCGACGATCCTGCCCGCGCAGTGGGACTGGTCGAACTACTCGAAGGTCTTCGAGGCGATTCCGTTCGGGCAGCAGTTCGTGAACACGGTGGTGATGGCGCTGCTGCGCACCGCGGCCCAGCTGCTGCTGTGCGCGATGGCGGCGTACGCCTTCGCCCGCATCCGCTTCCCGGGCCGCGGGGTCATCTTCCTCGGGTTCCTCGCCGTACTGATGGTGCCCGGCCAGCTCTTCCTGCTGCCGCAGTACCAGATCATGCAGAGCCTGGGCTGGCTGGACTCCATGCAGGCGCTGGTGGTCCCCGGGATGTTCTCCGCCTTCGGCACCTTCCTGCTGCGGCAGTTCTTCATGGGGCTGCCCGAGGAGCTGGAGGAGGCGGCGCGGCTGGACGGCGCCAACCCCTTCACCGTCTTCTGGCGCATCGCCCTGCCGCTGGCCCGCCCGGGACTCCTCGCGCTCGGCATCCTCACCTTCCTGTGGTCCTGGAACGACCTGATGTGGCCGCTGATCGTCAACACCGACCCGGCGAAGATGCCGCTGTCCGCCGGGCTGGCCTCCCTCCAGGGCGCCCACCTGACCGAGTACCCGGTACTGATGGCCGGGTCCCTCCTCGCCACGCTCCCGGTGATCGTGGTGTTCGTCGCGATGCAACGCCAGTTCATCCAGGGCATCGCGTTCTCCGGAATGAAGGGCTGAGCACACATGACCGACACCTCCGTCGCCCCGGCCGACCACCGTCCGCACACCCGCGACCTGCGACTGGGCGTCATCGGGCTCGGCCTGCGCGCCACCCTCGCCAAGGAGGCCCACCACCCGGGCGAGGGCTCGGTGGTGGTGGCCGCCGCCGACACCGCACCCGGCATGTTCGACCGGGCCCGTGAGTGGTTCGGCGACGACGTCCACGTCTACCCCGACCACCATCGGATGCTGGCCGCCGAGGACCTCGACGCGGTCTTCGTCATCACCCCCGACCACACCCACGAGGCCCTCGCGGTGGACCTGCTGGAGGCCGGGGTCGCCGTCTTCGTGGAGAAGCCGCTCGCCATCACCACCGAGGGCTGCGACCGCGTACTGGAGGCCGCGCGCACCGGCGGCACCCGGCTGTACGTGGGCCACAACATGCGGCACATGCCGGTGGTGCGGGTCATGCGCGACCTCATCCAGCGCGGCGAGATCGGCGAGGTCAAGGCCGTGTGGTGCCGGCACTTCGTCGGTCACGGCGGCGACTTCTACTTCAAGGACTGGCACGCCGACCGGCGCAACACCACCGGCCTGCTGCTCCAGAAGGGCGCCCACGACCTGGACGTCATCCACTGGCTGGCCGGCGCGTACACCGAGCGCGTCACCGCGCTCGGCGGCCTCACCGTCTACGGCGACATCACCGACCGATCGGGGCAGGCCCCCGGTGCCGTCATGCCCGACTGGTACGACCCGGAGAACAACTGGCCCCCGCTCTCCCTCACCGGCCTCAACCCCGTCGTCGACGTCGAGGACCTCTCGATGATGGTCATGCGGCTGGAGGGCGGCATCCACGCCAGCTACCAGCAGTGCCACTACACGCCCGACTACTGGCGCAACTACACGGTCATCGGCACCGAGGGCCGGCTGGAGAACTTCGGCGACCACGGGGAGACCGCCGAGGTCCGCGTGTGGAAGCACCGCAGCGGCTACCGCGCCGACGCCGACCTCGTCGTCCCGATGCCCTCGCCCGGCGAAGGCGGGCACGGCGGCTCCGACCCGCTGCTGGTCGCCGAGTTCCTGCGCTTCGTCCGCTCCGGAGGCCCGACCGACACCAGCCCGGTAGCCGCCCGCGAGGCGGTCGCCGCCGGCGTTGCCGCGACGGAGTCGCTGCGCGCCGACGGCCGCCCCGTCACGGTGCCGCGTGTCGCCCCCGACCTGGCCGACTGGTTCGCGGGCGGCCAGGGCTGACGGGGCCACGCGGCACTACCGGGAAGGTGTCTCCACCGCACGCCCCGACCGGGACCTCATCAGCGGCTGGATGCGCGTCCCGAAATTCTCGATCCCTTCGAGGAAGTCGTCGAAGACCAGCATGATCCCCTTGGTGCCGGACACCTCGGCGACCTCGTCCAGCATCCCCGCGACGGTCTCGTACGAGCCGACGAGCGTGCCCATGTTGAAGTTCACGGCGCCCTCGGGCAGCGAGATGGTCCGGGCGGTGGCCGACTCGTCGTCCGTCGCGTCCGCTGCCGTCTCCCCCGCCATGTACGCCAGCGCCGCGAGGTCGGCGTTGTCGTGGTAGTCCTGCCACTTCGCGTGGGCCGCCTCGTCGGTCTCGGCCGCTATGACCATGAACAGCGACAGCGCGCCGACGTCGCGGCCGGTCGCCCGTACCTGGTCCATGAGCGCGGCAGTGGTGTCCGAGAGCGCGAGCGGGGTGTTGACTCCGCTGCCCAGGAGGAAGTTGTAGTCGGCGTGCTCGGCGGCGAACCGCATGCCGGTGGCGCTCTGGCCGGCTGCGACGATGTCCAGGTGGCCATTGGCCGGCCGCGGGGACAGCACGCAGCCGTCCATCTCGTAGAACTCGCCCTTGAAGTCGCTGACGCCCTCGCTCCACAGCTCCTTCATCACGGTGACGTATTCGACGGCCCGGTCGTAGCGGTTGCCGAAATGCTCATCCCCGGGCCACAGGCCCATCTGCGCGTACTCCCCGGGCGCCCAGCCGGTGACGATGTTGACGCCGAACCGCCCGGGGGCGATGGAATCGACGGTGGCCGCCATCCGCGCAACGATCGCCGGCGGGAGCGCGAGGATCGGCGTCGAGGCGTACAGCTTGATCCGCTCGGTCACGGCCGCCAGGCCGGCCATCAGCGTGAACGACTCAAGACAGTGATCCCAGAACTCCGTGTCACCGCCGAAGCCCCCTTGAGCTTGATCATCGACAGGGCGAAGTCGAGCCCGTGCTCCTCGGCCTTCTGCACCACCGCCTTGTTCAGCTCGAAGGTCGGCATGTACTGCGGTGAACTCTTCGATATGAGCCAGCCGTTGTTGCCGATGGGGATGAAGACGCCGATATCCATAACGCTCCTAGACACTTCTTGACGGGTCGGGGGTGGTCGCACAGAGACCCCCTGCCATGATCGAAGCGTTGACGGTACGAACGCCACGTACACAGGAGTTGTGTCACTCACCCTCCCGGGGCGCGCGCTTCAGGACCGTCCCGGCAGCAGCACCGAAGCGTCCGGTTCCAGCTGCGTGGCGAAGCCGCCGACGACGGCGAACCGGTCCAGGTCGACGACGGCGATCCGGTTGGTGTCCAACAGGGAAACGTGGGCGAGGGGCCTGTCGGGGTGAAATGACACCGCGGACGGGGTGCCGTCGAGGCGGAGGGAGCGGAGCGGCCGCAGGTCGGTGCTCCACGTGGTGAGGGTCTTGGCGACAATGTCCGTCACCAGCAGCCGTTCGTCATCGAGCGGATAGACCCGCAACGGGTCTCCGCCCGTCTTCCGGCTCCGCCGTACCTTCATGGTGCGGGCGTCCAGGGCCACCAGCGAGGAGCTCTTGCGGGCCCCGACGAACAGGGTCTTCTCGTCCCGGCTCAGACAGCTGCTCTCGGGCAGTTGGCCGGGGGTGGCCAGAACGGGCGGGACCGAGGCGTCGTGCGGGCGCACGAGGCTCACCGTGTGCGACAGCAGCCCGGTGACATAGGCGCGTTCGCCGTCCCGGCTGAGGCTGAACAAGTGCGTCTTCACGCCGTGCGTGGGCACCGCCCTGGTCGGCGCCTGATCGGTGGCGGGGGCGTCGAAGCCGAGCAGTACCGCCTTCTCCTCGCTCAGGGCGTACAGCCGGTCGTGCGCGTCGATGCCCATGCCGTGAATGCGGTTGAACGGCCGGGTGTCGATCGTGCGGGCCAGGGACCGCTCGGCCAGGTCGATGACGAAGACCGCGGCGCCGCCCTCGCCGACGGTGGAGGACATGCGCACGCCGTAATGCCCGACGTAGGCGTACCGTCTGCGCGAGTCGACGACCATTTCGTGCGGGTAGTCGGGCAGCCGTACCGTCCCCTGACGCTTCCCCGACGCGGTGTCGTAGAAGCTGACCGCGTGGCCGGCCTTCTCCACCACCATCAGTACGTCGGCCTCCGCCGCCCGGGAAGCACCCGCGGCAGGTGTGGCCAGCCCGCTCGCCACCACCCCGGCACCCACTGCCTTGATCACCGTACGACGTGTCGCCACAGTCCCCACTCCGATCGTCCGACAGCCCGCGATTGTCCGCGGCGAGGGGCCTCCCTCACGCGCAGGCACGAGCCTGCACGGCACGACGGCATGGCGTCCAGATCCCCGATCGCGCCTCAGGAGGCGCTGAGGGGGTGCGGTGTCGTGGCCGGATGCGGGGGCCAGGCGCGGGGGGCGAGGATGCCGAGGACGTAGGCGCGGGCCACGAGTGCGGGCCTGGTCGCGGCGTCCAGGAGGTCCCGGAGCCGGCTGAGGTGGTAGTCGACCGCCTGCCGGGAGAGCTTCAGCGAAGTGGCGATCTCGGCGTTGGTACTGCCGTTGGCGAGGAGGGACAGTATGCGGATCTGCGCGGCGGTGAGCGGGGGTTGGGCCTCGTGGGCGATGCTCTGATGGGTGACGACGGCCCACACGTGCGCGACGCGGCCGGCGGACCCGCACACCGTGGTCAGGTGGAGCTGCGCGCGGCGCTGGCGCCCCTCGGCATCGAGGAGTACGGCGGAGGTTTCCACCCGTCTGACGCGGCGGGTGATCAGCGCCTCCCAGGCGAGGCGCAGTGGGCGGAGGTCGGAGGTGGCGGCGAGCAGGGTGTGCGCGCGGCGGCCGACCAGGTCGGACAGGCGGGTCCGGAACAGCTCGGCGGTGGCCGTACCCGCCTGTTCGATACGGCCGTTGACCGAGAGCAGCGCGCAGGGCAGACCGCTGTGGTCACGCAGCGCCCGCAGGTTCTCCTCGGCCTCCCGGCGCTGGTTCATCGCGCGGGCGTGTTCGGTGATGTCGACGTAGATCCCGGCCACACACGTCCGGCCGTTCTCCTGGACGGGGAACCGGTGGCCGGCCGCCTGCCCCGTGCTGCCGTCCGCGCGGTGGTAGCGCAAGTGGTGGCGCACCGGCTTGCCGCGGCTGAGGATCTCCTGGTCCAGGGCCCGGAACTGTGCGGCGTCGGAGGGGGTGTCGAGGTCCTCGATGCGGCTGCCGACGACCCGCTCCGGCGTGGTGCCGTAGAGGTGCGCGTAGGAATGGTTGGCCCACAGGTAGCAGCCGTCGTTGTCGCGGATGAAGGCCGCGGCCGGGGCGAAGTCGGCGAATTCCGCGAAGGCGGCGTACGGGCGATCGTCGGCGGGCTGCGTACCGGCCTCCACCGCGATCCCGCGCGTACAGGCCCCGTCCCGGTTCTCCCCCGGGGGCCATCGCACGTCGAATGTCCGGCCGTCGAACTGCACCAGGCCCTGGCCGTCTTCGAGGGAGTGTCCCGGAGCGGACATCTCCTGGCGCGTGCGGTCGAGGAAGCGCTGCGTGGTGGGCAGGTCGGTGAAGGCGCCGCCGCCCCTCTCCACGACGCGCCACTGCTCGTCGGCCTCCCACCAGGACACGGGGAGGTGCTCCAGCAGTGCTCTGAGACCGGAATCGTCCACGACGGCCTTTCCGTCCATGTTCCCACCGGTCGGCGGGAGGTGACATCGCGATGCCTATCCCGTGCGGAACCCGCCCATGCTCGGTTCTCGGCCGACTGCGAGGCGTGAGCGCACCCCGCGCGGCTCGCCCTGTGTGACCCAGAACTCGTGCCTTCACCGGAAAATGTCGGCGACTTTGGCATTTGCCTGACCGGCCCCTGCCTTCTGTGGCATTTCCGGGCTCCGCCGTTTGGTTCCCTTGAGTGCGCCGCCGGTCACCCGTCGTGTTCTACGCGGGTTGCGCGGCCGAGCCGTCGCTCGACACCTCGGACAGGACAAACGATGGGAGACGAACTTCAGTGAGCACAGTGCTGTTGGTGCACGCCAAGGGTGGTCCGCCGCTCGGCCATGTCCTGTCCCGGGCAGCCGCGAGGGCGGAAGTGCACCTGCTGGCGCTCAGCGCGCTTCCGACGGCGGTCGCCGAGTCCGCGGGAAGCCTGTGCGCCTCGGTCGTGACGCCCACCGAAGCGGAGCGGTCCGACCTGGTCGCGCTGATCGTCTCGCGAGCCGGAACCGTCGGTGCGGACGCCGTCCTCACCTTCTCCGAGTACGCGGTCGTGGCCGTCGCCGAGGCATGTGAGGCGCTCGGCCTCCCCGGGGCGGGAGGCGCCGCCGCGCTCGCCCGCGACAAGCGGATGATGCGGCACACCTGGCACCGGCGCGGCCTGCCGCAGCCCGCGTTCCGCCCGGTCACCACGGAGGCGGAACTCCACGAGGCCGTCGCCGCTCTGTCCGCCCCCATGCTGCTGAAGGCGGCCTGGAGCGCGGGCTCCACGGCCCATCAGATCATCGACTCCCCGCAGGAGGCCGAGGCCGCCTGGCGGCGCTCGCGCGAGACGATGGCCAGATCCGCCCGGCTGGGCTTCGCCGAGCTCCATGTGGCCGAGGCGGAGGCGCACTTCGTGGTCGAGGAGATCGTGACCGGCGACGCCGCCCAGTGGTTCGACGAGCCCGGCTGGGGCGACTACGTCAGCGTCGAGGGCGTGGTGACCGGCGGTGTCTTCCGACCGGTCTGTGTCAGCGGCCGGATGCCGACGGTGCAGCCGTTCACCGAGCGGGCCGGCATCACCCCCGCACTGCTTCCCGCGGACCTCCAGGACCGCGTCGTGGCCCTCGCCCGGGAGGCCGTCGACGCCCTCGGCCTGCGCGACTGCGGCACGCACACCGAGATCAAGCTCGGCGCCGGCGGGCGTATGTGGCTGATCGAGACGGCCGCCCGGTTCGGCGGCGCGATGACCGTCCCGCAGATCGAGGAGGTCTTCCGGCTCGACCTCGTCGGCATGCTCGTGGACCACCTTCTGGGCCGCCCGGTCGCCTGGCCCGAGCGGGCCCTCGGCCCCGGGCAGGCGCACGGCGCCGCGGGTTCCCTCGTCGTCCTGGCGGTGGACGGCCACGGCGAGGCCTGGCGGGACCGCAGGGTGTGGGATTTCCCCGTGGTGCAGGAGGCCGTCGCGCTGAGCGAGGGCAGCGCCCTCTCGGTGGTACCGGAGAGTTCGCTGCCCGACGGCAGCACCGTACCGGTCTACGACCCCGTCGGCGGAGCCAACACCATGGCGGCGCTGTGTCTGCTCTCGGCCGCCGACGCGCGCACGGTGCTCCGCGACTTCACGACCCTGGTGGGCGCCCTGCCCGTTGTGCTGCCGCCCACCGTGTCCACCACAGCGCAGTCCGTGTCCGTGCCCGCACCGTCGCAGCCCGCGCCCGCCGCCCGCCTGCGAGCCCGGTCGGCAATGCAGTCCGAGGGAGCCCCCGCATGACCACCACCGCGCTCCCTCTCGGCGCTCCGGAACCCGCGACGGACCGCACGGTCGTCGGCGAGAACCTCTCGCTGCCGCTGTTCCGCACCCTGTCCGGGGTCCTGGCCGGCCACCCGTACCTCAAGGTCGTCGTCGACCGCGCCGAGGACACCTGGCACCTGCTCGACACGGCCGCCCACCCCTTCCACGTCAACTACATCGCCACCCGCGTACTCGGCATGGACCTCGCCGAACTCGACGCCGTACTGGACGAGTTCAATGCCTCCGTCTACATGGACCCCGAGCGCCGCTTCCTGCTCGGGGTGCTGTCCCTGCACACCGACGAGGACACGGAGGGCCGCGAGCGCACCTTCCTCGTGCTGGAGACGACCGAGGCCGACACCATGCACGGGGAGCTGCTGGAGTTCTTCCACGGCTTCGTGCGGGAACGCGTCGACGGCAGGCTGCCGCTGCTGCTCAAGCCCGCCAATCACGGCCAGGAGGAGGAGCTGGCCGCGGTCAGCGAGCAGCGGGTGCCGCGCATCCTCAGCCACGAACTCTTCGGCACCAGGACCAGGACCCCGCTCAACCTCGGGGAAGCCACCGGCCGGCTGCGCTGCTTCCGCACCGTGGAGGAGTACAGGGCGGCGGCCGGCGGGCTCGGCTGGTCGGACATCGTCGCCATGCCCTGCCTGCCGGACGACGTGCAGCGGGTGGCCGGATTCCTCAACACCGCGCCCATCACCCCGCTGTCCCACACCAACGTCCTCGCCTCCGGCTGGGGCATCCCCAACGCGATCGTCCGCGACCTGGAACAGCTCGTCGAGAAGGACGGGCTGGACGGCGCCTGGGTCCGGTACCGGGTGCGCGAGGACGAGATCACCCTGGAGCGGCTGGAGCAGGCCCCCGAACTGCGGGCACCGGCCTGGCACCAACAGCGCATCCAGCTGGACCCGCCGCTCCTGGAAGACGCGCCCGTACTCTCCCTGCACCGGCTGCGCAGCGCCGACCGGGACCGCTACGGCACCAAGGCGGCCAACCTCGGAGAGCTGCACCACGTACTCGACAGCCGTACGGCCGATCTCACCGCGTATTACGGTCGCCCCCGCCCGCCCCGGGAGGACCTGTACGGACATCTCGCGGCCCGGCTCGGGCTGCGCTCGCCCTCCGCGGCCGAACTCCGGTCGGCGGCGGCCGCGTTCGTGGCCGGCACGGTCGAGGCGCCCGAGGGCGTCGCCCTGCCGTTCTCCCTTCTGCACCGCTTCCTCACCTCCTCACCTGCGCTCCAGCAGGGCATCGGCAAGCTGAAGATGGCGCTCGAACTCGACGCCACCGATGTGCTCGACCCGCTCTGCCTGCAGATCCAGCAACTCATCCGGAACACTGCGTTACCCGAGTCCGTCGCCGGGGAGATCACCCGGGCCCTCCCCGGCCCGCTCGCCGGGGGCGGCCGCCTCGTGGTGCGCTCCTCCTCCAACGCCGAGGACCTCCCGGGCTTCTCCGCGGCCGGTGTCTACGACTCCGTCACCACGGTCCGCGGCACCGGTGAACTCCTCGACGCCGTACGGCAGGTATGGGCCTCCCTGCTCTCGCCGCGCAGCGTGCGGCTGCGCCACCAGGTGGGCATCTCCCTGGACGACACGTACATGGGCGTGATCATCCAGGTGTACCTCCCCGCCGCGCTCGGCGGCGTCCTGGTGACCTGCAACCCGACCCGGCGCGAGGACTTCCGCAACGTCTACCTCAACTGCTCTCCGGGCTCGCCCGAACAGGTCGTCGAGGGAGAGGTCCTGCCGCAGCAGTACCTCTACAACACCGTGGAGGGCGGCGGGCGCACCGTCGCCCTCGGCTCCTGGGCCGAGGGGCTGTCCGCCGCCACGCGCGCCCGGCTCGCGGACCTGTCCCTGACCGGGCGGCTGCTGCAGTCCCACTTCAGCGCGCCCGAGGTGGACGACCCGCTGGACATCGAGTGGCTGCTGACCGACCGGGGCGACTTCCGCCTGGTCCAGATCCGCCCCTACGCGCTGTGAGCCCCCGCCTCCCGCGCTCCGCCGCGCGGCCCGCTGTCAGACCCCTGACCGGCACCGCCCGCCGCATCATCCGGCTGAACTACGGCTTCCAGCTGCTGTTCAACCTGCTGTGGTGGATGCCGGTGTTCTACGCCTACCAGCGGGACGCCGGGCTCTCCGACGGGCAGATCTTCGGTATCCAGAGCATCTACTACGTGGCCTTCTGCCTCTTCGAGATCCCCACCGGGCTGATCGCCGACCGCATCGGCACCCGCAACTGCCTGCGGGCCGGCGCCGTCGTGATGACGGCGGCGAACCTCGCCCCGGTGTTCAGCGCCTCGTACACCGGGTTCCTCGTCCACTTCCTCGCCATCGCCGCCGGGCGCTCCCTCACCTCGGGCGCTGCCAGCGCCTACCTGTACGACGGGCTGCGCGCCGAGCGGTGCGAGGAGCACTACCTCAAGGCGGAGGGCACCGCGCGGGCGCTGGGGCTCGCGGCCAAGGTCGTGTGCTGGCCGCTGGTCGGGCCCTTGATGGCCCTCGCCCACTCGGCGCCGTATCTGCTCAGCGCGGCGGGCGCGGCGGGCTCCCTCGCCTGTGTCGTCGCGTTGCCGCGGCCGGCGGGGGCGGGCGGCGCCACGGGCCGGACGGCCGGCCGGGCGGACGGAGGGCGCAGGGGCGGCGCGTTCCTGCGGGACGCGGGCGCCGCGCTGCGCTGCGTCGCCTCCTCGCCGTGGCTGACCCTGGTGATGGTGCAGGGCGTGGCCGTGTTCACGCTTTCCCGGATCTGCCAGGTCAACCTCTTCCAGCCGATCCTGCTGGACCACGGCATCGCGGAGGCGTCGCACGGCGGTGTGATGGCGGCGATGACGGTGTCGGAGGCGGTGGCCTCGGCCCGCCCCCAGTGGCTGAGCCGCCGGCTGTCTCCCGTTGCCTGGGTGTCGGTCCTCAGCCTCGCGCTCGCGGGCACCCTGGCGGCCATGACGCTCGGCGGGCCGTGGGCCGTCGTCGCGCTGCTCTGTCTGTTCGCCGCCGCGACCGGCTTCGCGTACCCCGTCCAGCGCAAGCTGGTCAACGACGCCGTGCCGGCCCACGCCCCGCGGGCGACGCTGCTGTCGGTCGAGTCGATCGTGGACCGCGCGGTGTGCGCGCTGGCGGCCGTCGCCGTGGGCGCCTACCTCTCCGCCGGACGCCTGGACGCACTGCTCTGGCACAGCGCCCTGGCGACCGCGGTGCTGATCGGTGCCTTTCAGCTGGTCCTGCCGGTCCTGCGCGGCAGGGCGGCGCGGCGCGGTCCCGACAGCGCGGCGGAGCGTCAGCGGGGGCGGTGCGCCAGCATCTCGATCACACGGGCCGGGAGGTAGGCGGGGCGGAAGGGCTGCCCGGTCCGGTAGGCCACGTAACCGAGCGAGGCCGCGACGTCGGTCTCCTCGGCGGTCTCGGCCTGGTAGACGAGACGGCAGCCGTTCGCCTCCGCCCTGGCACGCTCCCAGAGGACGGGCGCCGGCTTGCGTTCCGCCTCGGTGCGCGGCGTGAGGATCCGGTCGCCGAAGTCCTTCCAGGCGAAGGGGGCGGAGCCCTTCCAGGACCCGTCGACCTCCTTCTTCAGGGCGGCGGCACGCTCGGCGTCCGTCTCGCCCCACGAGGACGGCACGTTGGTGATCAGCCCGACGCTGATGTGCCGCTCCCGCAGCTCGCGCAAGTACGCGGCGGCGCCCGGCAGGTAGCCCGTGCTGCCGTCTTCGGTCGTGTGCACCAAGGTCTCGCCGAGGTCGAAGTAGACGATGGCGCAGCCACGCGCGGCTTCCGTCCGCGCCCCGCCGGGAACGTCGTGCGACAGATTCGAGGGCACGGCCGCGCTTGCCGCGGTACCCAGCGTGGTCGACACCGCCACGGCGCCCAAGAGCGCGAGGCCGGAACGGAGGAGGCCGCGAAAGGGTGATAAGGGGGATCTGTTCATGGCGTTCGGCGCCTTTCTCTTCGACGCTCCCGCCATACCCCTGAACAGGCCACCCCACTCGCCACCCTCAGGCCCCGCTCGGCTCGGCCCCGTTGAGGCGCGACGAAAGCCGGTGTGCGGCGGCAGCGACCGCGTCGACCGTCCGCGGCACCGCCTCCGGCGGGAGCCGGAAGACGGGTGCGGAGACGTTCACGGCGGCGATGACGTCGCCCCGGTGGTCGTGTACGGGAGCCGCGACCGCGATCAGGCCCGGCTCCATCTCCTCCACCGCCACGGCATGGCCGCGCGACCGTTCCGTCCGCAGCCGTTCGAGCACGGACGGCACATCGCGCGGGGCGGCGTCCGTACCCGGCAGCGGCTCGCCGCCCTCCGTCGCCAGCAACGCCGCCACCTCCTGGTCCGGCAGGTTGAACATCAGGGCGCGCCCTGCGGACGTGCAGTTCAGCGGCGAGCTGCGGCCGATCCACTCGTGTGCCTGCAATCCGCGGGAGGTGCGTTCGGTGAGTACCGTGACAACGCTGTGTCCGGACAGCACCGTCAGATACGCCGGCTCGCCGACCTGGTGCACCAGCTCGCGGAGTACCGGCGGTGCCTCGCGCTGCAGGCGGTCCTCGCCCGCTGAGGCGGCCAGGGCGAGCAGCTGCCAGCCGACGTGGTACCGCAGGCTCCTGGGATCCCGTTCGATGAAGCCCTCCTCGGCGAGGAGCTTCAGCGTCCTGGAGATCTGTGACTTCTCCTTGCCCAGCGCCTGGGCCACTTCCTGCACGCCCATCGGCCCCTGCCCCAGGATCCGGAGCACATCCAGCGCGCGCCGCACGCTGCTCAGGCTGTCGCTTCCCATACCGCCACCCTGTCGTGGGCGTGCGTATACAGCAACTCGCATTGCCGCATCCGCATGCACCCCCTCTACGGTCGTGGGTCATGTGCGGAATCGCAGCTCTACACAGCCGTGACGGAGACATCGACACCGTGTGCGCCGGCGCCTCGGCCCACCGGATGCTGGACCGGCTGGCCCACCGCGGCCCCGACGACAGCGGAACCCGTACGGTCGGCGGTCACACCTGGCTCGGCCACCGCAGGCTGTCCATCGTCGACCTCGACGGCGGACACCAGCCCCTCGGCGGCAGCCAGGGCGAAGATGACTGGTCACTCGTGTGCAACGGCGAGATCTACAACCATGCGGCCCTGCGTGAGCAGCTCCCCGCGCACGCCTTCGACTCCCGCTCCGACTCCTCGGCCGCCCTCGCGGTGCTGCGTACCGAAGGCCCCGCGGGACTGCACCGGCTGCGCGGCATGTGGGCACTGTGCGCGGCCACGCCCGGCGGCCGCTTCGTCGCCGCCCGCGACGCCGTCGGCATCAAGCCGCTGTACTGGGCGCACACCGATGGAGCCGTCCACTTCGCCTCCGAGCTGCGTGCTTTCGCGCCCGCGGCGCAGCGGTACGTCACCACGTTCCCGCCCGGCTGCTGGTGGTCCCCGGAGGACGGGCTGCACCGGTTCGCGGAGGCCGTGCCCGCCCGCACACGGGACGACGACTGGGCCGGCCTACCGCAACAGGTCGTCGAGAAGGCCACGTTCGAGTCCGTCACAACGTCCGTGCGGCGACACCTCATGGCCGACGTCGAGGTCGGCGTGTTCCTCTCCGGCGGTCTCGACTCCAGCCTGGTGGCTGCCGTCGCCGCCGAGGCCTACGCACGGCAGGGCCGACGCCTGAAGACATTCGCCGTCGGCACGGCGGACTCTCCCGACCTGCTCGCTGCCCGGGACGCCGCCGCGTATCTCGGTACGGAGCACCACGAGGCGCTGCTCGACGCCGAATCGGCGGAGAGGGTACTGGACGACGTGGTGCGGTGCGTGGAGTCCTTCGACGCCAGCCTGATCCGCAGCGCGGTACCCAACTGGTTCCTCGCCGAACTGGCCTCCCGGCACGTCAAGGCGGTGCTGACCGGCGAGGGCGCGGACGAGCTGTTCGCCGGCTACGGCTACTACCACGATCGGCACTCCTCCCCCGACGCCCTGGACGCCGAACTCCGACGCACCGTGCACACACTGCACGGCCTGAACCTCCAGCGCTGCGACCGCGTCACCATGGCGCACGGCCTCGAAGCGCGTGTCCCCTTCCTCGACGCCGGCGTCATCGCGCACGCCATGTCGCTTCCCGCGTCGGTCAAGGCACTGGAGGACGACGGCATGGAGAAGGGCCACCTGCGCCGGGCCTTCGCCGGCCGGCTGCCCGAGCGCCTGCTGTGGCGCCGCAAGGAACAGTTCGGCACCGGCAGCGGCGCGCAGAGCGTCCTCGTCCCCTGGTGGGCCACCCGGATCACCGACGCCGAGCTCGCAGCCGCAGTGGCCGAGGAGGGCGCCCCTGACCTGCGCAGCAAGGAGGAGCTGGGCTACTACCGCATCTTCCGCGAGGCGTTCCCGGACATCCGCCCGGAGGCCGTGATCACGCGATTCGCCACGGCCTGAGTCCGGTCCGGGCCCGAGCCCGGCGGGAGGCTTACGGAGGCCGCTGTGCACTATGTGCACAGCCTGTGCACAGATTGCTTCGCCTGTGGTTAACGTGAGCGAAACACCTCGGGCGGCACTGCGCCTCGCGGCGTCGTGGCGCCGTGGGAGCCGGCGTGTGCCCTGTGCAAAGGAGCACGCATGGCAGAGCTTCGACCGACCGCGGCACCGGCCGACGATCCACAGCAGCACTCCCGGAAGCGCAACGCCCTGGCCGCGGTGGTGGGGTCGGTGCTGGAGTGGTACGACTTCTTCCTCTTCAGCACGTCAGCGGCGCTGGTCTTCAACAAGATCTTCTTCTCCGGCGAGTCGGAGTTCGTGGCGACGCTGGCGTCGTTCGCCACGTTCGCGGTGGGGTTCGCGGCCCGCCCGCTCGGCGGGCTCGTCCTTGCGCACCTGGGCGACCGGTGGGGCCGTAAGCCGGTCCTCCAGATCACCCTGGTGCTGATGGGGGTGGGCACGATCGCCATCGGGCTGATGCCGACGTACGAGCAGATCGGCATATGGGCGCCGATCCTGCTGGTGTTCTGCCGCATCCTCCAGGGGCTCGGCGTCGGTGCGGAGCTCGGTGGCGCGTATGTGTGGACCACCGAGAGCGCCAAGCCCAGCCAGCGCGGATTCTTCGCGGCGCTGCCCGGCGGTGGCGAGTTCCTGGGCGTGGTGTGCGCGTCCGGTGCGATGGCGGTCGTGTCGTCGATGGACGAGGAGTCGTTCCTGAGCTGGGGCTGGCGCCTCCCCTACCTCGCCTCGGTCATCGTGGTGATCGGCGGCTTCCTCCTCCGGCACGTGGCAGACGAGAGCGAGTCGTTCAAGGAAGCGGTCGCGGAGGGCAAGAAGGAGAAGCTGCCGCTGACCGCCGCCGTCCGCAGTCACGGCCGGACGATTCTGCTGATGATCGGTGCGGGCTCCGCCACGGCCGTCGCGTCGTACTCCATCCAGGGATACCTCCCGGCGTACACCACGCAGCAGTTGGGCATGCCGGCGAATGCGGCGGTCATCGCGATCACCATCGCCGCGTCCGTGTCCGTCATCGGCGTACCGGTCTGCGGTTGGCTCTCCGACCGGTTCGGGCGGCGCCCTCTGATCATCACCGGTGCACTCGCGACAGCCCTGTTCGCCGCGCCGTTCTGGCTGCTCGTCGGGACGAAGTCGCTGCCGGTGATCACGATGGCGGTCTGCCTCGCGTTCGCCGTACTGCTCAATTCACTGGTCTTCGGTCCCTCGGGCTCCTTCTTCTCCGAACTGCTGCCGACCGAGGTGCGGTTCAGCGGCCTGGTGCTCGCCCGCGAGAGCACGGCCGTGCTGTTCTCCGGCACCGCGCCGTTCATCGCCACCCTTCTGGTCCATGCCGGAGGGGGCAGCCCCTGGCTGCTTGCCGGTTACATGGCACTCTCGGGAGTCATCACCGCCGTTTCGGTGCTGCTGCTGCCGGAGACCGCACCCCGCGCGCTGCGCCGCAAGGCCATCAAGTCCGGGGACAGTGACGGCAGCACTCCGATCGACGTCCAATACGCAGAGGTGTAGCAGAAGTGTCAGATCAGAAAGTCCCGCGGCCCGGGGAGCACGAAGTCCTGTGCCTCGGGGAGGCCATGGTCCTGGTGGCACCCCAGCAGGGACAGCGGCTCGCCGCGGCCCGCGACGCGACCCTCGGCGTCGCGGGTGCCGAGTCGAACGTGGCGCAGTACCTCGCCGATCTGGGCCACTCCGTGGCCTGGGCGAGCCGGGTCGGCAGCGACCCGCTCGGCGACCGGGTGCTTGCCGCGGTCGCTCAGCCCGGTGTGGACGTGCGTCACGTCGAGCGGGACCCGTCGGCCCCCACCGCCGTCTACTTCAAGGACCCCTCCCCCGAGGGCGGCACCCGGGTGCACTACTACCGGGCCGGGTCCGCGGCGTCCCGGCTCACCCCGGCCTACCTGGACACGCTCCCCATCGGCTCGGCACGTCTGGTGCACCTCTCGGGAGTCACCGCCGCACTGTCGGCGAGCTGCGCGGCGACCGCAACGGACCTGTTCGACCGGGCGCGCGAAGCGGGGGTGCTCCGCTCGTTCGACGTCAACTACCGCCCGGCGCTGTGGCGTACGGAGGACGCAGCCGCGCCGCTGCTCGCCCTCGCCCGCAATGCCGATGTCGTGTTCGTCGGGCTCGACGAGGCGGCGGAGGTCTGGGGCACCACCACCGCCGAGGACGTACGCGACCTGATCGGGCCGTCGGTGAGCGTGGTGGTGAAGAACGCCGAGGTCGGCGCGGTGCTGTTCGAATCGGGTGCCGGCGAGGACCCGGGGACGTTCGTCCCGGCCGACCAGGTCGAGGTCGTGGAGCCGGTCGGCGCGGGTGACGCGTTCGCGGCGGGCTACCTGTCCGCCTGGCTGCGGGGCGCCGAACGCGCCGAGCGGCTGCGCCTGGGCCACCGGGTCGCCGCCTTCGCCCTCGGCTCGGTGGACGACCACGTCGACGCGACCTCGCTGCGCGATGTGCCGCCCACGGCCCGCCCGGAAGGGGCGGCGCGGTGAGCCAGGCCGTCGAGCGGGCCATCCAGATCATGGAGATGCTGAGCGAGGGCCCGCAGCATCCGACCGCGATCGCCGAACGGTTCGGCGTGCACCGGACCACCGCGCTGCGCCTGCTCCAGGACCTCTGCCAGGGCGGCCTCGCGCGCAAGCGCGAAGACGGCACCTTCGCCGTGGGGTACCGGCTCGCCGGGCTGGCGCAGGCGGCGCTGGAGCAGTTCGACCTGCGCGCGATCGCGCACCCGTTCCTCGTCGAGCTCGGCCGCAAGCTCCGGGCGACCGTACACATCGCCACCGTCGAGGACGGGCGCGTCATCTACGTCGACAAGATCGAGCCGCAGGGCGGCGTACGGCTGTACTCGCAGATCGGAAAGCCGGTCGTGCTGCACAGCTCCGGCGTCGGCAAGGCGATTCTCGCGTTCATGCCGGAGCAGGAGCGCGCCGAGCTGCTGGACGGCTATGTCTACGAGCGGTTCACCGACACCACGGTGACCACGGCCGACGCGTTCGCGGCCCGACTGCGCGACATCAGGGCGCGGGGCTGGGCCGAGGACGACGGGGAGTACGAATCGTTCGTCAACTGCGTGGCCGTCCCCGTCCGGGACGGCACCGGGACCGTGAGTACGGCCGTCTCGGTGACGGCGCTCAAGGCACAGGCCGATCTCACCGCCCTTCAGGGGCACCTGCCGGCCATCCGGCACACCGCACAGACCATTTCGCGAGCACTCGGGTGGACCCAATGACCACATCCGCGAACACCACGTCCGGCACGACCCCCGCGGGCAACACGCCCGGCGCGGACCTCTCCGGTCAGCTTTTCCACGAGGCGTTCGAGGCACTGCCCCTCATGGCGATCCTCCGCGGCTTTGACGTCGAACGCACGGTCGCGGTGAGCCGCCGCGCCTGGGACATCGGCATCAGGCTCGTCGAAGTGCCCGTACAGAACGACACGGCGGTGGCCGCGCTCCGCGCCGCGGTCGAGGCGGGCCGGGAGCGCGGCGCCGTGGTGGGCGCCGGCACCGTGACCACGGTCGAGCGCGTCGCGCAGGCGGCGCGGGCGGGGGCGCGCTTCACCGTGGCGCCCGGCTTCTCGCGCGAGGTCGCCGAAGCATCGCTCGCCGCGGGCCTCCCCCATCTGCCGGGCGTCGCGACCGCGTCCGAGATCCAGCAGGCCGAGGCGCTCGGTCTCACCTGGCTGAAGGCGTTCCCGGCGACCGACCTCGGCTCGTCCTGGATCACCTCGATGCGGGGCCCGTTCCCGGAGGCGCGCTTCGTCGCGACCGGCGGCATCAACCTGGCGAACGCCGAGGAATTCCTCGGCGCCGGGGCCGCCGCGGTGTCGCTCGGATCGGTGCTGGCCGACCCGGAACAGTACGCACGGCTCCCCGAGCTCGTCGAGTCGATCAGGACCACCCGCACCGGAAACGGACTCCGTACCGGAAAGGCCGGAGAGACCGGAAAGGAAGACCGATGAAGATCGTTGCACTGGAGACCTTCTCCGTGGCACCCCGCTGGCTGTTCCTCGCCATCCGCACCGACGAGGGCATCACCGGCTGGGGCGAGCCCGTCGTCGAGGGCCGTTCGGCCACGGTCGCCGCGGCCGTCGAGGAGCTCTCCGACTACCTCGTCGGCCAGGATCCGTTCCGTATCGAGGACCACTGGCAGGTGATGACGAAGGGCGGCTTCTACCGGGGCGGGCCCATCCTCTCCAGCGCGGTGGCCGGCATCGACCAGGCGCTGTGGGACATCAAGGGCAAGGCCCTCGGCGTGCCCGTGTACGAACTGCTCGGCGGCGCGGTACGCGACCGGATGCGCACCTACTCGTGGATCGCCGGGGACGAGCCGGCGGGGGTCTCCGAGCATGCGCTGGAGCGTATGCAGCAGGGCTTCGACGCGGTCAAGATGAACGGGACCGGGAAGGCCCGCGCGCTGGAGTCCAAGGCCGAACTCGACGCGCTGGTGGGCCGCGTCGCCGCCGTACGCGAGGCCATCGGCGACGAGGCCGACATCGCCATCGACTTCCACGGGCGCGTCTCGCCCGCGGTGGCCCGCGAGGCCCTGCGGCTGCTGGAGCCGCTGCACCCGCTGTTCGTCGAAGAGCCGATCGTGCCGGAGCTCACCGCGGACTTCGGGCGGATCTGCTCGTCCACGACCGTACCGATCGCCACCGGTGAGCGGCTCTACTCGCGGTGGGACTTCCGCGATCTGCTCGGCTCGGGGATCGCGGTCGCGCAGCCGGACCTGTCCCACGCGGGCGGCATCTCCGAGGTCCGCAGGATCGCCGCGATGGCGGAGGCGCACGGTGTGGCGCTCGCCCCGCACTGCCCGCTCGGCCCGATCGCCTTCGCCGCCTCGCTGCAGATCGACTTCGCCACCCCCAACGCGCTGATCCAGGAGACCAGCCTGGGCATCCACTACAACACCAAGGGCGGCTCCGACCTCCTGGACTACCTGGTCGACAAGAGCGTCTTCGACTTCGCCGACAGCCACATCAGCCTGCCGACCGCGCCGGGGCTCGGCATCGAGGTCGACGAGGCAGCCGTGCGCAAGGCCGCCGAGGTGGGCCAGCGCTGGCGCAACCCGGTGTGGCGGAACGCCGACGGCTCGCTGACCGAGTGGTAGCCCGAGCGGCAGAGGTCCGGGCGCCGTCGGCAAACATTTGACAATCTTGCGCAAGGTTGTCGAAGCTGGCCGGAAGCCGGGGTACGTTCATCGTCCGAGCGGCCGACACCGCCGCCGGCATCCGGCGGCCGGCCGCGGGTGAGGAACTCGCCAACACCGTGGAGCGCCCCTGATGAGCAAGCCCGACAGCATCGCAGCCGTCGACGTCCTGGTCTCCAGCCCGACCCGCAACTACGTGACCCTCAAAATCACCACCGAGCAGGGCCTGGCCGGCTGGGGCGACGCCACCCTCAACGGCCGTGAGCTGGCCGTCGCCGCGTACCTCCGCGACCATCTGGCCCCGCTGCTCATCGGCCGCGACCCCGCCCGCATCGAGGACACCTGGCAGTACCTCTACCGCGGCGCCTACTGGCGCCGCGGTCCGGTCACCATGACCTCCATCGGCGCGGTGGACCTCGCTCTGTGGGACATCAAGGGCAAGGCCGCGGGGCTGCCGGTCTACCAGCTGCTCGGCGGTGCCGTACGCGACCGGATCCTGTCCTACACCCACGCCAAGGGCTGGGACGTGCCCCAGCTCCTGGACTCCCTCGACGCCCGGCTCGCCCAGGGATTCAAGGCCGTACGGGCCCAGACCGGCGTCCCCGGCCTGGACATCGTCTACGGCGTCACCAGGGAGGACGCGGCGTACGAGCCCGCCGGGCGTGGCATCGCCCCGGTCGAGGAGACCTGGGACACCGACGCGTACCTGCGGCACGCCCCCAGGGCACTGGAGGCGGCCCGCTCCCACATCGGCCCCGAGGTCGCACTCCTGCACGACGCCCACCACCGCCTCACTCCCAACGAGGCGGCGCGGCTGGGCCGCTCCGTCGAGGACCTGAACCTGTTCTGGCTGGAGGACGTCACCCCCGCCGAGAACCAGGAGGTACTGCGCACCCTTCGCGGCAGGACCACCGTCCCCCTCGCGATCGGCGAGGTCTTCAACACGATCTGGGAATGCCAGAGCCTGATCACCGAGCAGCTCATCGACTACGTGCGCTGCTGCGTCACGCACGCGGGCGGCATCAGCCACCTGCGCCGCATCGCCGCTCTCGCCGACGTCTGGCAGATCAAGCTCGGCCCGCACGGCCCCTCGGACGTCTCCCCCGTCGCCCTGGCCGCCTCGCTCCATGTCGGCCTGGCCACACCCAACTTCGCCATCCAGGAGTACATGGGCTACGACCCACTGGTGCACGAGGTGTTCCGCCACTCCTGGTCGTACGAGGACGGGCACCTGCATCCGGGAGACGCACCCGGCCTCGGCGTCGAGGTCGACGAGGAGCTCGCCGCCCGCCACCCCTACGAGCCCGCGTACCTGCCCGTGGCCCGGCGCCGCGACGGCTCGATGACCGACTGGTGACCCCTCCCGGAGCAAGGACGTACCCGCACATGAGCACCGCCCCCGCCACCGCGCCCCGCCTGAGCACCGCCACGTCGCCGGCCGGCGCGCTGCTGCACCACCGGACGCTCGGCCCGGCCGACACCGGCATCGTCCACCTCGGCCTCGGCAACTTCCACCGTGCCCACCAGGCCGTCTACACCGCGGCCGCGCTCGCCCACGAGGGCGGCTCGTGGGGCGTCCTCGGCGTGGCGGGGCGCTCCGCCGACGTCGCCGACGCACTGCGCGCCCAGGACCTGCGCTACACCGTCGCCGAGGTGTCCCCGGCCGGGCTGCGCTGCGTCATCCCCGCCGTGCACACCGGGGCGCTGGTCGCCGCGCGGGAACCGGAGTCGGTACAGCGCGCCCTGGCCGCCCCCGGCACGCGCGTGATCTCCCTGACCGTCACCGAGCACGGCTACACGTACTCGCCCCGCACCGGCGGCCTCGACCTGGACCACCCCGGCGTCCGGGCGGACCTGCGCGGCAACCGCACCGCACCGCGCACCACCCTGGGCCGCATCGTGCGCGCCCTCCAGGAGCGGGCCGACGGCCACGGCTCCCCCGTCACCGTCCTCAGCTGCGACAACCTCGTCGGCAACGGCGACCACACCCGCCGCCTCATCGAGGAGTTCGTCGCCCAGCTGCCGGAGAGCGAGGGCGCGCCGCTCCGCGCCTGGATCGCGGCCGGGAACGTCACCTTCCCCAACACCATGGTCGACCGCATCGTGCCGGCGACGACGGACGCGGAACGCACCGCCGTGGCCGAGGCGCTCGGCGTGCGCGACGACGTGCCCGTCCCCGCCGAACCGTTCACCATGTGGGTCCTTGAGGACCGCTTCGCCGCGTCGCGCCCCGCCTGGGAGGCGGGCGGAGCGCTGTTCACCGAGGACGTGGAGCCGTACGAACTCCTCAAGGTCCGGCTGCTCAACGGCACGCACTCGCTCATCGCCCACCTCGGCGCCCTGGCCGGGTGCGACACCATTCCGCAGTCCACGGCGCACCCCTTCGTCACGGAGGCGGCCCGCGCGGTCCTGCTCGGCGAGTACCTCCCCAGCCTCACCGTCCCCGACGACGTCGACCTGGACGCGTACGTGGACCAACTCTTCACCCGCTGGGCGAACTCCGCGCTCGGGCACCGCACCCGCCAGGTCGGCTCGGACGGCTCCGTCAAGCTGCGGCAGCGGGTCCCCAACCCCGCCCTGCTCCACCTGCGCGCCGGACGCATGCCGCACCATCTCGCCCTCACCGTCGCCGCCTACCTGTGCTGCCTGGCCCCGTCGGCCGGGTTCGACCCCGGTGAGCACGCGGCCGCCATGGTGGACCCGGCCCGCGAACGCCTCGCAGCCCTGCGCGCCCGCACCGCCGACGGCCCGTCCTTCGCCGCCGCGGTACTGGACGACGGCCTCCTCGGCAACGCACTCCCCGAACACCCCGCCTTCGCCACCCGCGTCGGCGAATTCATCGACCTGCTCCACACCCACGGCCCCCGAGCGGCCGCGGCAGAAGCCGCCCGGTCATGAGGCGCCGCTCGGCGGCCCGACACCGAAGCGGGGCACGCGTGGTGCAGGTGTGTCGACACCCATAGGCTCTCCGGCGAGCACCGCACCACGAGAACGAGGAAAACATTGACCAGGTGGTCCACCGCACTCGCCGAGGCGGGCATCAACGATCCATCGCTGCGGCAGGATTACGAAGCCCAACGCCGGCTGGTTCGGCGCTTCAAGCCCCAGGAGTTCCTGGCCGTTCGGCTGCTCCTGCCCGCGCGTCTCCAACCGTCCGTCGTCGCCGCCGTCGCGTTCATGCACGAGACCGACAGGCGCATCGACGTGGGTGAGGTGACCACCCGGCGGGACGCACTCGACGCCTGGAGCCGGCAGGTCGCAGAGGCGGTGGAGCACGGCACATCCGATCAGCCCACCCTGAGCGCTCTGGCCGACACGGCCGAGCGGCACCCGCACCTCTCGACGTACGTCCGGAAATTCCTGGACGGCGCGCACGTAGAAGCCGGTTGGACGGGGTTCGAGACCGAGAGCGACTTCCAGGCGTACGTGGACGCCTACTCGCATCCAGCGCTCATGCTCACCGCGTCGCTGGTGGCGCCGACGGCACAGGCAGAGCAAGCCGATGCGTTCGAAAGCGGCTGCCGCACCCTGATCGAAGCGATGCAACGCGCCGACTTCCTGGCGGACCTCTCCGAGGATGTCCCGCAGGGCAGAATCGGCATCTCCCGCGAGGAGTTGGCGCACTTCGGGATCGCACTCGATGACCTCCTGAGCCCCTCTCCGACGTCCACACCCGCACTGGAGCAGCTCGTCCGGGCTCAGGCTCGCACCATCAGCGCCGGCCTGAACTCCTGCCGGGAACTCCCCGAGTTGGTGGCGCCGGAAAACCAGCCCTTTCTGCGCGCCTTCATCCGCGTGCAGGAGCTGCAACTGGAGGACGTGCAGAGCAAGGGCGCCAGGCTCTTGCAGGAGGAAGCGGGCGCATCAAAGCGGGCTGCCCTAGGGGTACTTCTGCGGCACTGCCTCGCCGCCAGGAAGCAGCGGCGTCGGCGTCATCAGTGACGCCACTCAGCGGGTTCGGCCGAGCACCGTGCGCGAGTTGCTCCACAGGCCCCACCAGCCGCCTGCACAGGATCTCCACGGAGCGGTGTTCCGTTACCCGACCATGACATAGCGATCTTGACAGTTGCCACCATTACGCAAGTAGGTTCAGCATGAAACGAATTTTTTACTGAAAACCGGCGTCCCTGCGCCGGGAGAAGGGACGTCCATGGGTTCCCACGCCCGCCCCAACCGAATCCACCGGACCGGGGTCAGGATCGCGACGGTGGCACTCTTCGGGGCGGCTCTGCCGCTCACCGCCGGCGGCCTCGCCCAGGCGGCCACTCCGGGCGCCACGCATTCCGCCGATGAGAACGGTCAGCAGAGCGGTGCGGCCACCGTTGCCGAGCAGCAGAACCTGGGCACGCAGGACCAGACGGCGCCCAAGATCAACACTGATCACGCCTTCCTGCTGGATGCCCGCGACGGCAGCCAGGAGCGGGAGCTGTGGGCCGGGGCCAAGGCGGACGAGAGCGTGCCGATGGCCAGCACCACCAAGATCATGACGGCCTTGGTGGTACTGAAGCACCCGGAGTGGCTGAACCGGCAGATCACGGTGAAGCAGGAGTACCGCGACTACGTCCAGGCCAACGGCAGCAGCACCGCCGACCTCCAGACCGGCGACAAGCTGACCGTCAAGCAGATGCTGTACGCCATGATGCTCCCCTCCGGCGGCGACGCCGCGATGGCTCTGGCCGACACCTACGGCTCCGGGGACACCGTGGACGCGCGGATCGCCGACTTCGTGAACCAGATGAACGTCGAGGCGCAGGCGCTCGGCCTGACCGGCACGCACTTCGACACGTTCGACGGCATCTCGCACGGCAACAACCACAGCACCGCCCGCGACCTGGCCAAGCTCGGCCAGCGCGCGATGCTGCAGCCCACGTTCGCCGAGGTCGTGCAGAACAAGCAGTTCAAGACCGAGGCCCCGGCAGCCAACGGCCACACCCGGTACTACACCTGGACCAACACCAACGAGCTGCTGACCAGCTACGACGGTGCCCTGGGCATCAAGACCGGCAGTGGCCCGGAGGACGGCTACTGTGTCGTCTTCGCCGCCAAGAAGGACAACCGCACCCTGGTGGGCGCGATCCTCGGAGCCGACACGGACAAGGGCCGCTTCGACGACGCCACCAAGATGCTCGACTGGGGCTTCGCCCACTGAGTCGCCTGCACCACATGACAGACCGATGGGACCGGTGAGCGGTCTTCAGTCGCGGGGCAGGAGGGACCCCAGTGGGCCGAGGTCGAGGTTGAGATCTTCGAGGCGCAGGCCGTGCTGGTCGCACAGTTCAGTCATCCGCTCGTCGAGCAGCATGAGCGTCTCTCCGATCCGGTCCACCTGTGCGTCGCCGAGGTCCCCCTGCTCCACCCGGCGGATCGCCTGCCGTTCCATCAACTGCCGCAGTAGTTCCACCACGGTGAGTACCAACGCGACCAGATCGCGGCCGACTTGGTCGCGGTCGATGTCGAACCTGTTGTCGGACCTGTTGCCGGACCGATGGGTCGTCCATGCGTCGATCCGCTCGTGGAACCGCGTATCGCTCCGTACGGCACGCTCCGTCACAGGGGGCCTCCGTCCGGCCACGGCGCGGGCACCCGCTCGCTGACCGAAGACAGCAGTGCGCGGAGGGAGAGACGTACCAGGGGTACGTCCGCGATGGCGATGACCACATCGCCGCTCACGACGACGCCCGTGGCCAGTACGCGGTCCAGCAGGTCGACGAGCGGGACGCCGAGGGGCCCGGAGAGGGGCCCGGGCGTCTCCCAGGGGACCGGTTCATGAGAGGCCACGTCAGACCTCCCCGACGAAGGAGTACGGCGCCCACGGCCCGGACAGCTCGATCTGTGCTCCGGTTCGACCACGCAGCCCCTCCACCGCATCCGCCAGTTCTCTTTCACGCCGGCCGGCCACCAGATACGCGGCGTTGAGGATCTGCACGCGATTCCGCTCGCCGGTCACCTCCTGGCCGTGTGTACGGAGGCGTTGTGACGCGCTTGCCCAGTTGCGGAGTTCGGCGTCGATGTCTTCGGCCGTCTGCAGCGTGCGGTCGTGATGCCGCTCCCGCGCCTGGTGCATGCCGCGCTTGCGCTCCAGGTAGGCACGGCCGGCCCCGGCAGCCCGGCCACTGCCGCTCCGGGGTGGTTCGGGCGCGCCGCCGGTGGGCTCTGGAGCGGTGGCGGGCAGATAGACCTTCACGCCCCACTCGGCGTGTCCCTCGATACGGTCCAGGGCTGCGGTGAAGCGCTCCGTGTCCTTGCCCAGGGCCGCCCGCGCTCGCTCGTCGCCCTGGTAGAGGGTGGCAAGCGCGAGCGGGGCCGTCGGCCCGGCAGCCGTCACGGCGGTCACCACCTCGTGATGGGCGCGAGCGCATCGCTCAAGTTCTTGCCGGTCCGACAGCCGCTGGTGCCATGCTTCTTCCGTGAACTCGTCGGCAGGCACGTCCTGGACGATCGCGGTGAGCGGCCCGAACGTCAGGGCACGTACCGGGAAGCCGTCGACGAGGCCGGAGAGCCCCGAGAGCCCGGTGAGCGCGGTGGGGTCGAGGCGTCGGCATACGGCGAACACGTAGGTGGCGGTCGCGTCCATCAGGGCGCCAGAGGTCTCCGGCGTCATGAGACGGCCTCGGTGTCGTCGCCCGCCTCCAGGGCTTCCACTCGCTCGCGCAACCGGCGGTTCTCGTCCCGCAGTTCATTGCGCGCAGCCGTGGAGCTGAGCGCCGGGTCGGTTTCCCACCAGTTGATGCCGGCCTTCTTGGCCGTATCCACCGACGCCACGAACAGGCGCAGTCTGATCGTGAGGAGTTCGATGTCGAGGAGATCGATCTTGATGTCCCCGGCGATGACGATGCCCTTGTCGAGGACGCGTTCGAGGATGTCGGCGAGGTTGGTGTTAAGGGGACCGGAGGCGGGCGAGGTGCCCTGCCTGAAGTCGACGTCGGTCACGTGTGCACTCATTCCTCTTCTTCGTCGTCGCGTTCGTCGTCGGTCTCTTCCCAGTCGCCGTCGTCGACGTCGCCCTCCTCCTCGTACTCCGCGTCGTCGTCATCCTCGCCTTCGACCTCGTCGTCCGGGCCGTCTCCGCCATCCGAGTCGGCTCGGGTGCAGAGGAGGCCCTGCACCCGAAAATCCCGGGCACACCTGCCCGGCCGGCACCGCCGCCGGCCGAATGATCGAGCCGGTCGGGTGGATGATGGATCCGGCTTCGGGGACGCTACGGAACAAGGGGGCGCGCGTTGAATCGTCTGACAGGAGCGGACCGGGAGGCCGGGCGGCCCGCTGTCGTGGCGCCCGCGGTGCTGCCCCCGTCGCTGCGCGCGTGGCTCGGGACGATCGCGGCCCTCGCTGCGGTGGTGGTCGTGGTGCTCGGGGTCCGGTACGCCGGGCAGGGCGAGCCCGGCAGGGTGGACGGGTGGATCGTCGAGCCGACGGCGGACAGTGTGCGGCCGCCGTGGCGGTACGCCGCTCTGGCCACGGACTTTCTGGGGGAGCCCGCCGGAGCGGCGGCGCTGGTCGTGGCCGCCGTGACGGGCTGCCTGCTGCTTCGCCGTCCCCGCGCGGCGGTGTGCGTCGTTGCCGGGACAGGCGTCACCGTGGGGGCGACGACGCTGATCAAGCCCCTGGTGGGCCGCACCATCCACGGCGCGGACAACCTGTCCTACCCGAGCGGGCACACCGCCTTCTTCACCGCGCTCGCCCTTGCCGTGGCGCTGCTCGCGGCCGGCCGGCTCGGCCTCGGCAGGACGGCCGGTACGTCACTGGTGCTCGCCGCGGCGCTGGTGGCCGGCGCCGCGATGGGGTGGGCACAGGTCGCGTTGGGCGCGCACTACCCGACCGATGTCCTCGGCGGCTGGTGCACCGCGCTGACGGTGATTCCGGCCACCGGGTGGCTGGTCGACCGGATCGCCGACCGGATCGGCGGACGAACGGCCGACCGACTGGCCGACCGGCAGGACGACGGGCTGGACGGTCGGAGGGCCGGCGCCGGTCGGCGGGAGCGTCGCTGACGCCACGCCGCTCCACGCCGCATCACGTCACGGGGCGCCCTGTCACGGCACACCGCTCCCCGCCCTGCCCGCTCCGCCCCGTCACACCAAGCGGCGGAACACCGGCTTCACCGGTCGCCCGGCCAGCCAGGGGGTGGGGTCCCCGGCGTCCAGCGCCTTTCGGTACACCGCGCAGGCCTGGGACACCACGTCGACGGTGTGGTCGATGTCGGCTTCGTCGAGCGCGCCGCTCACCACGAACGACGGGGCGAGGACGCCGCCCGCCAGGAGTCGGCGCAGGAACAGGGTGCGGTACTGCTGCGACGGCTGCCCGGTCTCGTCGAGGGTGGCGAAGACCAGGTTGCTGGCCCGGCCCCGGACGACGACGTGGTCGCCGACGCCCATGCTCGCCGCGGCGTCGCGGACGCCGGCGGCCAGCCGCTCCCCGAGGGCGTGCAGCCGCGCGGTGACGCCCTCCTCGGCGTACGTGGTCTGCACGGCCATCGCTGCGGCCAGGGAGTGCGTCTCCGCGCCGTGCGTGGTGGAGAGGAGGAACACGCGGTCGGCGGAGTGACGCAGCCCGCCCCGCTCCATCAGTTCGCGGCGCCCGGCCAGTGCGGCGACGGCGAATCCGTTGCCCAGCGCCTTGCCGAACGTGGAGAGGTCGGGGACGACGCCGTACAGCCCCTGAGCACCCGCCTCGGACCAGCGGAAGCCAGTGATCATCTCGTCGAAGATCAGCACGCAGCCGTGCCGGTCGGCCAGCTCGCGCAGGCCCGCGAGGTACCCGGGCGGGGGCTCGGTGTGGGTGGCGGGTTCGAGGATCAGGCAGGCGATCTCACCGGCGTACCGGGTGAGCAGTTCTTCCGTTGCGGTCAGGTCCCCGTACGGGAACGCCACCGTGAGGTCGGTGGTCGGCGCAGGAATGCCGGCGGACATCGGTGTGGTGCCGATGAACCAGTCGTCGGTCGAGAAGAAGGGATGGTCGCCGCAGAGTGCCACCCGCGGGCGGCCGGTGACGGCGCGGGCGAGGCGTACCGCGGCGGTGGTGGCGTCGGAGCCGTTCTTCGCGAACTTCACCATCTCGGCGGTCGGGACGGTGGCGAGGAAGCGTTCCGCGGCCTCGACCTCCACGATGGACGGGCGGACGAAGTTGCTGCCGCGGTCGAGTTGGCGGCGTACCGCCTCGGTCACGCGCGGGTGGGCGTGGCCGAGGCTGACCGACCTCAGCCCTGACCCGTACTCGATGTAGCGGTTCCCGTCGACGTCCCACACGTGGGCACCGCGGCCGTGGCTGATGACCGGGGCGAGGTGCTCGGGGTACTGGTCGTCGCCCTTGGCGTAGGTGTGCGCCCCGCCGGGGATCAGGGCGTGCAGCCGCTCGTTGGCCGCCCGGGACCGGGGCAGGAGGAACTCTTCGGTGTCCACGGTGACTTCAGCTCTCCTTCTGCTTCAGGGCCTCGGCGAGGCTCGGTGCCTCCCGGTCCCGCTGGGACATCGAGGTGACCGGCAGCGGCCAGGGGATGGCGAGTTCCGGGTCGTCGTGGGCGATCGTCACGTCCTCGGCCGGATCGTGCGGGCGGTCGATCCGGTACGAGGTGTCGGCGGTCTCGGTGAGCGCCTGGAAGCCGTGCGCGCAGCCCGCCGGGATGTACAGGGTCACCTGCGTCTCGCCGGAGAGATCGAAGGAGGCCACGTTGCGGTAGGTCGGCGAGTCGGGCCGCAGGTCGACGACGACGTCGAAGATCCGCCCGTACGAGCACCGCACCAGCTTGGCCTCGCCCGCACCGGAACGCAGGTGCAGACCGCGCAGGACGCCCCGGACCGAGCGGGAGACGCTGTCCTGGACGAAGGCGTACGGGTCGAGGCCCACCGAGCGGATCACATCGGTGTCGAAGGTGCGGCAGAAGAAGCCGCGTTCGTCGGCGTACGGCGTCGGCTCGAAGAGGTACGCACCGGCGATTGCCGGGACTTCGATCGCTTTCATGGAGTCTCCTGGAACAGGGTCCTGGTCAACGCGTTGAACTGGTCGTGGAGTTGTCGGGTGGCGAGCTGGTTGCGTCCGACGAGAAGCTGCCGCAGTTCCGCCGATCGCTTCTCCAGCTCACGGAACTGTTCGAGGAGTCGGTCGGCGTCGACCTCGCGGGCCGAGTGGCAGTACGCGGCGAGGCCCATCCGGTCCATGAGCGCTTCGCTCTTCGCCGCATAGCTGAGTGCGAGCACCGGTGTACCGGTCTTCAGCGCGCAGATCAGGTTGTGGTAGCGGACCGCCACCACGGTGTCGGCAGCCGCCATCTCTGTCATCAGGTCGGCCAGTGAGGCCGGCTCGGCAGCGGTGACCAGCGGCGAGTCCACCGCTTCCAGGATCGCGTCGACCACCGACACATCGCACTCGTCGCCGGTGAGCAGCCGGACCGGCCTGCCCTCCTCGACCAGCGCGCGGACGAACCGGATCGTCCCGTCGAGGTAGCGGCGGTATATCGCCTCGGCCCGGGCGCGGTCGTCGTTGCCGCCGTGGAAGTCCATGACGCCGACGCAGACCAGGCCCGGCGTCGCGTTCGCCCCGGGCGTGGGCAGGGCGAACGCGAGGTCCGGGTAGACCTCGTCGCGTGCGGTGTCCACGCCCATCGCGCGCATCGCGTCGCGGGACAGGCCGTCGCGGTACGAGCGGTAGGTGGCAAGCCGTGCCGACCAGCGCACCAGGGCGCGGGTCGGCCGCTCGGAGATCGTGTCCGCGCCGACACCGACCAGTGCGACCCGGGTGCCGAACAGCCGGCCGGATGCGCAGAGCAGGAACAGCGAGTACGGGAAGCCCCACGGCCGCAGCGGCAGTGTGGCCTCCAGGACGCCCATGCCCGGCACGATCACCACGTCGTGCCGGCGCACCCAGGCGGCGGTGCGGAAGACATCGACGAGTTTGCCCAGGCCCTTCGCCGCGATCGCGGCCGCACGCGACGCGGTCCGGTACTCGCCGCGGTTCCAGTGCAGCCGCGTCGCGGGTATCCCGTACCGGGTCGTCACGGCCTCCGGGCCGCCGCACAGCGCGTCCACGACCGCCTCCGGGTGCTCGGCGCCGAGGTACCCGAGGACGGCCTCCAGCGATCCGTCGTTGCCGAGGTTGCCGGAGCCGAGCAGGCCGAACACCCCGACGCGTACCGGGGGCCTTCTCGGGGACGTCACCCCTGCCTCCCCTCGCGTCCGGCGACGATCGCGTCGACGGACACGCTGAGCAGCGCCGGATCGACCGGAGCCCGGTCCTCGACCCGCTCGCCCGCGCCGCCCGGCCGGACCCGGCTGGTCAGCCACGCGGCCAGGTGGCGGTGGCACGCGCGCCGGTCGGCAGCGGACAGCGGCGCCCGCCGGATCGCCGAGGCGAAGCCCCAGATGTACTCGGCGAGCAGCCGGGGCGTCGGGTGCAGCGGGCCGGCCCGGCGGGGGTCCAGGTTGACGCACCGGGAGCGCTTGGACGGGTTCGCCCGCTCGGCGCGGGTGGGGTGGTCGCGGCGGAAGTACAGCAGCTCCGGCACCTGGTGGAAGGCCCCGTGCAGGGTGATCTCGGCGACGTACGTGCGGTCCGCGTGGTGGTAGCTGTCCATCGGCTTCACCCGGCGCAGCACATCGGCCCGCATCACCCCGTAGAAGTCGTCACCGCCCGGCTCGAACAGCAGGCTGCGGAACCGCTCGGGCGGGTGCGGCGAGTCGGTGGCGAGCCCGTACTCGTAGGGGACCTTCACCCGGCCGTCGCCGTCGATGACTGCCTGGCCGGTGTGTGCGAGGATCACGTCCGGCCGCTCGTCCAGCGCCTCCACGCAGCGCCGCAGCAGGTCACGGCCGTACAGGTCGTCGTGCGAGGCCCACTTGAACAGCTCGCCGCGGGACTCGGCGAGTACCCGGTTGTGGTTCGGCGTGGCGCCGATGTTGCGGGGCAGCCGGAGGTACCGGATGCGTGCGTCCTGCGCGGCGTACTTGCGGCAGATGTCCTGGGTGCCGTCGGTCGAGGCGTTGTCGGAGATGACCAGTTCGAAGTCCTCGTAGGTCTGGCCGAGCAGCGCGTCGAGGGACTCGGCGAGGTACTCCTCGCCGTTGTACACGGGCAGGCCGATGCTCAGCCTGGGTCGGGCGGTCATGAGGTCCTCACTTCGGGGTGGGGGTTGTGGTGGTGCTCGCGCAGCGCGGACCGCAGTTGCAGCCACCACACGGCCGAGCCGCTGACGGTCGCGGCGGCGACGCCCCAGGCCGAGCCGACCGTGCCGGCCGCGACCGCGCCGCCGAGCCCGCCGCCGACGTAACAGGCGGAGGCGAACAACTGGCAGCGCAGGCTGCGCCGGGCCGCGCCGAGCGCGCGCAGTCCGGCAGCAGCGCCGGTGCCGAGGCCTGCACCCGCGACGCCGAGGGTGATCGGCACGATGAGCAGTGCGGCGGAGTGCCAGACGTCGCCGAGCACGAGTGCGCCGAGCCGGTCCGGCATCAGCAGCAGGGCTCCGCCCCAGAGCAGTGCGGCGGCGGCCTGCCCGCCGCCCAGCAGGAGGCAGAACCTGCCGAGGCGGTGCGGGGCCTGCCGCAGCACCCGTGCCGCCTCCGGGACGGTGACCAGCGACAGCCCCATCAGCACGGCGAGGAAGGGGCCGAGCAGCAGCTCGGCGCCCCGCACCGCACCCACCGCGCCGACTCCGACGATCGCGCCGAGCCCGTAGGCGCGCAGCTGGCTCGCGCCGCTGAGGCTGACGTTCTCGACCAGGTACCGGTAGCCGAGGTCGCGCTGCTCGCGAAGCCATCCGCGCGCTCCGGACAGCCGGGGCCGGATGCCGGACTGGAGGCAGCCGTACGCGGCGGCCACCGCGGCGGACGCGCCCCAGGCCAGCACGAAGGCGGCCACACTGCCCACGCGGGCCGCCACGAGCATGGCCGGGACGAGCGCGGCGCCCCACACGAGGTCGTTGACGAACGCCTTGCGCCCGGTGCCCGCGGCGAAGAACGCGAACCGCCAGGCGTCCTGGAGCAGCAGCCCCGGCAGTACGACGCCGAGGCAGGCAAACGCGGACCCCACGCTGCCGCCGAGAGCGAGGCCGGCCACCAGGCACGCCGCGCCGATGGCGGCCCCGACGCCGAGCGCGGTACCCGACGACCGGGCCACCCCCCGGCGCCAGGCCGCTTCCGGCACGCCGCTGAAGCGCACCACGAGCGGGTCGGTGGCCAGCCCGCGGGAGACGTTGAGCACCACGCCGTAGGTCACCCAGGCGAGGCTGAACACGCCGAACGCGGTCACCCCCAGCGAGCGGGCCACGTAGATGCCCACCACGAAGTTGGACATGCTGGAGGCCGCCTGGTCGGCCAGGCCCCAGGACAGCCGGCCGACGAGGGCCCGTTTGGCGGACCCGGCCGGTGCCGCCGCGGTCGCCGCCGGCTGTGGATTCTCCCCCTCGGTGGTCATCTGCTTCATGCCTTGATCAGCCCGGCGCCGTGCAGGGCGTCGGCCGCGTCGGCGACGGTGTCGAACGGCAGCCCGGACCGCTCGGCGACGTCCAGCAGAGTGTGGTCGCCGTCGGAGAGGTTGAGTACCCAGAGCATGGCCATCTGGGCCTGCTTGGTGTCGCTGCGGCCGCCGAGCGCGTCGTACAGCCCGCGCCGGCCCAACTGCGGTTCGCCGTAGGGGCTGAGGTTGAGGTACCGCCGGTTGCGGTCGAGGACGGTGAATGCCTCGCGGCAGACGGCGAGCGTGTCCGCCATCGCCTCAGGGGAGACGAAGTCCGGGTTGTCCGCCGAGGTGTGGTACTCGGGGTAGCTCGCGTACGGGGTGCGGGTGAGCGAGCCCACGCCGAGATCGAAGCCGGGCGAGCAGTACTGCCGCTCGTCGTAGCCGTACGGGGTGAACTCGGCTATACGGTGCGGACGTTCGGAGGCTTCGAGCACATGCCGCAGCACCCGGTCGATCTCCGCGTCGCCACGCCTGCTCTGCTTGTACGTCAGTTGGCCTCTGTCGCCGGCACAGGCCAGCACCAGGCCGTGCTTGACTTGATAAACGCGGTCCTTGTTGCGGGCCAGCCACGTGATCGCCCCGATGGTGCCGGGCGCGTAGATGAACCGGTAGGTGTAGTACGGCGTCGTCTCCGCCAGTGCGCGGGCCAGGAACGTCGCCACCGCGATGCCCGCAAGGTTGTCGTTGGCCAGCGACGGGTGGCAGACGTGGCAGGAGACGATCACTTCGTCGGGGACCTGACCGGGGACCACGTGCTCGGCGTAGGTGAGGTGGCCGTCCGCGAGTGTGGAGTCGATGCGAACCTCGTACTCGCCGTCCGGCATCGCGTCCAGGGTCTCCTGGGCCAGGCAGAACCCCCATTCCGGCTTGTAGTAGCTGGTGCGGTACGGCACCCAGGCCGGGTGGTCGGGAAGGGTGTGCAGGTGGTCGCGCAGCTCGGAGAGGGGCATGGTCCGCGACACCGGCACGCTGTAGCCGAGCACGTGCAGGCTGGACGCGGCGAAGTCGACGACCCGGTTGCCGGAGGCGTCGGCGATGTACGCGTCCCGGATGTTCCACTCCTGCGGCACCGTCCAGTCGAGCACCTGCGTCCCGGTCGGCACCTCGTGCACCTGCAACGGGAGGTACTCATTGACGATGTCCAGGGTGGCGCGCACACCGTCGCCGGTGATGCTCCGGCAGAGCGGGTACAGCCGCTCCACCAGAGCATGCATCTCCTCGCCGACAGCGGTCATCGCCGCCACCGCAGGGTGTCGTCGACGGAGCCGGCGTCGGAGGCCGCGCGCAGTACGGCGAGGCGGGTGAAGCGCTGCTCGAAGTCCTCCCGGGTCAGCCCGTGTGTCCGGTAGGCGTCGGCGAGTTCCCGTGCGCCCTGCTTCACCGTCCACTCGCAGTCGAAGCCGGGGATCGCGGTGCGGAACCGGGAGAAGTCCACCCGGTACGACCGCGGATCGGCGCCGTTCTCCCCGGTGATCCGCACCTTTGCGCCGGACACCGCCTCGGCTACCTGCTCTGCGATCTCCGCGACCGTGACGTTGTTGACCTCGCTGCCGATGTTGAAAGCGCGGTCGTGCACCGCTTCGCGCGGCGCGGTCAGCGCGGCCGTGAAGGCCCGTGCGATGTCGGCGGCGTGCACCAGCGGGCGCCAGGGGGTGCCGTCGGAGAGCACCAGCACCTCGCCGGACAGGAGCGCGTGGCCCACCAGGTTGTTCAGCACGATGTCGGCGCGCAGCCGGGGCGAGTAGCCGAAGGCCGTGGCGTTGCGCATGTAGACCGGGGTGAAGTCGTCGTCGGCCAGTGCGTGCAGGTCGTCCTCCACTCGCACCTTGGACTCCGCGTACGGCGTCACCGGGCGCAGCGGGGCGTCCTCGCCCACCAGGTCGTCGCCGCCGGCGGCGCCGTAGACCGAGCAGGTGGACGCGTACAGGAAGCGCCGCACTCCGGCCTCGCGGGCCAGCCGGGCGAGCTGTACGGAGGCGTGATGATTGATGTCGTAGGTGAGTTCCGGTGCAAGCGATCCCAACGGGTCGTTGGACAGCGCGGCCAAGTGGATCACGGCGTCCACCCCGGCCACGTGTTCGGCGGTGAGGTCGCGCAGGTCCACCCGGTGTCCCTGCGGGTCCGCGGGCGGCGGGCCGAGCACGCAGTCGGCGAACAGACCGGCGTCGAGGCCGACGACTTCGTGTCCGGCGGCCGTGAGAACCGGGGCCATCACGGTGCCCAGGTAGCCCTGGTGTCCGGTGAGCAGTACGCGCAAGGTTCAGTCCCCCAGGTGGAAAGTGCCGAGATCGAGCGTGAGTTTGGTGACGGCGAACGCCTCGGCGTATCGCTCGTGACATTCGATGCCGCGGATCCGCGCGAGACCGAGGAATGCCTCGCGGTCGTACCAGGGCCGGTGCCGCTGCGAGGGGTAGTGCTCCGCCAGCAGCCGCACCTTCTGTTCGGCGATCGCCGGCGACAGCGGTTGGTACGCCGCCATACGGCCGAGATCGCCGTCCCACTTGACGATCTCGTAGCCGAGCACGAGGTGGTCGCGGAACGCGGTGGGTATCAGCTGCGCCAGGCCGCGGTGGTCCTGGTGCGCGTCCTCGGTACGCGGGGCCAGGATCAGATCGGGGTCGGTCTGCGCGCGCAGTTCCTCGACCGCGGCCTTGGCCTCGTCCCAGTGCGCCTGCTGCCGGCCGTCGGGCAGCTTGAGCACGGTCAGCCGCAGGTCGGCGCCCGGGCAGAAGGCGGCGAGCGCGGCCTGCTCCTCCTGCTCCCGCTCGGTGCCGCCGCCGGAGAGCACCAGTGCGTCGACGCGGATGCCCGGTCGCGCGAGGCACAGCGTCAGCAGCGTGCCGCCGGCGCCGATGGCGATGTCGTCGCAGTGCGCGCCGACCGCGACGATCCGGTCCGGACGACCGGCTCCGAGCCGGATCATGCGCTCACCCCGGCATTGTCCCGCTCCCACACGGCCCACGGCCGGTCGCCCCGGGCGTACGCGGCGTCGAGCGCGGCCTTCTCCTTCACGGTGTCGGTCGGCTTCCAGAAGCCGCGGTGCTGGTGCGCCACCAGCCGTCCGCGCTTGGCCAGTTGGGCGCATCCGTCGGCGACCAGGTCCCCGTTCTCCGGTATGTGGTCGAAGACCTCCTGGCGGAGCACGAAGTAGCCGCCGTTCTCCCACAGGGGCATGTCGCTCACCGCGGTGATTCCCCCCACCAGGCCGTCCTCGCCCAGGTCCACGCAGTGGAACGAGGACTGCGGCGGCACGACCATCATCGACGCACCGGCGTCGCGCCGGGCGAACCGGTCGATCATCTCCGGCAGCGGCGCGTCGGTGAGCACGTCGGCGTAGTTGGCGAGGAACATCTCGTCGCCGTCCAGGTGGTGCCGCACCCGGCGCAGCCGCTCCCCGATCGGTGACTCGATGCCGGTCTGCGCGAACGTGATCGTCCAGTCCGAGATGTCGGTGGACAGCAGTTCGGTCCGGCCGCCTCTGAGCACGAAGTCGTTGGACGTCGTCTCCTCGTAGTTGAGGAAGAAGTCCTTGATGTGTTGGGCCCCGTAGCCGAGGCACAGGATGAACTCGGTGTGCCCGAAGTGCGCGTAGTAGCGCATGACGTGCCAGATCAGCGGTCGCGGTCCGACCATCGCCATCGGCTTGGGCACGTCGTCGGAGGCGCCGTTGCGCATCCGCATCCCGTAACCGCCGCAGAACAGTACGACCTTCATCGCTTGACCTCGACAATGCTCAGTTCCGGGATGGGAAAGACAAGGCGGCCGCCCCACTCGTGCACGTACGACAGCTGCTCGACCAGTTCGGCCCGCAGGTTCCACGGCAGGACGAGGACGTAGTCCGGCTTGTCGGCGGCGATCCGCTCGGGCGGCAGGATCGGGATACGGGTGCCCGGGGTGAACCTGCCGTGCTTGTAGGGGTTGCGGTCGACCGTGTAGGCGAGCAGGTCGGGACGGATGCCGCAGTGGTTGAGCAGGGTGTTGCCCTTGCCCGGGGCGCCGTAGCCGACGACCGTCTTGCCTTCCTCGGCCGCTGTGATGAGGAACTTCAGGAGATCCCGGCGCACCTTGGCCACCCGGGCGGAGAACTCGGTGTACCCGGACAGCTCCTGCAGCCCGGCGGCCTTCTCCCGGGCCAGTACGTCTGCCACCCGCTGCGTCGGCTCCCCTGCCACCGCCTCCGGCCGGGCCCACAGCCGGATCGAGCCGCCGTGCGTGGGCAGCAACTCGACGTCCACGAGGGCGAGTCCACCAGTGGCGAGGGCCCGGATCGCGGACGCGACGGTGTAGTACTGGAAGTGCTCGTGGTAGATCGTGTCGTACTGGTTCTCCTCGATCAGGGTCAGCAGGTGCTGCACCTCGATGGAGACCCAGCCGTCGTCGGCGACCAGGGCGCGCAGTCCCCGGGTGAACCCGACGACATCGGGGATGTGTGCGTACACGTTGTTGGCCACGACCAGATTCGCCGGGCCGTGCTCGGTGCGGACGGCCGAGCCGGTGTCCGGGCTCAGGAATTCCGTGAGCGTGGGCACGCCCGCGTCCCGCGCCGCCGCGCCGACGTTCACCGACGGCTCGATGCCCAGGCAGCGGATCCCCCGGTCCACCACGTGCTTCAGCAGGTACCCGTCGTTGCTCGCGACCTCCACCACGAAGGCGTCGGGGCCGAGCCCCACCCGCTGTACGGCGTCGTCGACGAACGTGCGCGCGTGCTCCACCCAGGAGGTCGAGTAGGAGGAGAAGTACGCGTACTCCGTGAACGTCTCCTCCGGCTTGATCAGCGGCGGGATCTGCGCGAGCCAGCAGTCGGTGCAGACCCGCAGGTGCAGCGGGTAGGCCGGCTCCGCCGTGTCCAGTTGGTCCGCGGCGAGAAAGCTCTCGCACGGTGGCGTCGCGCCGAGATCGACGACGCTCGCCGGCGTCGCCGAGCCGCAGAGTCGGCATCGTGTCATTTACTTGCCCCCCATTGTTTCCGTCCGACCCGCGATCGCGGTGCGGTACTCATCCACCAGGCGCTCCAGCCCGACGGCCGGGCTGAAGCCCTGTTCGTAGCGGCGCCGGGCCGCCTGTCCCATCTCCCGGTTGCGGTCCGGTCCGGCCGCGATCCGGCGTATGCAGGACGCGAGCGAGGCGGGCTCGCCCGGCCGGTGCAGCAGCCCGGTCACCCCGTCCTCGACGAGTTCGACGAAGGCGCCGTGACCGGCGGCGACGACCGGGACCCCGGCCGCCATCGCCTCCACGACCACCAGGCCGAACGCCTCCAGCCACGTCGAGGGGGCCACCACGGCGACCGACCGTGCGATGGCCATCTGGCACTCCGCCGTGTCGTACAGGCCGACATACCGCACGTCGTCCCGGCCCGCGGCCCAGGCGGTCACCTCACCCTCCAGCGGCCCCGTACCGGCGATCACCAGCGGCACGCCCACCCCGCCGGCCGCGGCGAGCTGGTCCCACGCGGCCATGAGCTGCCGTACGCCCTTGGCCTCGGCGAGCCGGCCGAGGTAGAGCACGTGCTCGCCCGTGGCCGTTCGGCGGGCTTCCGGGTCGGGCACGAAGTTGTGCTTGACCGCGAGCCGCTCGGGCGGCATGCCGGCGCCCACCAGGATCTCGCGCTGCGCCGCGGAGATGCAGAGGAACCGCGCCACGCCGGACCACCACCGCCGCCGGTTGACCGACAGGCTGACCGCGAGCGGCACCGTCGCCAGCCGGGAGCCGCGGTAGCAGCCGTGCCGGACCGCGGGCAGCGGCGTCGATCCGACGCAGTCGGTGCACGGCCGGCCGTCCCGTTGCAGCGTGCCGGGCGGGCAGATCTGGGTGTAGTTGTGCAGCGTGGCGACGGCGGGCACGCCGGCGTCGGCGCAGGCGGCCAGGACCGCGGGCGACAGGAGCGGGAAGACGTTGTGGACGTGGACGACGTCAGGGCGCTCGGTGCGCAGCCGGGTGGCGAGTTCCGCGCGTACGGCCGGGTTCCACGGCACCAGCAGCGGTATCGCGGCCTTGCCGGGCAGGGACCGGGTGGCGATGTCGTCGCTGCGCCGCTCGAACACCTCGACCCGATGGCCCGCGCCGCGCAGCAGCGCCACCTCCTGGTCGACGACCTTGTTCTCCCCGCTCGGCTGCGCCGAGGCGTAGCGGTTGTGCACCACGAGGACGTGCATGCTCAGATCACCTCCGATCTCTGGGCCCGTCGCGGGATGCGTCGTCGAGGGCCTTCGGGCGTGGAAAGGGGACCGGCCGCGGCAGGTGCCACCAGCAGCGAAGCGGCGACGGCCAGATGCAGCAGATACGGCGAGGCGTCGCCGAGCCCTGCCTCGGTGTACGACGCGATCGCGCAGTAGCTGATCAGGAAGATCGCGCAGGCCCTCGACAGCGACGGTGGCCGCAGCAACGCGACACCGCCCAGCACGATGACGACCGCCGCCACCAGGACGACGCCGGTCAGCCCCTGTTCCTGGTAGACGGCCAGCCAGCTGTTGTCGATCGGCAGCCCGCCGAACGACTTGTCGCCCAGCCCCACTCCGAACAGCTGCTCCACGGTCGACCGGGGCGCCGCCAGCAGGGCGTCCCAGACCTTGGCCCGGCCGGTGAGGTTGGAGAAGTTCTCCTGGCTCTGTCCGCGCAGGAACCACGCCTGGAGCGCGGAGCTGAACGCCACCGCGGCCACCACGGCGCACAGCACCGCCCAGCTGAAGAACCGGCGCGCCGCGGCGCTGGTCAGGAGGAGCGAGCCGATCGCCAGCGCCAGCCCGATGAGCAGGCCGACCGTGGCCGTCCGGGTATGGGTCAGCGCGAGCAGGACCACTGCCGGCACGATGACCACCGCCGCGCTGGTCCTGTCGGTCCGGCGGCCCAGCAGGAGCAGCACCGTGAGCCCGATGATCACCGCGGCGTACTGGCCGATCTGCGGCGGCGTGAGCGGCCACAGCGCGCCGACGAGGCGTCCGCCGTACAGCTCGGGCATGGCCGCGCCCGGTGAGACGACCAGCCCCGCGGCCACCGACCCGAGCACCGCGAAGTACATCCGGATGTGGTGCCGGACGAACGTCGGGCCACCGTCCCACCAGCGGCTGAGCAGCCAGAGTGTGCCGACGAAGAGCGCCAGCCGGGCACACCGGAACAGCGCGCCGAAGCCGGACTCCAGGTGCGCACTGGAGAGCACGCTCGTCACCAGCAGCAGGGTGAGCAGGCTCAAGTAGGCGCTCGCCCGGATGCGCAGCCGGGAATTGAGCGCGAGCGCCAGCGAGAACGCGACGGCCAGCGCGCCCATGGTGACCAGCTGGATGAGGGAGCGGGGAATGGGGATGATGGTCTCGGCGCCGGCGGAGCCGAGTGTGTTGAGGACCAGCAGCCCCCAGATGATCCCGACGGTCTTCGGTGTGCCCACGGAGTCCCGGTCCATCTCAACCACCGGCCCGTGGGGCGAAGGTGCTGCCCGCGTCCTGCTGGTACGGCGTGCTCTGCCACTGCCCGGAGTCGATTACCCGGCTCGGGTCGTGGGCGACGAACTGCCATGGGCCGAGGTACGTGTTGTCGTGCCAGCGGTTGTGCTGCTCGCCGGTGATCGCCTCGGCCACCCGCTCGCCCTGGTACGGCGACCAGTCCGGATAGGTGCCGTAGTTGGCCAGCACCGCCATGCGGTCGCACTTCACCGTGCACTTGACGACGGACTTGTCGAGTACGAAGCGGTTGTTGTGGATGTCCACCCGCTGGGTCTTCCACCGGCAGTCGGCGTAGAGCGGTGCGGTGGCGATCGCCGGCTTCGCGCAGCGGTCGGTGTCCCGCACCAGCAGTGTGCAGTCACCGGAGGAGGTGTTGGCCGGGCTGTTGCAGAACCGGTCGGCGTTCTCCCACAGGGTGATCCCGGACCAGTTGTTCTCCAGCACGTTCCGGTAGATCTCGATCTTGTCGGTGCGGGCCCGGACCCGTGGTTCGCCGCCGGACTCGGAGAGGTAGACGGTCGCGAAGGGGAAGGTGTCGCCGCGGTCGGCCGCCCTGCGGCCCTCGACCCAGTTGTTCCGCCGGATCGTGTTGTTGCGGATGACCGCGTTGTAGCTGGTCTCGTAGATCAGCGCGGCACCGTCGTTGGCCTCCAGCACGTTGTTCTCGATGCGGAAGTCGTTGTTGTTGGTGTCCGCCCACAACCCCGTTCCGCGGTTGTCGTGCACCCAGTTGCCGCGCACATCAGCGCCGTTGACGGCCCAGAACTTGATGCCCCCGGTACAGCCGCAGCCCTTGCGCCGCCGCTCCCAGTCGCCGGTGTTGTTGCCCACGACCTCGTTGCCCTCGACCACCAGGCCGCCGATGCGGCCCCCGGACTTGTACGCGTTCATGCCGTACTGGCCGTTGTCGCGCAGGCAGCTGGCGCGGACCCGCTGGCGGTCACCGGCCATCAGCCCGGCACCGGAGTTGTGCTGGATCGTCGCGTGCTCGATCACCCAGCCGTCGGCCGAGTCATGGTTGACCACGCCCTCGTTCTGCGGCGCGACAAAACCCTGCACGGTCAGGTAGCGCAGGGTGACGTCGCGGGCGGTACCGCCGAACGCGTACTGGTTCTTCTTGCGGCCGTCGAGCACCGCGCCCGGCGCGCCGAGGTAGCTGTTCCCCTCCTTGGGGATGACCTGGGCGTAGCGGTCCGGGTCGAGCCGGTGCCTGCCCGGACGAAGCCAGAACGTGGTGCCGGGCGGACTGCTCTTGGTCTTCGCCGCCAGGTCACCGACCATCGCCGGGTCGACCGTCACCGCGCCCGCGGGTGCCTTTACCGGCCCGGCCGCGGGCTCGGCGCACACCCGGGCCACGGGCGTGGCCGACGGCGTGGCGGTCGGCTTCGCCTCTACGTCCGGTGTGCTCTCACAGCCGGCCATCGCCAGCAGGGCCAGCGTCAGCGGTGCCGCCGCCCACGCCCAGTGCCGTCTCTTGCTCCCCACGCGCGCCCCTAGCCGTGGAACCTGAGCACGGTGGTGAACTCCCCGGACGGCACAGTGCCGTCGGCACTGTGCCGTCCGGGGAGGGCGGTGCCGATCAGCGTGGTCGAGGGTTCCTTGCGCCCGAATCCGGCGGAGTACCAGCCCAGCATGGGGTACCCCCTGTCCGAAGAGCTCGGGGAAGGTCCGGTCTCGCCGCGATGCGCCTGCCAGGACAGCTGCGCGGGCAGGTCGAGCACCGCGGAGCGGTCCTCGCCGTCCCGGGTCCAGGTGAGCACTGCCCGGTTGCCGGTCAGGTCCGCGGTGATCGCGGGGCCGAGGTGGAATGCGAGGCGCACCTCGGCCCGGTGCGGTCCGTGTACCTCGTCCACCACCCGCAGCTCCTGGCTCGCGGCTGTCAGCTCCACCCGGCGACGGTGCACGGACGGCCCGTAGCCGTCGTGCTCCGCGCGCCAGCGGGCAGTGCTCCCGCCGGAGGTGTCCACGGCCAGGACACGGCTGCGGGCATGCCGGGTCCACAGGAACGGGCCGCCGGACACGGACTGGTCGGCGCCGTCCAGCTGCAGGGTGTTGTGGCCGAGGGTCGACCGGAAGTACTGCCGCCACTCGGGTTGCCCGTGGTAGCAGTACGTTCCGGGGTCGGCGAGCACGTCGACCCCGTCGTGCCGGACCTCCACGGACAGCGCGTCCGCGTGGGCATGTGCGGCGATGGACAGGAAGCCGTGCGGACCGCCGTCGCAGCGGCACCAGATCTCGCCCGTCTCCCCCGGACCGCGCAGGATGGTGAGCCCCGCGTCGGCGAAGTGGTCCGGCCGGCTCGCCGGGCGGGTCACGGACCAGGCAGTGGGCTTGATGAGCGCGGCCAGCAGCGGGGTGCGCACATCGGTGCCGGTCACCGCCGGCCACCAGGCGAGACGGCCGAACACGGCGTCCCCGGTGGCCAGCAGCGAGGCCCAGCGGTCGGTGCCCGCGCCGTCCACGACCAGGCCGTGCCCGTCGTCCGCGTCCCCCTGGCGCGGCGGCCGCAGCCGGCTGTCCACGACGGCGGCGAGCGCGTCGGTCATCCGCAGCAGCACCAGCCGGACCGTCGCGGGGACGGGCACGCCGGCGGCATCCGCCTCGGCCACCGCGGCCAGACCGAGCTCCAGGACGAGCCCGTGGTACTCGGTGGCCAGCTCGCGGTTGAGGCCGGAGAGGAAGGTGTTGCCGCGCAGGTGCCGCTCCAGGGACCGTAGCGCGCCGGCTCGCCAACGCCCCGAGGCGGGGAACCAGTCGAACGCGCACGCCGCGGCGAACTGCCCGGCGGCCTCGGCGATGACGTGGTTGTTCGCCGAGGACCCCCGGCTGGGGAAGGCCGCCAGCCAGCGCTGGTGGTGCCAGATCTGGCTCAGCGCCACCGGGTTGTCCTCGAACAGCCCGGCCGCGCCCGGCCAGCCGTCGAGCAGCCGGCGGATCCACACCCAGGACAGCAGCCGGATGCCCAGCTCGATGCCGCTGATCCAGTGCACGCCGCGCAGCGGCGGGTTGGCCGCCCACCACGACCGCAGGTGTTCGGCCACGCGCTCGGCGTAGCGCTCGTCCCCGGTGAGCGCGTAGGCGGCGGCGAGCACGGTGAGGTACTGGTGCCGGGACGGCTCCCAGATCTGCTTGATGTCCCCGACCGCGTCCTCGTTGCGGTACGGCACGTCGAAGGCGTAGCCCGACGAAGCCCGGCGGCCGGTCTTCGGGTCGCGCCACCAGTCCGGGTCGACCAGGTCGTCACGGACCACACCGAAGTACTCGGCGTGCCCGGCCATCAGCCGGTCCGCCTCGGCGAGGAGACGCTTCGCGGCGTCCGGTGGCACCGCGGCCATCGTCCCGGCGGGCAGGACGGCGGTGAACCGGGCGCCGGTCACGTTCGGGCAGTCCGGCAGCGACGACCTCCACTGCCGTCTGCGCACCGCGTCGACCGCCCGGCCGCCGATCTCCCGCGGTTCCATCCGGGAAAGGCGGCGTAAGTACCAGCCCGCACTCATGGTCATCGCGCCCGCTCCAACGTCACCGGAGCACCGGCGGCCAGACCGGTCTCCACGGCGAGGGTGGCCGCGGTGGTGGCGACCAGCGACTCCAGCGGCACCGGCATCGGCCCACCGGTCCGCACGGCCTTGATGAACGCGGCCAGCTCGGCGTTCTGCCCCTTGTCCCGGGCCTTGGGCAGCCTGGAGCTGACCCACCGCTTGCGCCCGTACACCGAGGCGCGGACGAAGTCGTCGAGCCGCAGCACCTTGCCGTCCGCGACCAGGTCCAGCGTCTCCTTGGGGAAGCCGGGCGCGCCGGTGGTGACGTAGCTGATGGTGGCGGTGGACCCGTCCGGGTAGCGCAGCACGACCTGCAGGTCCTCGTTGCCGGACGGGGCGACCGCGTACACGGAGACCGGGTCGGCGTCGAGCAGCCAGCTCGCCGTGTCGATGAAGTGTCCGCCCTCCCCGGCGAACCGCGTGCCCTCGGTGCCCTGCTGGAGGTACCAGCTGCCGTGCTGCAGCCGGCCCGCGTTGACCAGGTAGCGCAGGCTCGCCGGACCGGTCCGGGCGCCGAAGCGCTCCTTGGCCTCCTGCAGCAGCGGGGCGAACCGGCGGTTGAAGCCCACCTGCAGCCGGTCGTTGCCGGACTCCTCCACCGCCGCGAGTACGCCGGACAGCTCGTCCTCGGTGAGGACCAGGGGCTTCTCCACGAACACCGCCTTGCCGGCCAGCAACGCCTTGCGGGTCAGTTCGGCGTGCGAGCTGTGCCGGGTGACGACGAACACCGCGTCGATGGTCTTGTCGCCGAGCACGGCGTCGAGGTCGGTGGTCGCCTGGGCGAAGCCGAACTTCCGCTGCGCGTTGGCCGCGGAGAGCGCCGTCGTGGTGGCGACGGTCCACAGTGCGACGCCGTCGCGCTGTGCGAGGTGCGGCAGCAGCATCGACGTCGCGTAGTTGCCCGCGCCGACGAACGCCAGCCGCAGCGGTGCGTTGGCGGCCAGGACCGGACGCCGCTGCACGTGCACCGCGGGCACGGCCACCGCCGGGGCGCCCGCTGCCTCCGCTTCCTTCTCCTGTCCGGGGTACTGGAACAGGACGGCCACGGCCTTCAACTCGCCGTCCTTCAGGCGCCGGTAGGTCTCGACGGCATCGTCGAAGTCGGCGATGTGGGAGATCAGAGGCTCGACGTCGACGCGGTTGCGGGCGACGAGATCGAGGAAGCACGCCAGGTTGCGCCGCTCGGTCCAGCGTACGTAGCCGATCGGGTAGTCCCGGCCCTCCAGCTCGTACTCCGGGTCGTAGCGACCGGGACCGTACGACCGCGAGAACCGGACGTCGAGCTCCTTCTCGTAGTACGCGTTCCACGGCAGGTCCAGCCGGCACTTGCCGATGTCGACGACCCGGCCGCGGTCCCGGCAGAGCCGCGCTGCCAGCTCGACGGGCTGATTGCTGCCGCCGCCGGCGGCCAGGTACACCTGGTCCACACCGTGCCCGCCGGTGAGCTCGGCGACGGCGGTCTCCACAGTCGCGGACGCGGGATCACCGCAGGCCGCGGCGCCGAGCCGCTCGGCGAGCTCGCAGCGCACCGGGTCGGGATCGGCACCGACGACGCGGACTCCGGATGCGGCGAGGAGCTGCACCACCAGCTGCCCGATCAGGCCGAGACCGATGACCAGGGCCACTTCGCCGAGCTGCGGCTCGCCCTGGCGGACGCCCTGCAGTGCGATCGACCCGACGGTGCCGAAGGCCGCGTGCCGTGGCGCGAGGCCGTCAGGCACCGGGGTGTAGAGGTTCTTCGGCACCCAGTTCAGCTCCGCGTGCAGCGCGTGCTCGTTGCCGGCACAGGCCACGAGGTCGCCGACCTTCACGTCGTCGATCCCGGCGCCGACCTGCTCGACCACCCCGCACAGCGAGTAGCCCAGCGGCGTGTAGGAGTCCAGCTTGCCCATCACCTTGCGGTAGGTGGCGGGCACCCCGTTGGTGGCCACGCTCTGCATGACCTTGGCCACCTGGTCGGGGCGGGAGCGGGCCTTGCCCAGCATCGACATGCCGGCCTCGGACACCTTCATCAGCTCGGTCCCGGTGGATATCAGCGAGAAGGCGCTGCGGACCAGCACACCGCCCGCCTTGCACCCCGGCACCGGCACGTCGAGCACCGTCAGCTCGCCGCTCTTGTAGTTCTGCACAACCTGCTTCACCCGAACTCCTCTGAATTCCTAAGCCGTTGACCGATTGCTCTGACCGGACCCAGAGGTCGCGTCGCGATACCAGTACTCAAGGGTCAGTACGTGCCACAGATGCTTGGAGAAGTCCCGCTGCCCGGCGGCGTCCTCGGCGACCATGCGCGCCAGCGCGTCACGGCGCAGGAACCCGGACCGTACGAGCTCTCCGTCGTTGACCACCTCGCGCACCAGCGGCGCCAGGTCCCGGCTCATCCAGGCCCGCAGCGGGGCGCTGAACAGGCCCTTGGGCCGGTACACGATCTCCCGGGGCAGGATCGAGGTGGCCGCCTCCTTGAGGACGGCCTTGCCCTGCCGCCCCACGATCTTGCGGTCCCCCGGCACGGCGAACGCCGCCCTGACCACCTCGACGTCCACGTACGGCACCCGCACCTCGGTCGACGCGGCCATGCTCGACCGGTCCGTGTACGCGAGGTTCAGCCCCGGCAGGAACATCCGGGCGTCGCCCAGGCACATCCGGTTGACGAAGTCGTCGAGGCCGTTGTCCTCGTAGACGTCCGCATGCTCGGTCAGCACGTCGTCGACCGTCCCGGCCAGGTCCGGATCGACCAGCGCGAGCAGCTCGTCCTGGTCGTACATGGTGTAGCTGCGCCGGAACGCGGTCTCCTCCGGCAGGTCGGCGAAGGAGAGGAACCGCTTCGCGAAGCGCACCGACCGGTATCCCCGGCGGGCCGAGGCGACCGGCAGCCGGTCCACGACCCCGGACACACCGCGCCGCAGCGGGCGCGGGACGCGCTGGTAGCGCAGCGCGAGCAGGTTGGCCAGGTGCTTGCGGTACCCGGCGAACAGTTCGTCGGCGCCCATCCCCGAGAGCATCACCTTGACCCCGGCCTCGCGCGCTGCCGAACAGATCAGGAACGTGTTGATCGCGGCGGGATCACCGATCGGCTCGTCCAGGTGGTACGTCATCCGCGGCAGCAGGTCGAGCACGTTCGGGGCGATCTCGATCTCGTGCAGGTCGACGCCGAACCGCTCGGCCACCTGCCGGGCGTAGCGCAGGTCGTCCGGCATCGCCTCGAACCTGGCGTCCTCGGCGCGGAACCCGATCGTGTAGGCGGAGATGCCGGGCTGATGGCGGGCCGCCAGCGCGGTCAGCCAGCTGGAGTCGAGGCCACCGGAGAGGAAGGTCGCCACGGGGACGTCGGAGAGCAGGTGGCGCCGCGTCGACTCCTCGACGATGGCGGCCAGGTCCGGCTGCTCGCCGCTGCGGGCCCGCTCCTGCCCCTCGGCGGCGACGTCCTTCAGGTTCCAGTACCGGCCGCGCTCCACCCGGCCGTCGGGCCGGCACCGCAGCCAGCTCCCCGGCGGCAGCTTCTCCGCCGCGCGGAACGCGCAGCGCGAGTCCGGCACCCAGTAATAGAGGAGCGAGGCCACCAGCGCCGCATGGTCCACCTCCAGCGACTCGCCGGTGGCAGTGGCCAGCGCCTTGAGCTCGGAGGCGAACACCAGCCCCGCACCACGCCGCAGCAGGAACAGCGGCTTGATGCCCAACTGGTCGCGTGCGAGCACCAGTTCGCCGGTGCGCTCGTCGAAGACGCCGAACGCGAACATGCCGCGCAGCCGGGGCAGGCAGTCCGTGCCCCAGCGCCGCCAGGCCTCCAGCAGCACCTCGGTGTCGGAGGTGCCGCGGAAGCGCACCCCGGCGGCCGCAAGTTCGGCACGCAGCTCGGGCGCGTTGTACAGCTCGCCGTTGTACGTCAGGGCGAGGCCGTCCGAGACCATCGGCTGGGCGCCGGTCCCGGACAGGTCGAGGATGGCCAGCCGGCGGTGCCCGAGGTGCACTTCGCCGTCACCGGCGGCGTGGCTGTACCGGCCTGCGCCGTCCGGCCCGCGGTGGGCGAGGGTGTCGGTGAGCCGGTCGGTCACGACCTTGCCGTCCGGCCATCGGTAAGTACCTGCGATGCCACACATGTGCTACCGCGCCTCCTGGTCGTTGTCCGGGACCCGTGCGGCCGGCATCGGCAGCCGCTCCGACCGGTGCCGGCCGGTCCCCACTGCGTCAACGGCGTGGGAGGTACCCCCACCGTTCTGCCGGGCCGGCCGCTCGCTGTGGCCCCGCAGCGCGCTGTGCAGCCCGTCCCACAGCGTGCCGTCGGTCCGGTCACGCGGATCGGGATCGATCAGCACCACACCGAGCACCGCAATGCGCTGGTCCGCGAGCTGTCGCGCCACGGTGTGCAGCCATGCGGCACTGCCGTGCCCGGCCCGCACGACGAGTACGGCCCGGCTGCCGAGGTACGGGAGGTCCGTCCACGCCGTACCGGGCGCCACGGAGCCGACGCCGACCACCGGCCCCGCCGCCCCCAGCGCCCCGGTGAGGTCCGTGGCGATCACGCCCGTGCTGCGCGCACTGCCCAGTTCCAGCAGCGACACCGGTTCGGCGGAGCCGCGCACGGTGCGGGCCAGGGTCGTGGTGAGGCGTTCGTATGCCGCCCGGGTCCGCCGGCGCTGCCACCGCCTGCCCGACCGGCGGGGCAGCTCCGCGACGACCGAGGCACCCAGGTTCGCCGCGATGTCCCGGCGCAGCACGGGGCGGTCCGCCACCACCGCGCCGACCGCGGACAGCGCGAGTCCGAGGACGAGCCCGAGGACGAGCCCGATCGCGCCGTCGGTGGCAGCGGCCTTGGGCAGGGAGTGCCGCACCGCGCGCGGAGCGTCCACGATCTGCGTGCCGGCGACGACCCGGGGCGTGCCGATGCGCGCCTCCTCGGCGCGCTGGCCGTAATCGGCGATCCGCGAGGTGAGCTCGGCGCGGCGGGCGAAGAGCGACTCGGTGCTCGCCGGTGCTTCCGGGTCGCTCTCCGGCGACCGGCCGCCGATCGCCTTGTTGACCTCGGCGAGCTCGTCCCGCATGCGGTCGCGCTGGTCGTCCAGGGCCTTGGCCTCGGCGTTCGCGGACTCCCGCATCCGCTTCACATGGTCAGCAATGAACGCATCGGCCAGCGCCTCGGCCCGGGCCACCGCTTCCGCGTCGCTGTCAGCCGTCACATCGATCTGCAGCAGGTTGTTGGTCACGCCGGTACCCCGGTAGTCCTCCATGAAGTCCTCCGGCTTGTCCGAGGACTTGAGGGACCGCAGGGCCTTGCCGGCGATCCGCGAGGTGCCCAGCACCGCGACATCGGTGCGGATCAGCGTGCCGGTGTCGTTCGGCTGGTCCTCCCGGTGCGCGACCAGCACCTTGGTCACCGCGCTCGGCGGCGGGGGCAGCAGGACCGCCACCGCCGCGCCGGCCAGCAGTCCCAGCAGCGCCAGGGAACACCAGAAGCGGCGGCGTCTGCGCACGGCGACCACCAGCGCCTGCAGGTCGAGCAGCGGAGCGGCGGACGGCGACTCCGCAGTCGTACTCGTCGTCACACCGAACCTCCCGCCGCGTGACCGCGCACCGCGAGGGCCGGAGTGGCGTTGTCCGGCAGATCGCCGGCAGACCGCGTCGGACGGGCCCGCACCGGGCCGGCGACGACGGTGCCGACGACCTCATGCCGGGCGTCCGCACACGCCTCGGCGAGACCGGCGAGCTCCTCCGCGGTCCAGCTGCCCGCGCTGAGGACGACCAGGGCACCGGATTCGGTGTCGCGGTCCGGCACGATCGGCCGGTCCACCGCGACCTCCACCACCCGCAGCAGCAGAGCGTTTTGGGTCTCGGCAGCGAGCTGCCCGGCCGCCCGGCGGGCGATCTCGTCGCCCTCCGGTACGACAACGAGCAGCCGCCGGGGGGCCGGCAGCTCGTCCAGGAGGCGAGCGCACACCCGCCGGTAGCGGATCCGCCTGCCTGCCTCGTCACCGGAGCCGGGCGGGGCCGGTACGTCCCACCGGGTGTCGACGCCGAGGAGGCTGCGGAGCCGAGCCCGCAGGCCATGGCCTTCCGACCGGTGCGCACGCCGTTCCTCACGTACGTCGCCGAGCTCATCGACAGGTACGTCAACGGTGCCGAGGAGCGCCGAGCCCAGCGCGGCGGTGATCTCCGCTTCGGTGCGCAGCCGGCGGTTCATCCGTACGGCGACGAGGTGGCCGACGACCGAGAGCAGGAAGAACAGCAGCGCCCCGGCGGCGATGAGGTGCATCCTCGTGGGCGGTGCCGCACCGGTCGGCCGGGCCGCCGGGCCCATGACGACCATGCCGGCCTTGTCGTTCGCCGGGTCGGCCTCGTCGAGCTTCGTCATGGCCTCCTCCAGGGAGGTACGCAGCTTCTCGAGCGAGGTGCGGGCCTGCACGCTCTCCACGGTCCGCCCCGGATCGGCCGCCTCGGCCAGGTCGGTGATGCGGCGGTTGGTCTCCACCACCTTCTGCCGCAGCGCCTCGGTCCCCGTGGCCGCGTCGGGGTCGGTGCTGCCGCCCGCGATCCGCGTGGCGAATCCGACGAACTGCTGGGCCACCTGGTCGGAGAGCTGCTGGGCGCGCGCCGGGGTGTCGGCCGTACCCGAGATCGTGATGATGTTCCCGTCGGCGGCCTTGGCGGTCACCCGTTCGCGCAGCTCGTCGCGGCTGATGTCCCGCCGGTCGAGCTTGGCGGCCGCCAGGTCGACCACCGACGAGCTGGTCGCGATGTCCACCTGGGTCAGCAGCTCACGCTCTTCCCACTGCCCGGGCAGCAGTACCGGTGCCGACGCCGTGTAGCGCGGCGGAAACACCAGCGAGGCGCCGTAGCCGGCGACTGCGCCCAGCACGGTGAGTACGGCGAGCAGCCGCCAGCGCCGGCGGAGTATCCGCCCGATCGTGACCAGGCGGATCGTGTCATCGTTCAACGCCGTGCTCTCCGCCCCGTCCGAACCGGGTCGCAGCCGACGCCGAAGTGTGGTCGCGGCACGCAGCGGCGTACGCGGCGAGCAGCGATGCCTGCGAGTTCCGCCAGGAGAGCGGCCCGCTGATCCGCTCCTGGCCGATCTCGCCCATCCGGGCCCGCTGCTCCGGATCGTCCAGCAGCAGCGCGATCAGCTTCGCGAACGCGGCCTCGTCATTGGCGGGCGCGTACACGGCGGCGTCACCGGCGGAGACGCGCGCCTCCCGCAGGTCGAACGAGACGATGGGCCGGCCCATCGCCATGTACTCCAGGACCTTGTTCATGGTCGACACGTCGTTCAGCGGATTGCGCGGGTCGGGAGAGAGGCACACGTCCGCGGTGGACAGGTAGCGCACCAGATCGGCGTCCGGAATGCGCCCGGTGAACTGCACCTGCTCGGAGAGCCCGAGCTGCCGGGACAGCTCCACCATCGCGTCGAAGGCGTCGCCGGCACCGACGAACACCGCATGCCAGTCGGTACGCCCCAGCTCGTCGCGGAGCTTCGCCAGTGCCCGCAAGGCGTAGTCGACGCCGTCCTGCGGCCCCATCACGCCCAGGTAGCACAGCAGATGAGGCTTACCACGCTTCAACTCCAGCTCGGGCGCCACCGGTTGGAACCTGTCGACGGCGGGCGCACTGCGCACCACGAAGACATCCGCCGGCCGCTTGCCGCCACGGCGCAGCGCGACGTCCCGGTAGCTCTCGTTCGTGGCGAGCACGATGTCCGCGGCACGGTAGGTCCGCCGTTCCAGCGCGCACACGGCGCGGTAGAGCAGGTCCTTGCCCCGGCCGAACCGGGAGAGGTACAGCTCGGGCACCAGGTCGTGCTGGTCGAAGACGAACCGCGCGCCGCGCCGCTTCAGCCACAGCGCAGGCAGGAACAGCAGGTCGGGCGGGTTGCAGGCGTGGACCACATCGACCGGGCCGACCTTGCGGGCCAGTCGGAGCGTGTGCCACAACGCCGATCCGTACTCCCGCAGGTAGCCGGCCGGCCCTCCGGTGGCGGCACGCAACGGGTAGCGGTGGATCCGCACCCCGTCGATCACTGCCTCCGCCTCCGTGTCCCGCTTACTGCCCTTCGGGCAGATGACGTGCACGTCCCAGCCCACGTCGCGCAGCGTCGTGCACTCCTGCCACACCCGCCGGTCGAACGGCACCGACAGGTTCTCCACCAGGATCAGCGCGCGCCGGCCCTGTCGCTCGTTTCTGACGTCACCAAGCAAGGCCCACGTACCCCGGTTCGGTCCGGCGCGCCTCGGCGTCGGGAAGGCGGATGAGATCGATCAGCATCGAGCCGTCGTCGCTGTGGGGCAGCGCCGACAGCACGGCCGGGTCCTTGGTCCCGACCAGGCACACCTCGGCGTGGTCGGCGACCTCCTCAACGGAGTCCGCGAGCAGCTGCGCGAGGTGCGGCAGCCGCGTCTCGATGTACTCGCGGTTCGCGCCGATCAGCCGCGAAAGGCTCACATTGGCGTCGTAGATCTTCAGGTCGTAGCCCTTGCCGAAGAGCCGCTCCGCCAGCTCGACGAGCGGGCTCTCGCGCAGGTCGTCGGTGCCGGGCTTGAAGGACAACCCGAACAGACCCACCCGGCGCTTGCCGGTGCGCTCGACCAGCTCCACCGCGCGCTGGAGATGGGCGGAGTTGGAGGGCAGTACGTGGGAGAGGATGGGTACCGAGATGTCGGCCCGCCGCGCCGCGTACACCAGGCTGCGCAGGTCCTTGGGCAGGCAGGAGCCGCCGAAGGCGAAGCCGGGCCGCAGGTAGGCGGGGCTGATGTTCAGCTTGCGGTCGGCCAGGAACACATCGATCACCTGGTGCGAGTCCACCCCGAGCGCCTGGCACACCGCGCCCAGCTCGTTCGCGAAGCCGATCTTGAGACCGTGGAACGCGTTGTCCGCGTACTTGATCGCCTCGGCCGTCGGGACCGGCACCCGGAACACCTCGCCGGGCAGGCCCTCGTACAGCGCCGCCACCGCGTCGCCGCTCGCCGCGTCGAGCTCGCCGATGACGGTCTTGGGCGGGTCGAAGAAGTCCCGCACGCTCGTGCCCTCGCGCAGGAACTCCGGATTGACCGCGACCCCGAAGTCCGCACCGGCCGTGCCGCCGACGTACTTCTCCAGAATCGGCACCAGCAGGTTCAGGCAGGTGCCCGGAAGCATGGTGCTGCGGAACACCACGGTCTGCCGCCCGCCCCGCTCGGCCAGCGCGGCACCGATCTGCTCGGTGACCCGCTCCAAATACGTGGTGCACAGGCTGCCGTTGGGCTCCGAAGGCGTGCCCACGCAAACCAGCGACACCTCGCTGCCCATGATCGCCTCGCGGACGTCCGCGGTGGCCCGTAACGCCCCGCTCGCCACCACCTCGGCGATCAGCTCGCCGATCCGCTCCTCGACCACCGGCGCCTTGCCGTCGTTGACCAGGTCGACCTTCACCTGGTTGACGTCCACCCCGATGACCTCGTGGCCCATGCTGGCCAGGCACGCGGCCGACACACAGCCCACGTAACCGAGCCCGAAGACGCTTACTCTCATGCCTCGCCCCTCCCCCTACTCAGGCCCTTGTGGCCTGCGGTCCCCCAAGGCAGGCCCTCGCGGCCTGCCGTCCACGCGCTGGCCGTACGACGTCGCCGTCCCCCGCACATCGGTGAGCGCACAGGCGCCATCAGTAGGCCCCCTGTCCGTGGAGCACCGCGCGCAGCGTCTTCCACAAGATCACCGTGTCCAGGGCGAGCGACCAGTCCTCCACGTACCGCAGGTCGAGGCGGACCGCCTCCTCCCACGGCAGGTCGCTGCGCCCGCTGATCTGCCACAGCCCGGTGAGTCCGGGCTTGACCAGCAGCCGCCGCCGGATGTCCGGGTCGTACGCGGCGCACTCCTCCGGTAACGGAGGCCGCGGGCCGACGAGCGACATCGATCCGGTGAGCACGTTGAACAGCTGCGGAAGCTCATCGAGCGAGTACCGGCGCAGCACCTTTCCCACCCGGGTCACCCGCGGATCCCGGCGGACCTTGAACAGCAGCCCCGCGCCCTCGTTGCGGTCGGCCAGTTCGGCACGTGCCCCGTGAGCCCCGGTGACCATGGTGCGGAACTTGAGAATGGTGAACTCGCGGCCGTCCTTGCCGACCCTGCGCTGGCGGTACACCGCCCCACCGCGGCTGTCCGCGAGCACGAGCACCGCGATGAGCACCATCAGCGGCGCGAGAAGCAACAACAGGATCGCCGCGCCCATCCGGTCGACGGCCTCTTTGACCGCCCGGCGCCCCCCGGTGAAGGTCGGCATGCTGACCCGCAGCAGCGGTATCCCGAGCACCGCGTCGACGTGCAGTCGCGGGCCCGCCACCTCCATCAGCACGGGGGCCACGACCATCTCGGCATCGCTGCCTTCGAGGTTCCAGGCCAGCCGCTGCAGCCGGTCCGGCGACCAGTGCGGGTCCGGTGTGACCGCGACGACCCGGTAGCCGTCGTGGCGGACGTGCTTGGCGACGTCCGTCAGCCGGCCGACTACCGGCACGCCGTCCAGCTGATCACCGTCGAGCCCGCGACCGTCCGTCGTGCACACCGCCTCCACCCGCCAGCCGAGGTGCGGGAACTTGCGGGTCCGGGTGATCAGGTCGCGTACGGTGTCCGGGCTCCCGGCAGCGAGCACCGGTCTCAGGCACAGCCCCTGCTTCCGCTGCTTGTGCAGCCGGAGACGGAGCAGATACCGCTCGGTCATGGTGACGAGCGCGATCGCCGGGATCGCGACGAAGATCCAGAGCTTGATGTTGCGCGAGGTGAGGGCGATCCCGCCGAGCGCGAGGACGACGGTCGCCGTGAACAGCGAGCGTCCCAGCCGGCGGAACTCCTCGGCGCCCTGGCCGAGCACCGCCGGAGCCCACGACCGGCTCACCGCGAGCGCGCCCAGCACCAACAGCTCGGTGCCGAAGGCGAGAATCCCCCACTTCTCATGCCAGTTGGCCGCGTCCCGCACCCCGAAGAAGTTGCCGATCGCCGCCACGACCAGGCCGGTGGCCACGGTATCGCTGGTGATCACGGTACGCCGGTACCGCTGCTCCCAGTCGTTCGCCGGCCGGCCGACCGCCCCGTCCGCCAGACGCCCGCGCGCCGACGGAAAAGGGCCGACCAATCCCCCCTGCCGCACAGAAACCCCCCGGTCCCCAGTGGTATGTGCTCGACTGACGCGTTCCTCGCCTCGGGAGGCCCCCGCCCCAACCATCCGACGCCGGAGACACAGTTGCCCGTCGCCCGTAACGACGCCCTACAAGTCACCATTTGTCGCTTCGTGTCACAGCATCTGAAGCACGGTCAATCTAGAGCATCAGAGCCCCCCTGAAGAGGGAGATGTGTGGAATTTGTGGTCAAGATTTGGAGACGATGAAACCGATCAATGACGGGCCGGTGACCACCCACGGGCGCCTTGATGGCAAAGACACGTGTGTGACCTGTGGTAACGCACGTGACAGGCGCGCCACGAAGACCCACTCGGCGGCCTACGGTCGCCGCCGCCCGCTCACGGCGGGCGTTGCCGGTCCAGCGGGTCACGCGGCCGCGCAGCACCGGCTGGATTCCGCCCATGACTGCTGTGGCCACATCTCTCCGTGAGTCCGACATGGAACAGGAGTGCCGGGACGACCTCCAACGGGGATACTTCGCACGGGCGTTGAGCCGACGGGGGCGCAACGGGGGCACGGAGGTCACAGTGGCGGAAGGTGAGGGACGGCACGCCGAGGAGGCGGAGTCAGCGCTGGTCTCGGCGGTCGTCCGGGTCAAGGGAGCGGATGGCGCGGTCGGCGGCGCGGGCTTCCTCATCGCTCCGGATCTGGTGCTGACCTGCGCCCATGTGGTGTCGGACGCGCTGGACCGGCCCCGCGCGTACACGGTCGGGGCCGGGGCCGAGGTCACGGTCGATCTGCCGCTGGCCGGGAACGCCGAGGATGTCGACGGGGGCGACCACGGTGCCGAGGTCCAGCGCTGGATACCGATCAGGGCCGACCAGACCGGCGACATCGCCGTCCTGAGGTTGCGCAGCCGCATCCCCGGGGCCCGTCCGCTGCCCATGGCCGACCCGGAACGCGGCGTATGGGACCACGACGCGCGCGCCGTGGGCTTCACCGAGGACACCCCGGGAGGGGTCTGGCAGAGCGGCAGATTCCGGGGCCCCACCCGCCAGGGCTGGATCCAGCTCTCGCGGGCCAACGGCGAGGCCGTGCACGTCAAGGGGGGTTTCAGCGGAAGCCCTGTGTGGGACGACGAACTGGGCGCCGCGGTCGGCATGATGGTGGCCGCACAGCCGGTGCGTGAAGCCCAGCAGGCGTTCGTCCTGCGGATGAGGACCCTGCTCAAGGAAGCGCCCGAACTCGCCCCGTTCGTGGCCCCGGCCACGCCCTTCCGAGGCCTGTCCACCTTCCAGGAAGACGACGCGGATGTCTTCTTCGGCCGGGACGACGACATCGAGCGAGTGGTCACCGCTGTGCGCGGCGAAAAGCCCACCGTCACGGTGTACGGGCCGTCGGGCTGCGGCAAGTCGTCACTCGCGCTGGCTGGTGTGGTACCGAGGATGCGGCGGGACGGTTACCGGATCCTGCGGGTGAACGCCGCGCACGTCGCTTCCCCGCGCGCCGCGCTGGCCACCGAGCTGTTCGAGATCGCGCGGTCGGCGCAGGACGGGCCACCGCGCGCGGACAGCGCCCGGCAGGTGGAGTCGTGGCTCGCCGAGTTGGGCCTCGCGGACGCCGCCCACCGCGCCCTGGGCTCGTCGGCCGGCCGGCTCCTGGTCGTACTCGACCAGGCCGAGGCCCTCCTCGACAGGGCCGGTGCCGTGACCGAGGAGACCGCCGGGTTGCTGTTCCCCGAGCGGCAGCGGGACGGCATACGGGTACTGGTCACCCTGCGGGCCGACTTCGTGGAAGCGGCGCTGAACCACCCGCACCTGGGCACCACACTGAAGAGGGGCGTGACGATCCCGCTCACGCCGATGTCCCGGGAACAGCTCGAAGAAGTGATCAGTGAGCCGGTCAAACGCGTCCCGGCCGTGGAGTACGACCCGGGCCTCGAGCGGCGCATTCTCGACGACGCGGGTGGTGAGCCGGGTATCCTGCCCCTGCTGGGATTCGTCCTGACCCAGCTGTGGGACCACAAGGCCGCCGGACGGCTGCGGACCACGACGTACGAAGAGAGCGAGGGCGTCTCCGGCGCCCTGCGGCTCCATGCCGAACAGGCATGGAAGGAGTGCGTCGAGAACAACCGCGAAGGCAAGGAGTCCGGCAAGGGCCCCAGCGAGAACAAGGGGGAGGACGAGAAGGAGGCGCTGCGGCTGCTCACCGGCCTGGTCCGTGTGCTGCCGGGCGGTAAGGCACCCCTGCGCCGCATGCTCACCCGGGAGGAAGCCGGTGAGACGCGATGGCGGATCGCCGAGTCGCTCGCCGCGCGACGGCTGCTCGTCCTGCATGGGGACGAGGGTGAGCCGCAGAGCGTCGAACTCGCCCACGAGGCGCTGATCAGCGCCTGGCCGACGCTCGCGCAGCAGGTCAGGACCGACGAGGAGTTCCTGGCCGGCCGGGCGGAACTCGAGCACGACCTCACCCGCTGGCAACGGGCGGACAGGTCCCCGGACCTGCTGCCCGGCTCGCTGCAACTCCTGGCCCTGCACCGCCGACTGCACGGCCGGGAGGACGAGCTCTCCCCGGCGGAACGAGAGTTCCTCGACCTCGCGCGGCGGCATCACCGTGCGCGGCGCAACCGCGTGCGTGCCGTGTGGACCACAGGCGTACTGGTCCTCGCGCTGATCGCCGCGCTGGGAACCTCCCTCGTCTACCAGTCACGGGTCAGCGCGGAACGGGATGCCGATGCCACGTCACGCGCACTGGCCAGCATTTCGGATGGAGTGGCACAGGCCGATCCCGGCCAGGCGGCCCTGGCCGCGATAGCGGCGTACGACACGGCGCCGACGCAGGAAGCCAGGAGTGCGCTGCTGCGCAGATACGACCACTTCAAGGACGCCGCGTGGGCGCTGACCGGGACCGAAGGGAGGATCGAAGGGGTTGCGACGAGCGCGGACGCCACAGTGGCGCTGGTGACGTCCGGGGGCGCGCGGGCGGCCCTCTTCATCCGCAGAGCGGGACATCAGATCCTGCGCAAGCAGCTCCGTCTCCGGGCGAACGCCGTCGCACCGATGGTCAGCCAGGACGGGCGGCGGATCGCTTACGTGTCGGAAAAGGACGGGACTGTGGTCTGGCACGACGTCCGGACCACGGCGAAGAACCCACTGGGCGCCGCACACGAGCTGTCCGGCGGCGGGTTCGATGTCGCCGCGAACGGAGCTCTGAGAAGTCCGGGCGGCCTCGCGGACTTCTCCCCGGACGGCAGCCAGGTGGTCGCGGTGGCCACGGACGGGACGCTGCGCCTGTGGGACCTCGATACGAACCGAACCACACGGCTGCCGGGCCGGGTCCCGGCCCTTGAGGCGGTGTGGTTCGGCCCTGACGAGAACACGCTCGTGGGCCAGCGCCGCGACACGACGGGCAAGGGGACGTCGATCGTGTCCATCGACATCAGCAAGGGAAAGTCACGTGAGCTGGCGGATCATGTCTACACCTCGCCGGTGAGCAGCGTCGCGTCACTCGGCCTCTCCGCCGACGGCGGTGTACTGGTCTCCTGCGGCGACAAGCGCGGCACCACCGCGACCTACCGGGCCGTGCGGGTGGCGGACGGCCGGGAGCTGCGGCGCTACACGCCCAAGGGCTTCAACAGCTGCTTCCACATCGCCGTGCACAAGGCAGGCGAACGATTCGCGTACGACAGGGGGTCGGAGTCCGGGGAATGGACGGTGGTCGACACACGGAGCGACAAGGAGGCGGAGCCGCGCAGCGGCCCCCATTTCAGCTCCTCCGGGGGCGCCAGAGACATTCCCCTGCTCGACGGTCCGGACGGCCCACTCGTCGTCGGGTGGACCAAGACCGAGGTCAGCGCGTCGACTCTGAAATCCGGCGACGGCGTACTCCTCCCACCAATGCTGCTCGACGACGGGAAGAGGATGCTGGCGACCCTGGCCGGCCGGCGCGGCGACGTACTGGCGCTGATGGACACCACCAGTCGGCACAAGCCCGTCGCCAAGGCCAAAAGGGACGTCACCGACGGGTCGCACTGGCACAGGCTCGCGGGCAACCGATCCGAAAGCCTGGTGGCGGACCAGGTCGACCGCAACAGGCTGGAGATCCGGGAGATCCCCTCCCTGCGTCGGGTGGCAGAAATCACCACGCTCGTGCCACCCCCCGGCGAAGACGTGGACTTCTTCGAGCAGTTGAGCTTCTCATTCATCAACGACGACGAACTGGTGACGGTTTCCGGCGGCCGGATCGAGCACTGGAACGCCCGTGACGGTCGACGCATGTCGAGGACCATCGATCTCGATGACATACAGCCCACCGACCAGCCGCCGTTCCTGGTGAACGGACAACCCGAGCCGGGCTACGCGCAGGTCATCCTCGACGGCGATCCCACGGTTCGCGCCATCGACCTGCGCACCGGCAAGGAGAACAAGCGACTTCGTATCCGGCTCGGCAGGGACGCCGTCAGTGCCAGGCTCGACAGGAGCCGGCGCTACGCGGTCGTAACGACGGAAGGCTCCATGATGGAACTCTGGTCGGTGCGACCGGGAGAGCGGCCCCGGCGGTTGATGGGCCCGTTCGGGCCGCTGGACAAAGAACAGGGCTCCAGCACCTACGGATTCCTGGGAGACAGCTCGGAATTCGTCCTGGCCAACGGTGATTCGGTGCGCTTCCTGCGGGCGGAGAGCCCGTCCCACAGCGAATCCTACGACTTCGAAGGCGGGCAGAGCTTCCTGGACATCTCCCAGGACGGGAAGATGCTGCTACGGACGACGGGAGGAGGCATGGACTTGTTCCGCCTCGACCCCAAACTCTGGAAACGCCACCTGTGCGAGGTCCTCGGCCACGGCCTGACCGAGGACGAACGCAGCAGACTGCCCTCGGGGATGCCACACACCATCTGCCCGGCCTGAGACGCCGTTCACGCTTCATACGCCGAGATACGCCGAGAGGGCTCCGGGAGCGTCCCTCGAACCCCCTTACTCCGTGCAAGCGGCGCCGGACGCGCACCGACATTCATCGCGGCTCAGCCGTACCTGGCGTCCCGGGTGCTTTCCCCGCCAGCGGACAATGGGCTCTTCAAGAGCCTCCGGCCGCTGGGGGCGGAGCAGAGTCAGGGCATGAGCGGCGGATCATGTCGGGGCCACGGGCTTGTGGCGGGTACGACGACTGTGCCGTGGCCAGCCACCACCTCCCGGATTCGCTACGGATACGATCCGTCGGACAGAACCTCAGGAGGGGAAGCGTGGCCGAGACCAGCACCACCCGATCCGTCGCCAGTGAAGCGCAAGAGGCACCACAAAGTCGGCTGCGGCGCCTCATGCGCTACATCCCCCTGATCGCCCCCGTCCTGCTCTGGGCCGTGCCGTGCTGGGTTCTCCTGCACACCGGCCAGCACTGGCCGCTCCCCGTCACGCTGATCGGCACCACACTGTTCGCCCTCGGCCTGATCGGTATGCCGCTCGCGATGATGCGCGGCCACGGGCGGCGCCAGCAGGACCGGGCGGCGATCGTCGGCGACACGCTGCTGGGCAGCATGTGGGTCTTGTTCACCTGGTCCGTTCTGCTCGGCGTCCTGCTGCGGCTCGCCCTCACCGTGGCCGGCGTCGGTGCCGGACAGGACCGGGCGCGCATCGTCACCTGGGCCGTCCTCGGCGTAGTCGCCGTACTGCTCGCCTGGGGGTACGCCGAGGCCCGACGCGTGCCACGCGTGCGCCGACTCGATGTGCAACTCCCCCGCCTGGGCACCGGGTTGGACGGCACCCGAGTCGTCCTGATCACCGACACCCACTATGGTCCGCTCGACCGCACCCGGTGGTCGGCACGGGTCTGCGAGACGGTGAACACCCTGGAGGCCGACCTGGTCTGCCACACCGGCGACATCGCGGACGGCACCGCCGAACGCCGTCGCGCCCAGGCCGCCCCACTGGGCACCGTGCAGGCGACTCGGGCCCGTGTCTACGTCACCGGCAATCACGAGTACTACAGCGAGGCCCAGGGTTGGGTCGGCCTGATGGACGAGCTGGGCTGGGAGCCGCTGCGCAACCGCCACCTGCTGCTCGAACGCGGCGGTGACACCCTCGTGGTCGCCGGCGTCGATGACGTCACCGCCGAGTCCTCAGGACTGGCGGGCCACCGCGCCCACCTCGACGGAGCCCTCCACGGCGCCGACCCCGACCTCCCCGTCCTCCTCCTCGCCCACCAGCCCAAGTTCATCGACCGCGCGGCGGCCCACGGCATCGACCTCCAGCTCTCCGGGCACACCCACGGCGGCCAGATCTGGCCCTTCCACTACTTGGTCCGCCTCGACCAACCGGCCCTCGCCGGCCTCAGCCACCACGGCCCCCGCACCCTCCTCTACACCAGCCGCGGCACCGGCTTCTGGGGCCCGCCCTTCCGCGTCTTCGCCCCCAGCGAGATCACCCTGCTCGTACTCCGCTCCCCACAGCAGCCCCCCTCGTCCTAGAGGGTTGAGCAAGCCGGCACGTCCGCCCGGAGAGGCCCAAGAGCGGCGTTCTAGCCGAGGAAACTCAGCCGAACCTGCCGACGAGGATTGTCGGCGTTCGTGTCCGCCAACCCTCGCCGAGGCAATCGGCGCATTCACCAATAAAGCGCGCCACAAGTCCCGAGGCGACGAGGCGGCGGCCCGTCCCGGGGTGCGAATGGGAGCAGCCTCATGGCCCCTCCAGGTACGGTGCCAGGTGATGCAGGCGGGTGTAATAGTCGGGATGCGAGGACAGAAGCTTCCCTGAGATGCTGGGCTTGCCACCGCGAGCCGTGGCTCCAGTGTCAATCGCTGCCGCACTGCCGCACCCGGACAACGCGAAAGCCTTTACACGTCCGCTTTCCCGTTCTACCGCCTGCATCATGTGCAACACCTCGGCGAGCATCGGCCCGAAACCGGCCGCTGCCGCATGGTGATCTGCCCGCAACTCGGCCCGACGCGCCAAAGCGGCGAGCAGATACGGGGTAACGACCAGCGGAAGGGCGACGAACCAATAGGACAGTGCGGCCACCAGCACGGTGCTGCCCACCGCCAGGAGCAGCACTGCCGCCCAAATTCCCATGCGTCCACGACCAATGACGGCGACGATTCGCATAAGCCCCCGTACAGCGGACCACGCGAGCCGTGCCGGAACCGCGTACCAATGCCCCAGTAACGAAGACCATGTGTGACCACGAACATGGTGCCCCAGTTCATGGGCGAGGACCGCGGCCAGCTGACCATCGGACAGTCTCTCCAGCGCAAAGCGGGTAACGCCCACGATGTGGCCCGCCGCGGCCAGTGCGTTGAGATGATTGCTGTCCTCGATCCACAACTCGTAGGCACGGCCCTCGATGCCCGTCCGAGCTGTCACTTCTCGCCACAGCGGTTCCAGCCGACCCATTTCCTGCGGGGTTGGGTGACGGAGGCTCAGCAGATGGCGGGCCAGGACTCTCTCGGTGGGCCGGTGGAATGCCATGGCGCCCGAAACGAGCCAAAGCAGACCCCCCAGCCAATCCACGGCAGGAAGCAAGGCGTGGGAGAGCACCGCCACGATGGCCAGACTTACGAGGAACGAGGGCAGATACAAGAGCAACTGCCCCCAAGCCGTGGCATCAATGCCCCGCTGCCGCTTTGCGAGGTGCACCCGTCCACGGCGACGGCGTTCCTCATGCGGTGGACGCCTCCCCGCGCCCGGATCGAATCGTGTTGCCGATTCGCCGATGAAATGGTCGGCACCAGGCTGCGCCGCGCTACCGGGGTACTGCGACAGGGGTGGAATGGCCTCGCCCTGACAGCGCGGAGGCGGCGACGCCACAGCATCCGGGTAGTCCGAAGGCTCGGCACGGGGAGTGCGGCGGGAGCAGGCGGCATCGGAAGGGGTGACCATGGGCTCTTCCTGTGTATTCGTACGACCGGAACGTGATGGCACCGTGAGAAGCGGGTCGTCGGGGGGTCTTCAGCCAACGAGCCGCGCGACGGGCAAGAGCAGCATTCCCGCGCAATAGGCGCCCAGGCCGGCACGGATCCACCGGTGTTTGGCTCCGACGATGCGGCTGTTCTGAGCCAACGCCTCGAGTACTCCCTCGGTCTGATGCGCTTCGGTGACGGCGAGCGCCTCAGCGAGCCGGCAGTCGTTCGTGGCCCGGCTGATGTCTCCGAAGTACGTCAAGGGCCGTCCAGGAGACCACCGGCCGGTGCCGTAACGGGGCACAACGGCGAGGAGCAGGCACACCAGCGCCCCGGCCAAGGCGGCCATAGCCGCCCACAACAGCACACTCCCGGCGGCGGAGAGCCGTAACGGAAGCCGCCCTCGGGCCGCGAGCAGACCGACGAGCAAGCTCACCGTCATACTCATGACTCCCAGAAGCAGAGATGCCTTGCTGTCCGCACGGGCCGCCTCGGTCCGCAGTTCCGCGAGCAGACGGGCCCCCGCGACCGGAGCTTCGGTCCCACCGCAGCTCATCGCCCCTCCTCGGAGCTGTCGGCGGACGCCACGTTCCTCTCCTTGCGGAAACCCACCGAGGGATCGTCGGTACCGGCCCAGGACACAGCCTCCTTTGTGGCAGGAGCTGCACCAGCGATGTTGCGGGCGAGAAACCCCTCCATGATCTCCACGGCCTGCTTGTTGAGACCCGCCCGCTGGTAGTCCTCCAGGTTCCCTTCCTTCAACACCAGCAGGGCGGCCTCGGACTGGTGTCGGATCAGGTCCGCCTGATCCTTGCGCAGATTCTCCAGCACCAGCCGCGAGTCCTCCGGGTGCTCCGCCAGATGCAGGGCCCACATCGCCACGCCACCTCGCTGTAGATACTGCTCGTAATAGCGGATCTTGGCTGCCTCCAGCTCCCTCACCCTTTCCTGCTGGCAGCCCTGCAGCATGACCAGCTCATGCTCGTGCCTCGCCTGCTCCACGTTCCGCTCCGCCCTGGCCCGGTCCTCCTGCAACGCCAAGCCGTGCGACAGACCCAACTGTTCATCGGCGTACCGGATGCGGCGGACCTCCTGCTGATGGACGATCGCGGCATCGTCCAGTCTCAGCCGGACGGCCCACGACGTGCGCAACCCGGCCTCGCCTCCCAGCTCGCCCGCGTCGGCGATCGCCCGGCACACGGCGCGTTCGGCACCCGCGCTCTCCTCGATGGGGAAGCTGCGGCTGACCGGGCGCATCAGCCGCTCCAGGCTGCGCTTCAAGAGGGCGGGCACGTCTCGCTCTCCACTGGCCACGAACTGCTCCGGCCGGGAGACCTGCCAGGTCAACTCCACCTCTACGGTGAAATCGAAGGCATCGATGTTGCTGGGCATCAGAAGTGAAGTAGCGCAAGTGTGCACCCCCATGTCGACTTCATAGACCGCGGTGTACCGCCTGACGGCGAACAGAGAGCGCGCTGGTCGGCGGGGCGGCAGATAGACCTCGAAATCCCCCTTGTCCGTGGTGAAGACCAGCGCATTGTCGATCCGGCTGTAACCCCTGCGGTGGTCGAAACGGGACAGCTGACGCACAGTCAGTACTGGATCGGCCAGGTCACTGTGCCGGTCCGCGCCCTGGTGCCAGTCGGTCTCGCGATGGAGGTCCGCCATTGCTCTTTTCTCCTCACTCAGTGGTGATCCGGAACTTGGCGGCCCGCGGCCGCAGGTGGGGCCGCGGCGCCTCGCAGCGCGGCCATCAGGCGGCCGGCCACCGCGGGCGGGTCGCCCCCGCGTCGCCCGCACAACGTCCCGAGCATGTGGTCGAGGCGCTTACGGTCCTCGAGTGATGCGACGAGCGTGGGAAGCAGGATGGTCAGTTGCCGCTCGATCTGCGCATCGCTATCCGCCTCGAGGACCCAGCCGGCCAGGGCCTTCAACGCGTCGGCGGTGTACCGGAGATCGGCCAGGGCGGTCTGCCACAGCAAGATCATCCGCTGCCCGTCCTCCGCGCCCGATGAGGCGGCCTCCGCGTACCACCGCAACAGCAGCCGGCTGTCGGCGCGTGTGCATGCGAGCACGAACGCGTGCAGCGCCAGCTGCCGGCCGGACGGCTCGTCCTGGAGCAGTTCGAGCAGCCGCCGCAGCACCTGGCTGCGCACCGGATCCGATTCATCGCTCAGCAGCAGCGCGACGGATTCGGCGATGTGCTGCGCCTCCTGATCGTCGCCCCCGGTGCGGGCGGCATCCGCCAGCGCCTCCAGCGCTTCGTCGGGCATGCGGGGGCCCACGAGGGCATAGGCCCGGATGGCTGTCCAGCGAGGACGTGGTTCGGCCTCGTCGTCGCACCAGGATCGTAGGATCCGTGGGATGTTCGGGGCACCGACGGCGTACGCCGTCGCCAGAGCGTTGGCGGCGACGAGACGGTCGCGGTAGAGCTTCGACGTCGCCCAGCCTTCGATGAGCAGAGCCATCGCCGACGGCAGGTCGGTCTCGGCCAGCACGGCAGCGGTCACTGCCGCACGGGTGCGCACCAGCGGCCGTCCGTCCTGGGCGAGCTTCCGGAGCCACGCGAGCAGAGCCGGCCGCGCAGAGGGGTGGCTCGTCCACACTTCTCGGAGGACCTCGCCCGCAGCTCTGCGCTCCTCGAAGCGGGCCATGCGCTGGAGCACAGGGCCCCACTCGGTATGTTCTTCCTGCCAGTACTCGACGGCTCGGGCCAGACGCAGGCGCTTGGTGATGGACGTCCCGAAGATGCCGACGCGGGGCTCGCTCCCGGCGTCCTCGGTTCTCTGGAACTGCCCGTACAGGGAGTCGCTGAGCTCTGCGGTCAGGGCATAGGCGGCCTCGTCGAACGCCGCCAGGGAGATGAGGAACGCCTTGTCCCGGAGTTGGGTTTCATCGCTTCCGAACCATTCCTGGACCTGGTCCCGGACCAGCATCGGGCCGACGCCCGCCAACTCCTCATAGGTCATGGTGCCGTCCGCGTGCGCGGCCAGGGCCTCCGCGAACGCCGCCGCCTCCCGCAACTGGTGGTCGTCCCGGCCGAGGAACTCCCGGGAGAGCGCCAGGGCCAGCAACTCGTTCTCCTTCCGAGGGTCCTGTACTCGGGCGTGCAGGTGCGCCCGGAGCACGGCCTGGGGCGAGGGCGGCTTCCACGCGACGACGTCTACGCCCCGCAGGGTCGCGAACAGGTCGACGGTGATGACCATGTAGGCGTCCTTCTCCCGGAGGCCGTCCCGTACGGCCCACAGGTCGATGTCGCGCAGCGGGTTCTCCTTGCTCGTCACCAGATCGCTGATGAGGTAGCCGAGCGAATCGCCGTTCATCTCGTCCGGCAGCGCCGTCGGCCGGGTGTTGGGATCGATGGCGCGTACACGCGCGACGTCCAGGGATCGCAGCAGCATCAAAGCGGCGCTGCGACGGCCGGTGAAGGGCGCGCTGGACAGAACGAGAACCCGTTCCTCGCGCAGCCGGTCGCGAAGGGGGTGCACGAGTTCCTCGTACCCGGCGAACACCTGCGCCAGGTGTTCGAGTTCGGACGACGGGATGTTGCCGGAGGTACGGGTGGCGGCGCCAATACGGTAGTGGTGCTCCACCTTGGTGCCGAGGACGACGTCGCCTACGACACTGCCCCCACTGACACCGGTCTGAGCGCCGCCGACCAGGCTGCCACCGACGAAGGCCGGTACGTGTTCGTACAGCTCCCGCCTGGCGGCCCAGGGGTCCTGCGGGCGATCATCCGCCGCGTTGGCGTGCTCGCCATTCGTCTGCTCCTGCCTGTCGGCCGCCGGGTCGGTGTCATCCTGGGACGCATCCCCAGGCTTGTCACCGGGTTGCTCGCTCACGGCCGCTCGCTCCCGCTCTCACGCCGGGTACTGCCCATGATCACGTCGCCTGTGACGCGGCCGCCGCTGACTCCGGTCTGGTCACCAATGACCTGGCTGCCGCCGAATGACACGGTCCCCCCGTTGAACGTGACGTCCACCCCACCCTTTGCGGGCGCTGCGCCAGGCGCTTTCCCGACTGCGTCGTCCTGCGTACCCGAGCCATCGCTCCCGCCGGACGGGGGCTCCGAGGCAGGGGCGGTGATGCCGTACGGGAGCGGACCGTGCAGCCACAGCTCGAGCCGGTCCTTCTTCACGGCCACGGGAGCGTGGTGGAACTCCTCCGGGCGCAGGCCGCGGTGTCCATGACGGACCACGCCTTCGTAGACGGAGGGCGACACACCCAGCGCGCAGTCCGCGTCCCGCTGTGCGAGGGCCTTACGCAGGACCTCGGAATCGAGCAGCCGGCAGGACTGATTGAGATCGTGACCGACGAGCCCACCGACCGTGCCGCACTTCGGATCGAAGGCGACCTCTCCCGCGGCCAGGACCATCCGCAGCCGCATCTGTGCACTGCTCGACGCCAGCCGGTTGTACTGGCGCAACGCATCCGGAGTAGTCGTCAGCAGAGCCCGGAGCAGCGCAGTTTTCGGGATGTCGGAACTGACCAGAACGATCAGCCCGTCCCCGCGGTCCTCGCGGTACTGCATGTTCCGCTCGACACCAGCCTCGGCGAGGGTGTCCTCCACCGCATTGTGCAGTTCCCGGCGCAGGCAGGCCTGCGCCACATCGTCCCGTCGGCTGAAGTCCTCGATGTCTAGCAGCAGAATGGTGCGGTTGACGGGGTCTCTCAAGGCCAGGCTCATACGTGCCTCTCGGACGGTCGGGCTCGGTCCGAAGCACTATCCCGCGAGGGTCTGACAGTGGAGAAGGAACACCTGCACACAGCCTCTGTAACCGATGGCACACAACCCGCATCGGCTGCGTGTCCTTTGACTATCCGCCGCCGGCTATCCGGCGCAGCTGGTCCGGGCGAACGATCACCAGCCCCCTCCGGCTGGTGCGGACGATGTCGCGCTCCCGCAACTCCTTCAGAAGCCTCGCCACCGCCTCGCGCGAAGAGCCGACCGCACCTGCCAGCTCATGTTGGCTGAGGCCGGCTGTCAATCGCACACCCTCTGCGTCCTCCGCACCGTGTGTGCGCGACAGTTCCAGGAGCAGGAGCGACAACCGCTCACGAACCCCGAGGGCTCCTTGCTCCACACGTCGCCGGTCGCTGGCGCGTGTTCTGTCCCCGATAAGGCTGAGCAGCTGGAGAGCAGTTTCCGGAAACTCCGCAAGATGGTCCAGGAACTCGCCGCGCTCGATCGCGACGGCCTCGACCTTGCCGATCGCAGTGACCATCGCCGAGCGTGGACGGCCACTGACCGCGGAGGCTTCACCGACGACGTCGCCCGGCCCTCGCAGGGCGAGTAGGGCTTCGTAGCCGTTGGCCGCGGAGTGGGTGACCTTGGTCCAGCCGGCAAGAATGATCATCACGTGGGTGGACGGTTCGTTCTGATGCACCAGAACAGACCGTGGGCTGTACACCAGGGGCCGCCCCAATGCCAGCAGCGCGACGCGTTCGGGGTGTTCCAGCCGGGCCAGGAACGGAACTTGGTCGTCGAGTCTGCCGGCTCGCGGGGGCGCCGCTGACCGGGTTACCCGGGGAACGGCCGCCGAGCCGTATCGCCCTCGCTCAGGCTCGGCCGTGCCGTGAGTCTCCATCCGCACTCCCCCCAGGCCAGGCAGTTCCGCCGCACTCCAGAGGAGCCTTCCCCTCACTCCGCTCATCCAGCCTATGACAAGAGGAACAGAGCGACCCGGTGGCATGCTTCCCCCCTGGCACCGATCTGCGCCTTGCCCCGAGTGAACGGGCCTGACGAGCGCCGTCCCTCAGCCGTTCCCAGGGAGCACCCGCAGCTGCCACGGCGTACGCCGCGCGTCCCGTCGGGGGCTTCATCAGCGCCGCGTTACGTCCGGGCCATGAGGCACCCGCAAGGTGAGCGCCTCACCGCTGAACGGCAGTCCTTCCGCGAAGCCCGCGCCGGGAAGCCGCGGAGATGTTCGCGGACGTGCACGACAACGCCGTTCTGGCCAAGCAGCTACGGGCCACGGAGCGCTTGATACAGCACTGACACCGCGCACCGCCTCGTCCCCGCCCCCCACCGCGGACGAGCACGCGCTTTCCGCCTTCTGCTCGCAGAACGTCGCACCCGTAAGTACGACAAGATGCAGTTCGGCGACACGCGTTAGCCGAGGAAGCTCAGTCGAACCTGACGCCGCGGATTGTCCCCGTTCGTGTCCACCAGGCAGATCGACTGCCACGTGCCCAGGGCGAGGGTGCCGTTGGTTACGGGGAGGGTGGCGTGGGGTGGGACGAAGGCGGGGAGGACGTGGTCGCGGCCGTGGCCGGGGCTGCCGTGGCGGTGGCGCCAGCGGTCGTCGGCGGGGAGCAGGTCCTGGAGGGCGGCGAGCAGGTCGTCGTCGCTGCCCGCGCCGGTTTCGATGATGGCGATGCCGGCCGTGGCGTGCGGGACGAAGACGTTGAGCAGGCCGTCGCGGCCGGCCGCCGCCTCGGCGAGGAACGCCGAGCAGTCGCGGGTGAGGTCGTACACGGTCTCGCCGGAGCCCGTGCTGATGTTCAGTACGTGGGTCGTGAATGCGTTACTCATACTCCCCATGATCGGCGATCCCGCGGAAACCGCCGAGCTGACACACTGCCGCAACAAAGGTCCACGGGCCGAGACGCCGATTGACCGGCCTTCGTCCGCGCGGCTACGTTCTGCGACATGTCTACGTCAGCCTTGCTCACCACGCGCGGTCACATCGACCTGCTGCGAGTGGCTTCCGCCGCCTGTCGCGGCTGCTGACGCACTTTCAGGTCAGAGCCCGGCCGCCTGGCCGCTGCCCACCGTCGTGGCACCCCCACCCTCACCGTGGCCGTCGCGCCCATAGCGTTCGTCGCACCCGTTTCCTTGCTCTGCTGTGCGTCTGGATGCGCATGCGTACGTAGTACCTGAGGGCGGGGGCGGCGTGGCGGTGTGGCGCGGTGCGTTGCGCCGGGCTGGGGGCCTTGCCCTTTCGCCGCTCCCCCTTTCTTGCCTCTCGCTCGTGGAGCCTTCATGTCGCTCGATCAGGCCGCTGTGGCCGATCAATCTTCTTCGCCGCCCGGTGTATCTCCTGTGTCAGTTTCTTCGTCGGCGGATGCTTTGGCGGAGTCGTCGTCCCCGGTTTCCGGCGGTGTCTCCAGGGCCGCGCCCGAGCTCGTTACGCTCGTCCCGGTTTCGGCGCGGCGGCGCTCCGTGCCGCGGTGGCTGCGGCGCACCGTGGGGCCGGTGGGACTGCTCGTGCTGTGGCAGGTGCTGAGCGGGACGGGTGTGCTGCACCCCGACATCCTCGCCTCGCCCGGCACCATCGCCCGTACCGCCGGGGGCCTCGTCTCCGACGGCACTCTCCCCTCGGCCATGCTGGTGTCGGTTCAGCGCGTACTGGTCGGGCTGGTGCTCGGCGGGGTCGTCGGTATCGCGCTCGCACTCGCGTCCGGGCTGTCGCGTCTGGGTGAGGACCTGGTCGACGCGACCGTGCAGATGCTGCGCTCCATCCCCTGGGTCGGCGTCATCCCGCTCTTCATCATCTGGCTGGGCATCGGCGAGGCGCCGAAGATCGCGCTGATCGCGCTGGGGGTGGCCTTCCATCTGTACCTGAATGTCTACGCAGGGGTCCGTGGCGTGGACGCCCAGCTGGTCGAGGCGGGGTCCTCACTGGGGCTGGGGCGCTGGGGGTTGGTCCGGCACGTCGTACTGCCGGGAGCGTTGCCGGGCGCGATGACCGGGCTGCGGTACTCGCTCGCGACCGCGTGGCTCGCGCTGGTCTTCGGCGAGTCGGTCAATGCCGACGACGGCATCGGCTTCCTGATGAACCAGGCACGGGAGTTCTTCCGTACCGATGTGATCGTGGTCTGCCTGATCGTCTACGCGCTGCTCGGCCTGCTCGCCGATTTCCTCGTCCGTACCCTCGAAAGGCTGCTGCTGCAATGGCGACCGACGTTCACGGGGCAGTGAGCCCGAAGACCGCGGGAGCGCCCGCTCCCGATGCGGCTCCGGATGCTGCTCCCCATATCGATACCAGTGCCGATGTCGATACCAAAGGCGATGTCGATACCAATGCCGATGTCGACGGTGGTTCCGCCGCTGTGCGGGTGGCCGGGCTCACTCGGTCGTTCGATGGGCGTGCGGTTATTGATGGGCTTGAACTGACCGTGCAGCCCGGCGAGTTCGTTGCGTTGCTCGGTCGCAGTGGCTGCGGGAAGTCGACCCTGCTGCGGGTCCTGGCCGGGCTCGACCGGGAGATCGAGGGCGAGGTGTCGGTACCGCGTCGCTCCGCCGTCGCCTTCCAGGCGCCGCGGCTGATGCCGTGGAAGAAGGTGTGGCGCAACGTCCTGCTCGGGCTGCCCGGCCGTCCCGAACGCGCCGTTGCCGAGCAGGCATTGGGCGAGGTGGGGCTTGCTCACCGTACGGACGCGTGGCCCAAGACGCTCTCCGGTGGCGAGGCCCAGCGTGCGTCGCTGGCCCGGGCGCTGGTGCGCGAGCCCGATCTGCTTCTGCTGGACGAGCCGTTCGGCGCGCTCGACGCGCTGACCCGTATCAAGGCGCAGCGGCTGGTGGCCGAGTTGTGGCAGCGGCGCGGGTGCGCGGTACTGCTGGTCACCCATGACGTGGAGGAGGCACTGCTGCTCGCGGACCGCGCGGTCGTCATGGACCAGGGTGTGCTCGCGTACGAGACCGCCATCGATCTGCCGCGTCCCCGGGACATCACCGATCCGCGGTTCGCTGAACTGCGCGGCCGGCTGCTGGAACGGCTCGGCGTGGACGACACCGAGGTCACCCATGAGGGGCCCGAGAGTCGTGAGAGTGGCAAGAGTGCCGAACGACTTGCACATCCCGCTGGCGTCTGACCGCCCCATCGGCTCGACACCTACCCGTCCACCCACCTACCCGCCTGCCCACCCGATCGCCCGATCGCCCGATCGCCCGATGGCGAACAGAACGACGAACGGAAACGCTGTGATGAGATCCCGCCGACCGGTCCCCGCACTGGCCCCTGCCGCCGCCCTGCTGCTCCCGCTCGCGCTGCTGCTGACGGCCTGCGGTGGCGCGTCCCGGGCGGACGGCGGCTCCGCGGGCGGCAAGGGCAGTGGCTCCGACGGCAAGGGTTCGCTGACCCTGCGCGTCGGTGACCAGAAGGGCGGTTCGGAGGCGGTGCTGCGTGCCGCCGGTGAGCTGGACGACCTGCCGTACCGCATCGAGTGGTCGACCTTCACCTCCGGCCCACCGCTGCTGGAGGCGCTCAACGCGGGTGCCGTGGACATCGGTGGGGTCGGCAACACACCGCCGGTCTTCGCGGCCGCCGCGCAGCAGAAGCTCAAGGTCATCGCCGCCACGCACAGTTCCTCGGCCGGCGAGAGCATCCTCGTGAAGAAGGACTCGCCGCTGAAGCGGCCGGCCCAGCTCAAGGGGAAGACCATCGCCGTCGCCCAGGGCAGCTCGGCCAACTACCAGCTCGTCGCCTCGCTCAAGAAGGCCGGGCTGACGACCAAGGACGTCAAGCTCAGCTATCTGCAGCCGGCCGACGCGCTGGCCGCGTTCACTCGGGGCCGGGTGGATGCCTGGGCGGTGTGGGACCCGTACACGTCACAGGCGCTGGACCAGGCCGACGCCCGGGTGCTGACCACGGGGAAGGGCGTCGTCAACGGTCTGGCCTTCCAGGTCGCCGCGCCCGCCGCGCTGGAGGACAAGAAGAAGGCCAAGGCGCTCAAGGACTACAACGAGCGGTTGCGGCGCGCCCAGGCATGGGTGTTCAAGCACCCGCAGCGGTGGGCCGAGGCGTGGTCGAAGGAGACGGGGCTGCCGGAGAAGGTGGCGCTGGACGCGGTCCGGCGTACTCGCGGCACTGCCGTACCGGTCGCCGTCGACAAGGCCGCCGTCGCCTCCGAGCAGCGCATCGTCGACACGTTCGCGGACATCAAGCTGATCCCCCGCTCGTACGACTTCAAGGAGTACGTCGACACCCGCTTCAACGGCGACCTGCCGCCGTCGAGCACGGCTCCGCGGTCGTACGAGTCGCAGGAGTCGCAGGAGTCGCACGAGGGGAAGGGCCACTGAGGGGGCCGCCCTCCCCCGCGGGAAGACAACGGCCCCCGCCCTGGTTAGTAGAAATATGGACTACATCAGCGGGGCCCGTGACGTCGAGGTCGTCGTCATCGGTGCAGGTCAAGCCGGACTGGCTGCCGCATTCCACCTGCGGCGGCTCGGCTACGTCCCCGACCAGGACTTTGTCGTCCTCGATCACGCGCCGCGGCCGGGCGGCGCGTGGCAGTTCCGCTGGCCGACGCTGACCTACGGCCGGGTCCACGGCATGCACGCGCTCCCCGGCATGGAGCTGACCGGCGCCGACCCCGCACGCCCCTCCTCCGAGGTCATCGGCGAGTACTTCACCGCCTACGAGGACACCTACGGGCTGCGCGTGCACCGCCCCGTGCACGTCACCGCGGTCCGTCCCGGGCCGGAACCCGACGGCCGGCTGCTCGTCGAGTCCTCGGAAGGGGTGTACGCGACCCGGGCGCTGGTGAACGCCACCGGCACCTGGGACCGCCCGTTCTGGCCCCACCTCCCCGGGCAGGCGCGCTTCCGCGGCCGGCTGCTGCACACCGCCGGCTACCGGGGCCCGCAGGAGTTCGCCGGGCAGCGGGTCGTCGTGGTCGGCGGCGGCACCTCCGCCGTACAGCACCTGATGGAGATCGCCGAGGTCGCGGCGGACACGGCCTGGGTGACCCGGCGGCCGCCCGTCTTCCGGGAGGGGCCGTTCGACGAGGACCGCGGGCGCGCCGCGGTGGCCCTGGTCGAGGACCGCGTCCGCCAGGGCCTGCCGCCGCGCAGCGTGGTCTCGGTCACGGGCCTGCCGATGACCGAGGAGCTGCGCCGGGCGCGGGAGCGGGGCGTACTCGTACGCCGCCCCATGTTCGACCGGATCACCGAGACCGGGGTCCACTGGCCCGAGGGCGCGCGGGAGGACGGCGTCACCGCCTTTGAAGCCGACGCCATCCTCCTCGCCACCGGCTTCCGGCCCGTCATCGACCATCTCGCCCCGCTCCGCCTGCGGGGGCCGAGCGGCGGCATCCGGATGGCCGGTACCCGCGTCGCGGACGACCCTCGTATCCACCTCGTCGGTTACGGGCCCTCGGCCAGCACCATCGGCGCCAACCGGGCGGGCCGGGCAGCGGCGCGCGAGATACGCCAGCTGCTGGAAGCCGGCGTCCCGGCCGCCGCCTGAGCGACCACGCGAACCTTACAAATCAGTCACTCGAACCGCGAAGGGTCGCCCGCTCCTCTGCGTACGATCTCGGGCTCGTCGCCGGAGAAGTCGATGACCGTGGTCGGCTCGGTGCCGCAGTCGCCGGAGTCGACCACCGCGTCCACCACGTGGTCCAGCCGCTCCTTGATCTCCCAGCCCTGCGTCAGCGGCTCCTCCTCGCCGGGCAGGAGGAGGGTGCTGGAGAGCAGGGGCTCACCCAGCTCGGCGAGCAGGGCCTGCACGACGGTGTGGTCCGGGATGCGCACGCCCACCGTCTTCTTCTTCGCGTGGAGCAGCTGTCGCGGCACCTCCTTCGTCGCCGGGAGGATGAAGGTGTAGCTGCCGGGCGTCGCGGCCCTGATCGCGCGGAACACGTCGTTGTCGATGTGGACGAACTGTCCGAGCTGCGCGAAGTTCTGGCAGACGAGGGTGAAGTGGTGGCGGTCGTCGAGGTGCCGGACCGACCGGATCCGGTCGATGCCGTCACGGCTGCCCAGCCGGCAGCCGAGGGCGAAACAGGAGTCCGTCGGGTAGGCGACGAGCGCACCGGACCGGATGCTGTCGGCCACGGTGGTGATGGTGCGCGGTTGCGGGTTTTCGGGGTGCACGTCGAAGTACTTCGCCATCCACCGACCCTAGGCGATGTGATCGGGAGACGCATCAGAGTGCGCGCCGGGCACGATCAGCGGAAGTGATCCGTACCACGAGTCGGACATATCCGGAGTAGCGCAACCGGAGCACCTAAATCCGAATGAAAATTCTGGCGACGGTGGCGGAATTCCACTTGCGTCGATCCATGACTGACCCGCCGAACCGCCTCCCGGCGAGTGATCACGTCCGGCAGCTCCGACGGCCCGGCCGGCCGGATCGGTCTGGACCATTCCGTATTCTCCGGCGGTCGCGCTCGCCCTCCCGAAAGCCGTTGACACGGCGTGGAGCCGCTCGTTCGAATAAGGCGCCCTCGAGCAAACAGGAGTCACATGCGGTGACTTCCGGCTCGGGAATTACGGAGGGGAACGACATGAAGCGCATGCTCCTGACCGCCCTTGGTTCCGCCGCACTGCTCGGTGCGGCCGCCCTCGCCGCCCCGGCCGCAAGCGCCGCGGACGCCGGCGTCCAGGCCACTTACTTCACCATCTACCAGCACGACAACTACGGCGGCGGCTGGTGCAACTTCACCGGTGACGACAGCAGCCTTGCCAACAACTACTGGACCAATGCGTCCGGGGCCTGCAACGACGGCGCCAGCTCGATGAAGAACCGCACCAGCCACGACGTCGTGCTGTACCAGACGAGCGGCTACGCCGGAGACAACTACTTCGCGAAGAAGAACTCCGTCGACGGCGACTTCTCCAACAACAGCTTCGACAACAAGGCCAGCTCCGTCGACTTCCGCTGAGCCGGAAGGGCGGAAGGGCTTATCGACGGAGTGACCGCCCGTCGGAACGCCCGAATGGCGATGCGTCTGAATGACGGAACGTCGGAATGACTGAGTAACCAGCGGGTGGATGCCGGTGACAATCCGGCATCCACACGCTTCCGCGGCCCGAGGAGAACGATGAGAAAGCGCCGGGCGACCGCGGTCGTCTCGCTGGCCCTGCTGGCGGGCTGCGGAACCACCACCCAGGAGGCGCAGCCCGCCCGGGAGGCCCCACCTGCCGTCCCGGCGCCGCCGAGCCCCACCGAGCAGGTGAAGTCCCTGACTCTCCCGTTCGACCAGTACGAGCTGACCCAGAGCCAGTACAACGCTTCGCAGAACGCGACGGACGCCCTCATCCGGCAATGCATGAAGCGGAAGGGCCTGGACTGGGAGGTCATCGAACGGCCGACCCATGTCGCGGATCTGACGAACCGGCGGCGCTACGGAGTGGTGGAGATCAAGGTGGCGCGGGCTTACGGATATCACGCCCCCATTGCGCTGCGTGACCCCGACGGGACGAAAAGGGCGGACGAGAGAAGGCTCCGCACGCTGTCGGCCGCACAGCAGAACGCGGCCCTCGGGCAGGAAAACGGGAAGCAGCGCGGGCAGGGGAACGGAAACAATCAGGATCAGGACACCTGCAACGCGCAAGCCTCCGCCCAACTCGGCGATGCGGGCGGTGACTACACGCTCTTCAATGAGCTGAGCCCGAAGTACCTCAAGGACTCCCAGCAGGAGCCGGAGGTGAAGAGGGCGATGAACGAGTGGTCCCGCTGCATGAAAGCGGACGGCAAGGACTACGCCACCCCGTACGACGCCATGAACACCGAGAAGTGGTGGCAGGACGAGACGGCTCAGATCGGCGGAGCGGAAGAGCGGGCGACGGCCGTTCGCGATGTCCATTGCAAGGAAGAAAGCGGCCTGGTCGACGTCTGGTACGCGGCGGAGAGCGAACTGGAGAAGACGGCGGTCAAGAAGCACGCGAAATACTTCCGGACGCTGGAAGAAGGCAAGGAACGCCACCTGAAGGCCGTCGAGAAGGTCTTGTCGAAGTAAGTCGAGGTAAGTCGAGGTACCGGTTTTGGTCGGCGCCCGCCGCCGCTCAGCCCGGGAAGCGGTCGGTGCTGCGGAGGTGCCAGCGGCGTTCGGCGTAGGCCAGGTCGTCGCGCCACAGGCGTCCCGCGACGGCCCGCATGAGGGGGCGCAGTACGGGGGCCGCCTTGCGGGCAGCGGCGAAGCCGGGGCGCTCGGATGCGGCCACTACCGCTTCGATCACCGCGGTGCGCGGCCGGTTGCGGCCGTCGGGGGCGAGCGGGGTGGCGTGCGTCTCGACCACGGAGCCCTCGCCCTCGCCGTCGGTGATGTGCATGACCACCGTCCGGGGCTCCGGTGCGGTGAACACCGCCCGGACGGGCACCACGAGGCGGCCGGCGAGCCGGAACGAGACATCGACCGCGAAGCCGTCCCCGTCGCTGTTCGCGTCCCCGCACCCGTCCGCCGACGCGACCTCCTCCCTCGGCCCCTTCTCCTCCCCCGACGCGATCTCGTCCATCGGCCCGCACTTCTCCTCCGGCCCGCTCTTCTCCGCCGGGGCCGTCACGACCGTGAGGTCCACGAAGGAGTACGGGTGGAACCAGGCGCCGTGCCACGGGTCGAGGCGGTTGGCCACGACGTCCTCCGGCTCGCAGGTGCCGATGCCGGTGTAGACGGCCGCCACCGACCGGGCGAGCGGCGGACGTTGTGGGATGACCGGTTCGTCGAGTGGTTTCTCGCCGCCGACGTCGTCCAGGCGTACCCAGACCAGTACGCCGTCGTCGTGCACGGGCAGCGGTGACCAGCCGGCGAACGGGCTGCCGTCCAGGGCGAGGCCGTGCCAGTGGCAGACGAGCCGGCCGCAGCGCACGGGGCTGTCGCGCAGCGGCGCACCGAGGTGGGGGCAGGCGCCCGGGCCGGCGATCAGGCGTCCTTCGGGGCCGCGCCAGACGACCACTTCGTGTCCCGCGACGGTACGCGCCAGAGGGCGGGCGGGGCCGACGTCCCGGGTGGCGCCGACCACGAACCAGTTGCCCGAGGGGCGGGCCAGCGCGCGCCGGAGTGCCGCGGCGATCACCGCGGGCTTGGCGTCGCGCCAGGTCGGCCGCTGGCGCTCCCAGGGGACGGGGGAACGGCGCAGGCTGAGCGGGAAGCGCCCGCGTGCGGGACGGTCGTCGGCGGTCATCCGGTCTCCCCCGTTCCGGCCGGGCGCAGGAGCGCCTTCCCCGTGCTCGCCGGGCCCAGAAGTGCCGCGGGCCCGGCGCCCTTCGAGGGCGGAGTCTCGCGCGCCCGGAGTCGTGCGGCCGTCACCCTGGCGAGGCCGTCGAGGGCGACGGCCGCCCGGCGGCGCCTGGGTACGACGGCGCGCCGGTGGAGTACGGCGTGGCCCTCGGCGGCGATGGTGTCCAGGATCGCGCCGTAGAGCACGAAGGCGGTGCGGATGCAGGGGCGCGCCACCGGGTCCAGCATCGCCAGCCCCGGGGCGGCCTCCCGGTACACGCCGCGGGTGAGGTGCTCGGCGGCCCGCAGCGCATCGGTGATGCGGCGGTCGCGCTGTCCGGTGTCCCGGCTCCAGCGGAGCAGCGGGCGGTCGACGCCGTGTGCGGCGAGCAGGTCGGCGGGCAGGTAGATCCGGCCCCGGTCCAGGTCCTCCCCCACGTCCCGGAGGAAGTTGGTGAGCTGGAAAGCGACGCCCAGTGCTGCGGCGTGCGGAGCCGCCCGGTCACGCGGCACGACCGTGCCGAGTACGGGCAGCATCTGCAGGCCGATCACCGCGGCCGAACCGTGCATGTAGCCGCGCAGCTCTTCGTAGGTGGCGTAGTCGGTGACCACGAGGTCGTCACGCATGGACGCCATGAAGTCGGTGAAGTGGCGGGAGTCGATCCCGTACCGTGCGGCGGTGTCGGCGAGCGCGTGCACCACGGGCTCGGTGCTGTGCCCGTCGCGCAGCCCTGTCTCCAGGGCCCGTTGGAGGCGCTGCAGGGCCGCGCGCCGCTCCGTGGGGGTGGCACCGTCGTCGAGGTGGTCCACGATGTCGTCGGCCCAGCGGGCGAAGCCGTACAGGGCGTGCACGGCGGGGCGGCGGGCCGGCGGCAGCAGGCGTGTGGCGAGGAAGTACGTCCTGCCGTGCCGGGCGTTCAGGTACCGGCAGCGGGTGTACGCGTCGCGCAGGGCCGGGTCGGTGATGCCGGCGGCATCCAGTTCGCGGTCGGTCATCGCCGGGTGCCTTCCGTGGCCGGACGCGGGGCCCGGGGGCGGGTGCGGGGACGGGGCGGCGGGCCGGTCACCCGGGCGGCCGCGAGTTTGCCGGAGAGCAGGACGGTCGGTACGCCGACTCCCGGCGTGGTGCCGCAGCCCGCTAGGACGGCGTTCTCGGTGCCGCCGACGAGATTGCGCGGCCGGAACGGGCCGGTCTGCGCGAAGGTGTGGGCGGCGGAGAACGGCGTGCCGGCGGCGTGCCCTTGTGCGTGCCAGTCGGCCGGGGTGACCAGGCATTCCTCTTCGACCGCGGCGGCGAGGCCGGCGAGTCCGCGGCGTTCCAGTTCGCCGAGGAGTCGCGCCCTGTAGCGCGGCGCGAGGTCGCTCCACTGTGCCGCGCTCGGCCCGATGTCGGTGTTGGGGCAGGGCGCCAGGATGTAGTGCAGATGGCGTCCCGGCGGGGCCAGCGAGGGGTCGGTGGCGGTGGGGCGGGTGATGAGCAGGGACGGGTCGGTCATCGGGCGGCCGGTCGCGGTGAGTTCCTCGAAGGTGCGCCGCCAGGCGTGCCCGAAGGACAGCGTGTGGTGCGCCAGGTCCGGCCAGGTGCGGTCGGTGCCCGCGTGCAGGACGACCGCCGAGGGCGAGTGGCGCAGCCTTACGGGGCGGCGCGGGCGGCGGCCCAGCAGCCGGTAGGCGACGGGCAGATCGGGGGTGAGGACGACCGCGTCGCACGGGATGCGGCCCTGGGCGGTGTGGACGGCGGTGATGCGGTCGCCGGAGCGTTCCAGCCGGGTGACGTCGTGTTCGTAGCGGAGGTCGGCGCCCGCCTCGGCGGCGGCGTCCGCCATGGCCTGTGGCAGGGCGTGCATGCCGCCGCGCGGGAAGTACACCCCGGCGACGGTGTCCATGTACGCGATGACGGCGTACGCGGCCAGTGCGCGGGCCGGCGGGACGCCCGCGTACAGGGCCTGGAAGGTGAACACCCGGCGCAGCCGCTCGTCGCGCAGGTGGCGGCCGATCCTCGCGTCGAGCCGGCCGAAGCCGCCCAATGCGGCGAGCCGGGCCAGGTCCGGGTTGAGCAGCTGGAGCGGTGAGTCGAAGTTGGCGTCGATGAAGCGCCGCATCTGTGCCCGGTAGACCTGCTCCAGCCAGCGGCGCAGGCCCCGGTAGCCGGCTGCCTCGCCGGGGCCTGCGAAGCGTTCGATCTCGGCCTCCATGGCCTCGGCGCCGGTGTGCACGTCGAGCCGGCTGCCGTCGGCGAAGTGCGCACGGTAGGCCGGGTGCAGGGGGACGAGGTCGACGCGGGCGCGGAGGCTGTCGCCGACCGCGGCGAAGGCCTCGTCGGCGAGGTCGGGCATGGTCAGCACGGTGGGGCCGGTGTCGATGCGGTAGCCGCCGCGCTCGATCCGGCCTGCCCGGCCGCCGGGCAGCGCGCCGCGTTCGACGACCGTGACCCGGCGCCCGGCGCCGAGCAGGTGCAGGGCGGCGGCGAGTCCGGCGAGGCCGGCCCCGACCACCACGACGTGGTCGGTGGGGCCCGGCAGAGTCCTGGTCATCGTGTTCCTCCGTCGGCCGAGCGAGGTGGCGGACGCTGTGCGCGACGAGCCGTTTCATCTTCACTGCCGGTGCCCCGAGATCGGCGGTCGACACGAGGGCGGGGCGCACTTCGGCGCGAACCGCACTCAGGTGCGATTCGGACAGCCTCTGTAGGGCGGCGGGATCGCTGCGCCTCGGTACGGCGGGAAACGCGCCCTGCACGGGCCCGACATGGGTGCGACATGGGTGTGCCTCCGCGTGCCGCGTCTCCGTCCGGCCGTGTGGCACGGGATCCTTCGGGCAGTCGCGTGTCGGGCGCCCGAACGGTGGGACTCGCACTGCCGCGCGGTCATCTGGCCCGCGACGCCGTACCGGAGGAGGAAGTGCTGTGCTCGACGCCGATGTCGCCGTCGTGGGGGCGGGGGCCGCCGGTCTCTCCCTGGCCCACCGGCTCTCGGCGCCCGGAGGTGGCCGGCGGCCGAGGGTGGCGCTCATCGACGCGCCGCCGGGCCCGCTGCGGCCGCCACGACGGACCTGGTGCTTCTGGGAGCCGGGCGACGGCGCGTACGAGGCGGCGGTCACCGCGTCCTGGCAGCGGCTGGCCGTGCACGACCACCGGGGCGGCACCACGTCCGGGTCCATCGCGCCGCTGCGCTACAAGATGATCCGGTCGGACGACTTCGAAGCGCTGGTGGAGCGCGAACTGGCGGAGCGCCCCGAAGTGCGCCGTATCGAGGCGGCGGTCGAGGCGGTGCGGGACGTGCCCGAAGGCGCCGAGGTGCGCGGTACGACGGCCGGGGGAAGGCCGGTGACCGTGACCGCCCGGTGGGTGTTCGACTCGCGCCCTCTGAAGAGTCTGCCGCCCGCGCGCACCACGCTGCTCCAGCACTTCCGCGGCTGGTTCGTCCGCACCGAGCGGCCCGCCTTCGATCCCCGGGTCGTACGGCTGATGGACTTCCGTACGCCGCAGCCCCCGCACGGCCTGTCGTTCGGGTACGTGCTGCCCACGGGGCCGCACACGGCCCTGGTGGAGTACACCGAGTTCTCCTCGGCACCGCTGAGCACCGAGGCGTACGAGGCGGCGCTGCGCCACTACACCGGGGACGTGCTCCGGCTGGGCAGCCTGTCCGTCACCGGCACGGAGACCGGCGTGATCCCCATGACGGACGCCCCGTTCACGCGGCAGGCCGGGCCGGCCGTCTTCCGGATCGGCGCGGCCGGCGGCGCCACCCGGCCCGCCACGGGGTACACCTTCGCCGCCGTCCAGCGGCAGACGCGGGCCATCGCCGCCGCATACCGCGCGGGGCGCCCTCCCGTGCCGCCCCCGCCGCACCCGGTACGGTCCCGGGCGATGGACTCCGTACTGCTGCGCGCGCTCGACACCGGCAGGGTGGACGGCGCCGACTTCTTCGCGCGGCTGTTCCGGCACGTCCCCGCGGAGCGGCTGCTGCGCTTCCTGGACGGCCGTACGCGCCTGCACGAGGACCTGGCGATCGGGCTGCGCACTCCTGTCCTGCCGATGCTCCGTACGGTGGCCGAGCTGCCGCTGCTGCGCCGTCGGCCCTTCCCAGGGCCGTGACATGCCCCCACCGCCACGCACCTTCGGGTGACCAAGGAGGCCCCATGTTCTTGCCGCGCGACGAGGCGCCCGTCGCCGCCCGCCGTGGCCGCGACCGGCGTGCGCGTGTCCTGCAGCCCTCCCCGGGCCGCCCCCGTATCGAGGGCGAGCCGCCCTCCACGGCGGTGGTCGGCGGGGGCATCGCCGGGCTGGCCGCCGCCACCGCCCTCGCCGAGCGCGGCGTACGGGTGACGCTGCACGAGCGGGAGTCGGCCCTCGGCGGCCGTCTCGCCGGGCGGCCGACGGAACTCGCCGACGGCAGCGGGGCGACGATGAGCCGGGGCTTCCACGCGTTCTTCCGGCAGTACTACAACCTGCGAGGGCTGCTGCGCCGGGCCGACCCCGGATTGAGTGCGCTCACCGCGCTGCCCGACTACCCTCTCCGGCACAGCAGCGGACTGCGGGACGGCTTCCGCCGCGTACCGCGGACGCCGCCCTGGAGCGCGCTGGGGTTCGTGGCGCTCAGCCCGACCTTCCGCGCCCGGGACCTGCTGCGCATGAATCCGGTGGCGGCCCTGCCGCTGCTGGACGTGCGGGTGCCCGACATCTACGAGCGGCTGGACGGCACCAGCGCGCGGGACTTCCTCGATGCCATCCGCTTCCCCGAGGCCGCGCACCATCTGGCCTTCGAGGTGTTCTCGCGCAGCTTCTTCGCCGATCCGCGTGAGCTGTCGGCCGCGGAGATGGTCCTCATGTTCCACATCTACTTCCTCGGGTCCAGCGAGGGGCTGCTCTTCGATGTGCCCGGAGAGCCGTTCCCGGCCGCTCTGTGGGAGCCGCTCGCGCGCTATCTGCGGGGCCACGGTGCCAAGTTGCTTACGGGCAGCGCCGTGGGCTCCGTGGAACCGGCACCGGAGGGCGGGTTCACCGTGACCGGTCCGGCAGGCGCCCGACACCACGACGCGGTGGTGCTCGCGCTGGACACCGGAGGACTGCGTTCCCTGGTCCACCGCTCCCCCGGCCTGGGGGACGCCGGGTGGCGCGGGCAGGTGTCCCGGCTGCGTACGGCACCGCCGTTCCTGGTGTCGCGGCTGTGGCTGGACCGGCCCGTCGCCGCGGGCCGGCCCGGCTTCCTCGGGACGAGTGGGTACGGCAGCCTGGACAACGTCAGCGTGTTGGAACGGTGGGAGGGCGAAGCGGCCCGTTGGGCCGCCCGCACCGGCGGCTCCGTGGTGGAGCTGCACGCCTACGCACTGCCCGAAGGGGCCGACCACGAGCGGGAACAGGAGCGACTGATCGCCCAGCTGCACGCGGTGTACCCGGAGACGCGCGCGGCCCGTGTGGTCGACGCACGGCACGAGTGGCACGCGGACTGCCCGCTGTTCCCGGTGGGCGGGTACGCCGACCGGCCCGCGGTGCGCACGCCGCACCCCGCCCTGATGGTCGCGGGGGACCTCGTCCGTACGGATCTGCCGGTGGCGCTCATGGAACGCGCGGCGACCTCCGGCTTCCTCGCCGCCAACGCCCTCCTGGAGCGCTGGGGCGTACGGGGGCAGACGCTGTGGACCGTCCCGGACCAGGGGCGATCCGCCCCGCTGCGGACCCTGGCGAGGTGGCAGCGGGGCAAGTGACGAGCTGTCAGGGATCGATGGTTGCCGTCATGACCCTTCAGAGGGCGGCGGCATGCTGTCGATGTGGGCGGCCAGCGCTTCGTGGGCCCGGTTGAGCACGCCGGTCGCCCGGGGGAAGTCCTTCAGCTGGCCTCCGATGATGTTCAGCGCGGGGAACAGACAGTCCGGCGGCACGTCACGGGCCGCGAGGATGTCCGAGGTCCAGCGGATGAAGTCGGTGAAGAGGGTGTCGTCGTCCACGTAGAGGGTGGTGGCGAGGAAGTTCACGATGTGCGCGACGTCCTCGGCTGTGTACTGCCGCTGCCGTTCGGTGTAGGTCTTCATGGCGGGCACGTGGTCCTCCAGCGCGCCCAGGGTGTGCTGGACCAGTTGGACCGCGGCCTTCGTGATGAGCGTGTACTCCTGATCGTCCAGGTGGGCCAGGTCGTCGACCGGCTGCCGTACGGCCGCGGGGTCCGGCCGGGTGAGCCCCTCCTCCAGCCGGTCGGCGACGCCGCGCGCGTCGTCGGCCCAGACCGCGCCGAGCCGGTGCGCGTACCGGCCGTCGTGGCCGAGTGCGGCGCCGCCGGCCAGCACGGGAACCCCCGCCGACCGGCAGGCGTTGATGGTGGTGTGGACGGTGGGGAGCCGGTCGGCGAGGGAGGCGGAGAGCGCGACGGCGTCGGCCCCGGTGCGGTAGAGGTGTGCGATGAGGTGTGGGGTGGGGACATGGGCGCCGAGGAAGTCGACCTGCCAGCCGCGCAGTTTGAGGACTTCGGCGAGCAGCCGGGCGGGCAGGGCGTGCCACTCGCCCGACACACAGGCGATGGTCAGCCGCCGGTCGGCGGTCCGGCCGCCGAGGCCCCGGCGGCCGGCGATACGGAGGGCGAGCGCGGCCATCACGTGGTCGTTGATGGCCGTGGCGGCGTGTTCCTGCGCGACGGTGATCCGGTTGGCGGCCCACTCGGCGCCGATCCGCTGTTGGACGTGCGCGATCGTGTCGAGCAGGACCGCCTCGGCGGCCAGACCGTCGTCGAGGGCGTTGAAGGCCACCTGCGCGGCCGTGTATTCGTCGCCCTCGGAGACGGCTTCCCACAGCCGGGCGCGTACGGCGTCCAGCTCGGGAGCCGAGCCCGAGGACGAGGAGGAGGGAGTATTCATGTCGTGCACCTGCCTTATAGGTGTCTTACCTGCCTCATAGGTGTGTGTTCGCCGCGGCGGCGTGCGCGGTGCGGGGCGCGGTGATGGCGACGACGGCCATGTCGTCGTGGCGCCCCTGACCGATCCACTGCGTGGCGAGCATCTGAATCCGTTCGACGACCGCTTCGGCGGGCATGCCCAGGCACTCCGCCAGGGCGTTCCGCAGCCGCCCCTCGCCGAACATGGCACCGCCCAGCGGCCCGCCCTTGGCCTCCGTGATGCCGTCGGTGTACATCAAGCACGTCTCTCCGGGGGCGAGTTCGACCTCGGCCGTTCGTGCGTCGATCGCCGGCAGCACCCCGACGAGGGTTCCGTGTGTGTCGGCCTCCTCGACCGTGCCGTCGGTGCGCACGATCATCGGTGCCGGATGCCCGGCGCAGGTCAGCCGCAGCCGCACCCGGTCCGCGACGCGCAGCGCCGAGGCCAGGACGAGGGTGGCGAAGCGGGTGTGGTGGGAGGTGACGAGCGCGCCGTTGAGGAGGTTCAGGACGCGGAGGTGGTCGTCGGCCATGGGCAGCAGCGCCTGCAGCGTGTTGCGGATCTTGCCGGTGAGGACGGCGGCTTCCAGGCCCTTGCCGCACACGTCGCCCAGGACGACGAAGGTCTCCTGCCGGTCGTCGCTGCCGGGGTGGACGTCGTAGAAATCGCCGCCCACCCGGGCCCCTTGGCCGGAAGGGCGGTAGCCGCCGGCGAACTGCACGCCGTGCACCTGACGCAGGGTGGGTGGCAGCAGCTCCCGCATCAGGGTGGCGGTGATGCTCGCCTGCTCGGCGTAGAGCCGGACGACGGACCACGCGGCCCCGGCACGGGCCGCGAACAGCCGGGCGAAGGACTCCTCGCTCTCGCTGAAGCCGACGCGCTCCTCGCGGCGCAGCAGGATCAGTGCGCCGGTGGGTACGCCGTGTCCCGGCAGCGGTGTGACCACCACCGAGCCGACGGGGCCGGCCAGGGCGCCGGGCACCAGCCAGTCGGGAAGCGAGCCGGGGTCGATCCAGCAGCCGGACACCGGCGGCAGGCCCTGCAGCGCCTCGCTCAGCCCGGGCACCTGACCGGGGTCCGCGTCGACGGCCCGGCGCACCACGGCGCCCTTGGCGTTGCTGGTGATGACGGACAGCCGGTGGCCGGTCGTCGAGGGGATCACCACCGCGGCGTCCGCGAGGTGACGCGCGGCCAGTTGGGCGGTCACCGTCATGCACCGTTCGACGTTCATGCAGGCCAGCAGGGCGTTGGAGACCTCCGACAGCAGCAGGGCTCGCTGCCGCTCGGTCCGCAGGTCCTCCTCGGCCCGCCTGCGGTCGGTGTCGTCGACCAGCCACCACACGACCTCCCCCTCCTCGCCGAAGGTCGCGTACGCCTCGAAGCTCCGCCCGCCGGCGTCCCCCTGTACCGGCCGCATGCCTTCGCGGCGCGGGGACAGCAGGGCTTCGCGCCCGTGGGAGAGGAGGAGGTCTATGAGGTGGCGGTGCGCGTCGGCCAGCCAGGCCGGTACGACGTCGTACAGCCATGCCCCGGAAGCGGCGCGCGGAAAGAGGAGCACGGCTGCGCGGTTCAGCTCCAGCACGGCTCCGGCGGTGTCCGCCGCCACCACGGGATAGGGCGCGGCGCCCCACGCGGTACCGATTCCGGCACCGCGATGGCCGGCAGCCCCCTTGAAAGTCTCCACGAGTCTCCACGAGCGGACACGAGCCCACGAGCGGGGCGCGCGGCTGCGGCCCCCCACCTCCCGGCTTCCGACTGGACACCGTCCTGAGGACCTTCCCGCACCCGTCTCGCCGCGGCAACCGGTCCTCCGGATAACACCGATGCCGCATCGAAGCTGATTGAAGACACGCTTAGGAGTGGCGCCTTTCTGTCCTCCTCTGCCCGCGTCGGATTCCGTTTCTGACCGGCCTCAGGTGACGGGAGGTCAGGTAGGGCCCCGCTCACCGTCCTCTTCTGAGACCCGACCGTCATCACCGGATGCCTCGCCGTCGTCGCCGGAGCCCCTGTCGGAGCCACTGGACGCCCGCCCCGCACCGATGGAGGCCAGTGCCACCGCCGCCACGCCGGCCCACTGCGGGAGAGCCAGGTGCTGGGCGAGGAAGACAAGCCCGATGAGGGCTCCGACAGCCGGTTCGAGGCTGGTGAGGACGCCGAAGACACCGGGCGGGAGGCGGCGCAGCGCCTCCATCTGGAAGGTGTAGGGCAGCACGCTGGAGAGCACCGCGACCGCGGCGGCGACGGCCAGGACCGACGGGTCCAGGAGGCGCGGACCGGCCTGGGCGATGCCGTACGGCAGGCTGAGCAGCGCGCCCCAGCACACGGCGAGCGCCAGCCCGCGGCCGTCCGGTATGTGTGCGGCGAGGCGCTTGCCGACGAGGATGTAGCCGCCCCAGCAGCAGCCGGCGAGGAGGCCGAAGAGAAGCCCGGCGGCGTCCAGCGGCACGCCGGAGCCGCTGAGGAGGACGACGCCCGCGGCGGCCAGCGCGGCCCACAGGAGGTCGGCCGGCCGCCGGGAGGAGACCAGCGCGATGGCGAACGGCCCGATGAACTCCATGGTCGTGGCCGCGCCCAGCGGCACCCGCTCCACCGCCTCGTAGTAGCTGAGGTGGTGCACCGCGATCAGGGTGCCGGCGCCCAGGGCCAGCGACCACGTCGTGCGGTCCCAGCGCCGTCCCGGCCGCCAGACCGCGACCAGCACGACCGCCGCGATCACCAGGCGGAGCGCCACCACGCCCGCCGGCCCCACCACCGGATACAGACCGGTGGTCAGGGCGGCGCCGCCCTGGAGGCCCAGCACCCCGCCCAGCACGAGCATCGGGGCCGGCACTTTTCTCAGTCCGAGACCGATGACTTCGGTGGCCGGGCGGCGCAGTGCGGCGGGCGGGGCGATGGTTCCTCCTCGGTAGGCGGCGCGAGTGCGCACCGCGGGGCGGCCGGCGGATGCCGGACGTGGTCATGAGCCGGTCGTGCGTCGGCCGGCCGGTCAGCTCCGTACGAGCCGGGCGCCGGGGTCGGCGGTGCGGGGCACCGCCGGTGCGGCGGGCGCGGTGCGGAGCCGGGCGCGCAGCTCCAGCAGGCGCCCGGCCAGTGCGGCCGTGTCCCCCGGTCCGTACCGCTCGGGCTCGCCGGGCAGATGCGGCGCCAGGGCTGCCCGGCAGGCGTCGCCGAACCGGGTCTCGCCGTCCGGCGTCACCACGGCCCCGTCGTGCGCGGCCATCCGCAGCTGCCAGTCCACGGCTTCCTTGCGGGTGAGCCCCGCGGGCAGGTCGAGGGTGACCTCGCCGCCCTCGACGCGTACCGGATAGCCGCCGGGCAGGCCGAGCGGCCCCGGCAGGTCGGCGTGGACGGCGTACCCGGCGGCCAGCCGGGCCAGCACGACAGCGGCGCTGTGCCCCGTCACCGCGTTCAGCTCGGTGCGGGAGCAGGCGCGATGGCGTCGCAGGTGGCCGGTGACGCCCGGCACCGGCCGGTCGTCGAGCCAGGCCCGCAGCTCGTCCCCGGGATCGTCCGGGGTGTGCAGGTGCGCATGGTGGGCCAGGACGCGCAGCCGCCGTCCGGGCTCCGGACGCAGGGCCGCCCGCAGTCCCGCCGCGAGGGTCGCCGCGTTCCCGACGCCGCACAGCACCGGCAGCCCCTCCGCGTGCAGCAGGGGGTTCACGGCGTCGGGGTAGCAGGCGTTCACCAGCAGGGCCGGCTCGGCACTGCGCCGTACCGCCTCGGCGACGCGGCGGGCGAGCAGCGCGTGCAGCGGCAGGCCGACCCCGAAGCCGCCCCGGGCGAGCAGGTCGGTCCAGGCCGACGGTGCGTGCAGGTTCTCCCACGGTGACTGAACGGAGGCGCAGTGCGCCACGACGCGCGGCCGGACGCTATTCAGCGCCCGTACCAGTGCGTCCGGGTCGGCCGCGTCGACGGTCATGGCGACGAACCGGGTGGAGCGGCCGGAGACGGCGGCACGTGCGGCGGCGACGGCGGCGATCTCCTGCGCGGCCTCGCCGGAGCGGGCCAGGACGGTCACCCGGTCGGGGGCCGGGTCGGCGGCCACCGCGAGCGAGCAGCAGATCGCCCGGGCCAGCGACCCGCTGCCCACCACGGCGATGCCGCCGGGTGTCCCTGCCGTCATGCCGCCTCCAGGTGGGCGATCTGGATGCGGCGCAGGTGGCGGCCGATGTCGGTGAACGCCGTACGGGCGTGCAGCATGCGCCAGTTGTCGAAGACGAGCATGTCGCGGCGCTCGTACTGAATGGCGGTGTGCTCCCGGGCGAAGAACTCCCTGGCCGAGTCCAGGAGCGGCCCGATGCGCGGATCGTCCTCGCGGACCAGGTTGTTGAACGAGTAGCGCACGATGGTGCCGTCGGGGTGGTCCTCGATCACGGGGTGCCGCGGGTGCAGGTCGAGTCCCAAGTGCCGCATCGCGTCGGTGGTCTCCCAGGACCAGACGCGTTCCCTCAGGAAGGCGCGGTCGTCCTCGTCGAGCGAGGCGATCCAGGCGTGGGCGTCGGCGAGTGTCGTCTCGCCGCCGGCGCCGGTGTTGGGCGTCTGGCACCACAACGCGAGGTACCGCGGGGGCAGGCCCTCGAAGTCGTACCCCTCGGAGTGCGGGTAGAGGGGCTTGGTGTTGCCCGCGTGGTAGAACTCCTCCATGCCGGGCTCCGGCCGGACGTCCCCGACGAGGACGCCGGTGTACTGGGGGACGAAGCCGCCGAGGCCCTTGCAGAACGCCACCGGGTCGAAGGACTCCGGCACGTTGCTCATGAGCACGTACCCGTGGCGCTCCAGCAGGTCGTCGAAGGTCTTGCGGGCCAGGTCGGCCGCGAGGGGCCCGCCGTTGAAGTCGGTGAGGGACAGCAGGCTTTCCGGGTGCCTGGGCATGACTGCTCCTTCTCTTCTGCGTGTCGTCGAGTGGTCCGGCGCTGTCGGCGGCTCAGGCGGGGCGTGCGGCGGCGCGGACCGCCGCGGTGACGTGCCGGGCGAGGTCTTTGGCGTCGTCGGCGGTGACGCGCCGGTGGGCCGGTACGGGGCGGTAGTCGTCGCAGGTGTAGCTGCCCGACCCGTGCACGAGGACGTCGTCGCTGTCGGGCAGCAGTCCGCGGTCGGCGGCGTTGAGGGTGCCGGTGAGGGCCATCACGAGCGACCACTCGCGCAGCCGGCGCGGGTCGGCGGGCAGCGCCGCTCCGGTGTCCGCCAGCATCCGGCGGATCTGCGCGTAGCGGTTCAGGCACTCGTGCAGCGACACCACGACGCCACCACCCCCGTGGGCGGCGATGAGCGGGTCCATGCGGGCGGACGTCACCGGGCGGCGGGTGTAGAAGGTGGCGTCCAGTTGCTCGTCGGGGTCGAAGGTGCTGGCGGGGAAGTGCGGGTCGGTGTCCTGCCGGTACAGCCCGTCGCCGGGGTCGCGGTGGTAGGTGGGCAGGTTGTCGCGGCTGTGACTCCCGTGCCGGAGGCTGAGCACCATGTCCGGGGTGCCCAGGTGCTGTACGAGGAAGTAGCGCGCGGACGGCAGGGGCACGCTGCCCGCGCGGGCCACGGCGGCGTGCCCGAGGTCGTGACCCAGCAGCCCGAACGCGCTGGAGACGGAGTGCACATGGGTGCGGCTCGCCGTCCGGGGCAGCAGGTCGCGTTCGGCGAACGCCCGGAGCAGGTCGGCGGCCCGGTAGTTGTCGAGGCCGAGGGTGTACCAGAGCCGTACTCCGTACCGGCGGCGCAGCTCGTGCGCGTGCGTGGTGACGAAGGCGGTGGCCAGGTCCTTGACCGCGGCCGGCTCCGCGCCGTCGTGCACCACCAGGGGGTTGCGGGCGCGCAGTTCGGGGTCCTCGCTGAGCGCGGAGGACCAGAGTTTGGCCACCGAGGCGGCCGGTACCACGCTGGTGATCTGCAGCTGATCGGCCGTCACGAGGCCGCTCGCGACAGCGCGTTGTACGGCATCCCGCAGCGCGGTCGCCTTGTTGGCGGAGGACGGCGTGACGATCATGATCCGTTCGCCGGTGTCCGTGATGTGGCGTACGGCGCGGGCCACGATGGTGAGCGAGGCGAGCGTCTTCGTCGTCCGCGTGCCGGGGTTGCGCATCAGGTCGAGCAGGCGGAGCCGGTGCCCGCGGTAGTCCGGGAGGTCGGCCACCGCGATGCCGGAGACCGAGAAGAACCGTTCCAGTGCGGCCGAGGGCTCGGGGAGGCGGAACGCGGGCGAGAACTCCGCGTCACCGGCGCCGGTCCGGGCCTTCTCCAGCGTCGCGAACTCCGGTGCGAGTGCGGTGCGGTAGTGGGTGAGCGCGTCGGCCACCAGGGAGGGGACGGAAAGCGTGGTCGTCAAGGCATTCCCGTTCGGTGTGGGTGGAGTGCGGTAGAGGTGCGCGCGTGCGGGCCGGGCCCCTCGACGGGCCGGTACCGGAGCGGTGCCGGCCCGTCGAGGGCGCCGCGGCGGGGTCGGTGTCAGGCGCCGGCGACCTGGTCGCCGCGGACGAGGCCGCTGCCCGGTGGCACCTCGGCGGGGTCACCGCCGAATCCCGTGATCGCGTTCTTGGCGTCCACGAAGACGACCTTGGGCTCGAAGGTGTCGGCTTCCTGCGGGGTGACCGTGGCGTAGGAGACGATCAGCACCAGGTCTCCCACCTGGGCCTGGCGGGCCGACGGCCCGTTGACGCCGATGACACCGGATCCCCGCGGCCCCTCGATGACGTAGGTCGAAAGGCGGGCCCCATTGGTGACGTTGACCAGGTCGACCTTTTCGTGGCGGCGGATGCCGGCCGCTTCCATCAGGTCCTGGTCGATGGTGATCGAGCCGACGTAGTTCAGGTGCGACTGCGTGACGGTGGCGCGGTGGATCTTCGCTTTGAGTGTCTCGAAGTACACGGTGGCCCTTCGCTTGAACGTGCTGTCGGACGGTGTGCTCGGAGTGCCGCGGCGTCGGCGAGACTGGCAGGCGGCGAACCGGAGTCACAAGCCCTGAAGGACCATGGAATCCGTATGTTTGACGGGGAGTTGGGCGTGGAAACCACGGCCGGTCCCGTGTCTTTTACTGCGCTCCCCCACGTCGGAATTCCGCGGTCGGCGCGCTCGGCGAAGATCGCATATTTGCCTTCCTTTTACGGTGGCCGCACGGAGGGGCCGCGATCGGCCACGTACGGAGGCGCCCTCCGCACGACGACGGCCGGGGTACGGGCGTGCCCCGTACCCCGGCCGTGTGGCGGGCGTCCTACTTCTGCGGAGGCGGGCCGTCGAGCGGGCGGCCGAGTACGCCGGGGCGGCGCTGGCGGGGCAGCGGGCCACCGGGCGGGCGGTAGTCGACGCCGAGGGCTTCCAGGCGGGCATAGTGGCCGCTCATCCGCGCCTCGAAGGCGGCGAAGTCCCGTTCCGCCGGGGCCGGGAGCGGCGACCAGGCGACCTCGGCGAGCGCCGCGAGCCGGGGGAAGACCTGGTAGTCGACGCGGGCACGGTTCTGCATGACCTCGCTCCAGGCGTTGGCCTGGGTGCCGAGCACATGGGCGGCCGCCTCGGGAGAGAGCCCCGGCGGCAGGGGGTCGAACCGGTAGACGTCCTCCAGGGTGCGCACGTACGCGATGGGCATCGGCTCGTCGGGGCCGCCGTGCTCCCGGAAGTTGAGGTACACCTGCTGCTCCGGGCACATCACGACGTCGTGCCCGGCCTCGGCCGCGGCGATGCCGCCCGCGTAGCCGCGCCAGGAGGAGACCGCCGCGCCGCCGGGGAGGCCGCCTTCCAGGATCTCGTCCCAGCCGATGAGCCGGCGGCCGCGGGCGGTCAGCCAGTCGTCGAAGTGGCGGATGAACCAGGACTGGAGTTCGTCCTCGTCGGCCAGGCCGAGTTCGGCGATCCGGGCCTGGGCTGCCGGGGACCGCCGCCACTGGTCCTTGGGGCACTCGTCGCCGCCGAGGTGCACGAAGGGCGAGACCTCGACCGGGAAGAGGTCGAGCACCTCCTCCAGGACTCCTTCGTAGAAGCGCAGGGTGGCGTCGGTGGGCGCGAGGACGTTCGGGTTCACGCCCCAGGTGTCCCACACCTCCAGTGCCGAGGTGTCGATGACGTCGGTGTTGCCGAGTTCGGGGTAGGCGGCGATGGCGGCCTGCGAGTGACCGGGCACCTCGATCTCCGGGACGACGCGGATGTGCCGTGCGGCGGCGTACGCCACGATCTCCCGGATGTCGTCCTGGGTGTAGTAACCGCCGTGCGGCGTCTCGTCCCACAGCTCCGAGGCGCGGTGGCCCCACTTGGTCCGCGCGCGCCAGGATCCCACCTCGGTGAGCCGCGGGTAGCGCTTGATCTCGATGCGCCAGCCCTGGTCGTCGGTGAGGTGGAAGTGAAAGACGTTCAGCTTGTGGGCGGCGAGCAGGTCGAGGTAGCGCAGGACGTCGTCCTTGGGCAGGAAGTGCCGGGCCACGTCGAGCATCAGGCCGCGCCAGCCGAACCGGGGTCCGTCCTCGATCCGTAGGGCAGGCAGGCTCCGGGCGCCCTCGGGGCGGATGGGCGCGCGGCGGAAGGCGTCGGCGCCGAGGAGCTGGCGGAGGGTCTGGGCGCCCCAGAAGACGCCGGCCGGGTCGCCACCGGTGATCCGTACGGAGCCTTCGGTGGTGTCGAGCCGGTAGTGCTCCGCGGGGAGTTCGGGGTCGACGGCGAGGGTGATCGTGCCGGGCGCGCCGGGAGTCCCGGGCGGCAGCGGCAGTCCGAGCGCTTCGCCCAGGGTGGCGCGCAGCCACCGCTCGGTGTCCGCGGTGCCGGGGCCGGCCGCGAGGGCGGTGTCCGCGTCCAGCGTGCAGCCGTCGCCGGGGACGGCGGCGCTGCGCACGGGGGCGGGAATGAGTGCGGGGTCCGTGGTGCCGGTCGTCGAACGGTTCATGGTGATCAGTCCTTGACCGCGCCGCCGAGCCCGGAGACCAGGCGGCGCTGTACGAGTACGAAGAAGACCAGTACCGGGACGGTCATGACCGTGGAGGCGGCCATGATCCCTCCCCAGTCGTTCTCATCGGGCTTGAAGAACACCAGCAGGGCCATGGGCAGTGTGGACTGCGAGACGTCGCTGATGAGGAACGATTTCGCGAACAGGAAGTCGTTCCAGGTGGAGATGAAGGAGAAGACGCTGGTCGCGGCCAGGCCGGGAAAGACCAGCGGGAAGAGGATCCGCCACAGGAAGCGGGCGCGGCTCGCGCCGTCGATGGCGGCCTGTTCCTCCAGTGCCTCGGGCACCGCCTTGACGAAGCCGCGGAGCATCCAGATGGCGAACGGCAGCGAGAAGGCGAGGTGCGGCAGGATCAGCGAGCCGAGGGTGTTGAGCTGGCCGAAGTCCCGCATGAGGAAGAACAGCGGGATGGTGAGCGCCTCGACCGGCACCATCTGCGCCACCAGGAACATGATCAGCAGGGTGGTGCGGAACCGGAAGCGGAAACGGGTGACCGCGACGGCGGCCAGGAACGCGATGAGCGCGGAGGCGACGACGACCGTGCCCGCCACGATCAGGCTGTTGAGGAAGTACCGGCCGAAGTCCTGCTGCGCGAAGACACGGCGGAAGGCGTCGAGGGAGGGGGCGAGGGTCCAGGGGCGCGGCTCGGTGGACTGGACCTCGCTCGCCGGCTTGAAGGCCGAGAGCACCATCCAGTACAGCGGGAACGCGACGAGGGCGGCAATGAGGACGGCGGCGGCCTCGGCGGCGAGCCGGCCGGGCCGTCGGATGCGGAGACGGTTGCGCGGGCGGGTACGGGGACTACGCATGCTGAACGTTCCGGACGGGCTCACAGTTCCTCCCCCTGGCGCCGGACGATGCGCAGGTACACGAGCGTGACGGCCAACAGGATCAGCAGCATCACGACGCCGATCGCCGAGCCGAGGCTGTACTGCGAGGAGGCGAACGCCTTCTGGTACGCGTAGACGTTGAGCACGAGGTTCTGCCGGGCGATGCCGCCGCCGCCCGTCATCACGTAGATCTGGGTGAAGATCTTGAAGTCCCAGATCACCGACTGGATGGTGACGACGAGGAGGATCGGCCGGAGCATCGGCGCCATGACGGAGCGCCAGACGCGCCACTGCGAGGCGCCGTCGAGCGAGGCGGCCTCCAGTACTTCGGCGGGGATGGCGCGGATGCCGGCGTAGACGGTCACCATCACGAACGGGAACGAGCACCAGACGACTTCGAAGAGGACCAGGGCGAAGGCGCTGTAGCGTCCGTACGTCCAGGAGAAGTCGCCCAGCCCGAGCACGCGGTTGACGGGGCCGAAGTCGGGGTCGAAGAGGAAGACCCAGACGGTGGAGCCGGTGATGGCCGGGGTGGCCCAGGCGCCGAGCGCGGCCAGCATCAGGAGGAGCCGGGGCACCGCCCGGATGCGGGTCAGCAGGACGGCGAGGGCGCAGCCGACGAACAGGGTGGAGAGTACGCAGGCGGCGGCGAACAGTACGGTGGCGAGGAGCACCCGCCAGAACTCGCCGTCGCCGAACAGCGTCGCGTAGTTGCCCAGCCCCTGGAACGAGGTCGGCTGCCCGCCGCTGACCTGGGCCTGGGTGTACTCCAGGAAGGAGATCAGGCCGAGCTGGTAGATCGGGTAGACGAGCAGCGCGAGGAGTACGGCGAGCGCGGGCAGCAGGTAGAGCCAGGGTGTCCAGCGCGGGTGGCGCAGGCGCGGGGCGGTCAAGGGCGCGGTCCTCACTGCGCGGCGGTGAACGCGGCGTCCATCTTGCCGGCCGCGTCGTCGGCGGCCCGGTCCACGCTCTTACGGCCGCTGACGATCTCCTGGTACATGGTGGGGAGGATCAGCGAAGCGTCGATCTGGCCCCAGGCGGGCGATGCGGGCACGAACTTGGCCCCGGCGTGCAGGGTCTTCACGAACGGCTCGACGAACGGCTGCTTCTCCGCGGCCTCGTCGAGGACGTCGCGGTAGGTCGGCAGGAAGCCCATGGCGTCGAACAGCCGGCGCTGGGAGTCCTTGCCGGTCAGCGACTTCATCAGATCCACGGCCAGAGTGCGGTGCGAGGTGCTCTTCAGGACGCCGATGTTGTTGCCGCCGGCGAAGGCCGGGGCGATGGAGTTCTTTTTCACGCCGGGCAGCGGGACGACGGCGTACTTCCCCTTGACCTTGCTCGCCTCGACGGCGGCGTGGCTGAAGTCGCCGCCGATCGCCATGGCGGCCTTGCCGGAGGTGAAGGCGGTGACGGTGGCGTTGCCGCCCAGCGAAGCGCACTTGTCGGCCGGGCAGTTGGCGTCGCCGAAGAGCGAGGCGTACGCGCTGATGCCCTTGCGGGCCTGCGGTGTGTTGACGGCCGCCTTGTAGGTGCCGTCCTTCTTCACGGCGAGTTCGCCGCCGTTGGCCCAGAGGAAGGGCAGGGCGCCGTAGGTGTACGCGCCGCCGACGGCGAGGCCGTAGAGGCCGGGCCGGGCCTTGTGGACCTTCTTCGCGGCGGAGATCAGGTCGGCCTGCGAGCGGGGCGGCTCGATACCCAGGTCGTCGAGGACGTCGGTGCGGTAGTACAGCGCGCGGACGCCGACGAAGAACGGGGCACCGTAGACCTTGCCGTCGACGGTCACGGACTGCTCGGCGGTGGGGTCGGCGTCCTTGGCGTCGGCCCACGTCTTGAACTCGGTGGTGACGTCGGCGAGTCCGCCGTCCCGGACATAGCCGGCGGTGTCGGTGTTGCCGTACTCGATGAGGTCCGGCGCGCTCTCGGGGTCGTTGAAGGCGGCCTTGATGCGCTGGGCGCGGGTGTCGACCGGGATGTACTCGACCTCCACGTCGGTGCCCTTGTGCCGCTTCTCGAAGTCGGCGACGGCCGCGTCGACCACCTTCTCCTTGGGCTTGTTGCCGACCTCGCGGAACAGCCACACGCGCAGCGTCCCGCTCTTCTCGTCCTCCGGTGCGCCGCTGCCCGAGGTCTGGGGCGCGCAGGCGGTGACGGTGCTGCCTGCGAGAGCAAGTGCGGCCAGTGGAGCGGCTATTCGGGCGAACGGCTTCATCGATTCCCCTACGGATCGAGCGTTGCAACATATGCAATGAACGTTTCGCTCTGCACAACTGGCGTGGAGCATATGGCGGCCGAGGGGCGGGGACAAGGTCTACACCAATTCGTGATCCACCCCGGGGGATGCAGAATCGGCCAATCGACTTAAGGCGATTGTCTTAGTAAGACACGCGTCTTACGGTGGCCGAGAAGCCGACGCCCGGAGGAGCCCCCCATGACCGACGAGGCCACACCGATTCCTGACTACCCGTTCGACCAGCCCCACGTACTGGAGCCGCCGCGCGAATGGGCCGAGAGCCGGTCCAAGTGCCCGGTAGCCCACGTACGGATGCCCAGCGGCGACGTCGTGGGCCTGCTGACCGGGTACGACGAGGTCCGCACCCTGCTCGCCGACCCGCGCTTCAGCCGCGACCTGTCCCGCAAGGGCGCGGCCCGCCTGTCGAACACCGAGGACGGCGGACTGTTCAGCCGGACCACCGCCGGCACCGCCGACATCCAGGAGGGCCCCGGGCACCAGCGGTGGCGGCGGCTGCTCAGCCGGGCGTTCACCGTGAAGAAGATGGAGGCCTGGCGGCCCCGCGTCCAGGAGATGGCGGACGAACTGGTCGACGCCATGCTCGCCAAGGGCGCGCCCGTCGACCTCCGCAGGGAGCTGGCACTGCCGCTGCCCGTCCGGGTCATCTGCGCGCTGCTGGGCGCGCCGAGCGAGGACCAGGACAAGTTCGCACACTGGTCCGAGGTCGCGCTGACGCTGACCAAGTACTCGCAGCAGGAGGTCGACGAGGCGTCGCAGGCGTTCCTGGACTACGCCTCGGACCTCGTGGAGCAGAAGCGCGCCCACCCCGGTGACGACCTGCTCAGCGAGCTGACCCAGATCTCCGACAGCGAGGACGGCCGGCTCAGCCACGACGAGCTGGTGTCCACGGCGCGCGGCCTGCTGCTCGCGGGGCACGAGACCACCTCGAACATGATCCTCAAGATGACGGCGCTGCTGCTGTCCGAGCGGGAGCGGTACGAGGCCGTGGTCGCCGACCCGGAGCTGGTCACCGGCACCGTGGAGGAGTCCCTGCGGATGGACCCGATCGCCGGCGTGGGCATCCCCCGCTTCATCACCGAGGACATCGAGGTCGGCGGGGAGCCGGTCGGTACGGGCAGCAGCCTGCTGGTCAACCTGGCCGCCGCCAACCGGGACGAACGCAAGTTCCCCGAGCCCGACCACTTCGACCCGCGGCGCGAGAACAACAGCCAGCACGTCACCTTCGGCGCCGGGCCGCACTTCTGCGTCGGCCAGACGCTGGCCCGGGTGGAGCTGAAGGTCGTACTGGACACCTTCGTCCGGCGGCTGCCCGGTCTGCGGCTGCGGGACACCCCGGAACAGCTGCGCCAGCGCGACGGGGTGGCCGCCGGTGGCCTGCAGGAACTGTGGGTCACGTGGTGACGCGGCGCACCACCGGACGGCGCGGAACGAGGAGGTAGCATGAAGATCACCGTGGACCAGGACGCATGCTGCGGCAGCGGGTTGTGCGTGATCAGGGCCGACCAGGTGTTCGACCAGCGGGAGGAGGACGGTGTCGTGATGCTGCTGGACGAGGCACCGTCGCCGGAGAACTTCGAAGACGTGCGCGCCGCGGCCGCGGGGTGCCCGACCGGAGCCATCCGACTCGCGGAATGAAGACGACCGCGCCGGCCGCCTCGCCGTCCCCCCGCTCGGTGCTCGCACGCAACAAGCTGATGCGCACCGCGGAGCGGCTCTATGCCGAAAGGGGCTTCGCGAACGTCTCCGTACGGCAGATCAGCGAGGCGGCCGGCCAGCGCAACAACTCCGCCGTGCAGTACCACTTCAACGGCCGTGACGAGCTCATCAAAGCAATCCTGTCGAGCTACACGGACGTCATCGAGGAGCGCCGCATCGCGATGGTCGAGGCGCTCGGCAGCGACCGGACGGTGTCCCTGGAGGAGCACTTCGGGTGCCTCATCATGCCGGGCGTCGAGTACCACATCGAAGCGCCGGGGCCGACCTGGGGCGCCCGGTTCTTCGCCCAGGCGCTCGTCGAGCCGGCGTTGCGCGCGTATGTCATACAGGAGCACCTGAACACCCCCTCGCACCGCATCCTGGACACGTACGGGGCGGTGCGGCGGAAGGACGTCGACCCCGGCCTGCTTCAGCGGCACAACGCGATGGTGCGCCAGCTCAGCGTGCACGCCTTCGCCGAGCTGGAGCACGACCTGGCGAACGGCCGGATCGACCGCTCCGAGACGGAAGACCGCTGGCGCCAGCTCGGCCAGGACCTCATCACCGCGCTCTGCGGCCTCTCGGCGGCGCTGCTCGGGCGGGGATGATCATCCGGCCCGCCGGTCACGGGCCATCCGGTCCGCCGGTCACGGGCCAAACCGCCCGGCGGCGTACAGCCGTTACGGTCTTTCGGCAACGCACAGCCGCCACGGCCTCCCGGCAACGCACAGCCGCTACGGTCTTTCGGCAGCCCCCGTCACCCGGGCTGCCCGTACGAGCGCGGCGTTGTCCGGTGCTTCGGTGCCGTCGGGCAGGACCAGGACGTCCTCCAGTCCGACCCTGGTGTCCAGCCCCAGCCGGACGGCCGCCCGCAGTACGGGCCACGCACCGCCGTCCTCGCCATGAAGCAGCACCGGGGACGGCCGGACCGGAGCAAGCTCCGCCAGCAGGGCGAGGGCCACGCGCTCGGCCGTCGCCGCGTCGGGGTCCGTGACCTCCGCGAGCACGCGCAGCGTGCGTCCCACGAAGGGTGAGGCGCAGAAGCGGTGAGCCGCGTCCGTGCCCGAGAAGATGCCCGCTTCCACCCCCACTCCGCGGTCCAGGAGCGCCTCGGCGACCTGCTCGGCGCCGTCCTCGTGCCAGTTCACGGACGCGTGATCGGGCAGCACCGTCCAGGCGCGCACCAGCGCCGCGCGCTCCCTCGGGTCCGGCGCGGCCCACGCGCCGGTCGTCACCCCGATCCGTACGCCGCGCGGCACGGCACGGCGTACGGCGGTGACCGCCTCCGCGACGAGGCGCGGCTCCAGCGCATCGCGTCCCTCCGCGTCCTTGGGGTGCAGATGGATGTCCGCCGCCCCCGCGGCCACCGCCCGGACGGCTTCCGCGGCCAGCTCGCTCGGTGACACGGGCAGGGACGGATGCTCCGCGCGCGTCCGTGGCCCGTTCAGGCATACCTGCAACATGGGCGCGACTATGCCATCACCCGCCGCGGGTCAGCCCGTCACGGGTCAGCGCGTCGTGGGCCAGGGCGGCGTTGTGGGCGAGGTGGGCGGGGGCGAGCAGGGTGTCGTGGGTCCCGGAGCCTTCGACACGTACCGACCGGGTGCGGGAACTCTCCTCCCAGCCGGCCCGTTTTCCGAGTACGTACGGCAGTCCGCTCTCCTCGGCGGAGATCACCGTGATCGGGGCGGTGATCGTGCCGAGATTGGGGGTGCGGCAGCAGAAGCCGAGGAAGTCCAGGGCCTGGGCGACGGTTTCCTCGGTGCCGGGGCCGGGTGCGGTGCCGTCCCGGCGGGAGAGTTGGGCGCGGAGGCCCTTCTCGAAGCGGGACAGAGCCGCTTGGTCGAGCGGTTCGGCGTGGGTGAAGCGGTAGGAGTCCAGCAGCACCAGCTGGGGGACCTCCCGCCCGCGGCGTTCGAGCTCCTTGGCCACTTCGAAGGCGAGGTTGCCGCCGAGGGAGTAGCCGAGGAGAGGACAGGGGCCGGCAGGCTGGAGCGATTCGATCAGATCGGCGCAGCGGGTGATTCCGAGTGCATCGGGGAGACGGGGGACATAGTCGAGCGCGATGAGGCTGAACTGGGGCAGGTGGTCCGCCAGTTCGCGGTAGAGCAGGCCGTGGCCACCGGCCGGCGGGAAGCAGAAGAGGGTGCGTCCGGGGTCCGCCTCGGGGCCGAAGCGGACGTACGGCGTGGTGTCGGCGGTGTCTGCAGCGCCGTCGCCGCCGTCAATGCCCTCGGTGTCGTCGGTGACCGCACACTGCACCGTGCGGGCCATGCCGCGCAGTGTGGTGTCCGTGAACAACCTGCCGACGGGGATCTCGATGGCGTAGTCGGTGCGGAGGTGGTGGATCAGCTCAATGAGGGCGAGCGAGCTGCCGCCGCTCTCGAAGAAGTCGTCCGACGGGCCGACTTGTTGACCGCCGAGCACGGTCCGCCAGTGCTCCGCCATCCGTGACTCGTACGGGGTGGCGGGCGGCTCGGGGGCCCGGTCGGCCGGTGGGTGGGCGGGGGCCGGGAGTGCGTCGGTGTCGAGCTTGCCGTTCGGCGTGAGAGGCAGGGCCGGGAGCTCCACGAAGTGGGAGGGGATCATGTAGGTGGGGAGTCGGCCCGCGAGGTGGCGGCGCAGCTCCGTCCGGTCGGGGCGCGCGCCCTCGGCCGGTACGTAGTAGGCGCAGAGGGCGTGGTCGCCGCCGTCGGCGGGGCGGGTCGTCACATGGACCTGGCGCAGTGCGGCACAGTCCGCGAGCTGGGCCTCGACCTCACCGGTCGCCACTCGGTGGCCGCGCACCTTGACCTGCCGGTCCGCACGGCCCAACAGGTGCAGGGTGCCGTCGGCGGACCAGCGGGCGAGGTCGCCGGTGCGGCAGAGGGGACGCGCCGGGATGCCATCCGGGGTGCCGCCGCCCGGGGCGCGGTGCGGGAAGCGCCGCGCGGTCTCCTCGGAGCCGTCGGTGCAGCCGCTCGTGACGCCCGGGCCGCCGAGCCAGAGGTCGCCTGTCACGCCGGGTGGGACCGGTTCGCCGTGGCGGTCGAGGATGTACGCCTCGGTGTTGGGCAGGGGGCGGCCGATGGGGACGGTGAGGCCTGCGTCGAGGCCGTCCACGGGCCCTTCGAAGTACGTGCTGTCGATGGTGGCCTCGGTGAGGCCGTAGGAGTTGATCAGGCGGGTCGCCGGCCCGCACAGGGCGTGCAGCCGCCGGTGTTCGCCGACCCGCCAGGTGTCGGAACCGACGATGAGGAGGCGCAGGAAGTCGAGCCGCTGTCCGGTCCGTTCGCAGTGGCTCAGCAGGGCACGGGCCACCGCCGGGACGAACTCGGCGCAGTCCACCCGCTCCGTGACCATGGTCCGGTACAGCCGCGCGGTGTCGAGGATCAGGTCGCGGTCGGCGAGGAGCAGGGTGCCGCCGGAGCAGAGGGCGCGCACCACGTCACCGGTGAAGACGTCGAAGCACGGGCCGGCCATCTGCAGGTGGACGCGGGCCTCGTCGGCGAGGCGGTACTCCGCTTGCCAGGCGGCTTGCACCGAGGCGAGGTTGCGGTGGGTCACGCATACGGCCTTGGGGCGGCCGGTGGAACCGGAGGTGTGGAGGAGGTAGGCAGGCGCGTCCAGGGGGACCCGGGGCTCGGGAGTGTCGTCGGCCTGCACCCTGACCGCCGGTCCGTCGGAGACCGCCGGTTCGCCGGGGACCGCCATTGCGTCGACCGGCCGCCCGTCGGAGACCGCCAGTTCGCCAGGGAGTCCCAGTGCGTCGGAGACCGGCAGTCCGTCGGAGACCGCCAGTTCGCCGGGGGCCGCCGGCTCTTCGGGAGTCGTGACCGTGGGGCCGGGGCTCGCCGGGCGGGGGACGGTGGCCCGGTCGGTCACGGTGGCCCGGTCAGTCACGGTGGCCCGGTCAGTCACGGTGGCTCGGTCGGTCACGGTCAGGATGGCGCCCGCGTCCGTCACCAGTCGGTCCAGCCGCTCGGCGGGATGACCGGGGTCCAGGGGCAGGTAGCAGCCGCCCGCCCGCAGGACCGCGAGGAGCGTGACGATGAGCTCCGGTGACTTGGCCATCCGCAGTGCCACCACGGCGCCGTCCCGGACGCCCCGTGCGCACAGCTGCCGGGCCATGGCGCGGGACCGGTCGTCCAGCTCGGCGTAGGTCAGCCGGCGGGCCGCACCGGAAGCGGTGGGGGCCACGACGGCGACGGCCTCCGGGTGCGCGGCGGCCTGTCGCACGATGATCTCGTGCACGGGCAGGTCGTGGCGGGCCGTGCGGCCGCTGCCGCTCCACCGGGTCAGAATGCGGTCCCGCTCCTCGGGCCCGAGGAGCGGCAGCTCGCAGGCGGGCGCCTCGGCGGGGGCACGGGTGAGGGCGTCCAGCAGGTTCAGGTAGTGCCCGGCCAGCCGGCGCACCGTCGCCGCGTCGAAGAGGTCGGTGTTGTATTTGAGGGTGCACTCGAACCGGCCGTCCGACTGGTATTCGTAAGCGGCCAGGGTCAGGTCGAACTGGCCTTCCTGGTCCGGTAGTTGCATGTTCTCGATGCGGTGGCCCGCCAGTTCGTCGCCGAGCTGGTCGGTGAGCAGGGCGAACATCGTCTGGAACACCGCCGAGCGGCTGGCGTCGTGCGGCAGCCCGAGCTTCTCGACGAGGAGGACGAACGGGTATTCCTGGTTGTCCAGCCCGCCCAGCACCGTGTCGCGGGTGCGGCCCAGCAGGTCGGTGACCGAGGGGTTGCCGGCCATGCCGACGTGCAGCGGCAGCGGGTTGACGAAGTAGCCGTAGACCGGCGCGAACTCCTCGCGGGTACGCCCGCTGACCGGGCTGCCGACGACGATGTCGTCCTGGCCCGAGTAGCGGTGCAGCAGCAGGTAGTACGCGCTGAGCAGCACCATGAACGGCGTGACGTCGTGGCGGCGCGACAGCGCGTGCACCCGTGCGCCGAGCCCGGCGTCGATCGCGAAGGACTCCGACGCGCCGTTGTGGGTGGCCACCGCCGGACGCGGCCGGTCCGTGGGCAGTTCCAGGTCGGGAATCCGCTCCGGCAGGTGGCCGCGCCAGTAGTCCAGCATCCGCTCCGCTTCGGGCCCGGCGAGCAGCCGCTCCTGCCGGCTCAGGAAGTCCGGGTACCGCGCGGGCAGCGGCGCGAGCGCGGCCGGTCTGCCGGTGCGCAGCGCGTCGTAGACCTCGAAGAGCTCCTCGACGAAGGTGAAGATGGAGTGGGCGTCGGAGACGATGTGGTGGACGGCCTTCAGGAGGATCCAGCGGCCCGGTCCGGCGTGGTAGAGCCGCAGCCGGATCAGCGGGTCGCTCGTGAGGTCGTACGGCCGCCGGTACTCCTCGACCATCCGCCGCCGGACGGCTTCCTCGTCCTCGCCGCGGACGTCGAACAGGGCCGTGTCGGCGCGCACTTCCGGGGAGATCCGCTGCACGGGCCGGCCCTCCTTCCGCACGAACGTGGTCCGCAGGGCGGGGTGGCGTGCCAGGAGGGTGCGGAAGGCGGTGAACACCAGCTCCGGGTCCAGCTCGCCGTGGACCGTCAGCGCGCCGCCGATGTTGTAGGCGTGCGCGTCCGGGTCCAGTTCCTTCAGGAACCACAGCGCCTTCTGATTGTGGGTGAGGGGGTACTCCTCCATGGTCCGCTCCTCCTCGGTCCGCTCCTCCTCGGTCCGCTCCTCCTCGGTCCGCTCCTCCTCGGTCCGCTCCTCCTCGGTCCGCTCGTCCTCGGTCGGCGCAGACTCGGCCGCGGGAACGGACTCGGCCGCGGGAAGGGGATCGACCGCATCGGCCGCCGCCAGACCCTCGTACAGCCGGGCCGCCAGCTGCGTGACCGGCTCGCCGCTGAGCAGGGCCACCACCGGGAGGGAGACGCCCAGTTCGGTGTCCGTCCTGGCCCGCAGCTCCATCGCCAGCAGGGAGTCCAGGCCCAGCGCGAGCAGTCCGGCGGCCGGGTCGATCCGGTCCTGCGGCACGCCCAGTACGGTCGCGATCAGCTCGCCGAAGCGCTCGGCGACCAAGTGCCGGCGTGCCTCTTCGTCCGGTGCTGCGCGGAAGGCGTCCAGGAAGGTGCCGCGCGCCGTGCCGGTCGGCGCGTCGGCGGCGCCCGCCACCAGGTCCGCGATCAGCGGGGGCGGTGCGGGGTACCAGGCGGCCGCGGTCCGCCAGTCGGTGACCGTGGTGACGGCCAGGTGTGCCCGCTCCTGGCCGATGGTGCGTTCCAGTACGGCCATGCCGGCGGCGGGGGCGAGCGGGCTCATGCCGCGTGCGGTGCGGTAATGCTCGGCGAGGCCGCGCTCCTCGATCATCCCGGCGTCCCAGGGGCCCCAGGCCAGGCTGAGCGCGGGCAGCCCCTGGGCGCGACGGTGGTGGGCCAGTGCGTCCAGGAAGGCGTTGCCGGCGGCGTAGTTGGTCTGGCCCGCGGTGGTCAGCAGCGCGGCGACGGAGCCGAAGAGGACGAAGTGGTCGAGGGGTTCGTCGCGGAGGCAGTGGTGGAGGTGGCGGGCGCCGGCCACCTTGGGGGCGTACGCGGCGTCGAACGCCTCCCGGTCCATCTGCGGTACGATCGCGTCCCTGACCTCGCCGGCCAGGTGAAAGACGCCGCGGACGGGCGGCAGCTGCCGGCCGCGGTGGTCGGCGAGCCAGTCCGCGAGCGCGGTCTCGTCGGTGATGTCGAGCGCGACCGGGAGCGGCTGGGCGCCGAGTGCCTCCAGTTCGCGTACGAAGGCGACGCGCTGACCTTTGGTGCTGCCGGGGTCGATGGTGTGCCACCGGGTGCGGTCGGGCAGTGGCGTACGGCCCACGAGGATCAGCCGCCGCGCGCCGCGTTCCACGAGGGTGCGGCAGAGCACCTGGCCGAGGGCGCCGAACGCGCCGGTCACCAGGTAGCAGCCGTCGGGGCGCAGCCGCAGGGGCAGCGGGCGGGTGAGGCCGGTGGCCGGCCGGAGCCGAGCGGTGAAGCGGCGGTCGCCGCGCAGCGCGATCTCCTCGTCCCCCGCGGTGGTGAGTTCGCGCCAGAGCGCCGCGGCGTCCCCCGTGGTGGCGTGGGCCGGGAGGTCGATCAGTTTGCCGCGCCGGTCGGTGAGTTCCTGCTGCCACAGGACCCGGCCGACGCCCCAGGCCGCGGCGCCCAGCGGTTCGACCGGGTCGCCGTCGGCCGCTGCCTGCGTGCCGCGGGTGACGAGGTGCAGCCGGGCGCCGGGCTGTGCGGCGGGCAGCAGCTGGGCGAGGCGGACCAGCGAGCGGGCGCCGAGGTCGCGGCATCGTGCCAGGTCGTCCCCGGTGCTGTCGGCGAGCGGTGGCTGGTCCAGGTTCCACAGGTGGACGACGGCGTCGAAGCGGGCGTCGAGGTCGGCGAAGAGGCGCGGCAGGTCGTCGTCGGCGTCCGACCGTACGGTGGATTCGTCCGGGCCGTGCGCGTACCGGGTGCCCGGCCGTACGAGGTGGCAGCGGGCCCCGTTCTCCCGGGCCAGTGCGGCCAGTTCCTCGGCGACGGTGCCGGAGTCGGCGAGGAGGAGCAGCGCTTCGGGCGGTGCGGTGGTGTCCGCCGGTGCTGGGGTGTCGGTCCAGACGATCTCGGTGAGCCAGTTGTCGAGGGTGGCGGGTCCCGCGGCGGCCGCGGCGCGGTCGACGTCCACCGCGCGGAGGCCGGTGACGCAGCCGAGCGGTGTGCCGTCGTCGGCGTACAGCGCGAGGTCGCCGGTGATCTGTGCGTCGTCCCGCTGGGTGAGGGTGGCGTGTACCCAGAGCGGTCCGTCGCCGACGGGGTCGAGGCGTACTTCAGCGATCGAGAGCGGCAGCCGGATCCCGCCCGGCGTCCGGTCGTCCGTTGTCAGGACGGTGGTCAGGAGGGTCTGGAACGCGGCGTCGAGCAGGGCGGGGTGGCAGTGGTCCGGGGCCGGCCCGTGGGTGGGCCCGTCCGGCGGCCGGATGCGGGCGAGCGCCTCGTCGGGGCCGGTCCAGACGTCTTCGATGCGCTGGAAGGCGGGGCCGTACTGGTATCCCTGACCGGCGAGCGCGGCGTAGCACTCGGCACCGGAGAGGTGGTGGCGGGTGCGGGCGCGGACCGCTTTGGTGTCGAGTGCGGGGCCGGGAGCGCGTCGCTGGCCGGTGCGGACCACGCCGGTGGCGTGGACGGTGCGGCCGGTCTCCCTCTGTGCCGTGGCGGCGGTGAAGGCCGCGCTGTCGGGGTCGAAGGAGAACTGGACGGCGGCCGGGCGTGCGTCGTCGAGGAAGAGGGCCTTGGCGAACCGGATGTCGGCCAGTGCGGACGGGGCGCCGCCGGTCATCGTCCGTACCGCCTGCGCCGCCATCTCCAGGTAGCCGGCGGCGGGGAAGACGGTGTTGCCCTGGATCCGGTGGTCGGCCAGGTAGGGCAGCTGCTCGGTGTCGAGCCGGGTCTCCCAGGTGGACCGGGTATGTGCGGTGCGGCGGCCCAGCAGCGGGTGGTCGCGGTGGCCGAGGCGGAGCCGCGCGATGCCTTCGGGCTCGGCCCAGTACCGGTCCCGGCGCCAGGGGTAGCGCGGCAGCGGGACCGGGCGGCCGGCCGGCTGGAGAATGTGCCAGTCCGGCTCGGTGCCGAGGGTGTGCAGCTCGGCGAGGGTCCGCAGGAACCGTTCCGGCTCGTCCTCCCGGCGGTGCAGCGAGGCGAGTGTGCGGCCTTCGATGCCCTTGGACGCGAGACATTCGGAGATCGAGTGGCCGAGCACCGGGTGCGGCCCGACCTCCAGGAAGACGCGGTGGCCGTCGTCGGCCAGCCGGTCGACGGCGGCCAGGAAGCGGACGGGCGCGCGGACGTTATCCCACCAGTAGGCGGCGTCCAGTTCCTCACCGGACGCGACGCCGGTCCGGGCGGTCAGGTACAGCGGCAGTTCGGCCGTACGCGGCTTGAGGTCCGCCAGGCCGTCCAGCAGTTCGTCCCTGATCGGGTCCATCCGCACGCTGTGGTACGGGACGTCGACCGACAGGAAACGGGCGAAGACCTGCTCCTGTTCGAGGCCTGCCGCCAGGTCGCGAAGCGCGTCCGTATCGCCGGAGAGCGTGACGCCCGAGGGGCTGTTGACCGCCGCCACCGACACCAGGTCGCGCAGCGGGCGGATCCTGCGTGCCGCCTCCGCCTCGGTCAGTCCCACGGCGAGCATGGTGCCGGTGCCGGTCAGCCGCTGCTGGAGACGGCTGCGGTGCAGGATGATCCCGACGGCCTCGGGGAGGCTGTACACGCCGGCTTCGTAGCAGGCGGCGACCTCGCCGGTGCTGTGTCCGACCACGGCGTCGGGGCGCACGCCGTAGCTGCGCCAGAGTGCGGCGAGGCCGGTCTGGAGCGCGAAGTTGGCGGGCTGGGCGAGCCAGGTCCCGCCCATTCTCGACGCGGTCTCGTCCGCGGCCAGTTCGTCGAGCAGGGACCAGCCGGCCTGCTCCCGGATTTCCCGGTCGCAGGCCTCGACGGCGGCCCGGTACACCGGTTCGGTGGCGAGGAGGCGGCGACCCATGCCCCACCACTGCGGACCCATGCCGGTGAACACCCAGGCGGTAAGGCGCTGTTGGCGCTCCCGTCGGCGGCCGGTCAGCACCCGCGGGTGCGGCTCCCCCCGCTCGTACGCGGCGAGCGCCTCGTCCAGCGTGCCGGGGGCGTCCGGGGAGTACACCACCGCGAGCCGGTGCTCGTGGTGTTCGCGGCGGTGAGCGAGGGTGTGGCCGATGTCGGCGAGCGGGGGCGGTGTGCCGGGCGTGCCGGAGAGTTCGGCGCGGAGGCCGGCCGCGAGGTCGCGCAGCCCGTCGGGGTGGCGTGCGCTCAGCGGCAGGAGGGTGGGGTGGTTCCGCGGCGTCCGGGGAGCCGGGGCCTCCTGGTGCGGTGGTTCCTCCAGGAGGACGTGGGCGTTGGTGCCGCCGAAGCCGAAGGAGTTGACGCCGGCCCGGGCGGGACCGTCGTGCGCGGGCCAGTCGACCAGCCGGTCCGGGATGCCGAAGGGCAGCGCGGCCGCGTCGATGGCGGGATTGAGGCGCTCCAGGTTGAGGTGCGGCGGGATCTGGCGGTGTTTCAGGGCCAGTACCGTCTTGATCAGTCCGGCGACGCCGGCCGCGGACTCGCTGTGCCCGATGTTGGTCTTGACGGAGCCGACGTAGCACGGTGCGCCGGGCGGGCGTCCGGTGGCCAGGACGCGGGCGAGCGCGCGGGCCTCGACGGGGTCGCCGACGGGGGTGGACGTGCCGTGCGCCTCGACGTACTGGAGGCTGCCGGGTTCGACGCCGGCCTCGGCGCACACCCGCCGCGCCAGGGTGACCTGCGCGTCCTCGCGCGGCACGGTGATGCCGTTGGTCCGGCCGTCCTGGTTCACGCCGCTGCCGAGCACCACCGCGTGTACGGGGTCGCCGTCGCGCACCGCGTCGGCCAGCCGCTTCAGTGCCACCACGCCGACGCCCTCGGCACGGACGTAGCCGTCCGCCGACGCGTCGAAGGCGCGCGAGCGGCCGTCGACGGAGAGGAAGCCGCCCTTGGTCTCGGCGACGGTGTACTGCGGGGCGCAGTGCAGCAGTGTGCCGCCGGCCAGCGCGAGGTCGGTCTCGCCGCGCAACAGGCTCTGCCGGGCGAGGTGGAGGGCCACCAGGGAGGAGCTGCAGGCGGTGTCGAGGGTGACGCTGGGGCCGCGGAAGTCGAAGGCGTGCGAGATACGGTTCGACACCATCGTCATCATGGTGCCGGTGGCGGTGTGCGTGCCCACGAAGTCCAGGTCGGAGAAGTGCAGCACGTTGTAGTCCGCCGTGAACGCGCCGATGAACACGCCGACGTCGCGGCCCGCGAGGCCCGCCGGCGGCTGTCCGCCGTCCTCCAGTGCCTCCCAGGTGACCTCCAGGAGCTTGCGCTGCTGCGGGTCCAGGTGCGCGGCCTCGCGGGGGCTGATGCCGAAGAACTCCGGGTCGAACTCGTCGAAGCCGTCGATGTATCCGCCGCGGCCGCCGACCAGCCGGCCGGGCTTGGCCCGGTCCCGGCTGCGCAGCGTGGTGATGTCGTACCGGTCGGCCGGGGTCGGGACGATGCAGTCCCGGCCCGCCGCGAGGTTCCGCCAGAACGCCCGGTGGTCGTTGGCGTGTCCGGGCAGTCGGCAGCCGATGCCGATGATGGCGATCCGGTCACGGAGGTCGCAATCGGGCGCTTGAGTCATGAGCGCACGATAAGGGGGCAACCCCGGATCAGCCGGGCACCGATGCTGACGACACGTCACTTCAGCTTGTCGGACAGTCGCCCCGCCGGAAGGGGCGCCGCGCTACCCGGCCCCGCCGGGCAGGACGTAGCCGGAACCGTCTTCCGCTCCCCAGCCCGCCTCGGCCGGACGCCTGTTGAGCGGGTCGGCGTCGGCGAACACACACAGGGCCCGCAACCGCTGCCGGAGGCGGCGAGGGTCGACGGGCGGACCGCCGGGTGAGATGTCGGCGGCCAGTTTGTACGACCCGCGGCTGCCGGCGCGCAGCAGGTACGTCAGATGCCAGACGTCGGTACCGGGCAGCCGGTCCAGCAGCGAGGAGGTGAGGTCGTCGTGGTCGGTGATGCCGTCGGCGAGCAGGAGCACCTGACCGGTGGCCCGGTGGCCGCGCCAGAGGAACGTCACCGCGCGGTCGTCGGCCTCCCCGGCGGCCTCTTCGACCACGGGCGTGCCGCGCCGCTCGGCGTCCGCCCAGAATTCGGCGAGCAGGGCTCCGCGTTCGGCTTCGGTGGCGGTGGCGAGCCGGGCGGCGAGGCGTTCGACGCAGGGTCCGGCCGTGCGGAACGGCCGCGAGTCCTGAGCGTCGGGACCGACGAGGACGTACATCTTTCCCGCTTTCCTGAGCGGCGGGCGGCCCCTGTGACCACCCCGCCGCGACCATGTTTACTTAGGTTAGCCTAAGCTAACTTTATTGGTCACACGGATTTGCCCCGCCCCGGGAGGCCGCCCATGCGTCTGCTCGTCACCGGCCGCGCCGGATTCACCGGCTCGCCCTTTCTCAGGGCACTACTGTCCACCACCCCCGTCAGCACCCCGCGCGCCGTCACCGTGCTCGACCCGTCCGCCGGATCCGGCCCCGCCGGGCCACCCCCCTTCGCCGGCCGCAGCTGCATCGACCACGTACCCGGCGACCTCCACGACCGGCCGCTGATCCAGGAGTTGATGCGCCACCACGAGCTGGTCGTCCACCTCGCCGAGGAACCCGACGCGGCCCGCGCCGCCGCCGTCGACCTGCCGGGCACCCGCACCCTCCTCCAGTCGGCCGTGCACGCCGGGGTGACAAGGTTCGTCTACGTCTACGACCACTACCGGGCGCTGCGGCTGACGCTCGGCGGCGGCGCGGCCGGCCAGGTGCACGACCTCGGCGACGGGGCCGAGCTGACCGCCGCCGAGCTGACCGGACGTCTGCTCGCCGAGTGCGGCCCCTCGGGAGGCGTGCGATGAGCTGCTGGCTGGTGACCGGGGCCGACGGCGAGGTCGGACGCAGGCTGTGTGCGCTGCTGCGCGCGAACGGCCAGCGGTTCCTGCCGCTGGGCCGGGACGATCTCGACCTCGGCGACGCGGCGGCCGTGCAGACCACCCTGCTGCGCACACGGCCCGCCGTCGTCGCACACTGCGACACCCGGCCCGGCACGGGCGGGATGCCCTCCGGGCCGCGTGCCGTCCGCGGCGACCTCGACGCCCTGCGGGTGCTCGCCCGCGCCTGCGGCCGGCTCGACGCCTGCCTGCTGCACCTGGCCGCGGGCCGGACGCTGTGCACGACGTCGCTGTACGCGGCGCACGGCCGCACCGTGGTGCACGAGGAGCTGCCGGACAGCGCGCCGGGCACCCCGCGGCGGCACCCCGACGGCGGCTGCCGGGCACCGGACTGGGTGTGCGACGTGGCCGAACGGCTCTACGCGCTGGGCAGTAAGCCGGGCGGTCGGGCAGCCGGCGGGCCCCGCCCGGCACCCGCCGTCAGCGGTGCGCGCGGACACCGCTGAGAAGCCGGCCGTCGCGGGCGGCGCGGTCCGGCACACCGAGCGGGGTGTGCGGGCCGCACTCCGCCAGCACATCGAACAGGCCCGCCACATGCGTACGCAGGCGCGCCGCCGTGTAGAGCCCGGGGTGGGCGGCGCAGTCGATGCGCAGCCCCGAAGCGCCGCCGTCGGCGCCGACGGTGACGGCGAGGTCGTGGACGGGCCCGTCGGTGAGGGGGTGCACGAGGGCGGGCGCGCCCGCGAAGGTGAGGCCGTCACCGGGCTCCCGTTCCGCGATCAGCGGGCCCACCAGGGCCGGTCCCGTGGCGCCGCGTCCGAGGTCGCGGCGGAGGTCCGTCAGCGGGTAGCGCTGGTGACGCCGGGCGGCCCGCAGACCGAGGACGGTCTGCCGGATCAGCGTCGCGAAGGTGTCGTGCGGACGCACCGTCAGACACAGCGGGAGGACGTTGCGCAGCACGCCGGGGACGCTCAGCGTCGTCGGTCCGGTGCGGCCCGGCATCGGCACCCCGAGTACGACGTCGGCCGCACCGGTGGTCCGCGCGACGTACAGCCCCAGTGCCGCGGTGAGCACCTCGGCCCGGGTGGCATCCAGCCCGGCGGTCAACTGCCCGATTCTCCGGACGAGATGCCCCGGTACGGCCACGCCGTCGCGGAGGGCGGTGCGGGCGGGCGGTGCGGTGCGGCCCGCGAGCACGGGCGGCGCGGGGCGGTCGCCCAGGGTGGCGGACCAGTGGACCCGGTCGGCCGTGTACTCGTCGGACGCGCGGTACGCCGCCTCGTCCGCGATCAGCGCCGAGAGCCGGCCGAAGGGGCTGTCCGGCGGGCGCAGGCCGGCGGCGAGCGCGTCGTACACCTCGGCGGTCCGCCGGACGAGGAGGCAGAGCCCGAAGTCGTCCATGACGAGGTGATGGACGCGCCGGTACCACAGCCAGCGGTCCTCCCCGACCCGGAACAGCGCGTACCGGAAGAGCGGTCCGCCCTGCGGGAAGGGGCGTTGCAGGTCCGCCGCCATCCAGGCGTGCGCCTCGGCGTCCGGGTCCGGCCGGTTGCGCAGATCGGCGCGGTGCAGGGGGAAGCCCTTGCCCGGCGCCTCGATGACGAGCGCGCACTGGCGGGGGCCGTCGGCGGTGGCGAAGAGCCGCATGCGCAGCGCGCTCGCCTCGCCGACCGTGCGCTGGAGCGCCTGCGCGAACAGGCGCGGTTCCAGCGGGCCGAGGATCTCCCGGTACTCGGCGCTCTGGTACGCCGGACCGTCGGGGCCGTACCGCGCGTCCCACACCTCGCGCTGGGCCGCCGTGAGCGGCAGGGCGCGGGGGCACGCGGACGACGGGACGCATGACGCGCCGGCGAGCGGTTCCGGTATCGGCATGACCCACCCCGATCTCAGTAAGGTAAGCCTAACCTAACATGATCCTTCGGAGTGGGAAGAGGGCGCCGACGGGCCCGGCGGCGAGACGGGCGCCCTGACGAGGGACCTGTCAGCGTGTGGCGCGGGAGCGCGTCAGCAGGACGTAGACGAGCGGGGCGACGGCGAATCCGACGGGCAGCGAGAGGTCCATGCCGCCCGTCGCGCGGGCTACCGGGCCGGTGAAGAGCGGGGTGTGCACGCACAGGGCGGCGGCCGCGGTGGCGAGGACCAGCGCGGCGGCGCCCGCCCGGTTGACCCCGGCGGTGTACCAGTACCGCGAGCCCGGCGACTCGTCGCACAGGTCCCGGCCGTCGTAGCGGTTGCGGCGCAGCACGATGTCGGTGGCGTAGACCGCCATGCCGGGGCCGAGCAGTGCCACGGTGAGCTGGAGGACGTTGCTGACGGTGTCCAGCAGACCCGAGAAGAACAGGGCGTACAGGGTCAGCGCGACGCTGAGGAGGCCGTCGACGAACACGCTCAGGGACCGCCGGATGCGCACCCCGACGGCCTGGAGCGCGAGCCCGGAACTGTAGGCGGTCATCGCGTTGATGGCGACCGTGCCGAGCACGACCGCGAACAGGAACACCGGCCGGAACCACGCCGGCACGATGCCCTCCAGCGCCGCCTGCGGATCGGTCATGTCCAGCGCGGTGCCGGCCAGGGCACCCAGCCCGGTGAGCAGGACACTGGGCACGTAGGCGCCGAGCGCGGTCCAGCCGGCGACCGCCCGGGGCGAGGTGGCGGGCGGCAGGTAGCGCGAGAAGTCGGCGCTGTTGCTGTACGATAGCGGCCCCGAGGCGACGAGGGTGAGGCCGGCGGTGACAGCGGCCCACAGCTCCAGGCCGTGCAGCGGACGGTCCGGCCGGTACCCCCAGTCGGCGTGCGCCACTATGTACCCCGCGAGCACCGCGAAGACCACGGTGAGCAGGGCGGTCAGCGGCAGGTACAGCTTCACGATGGTGGCGTGTCCGTACACGCTGATGGCCAGCGTGACGGCGGCGACGGCCACCACGACCGCGGCCTCCACACCGGTCCCCGGCTTGACGCCGAGCCGCTCGACGAGGCCGACGGCGGCGCCCGAAGCCGCCGCGAGATTCAGTGCGACGTAGCAGACGCACACGGCCCAGCCGGTGACGGCGATGGCCACCCGGTTGCCCCGGATCCCGTACATGGCGCGCATGACCACCTCGCTCGGCGTGCCCGAGGCCGGGCCGCTGACGGCCAGCAGCCCGACGAGGAGCCAGCAGAGGTTGCCCACCAGGATCACCGCGAGGGACTGCCACAGACTGAGGCCCATGACGGTCAGCGCGCCACCGACCACCAGACTCAGATAGCTGACGTTGGGCGCCGCCCACACCGCCCACAACTCTCTTGCTCTGCCGTGCCGTTCGCGCTCGGGGATGAAGTCGATGCCGCGGGCCTCGACCTTGCCCGCCCGGTCGAGTGCCGGCGGCGGCTCGACGTCCGCCTGCCGTCCGTCGGTCTTCCGTCCGTCTCCGGTGGGGTCGGGAAGCGTCGCTGCCATGAATCCTCCGAGGGTTCGGCCAACGGTCGGCCGCACATGCCGACTTGAGCGAGCCGGGATCCGCACCGGCTTGCTTATTGGTCGCACACCCAATAACGTTCGAGGCATGTCGTCAAGTGCCCGGCCGCAACGAATCCGGAAATCCCCCGAGGCCCGGCGGGCCGAGATCGTCGGGACGGCCGCGGCGATCGCCCTCGCCGAAGGGCTGGAGTGCATCACGCTGCGCCGGATCGCCGACGAGCTCGGTGTCCGGCCCGGCCTCATCGGCCACTACTTCCCGGCCGTCGAGGACCTGGTCGCCGAGGCGTTCGGCACCGCCGCCACCGCCGAGCTGGACACGCTGCTGCCCGCCGAGCCGACGGACGGCACACCGCTGGACCACCTGACGCGGTTCTTCGCCCGCACGATCGGCGACGCGTACGACGACCTGAGCCGGCTCTGGCTCAACGCCCGGCACCTGAGCCGCTACCGGCCCGTCCTGCGCGAGCGGGTCGGCCGCCAGGAGGGCATGTGGCGGGACCGGCTGGCCGGCGTGATCCGCGAGGGGACGGCCGCCGGGATCTTCCGCACCGACGACCCGCTGATCGCGGCGGCGCACATCCTCGTCGTCATCGACGGACTGGGCGCGCACGCCAACACCGGCGACAACGGCCGGCCCGCCGCGGTGCTCAACCTGGCCGTCACCACCGCGGAGCAGGCCCTCGGCCTCACCCCCGGCGCCCTCGCGGGGCCCGGCACCGGCCGGCCCACCGCCTCCGGCCAGTAGGCAGTGCCGAGGGGATCCCCCAGCCCTACCAGGACCAGCGACGAAGGAGTCGTTCCTTGCAGCCCGATCTCGCCGTGCTCTCCGCCCGGCTGCTCGACCCGGTCACCGGCACGTTCCTGCCGCACACCGCCCTCGCCGCGGCCGGCGGCCGGATCACCCGCCTCGGCGACGACCGGGAGATCCGCGCGCTCGCGGGTCCGGGCACGACCGTCCTCGACCTGAAGGGCGCCGTCGTCACCCCCGGCCTCGTCGACGGCCACATGCACCCGGTGACCGGCGCCCACCGCACCCTCGGCGTCGACCTGTCCGGCTGCGCGGACCTCGCCGCCGTCCGCGAGGCGCTCGCCGGGGAGCGCCGCACCCTGCGGCCCGGTGAGTGGCTGCGCGGCTGGGGGCTGGACCCCAATGTGTTCGGCGCCGGACCGGTCACCGCCGCGGCCCTCGGCCCCGTGCTCGACGGCGTCCCCGCCGCCCTGGACCTCTTCGACGCGCACTCCATGCTGGCCTCGCCCCGCGCCCTGGAGCTGGCCGGGATCGACGGACCCCGCCGCTTCGACCAGGCCGCCCGGATCGTCTGCGACGACGCGGGACGCCCCACCGGACTGCTGCTGGAGGACGCCGCCTGCGAGGTGGTGGAGGCCGTGGCGCCCGTACCCACCGACGCCGAACTCCGCGAGCGGGTCGGCACCGTGCTGCGCGGCATGGCGGCGGCGGGGCTGACCGGCGGGCACGCGATGGACGCGGGCGGGGACAGCCTCGCCACGTACGCGGCGCTGGAGGAGCAGGACGCGCTCGGTCTGCGGGTGCGCGTGGCGCCCTGGTGCCGGCCCGGCGCCGACGCCGACGCGCTGGACGCGCTGATCCGGACGCAGGGCACCGGCGGCCGGCTCTGGCAGGTCGCCGGCGTCAAGCTCTTCATGGACGGCACCATCGACAACGGCACCGCCTGGCTGGAACGCCCGGACTGCCACGGCGAGTCCACGCACGCGTTCTGGCCGGACCCGGACGCCTACACCCGCGCCGTCACGGCACTGCACCGGGCGGGCGTACCCACCGCCACGCACGCCATCGGCGACGCCGCCGTACGCCACGTCCTGGACACCGTCGAGAAGGCCACGGCGGAGAGCGGCCGTTCGCTGCGGCACCGCGTCGAGCACATCGAGACCGTCCCCGACGACACCCTCAGCCGCTTCGCCGCACTCGGGGTCGCCGCGTCGATGCAGCCCACCCACTGCTGCGAGTTCACCCGGGCCGACCACACGGACAACTGGTCGCGCCGGCTCGGCGAGGAGCGGGCGGGGCGCGCCTGGCGCTGCCGCGACCTGTGGGACTCCGGCGCCACCGTCGTCCTCGGCTCCGACTGGCCGATCGCCCCGTACGCGCCGCTCGCCGTCATGGCCGGCGCCCGCCATCGTCGCCCCAGCCGGGACCTGACCCTGCCCCCGCACGGCCCCGACCAGGCGCTCTCCCCCCTGGAGGCCCTGCAGGGCCTCACCGTCAACCCGGCCCGGGTGGCCGGGGAGGAGGGCGAGGCGGGCCGCCTGGCCGTCGGGTACCGCGCCGACCTGACGGCGTTCGCCGACGACCCGCTCGCCGTCGCCGACACCGACCTCGCCGCGCTGCCCGTCGTGCTCACCGTCGTCGACGGCCGGCCCACGCACCGGGACGCCGCGCTGTGACCCGGAGTTGACACCCCGGCCGGGCCGTACCGGTACCCGCCCTCAGGCACCGTCCCGCGGCCCGGCCGCCACCGGCGGCATGTTGAACGGCGTCACGATCTGGATCGTGGCGGGCGGGAAGGCGCCTTCGGGCGGCAGGGCGCCGTGCGCGCGCATCACGGTCTGGCAGGCGCGGCGCACGTCCTGCCGCAGGTCGTGGTGGAGGACGGCGGAGATGCGGCGCTCGCGCAGCAGCCGGGTGTTGTCCTGGTCGAGGTCGTGGGCGATGAAGACGGCGCACTCCCGGCCGAGGTCGTCGAAGGCGTCCACGGTCGCGGCGTTGCCGCCGCCCATCGAATAGACCGCCGTGATGGCCGGGTCGCGCCGGAGTGCCGCGAGGACCAGGTCCCGCTGGGTGGCGTCCAGGCCGTCGCTGTCGGTGACCTCCACCAGCGTGCGGTGCGGCTGGGTGCTGCGCATGGCGCTGCGGAAGCCCATCTCGCGCTCCTCCTCGCCCCGGAAGAAGCCGCGGCTGATGGTGGTGAGGACGTTGCCGGGCCGGTCGCCGAGCCACTGGCCGACGAGGTAGGCGGCCGTGGTGCCGGCGGCCCGGTTGTCGATCCCCACGTACGCGCGGCGCGCGCTGCCGGGCAGGTCCGTGACGAGCGTGACGACGGGGATGCCGGCAGCGGCCAGCCGGCCGACGGCCGCTGCCACCTCCGGGACGTCCGGCGCCTTGAGGACGACGCCCTGGCTGCCGCGCTTGGCGATCCTGTCCAGCGTGGCGACCAGTTCGCTCACGGGCCCGGTCTCGCGGAAGTGGAAGCGCGAGCGCACCACGGCGGGGCGCAGCGCGGGCAGTTCGGCCTCCAGGGCGGTGCGCACCGCCGACGAGAACCGCGCCGGCGACTGCATCACGATATCGATCATGAACGTGCGGCCGCCGATCCGTACCTGGGTCCGCTGCCGGTCCAGGTCCTCGATGGCCTGCCGCACCTCGCGCGCGGTGTTCTCCCGTACGCCGCCCCTGTTGTGCAGCACACGGTCGACGGTGGCTTCGCTCAGCCCGGCCTGACGGGCGATCTCACGGATCGGATACGGGTGTGCCATGGCGGATCCTTGCGAAACGGCGAGGGGTTTTTGAGGGATGACTGAGGGTTGCTTGAGGGATACGGGGCTCACAAGAATGACAGAACCCGCTGCTCACCGGAAGGAACCGGCATGTACGCGCACCCCGCTGCGTCCCACCCCTGGCTGACCGGAGCAGACTGCTCGCTCGACGCCTTCCGCGCCCTGGTCGAACGGGCCACCTACCCGGCCGCCTTCCCGGCCGCCGACACCGTCGAGCAGAACGTGCCCCGCTACTCCGGCGACCGGCTGCGCACGCTCACCGCCACCCCGGACGGCCGCCGCGCCGTGCAGGCCGAGCTGATCCGCGCGCTGTCGGACGGACCCGGCATCGTCGTCCTCACCGGCGCCTTCGACGCCGCCGTCACCGTCCGCGCCACCGACGCCTTCCGCGCCCTCATCGAGGAGGAGCGGGCGGCCGGCACCGCGCGCGGCGACCACTTCGCCAGGCCCGGCGCCAACGACCGCGTGTGGAACGCCCTGGAGAAGACGGCCGTCCGCGCGCCGGAGACGTTCGCCGACTACTACGCCAACGACCTCGTCGCCCTGGTGGCCGAGGCCTGGCTCGGGCCGGGCTACCAGGTCACCTCGCAGATCAACGTGGTCAACCCCGGCGGCTCGGCGCAGAGCGTGCACCGCGACTACCACCTCGGCTTCCTCTCCCAGGAGCAGGCAGCTTCCTACCCGGCGCACGTCCACCGCCTCTCCCCCGCCCTGACCCTGCAGGGCGCCGTCGCCCACTGCGACATGCCGGTGGAGTCCGGGCCGACGCTCTACCTGCCGTACTCACAGGCGTACGAACCGGGCTATCTCGCCTGGCGGCGCCCGGAGTTCCTCGCGTACTTCGAGGAACACCACGTGCAGCTGCCGCTGGCCAAGGGGGACGCGGTGTTCTTCAACCCCGCGCTGTTCCACGCCGCCGGACACAACCGCTCCGCGGACATCCGGCGGATGGCCAACCTGCTGCAGATCTCCTCCGCCTTCGGCCGCGCCATGGAGACCGTCGACCGCGAGGCGGTGGTCAACGCCCTCTACCCGGTCCTGCTCCGCCGCAAGGCCGCGGGCGCCGGCGAGGAGTGGCTGCGGAACGTCGTCGCCGCCTCCGCCGAGGGCTACCCCTTCCCCACCGACCTGGACCGGGACGCGCCGGTCGGCGGCCTCGCCCCGCCGTCCCAGGCGGACACCGTGCGGCAGGCGCTCGCCGAGGAGTGGACACCGGAAGCGCTGCGCAAGGAACTGCGGGCCGGCGCCGAACGACGGCGCGGCTGAGAGAGCGGAGAGAAGCGGACATGGCACTGCGGGAACTGCTGACCGACAAGATCGTGCTCATCAATGGCGGAAGCCAGGGGGTCGGCGCCGGGGTCGCCCGCGCGGCCGCCCGGGAAGGCGCCACCGTCGTCGTCACCGGCCGCCGCGCGGAGGTCGGCGAGGCGCTGGTGGCCGAACTGACCGCGACGGGAGCCAAGGCCGCCTTCCGCCGCGCCGACCTGGCCGACCCGGCGCAGGCACGCGGCGGCGTCGAGGACGTGGTGGCCGCGTACGGACGCATCGACTGCCTGGTCAACGCCGCGGGGCTGACCTCGCGCGGCTCGCTCCTGGACACGACGCCCGAGCTGTTCGACGCGCACATCGCCGTCAATCTGCGGGCGCCGTTCTTCGCCATGCAGGCGGCCGTCGCCGACATGGTGGCGCGCAAGGCGCCGGGCACCATCGTCAACATCGGCTCCGACTGCGCGCACGGCGGCCCGCCGTACCTCGCGCCGTACTCCGCCGCGAAGGCCGGGCTCGCCGGCCTGACCAAGAACGCCGCGCACGCCCACCGCTGGGACCGGATCCGGATCAACGGTCTCAACATCGGCTGGACGGAGACCGAGGGCGAGGACACCGTCCAGCGCGCCTTCCACGGCGCGGGCGACGACTGGCTGGAACAGGCGGCCCGTACGCAGCCGATGGGCAAGCTGGGCCAGGTCGACGAGATAGCCGACTTCGTCGTCCTCCTCCTGTCCGACCGCAGCGGGGTCGTCACCGGCTCGGTCGTCGACTGGAGCCAGCACGTCATCGGCGGCTCGGACTGACCTCGCGTACGCACGGAAGGAGCGCGCGCATGCGCCTCGGCATCATGGGTCTCGGCAGGATCGGGACCTTCCACGCACAGACCCTCGCCGCGCTGGACGCGGTGGACTCCCTCGTGGTCACCGACCCGGTCGCGGCCGCCGTCTCCGCCGCGGCCGACCGGCTGGGCGCCGAACCGGCCGACTCGCCGGAGTCGGTACTCGCCTCCGGGGTGGACGGCGTGGTGATCGCGGCGGCGACCGACGCGCATCCCGCGCTCCTCCACGCGGCGGTCGAGGCCGGACTGCCCGTCTTCTGCGAGAAGCCGGTGGCCCGCACCCCGGAGGAGAGCCTGACCGTCCTGAAGGCGGTGGAGGCGAGCGGGGTGGCGGTGCAGATCGGCTACAACCGGCGCTTCGACCCCGGCTTCGCGGCCGCGCGGCGCGCCGTCGTCAGCGGCGAGCTGGGACCGCTGCACACCGTACGGTCCACGACCCTGGACCCGGAGCCGCCGCCCGCCGCGTACGTGGCGGTCTCCGGCGGCATCTTCCGCGACTGCGCCGTGCACGACTTCGACACGGTCCGCTGGGTCACCGGGCGCGAGGTCACCGAGGTGTACGCGACCGGCAGCAACCGCGGCGCCGCGTACATCGCGGCGGCGGGCGACGTCGACACCGCCTCCGCGATCCTCACCCTCGACGACGGCACCCTGGCGGTCGTGTCCAACACCCGGCACAACCCCCGCGGCTACGACGCCCGGCTGGAGCTGCACGGCATGAAGGACAGCGTCGCCGCCGGACTGGAGGACCGGCTGCCGCTGCGTTCGGTGGAACCGGGCGTCACCTTTCCCGGCGGCACCCCGCACCACTTCTTCATGGACCGCTTCGCCGCCGCCTACCGTGCCGAGCTCACCGCCTTCACCGAAGTCGTCGCGGGCACCCGCCCCTCCCCGTGCACCGTCGCCGACGCGCTGGAGGCGGGGTGGATCGCCGAGGCGTGCACACTCTCCCTCCACGAGCGGCGGCCGGTGCGCATCGAGGAGGTACGCACGGTCTGACCACCGGTTCCGCGGGATCTCCGGCGGACCGTCGTGGGTGCCGGCAGCCGCGTCATGGGATGCTGGAGCCTCCATGGATCATGGCGAGCAACGGGAGAGTACGGCAGCGTGATGGCAGCGATACGGCGGGCCCGCACCGGCACCTGGGACCGCTTCGCGGCGTCCGACCCCGGACTGCTGCGGCTGATGGCGGGGTTGCGGACGGTCGGCGCGATCACGCTGACCCTCGCGGTCCTCGCCCTGCTCGGCACGGACGTCACGCACATGGTGGCGGGCGCGATGGCGGCGATGGTCGGCACCTTCGCCATCAAGGAGAAGGAGGTGCGCGGGCAGGCCGTCACGCTCGCCTGCGCACTGCCCGTCGCCCTCGCCTCGATGTCGCTGGGCGCGCTGCTGCACTCGCAGATCATCGCCGGTGACATCTTCTTCGTTCTGCTGATCTTCGCCGCGGTGTACGGCCGCAGGTTCGGCGACCGCGGCACGGCCCTCGGCCTGATCGGCTTCCAGGTCTACTTCGTCTCGCTGTTCGTCCGCGCCACCACCGACACCCTGCCGGAGCTGTACCTGACGCTGACCGTCGCGTTCGCGTGCAGCGCGGTCGTACGTTTCGCCGTGGTGCCGGAGACACCCCAGCGCACGCTGGGGCGGCTCCGCGAGGCGTTCCGGGCCCGGCTCGCCCAACTGGTGGCGGCCCAGCTCGAACTGCTCGACGCCACCCCGGAAGAGCTGGACAAGGTCCTGGACACCCTGCGGCAGCGCACCGCCCGGCTGCACGAAGCTGCCCTGATGATCCAGGGCCGGCTGGACGAGGGCACCCGGGACGCGGCCACCGCCGCCCGGCTGCAGCGCCGCGTCGCCGACGCCGAGATCGCCGCCGAGCGGCTCGGCGTCACCCTGCTCAACGCGCGCAGCGCCGAGCGTGCCGACACCATCACCCTGCACCTGCCGCACGCGCCGGTGCAGGTCGCCGCGCACCGCATGCCGACCGAGGACGCCACGACCATCACGCTCCGGCGGGACCTGAACGCGCTGCACCTGCTGATCGCGCGCCCCGCCGGGGACGGGCGCGGCATGGCCGTCGCCCACGTACGGAACCGGCTGCTCGGCTACCGCGACGAGGACAAGCTGCCGCCCGCCTCGCCCGCCGTCCAGGACGTCTTCCGTGGCATCGGTGAGGCCGCGCGCGCCGTGCTGGGTCTGCGGCTGGCGCTGGACGGGCCGCAGGACGCGTCCGACGACAGCCCCGCGACGGCCCGCTCCCGCGAGGAGTTCGACGCCGAGGACGTGGCGATGGCCGGCCTGGACGAGGAGGCGGAGGAAAAGGCCGAAGACGAGCGCACCGGGCTGCGGCGGCCCACCACCCGGGCCGCCTTCCAGGTGGCGGTGGGTTCGACGCTGGCCATCATCGGCGGCGAGTTCCTCTCCAGCCAGCGCTGGTACTGGGCGGTGCTGACCTGCTGGGTGGTCTTCCTCAACACCGCCTCGACGGGCGAGATCATGGTCAAGGGGTACCGCCGGCTGGTGGGCACGGTCCTCGGCGTGGTCGCCGGTGTGGCGCTCGCCGGCCTGGTCGGCAACAACACCTGGCTCGCGTTCGGCCTGGTCCTGCTCTTCATCTTCGGGATGTTCTTCACGGCCCCGCTGTCGTACGCGCTGATGTCCTTCTGCGTCACCGCGATGCTCGGCCTGCTCTACACACTGCTGAACACCTACAGCCTGGACGTGCTGATCCTGCGCATCGAGGAGACGGCGCTCGGCGCGGCCTGCGGCATCATCGCGGCCGTGCTGGTGCTGCCGGTGCACACCGACAGCCGCACGGACGAGCTGCTGGGCACGGTGCTGGAACGGCTGCGGGACGTGGTGTCGGCGGCGGTGGAGCAGCTCAGTGGCGGCCCCGCGGTCGACCTGCTGGACAAGGCGCGGGACCTGGACACCGCGCTGGACGATCTGCGCGCCTCCACCCAGCCGCTGACGCACCCGATCACACCGCTGCGGGTCCGCCGGCAGACCGCGCGTTATCTGGTGGCGCTGCTGGAGACCTGCGCGTACCACGCCCGTTCGCTGGCGGCGACCGCCGAGCTGGTGCCGTACAGCAAGACCGTCGCGGCCGACCCGCGGCTGGAGCGGGCGGGCCTGCGCATCGCCCGGAACATCGACGTCATAGTGGCGCGGGTGGTGGACGAGAGCGCCCGCGGCGAGGTCACCGCCGGCGCGAGCATCGCCTCGATACTGGACGTGGACGACACCGGCGCCCCGCGCTCCGGCACCGTCACCTACCGCGTGCTGCGCCACCTCCAGCGCCTCGACGAGGGCGTGGTGGGCCTCGCCCGGCCGCTGGACGTGCCGGTGGCCGGGCGCAGCGTCGGCTCGACCGGCTGAGGCCCGCCCCCTCCACGGGCCCCGCCGGCGTCACGCCCGGCTCAGCAACTCCCCCACCAGCGCCCCGACCTGCTCCGTCTCGATGAGGAAGCCGTCGTGCCCGTACGGCGACTCGATGGTGCGGACGCGGTCGGCGCCGGGCAGGGCGGCCGCCAGCTCCGCCTGCTGTGCGAGCGGGTAGAGCCGGTCGGAGTCGTGGTACCGCCCGCCCCGCCGTCCAGGGCCCGTGCCCCGCTCTTTCCTGGACCGGTGCCACGGACCGTAGGACGCGCCGCGGGGCTTACGGAAGCCCGTGCGCCGTCTGGCCACGAAGCCGCAACACCGGCCATGGAGCGGCAACACTGCGGATACGTAAAGGGGTTGGCTAGGTGCGGCCCGCAGGAGCGGTGCTCACGCCACGCGCGAGTCGGCCGGCGCGGAATCCGTGTCGTCCTCGATCAGGTGGACGTCGTTCACATCGATGTTGACCTCGACGACCTCCAGGCCCGTGATGCGTTCCACCGCGGCGACGACGTTCTCCCGTACGTCCCGTGCCACGTCCGTGATCGGTACGCCGTACTCCACGACCAAGTCCAGGTCGATGGCCGTCTGCCGCTCGCCGACCTCGACCCTCACGCCGCGGCCGACGTTCGGACGGCCGCCGGGCACCCGGTCGCGGACGGCGCCGAAGGTGCGGGACAGGCCGCCGCCCATGTCGTACACGCCGGGGATCTCCCGCGCCGCCATGCCCGCGATCTTGACGACCACGACGTCCGCGATGGCGGTCCTGCCGCGCGTCGCCGCGGGCTGGTCGGCGCCGGCCGCGCCACCGCTCAGGGTGGTGTTGCCCGCGGGGGCGCCCTTCGGGGAAGCGGTGCCCTTGGCGGCGTTCGGCCGCTGCGTCGGCTGCTGGGGCGTCTGCTGCGTCGTCATGAAAGGCTCCTCGGTCGGGCGGGTGTGCGTCGGTGGCGGTCACCCGCTCTTGCCCGCTTGGACCCGCCGGAGCCGCGACCGTCACGCGGTCCGCCACCACTTTTCCGCGAGCCGCCCGCGCCGCCGCGACGACGAGACGCGGGCCGTCCTCAGCCGCCGGTCGTGCGGCTTCCCGATCCCGCGGTCGCGGCCGGTGCCGGGGTCTCCTCGGCCGGCCGGGCGGGCGCCGGGCGGCGCACCAGCGGCATACGGAAGGCCCAGTCCATCCGGGGCTCCATCACCGGGCGGAAGAAGCGGCGCACCGGGGGCGAGGTGAGGGCCAGCGCGAGGGCGACGCCGAAGACGGTGACGGCCAGTTCACCGGCCGGGGTGTGCCAGAACGCCGCGTCGAACCAGCCCTTCCAGGCGGCGGTGCGCACGAAGAAGCCGTGCAGCAGGTAGGCGCAGAGGGTGCCGGCGCCGAGCGCGGTGAACCACGTGCGGCGGCGCGGAACCAGCGCCAGGAACGCCACCGAGAGCACGAGCGAGCAGAGCGTCGTGCCCAGCACCATCGCCACACCGACCGGCCAGGAGACGTGCAGCTCGCCCCAGCTGTGGTTGTGCATGGCCCACTGCGCCGTCATCCGGCCCTTGGCCCAGTACGCGAAGGCCGCGCCCGCCACCAGCACCGGTACGGATGCGATCCGCACCCACCGCGCGCGCAGCAGCTGCCAGTGCTCGGGGCGCAGCACCAGGCCGATCACGAAGAAGGGCAGGAACTGGAGCACGCGGTCGAGGTTGAGGACGCCGCTCACCGAGGTGGCCGCGCCGACCAGCGAGACGGCGAAGGCGAGCCCGACCGCGACCCACCAGCGCATCGCCCGCCACAGGGGCGCCGTGAGCCGCCACACGAAGAGCGCCGCGAGGAACCAGGTGAGGTACCACGGGGAGAGCAGGCTGAGGTCGTTGTGGCGGCCGTCGACGACGTTGCCGTACAGCGTGTAGGCGGTTTCGAAGAGGAGATACGGCACCGCGACGCCGGTGATGAGCCGCTTGCCCTGCTCGGGCTTGAGGACGAAACTCCGCGAGAAGTAGCCGGAGATCACGATGAACAGCGGCATGTGGAACATGTAAAGGAACAGGTACGCGGACCACACGGCGTGGCTGTCCTTGAGCGGCTGCCAGGCGTGTCCCGCCACGACCAGCACCATGGCCAGCAGTTTCGCGTTGTCGAAGAATGGATCGCGTCCTGCCCCCGGCACGTCCGGCGAGCGCTGTCCCACGTGGCCTCCTCAGCGATGACCGCGGTGTGCCACCCGCTGTCCCCACCGGTCACCGTGAGCGGGACGGCCCACCCTCCTCCTACACGTTGTAGGGCACGACCCTAGGGCCCCATGGGGCGTGGCGTCGAATGTCCCACCACTGTGTCGGATGTCCCACCACGGTGTCGGACGGCGGCCGTGTGGCTCACCGGGGTTCGTAGGTGCGCTCCGCCCCCTCTACAGGTGAACCGTCGGTCAGGCCCGCGCCGCCGGTCGTCGCCGCCTCGGCCTGCGCCGCGCGGCCGCCGGTCTCGAAGACGATGCGCTCGTCCACGACCCGCATCGGGGCGGCGGACGGCGCGTCGGCGGGCACCTTGAGCACCTTCAGGTTCTCCCGCTGCCGCCGCGGGTCGGCGTGCCGGAGGATTTCCTCCGGGGAGCTGTCCATGTCCACCGGCTCGGCGTGAATGTGGACGACAGCGCCGGTGTCCCCGTCGTACACGACATAGCTGACCGTTTTCATCGTGCACCCTTTCCCGTCGGCCCCTCGGGCTTCAGGTGATGTCGTAAACGATTCCCTCGGCGCGGTGGCCGCCGCCGTCACTGCGGAGTTTTACGGTCACCCGCGTCGCGTTGTTGAGGAATTCATTGATGTTGAGCCGGCGGATGTTGTCCGCCGGGGTGTCGGCCGGATCGTCCCGGACCCCGCAGAGCACCTGGTCACTGCCGCTCCGGACGCACACCGTGGAGATGAAGACCTGCCCGTAGGCGTCCCCGTACTTTCCGGTGAGCCCGCCGGTGATGAGATACCGGCGGTCCGGATTCAGCGCAAGGGTCACGGAAGCCGTCAGGCTTCCCGTCACCCACAGGAAATACCGGCTGACCACGAACACGGCTGCCTCCCCCGGTCAATTCCGATGGCGGCAGCATAAAAACGGCCGACGCGCCCGGCAATCCCGGAATTCGCCGCGCCGAAGACACTACGGACGTGCCGGGCGGTACGGGCGGTGGCGGGGTGGAGCCTGCGGCTACCGACCCCCGGCACCCGGCGCCCAGCCCCGCGCCCGGCACTCCCGGCTACGAACAGACGAACACGGGAGCGGTTGTTCCCCAGAACGCGTGATCGCCCACTAAAGGGCTTTCTTTAGTTGCCTGAGGCAGGTGAAGCTTACGGGGCGCAAGCGACGGGCTGCAGACCGTTACCGCGCCGCCCTCGGCCGAAGTCCCTTTCCGGAGCGGGGGCGTGTCCCAGAAACGCACCATGTACAAGGAGAACGACCCGATGGACTTCCTCACCAACGTGCTGGCCGGCGTCATCCACTTCGTGGGCTGGCTCGTCTGACGGAACCGCATCACCGGGCGCCGCTCCCCCTCGTCCCAAGGGGGAGCGGCGCCCGCCGTCTTTACCGGGCCTGACAGGGGCTCACCTCTCCAGCGGCCGGTGGGCGGTTTCGGGAAGTCGGAGGTAGACGGCGGAGGAGACCAGGCACAGTACGGCCACGTACACGGGGAAGAGGCCGGCCTGGCCCAGGTCCTTGAAGAGCGTGCCGATGTAGGGGGCCGTGCCGCCGAAGAGGGCGACGGTGAGGGAGTAGGGGAAGCCGATGCCCGCCGCGCGGACCCGGGCCGGGAAGACCTCCGCGTTCACGGCCGCCGAGATGGCCGTGAAGCCGCTCAGCAGGATCATGCCCGCGCACTGCACGAGCAGCAGCGTGACGAAGGAATCGTCGAGCGCGCGCAGCAGCGGCACGACCAACAGGGCGAAGCCGATCCCGAACATCAGCAGCAGCGGCTTGCGCCCGAAGCGGTCGGACACCATTCCCGCGACCGGCTGGAGCACGGCGAAGAACATCAGCGAGACGGTGCCCGCCAGCAGCGCGTCCGCCTTGTCCACCCCGGCGTTGAGCTCGGCGTACGTCGGCAGGTACGACGTCCACGTGTAGTACGCGAGCGTGCCGCCGGCCGTGATGCCGCAGATCAGCAGCGACTCGCGCGGATGGCGGCGCAGCGCCTCGAAGAGGCCGGGCCGGGGCGCCTTCGCCTGCTCCTCGCTGCGGGTCTCCTCCGCGCCGCGCCGGACCCAGAAGCCGACCAGGCTCAGGAGCGCACCCAGTACGAACGGGACCCGCCAGCCCCAGCCGTCCATGGTGGCGGGCGCGAGGTTCGCGACGAGCAGCGCCGCGACGCCGGACGCGACGAGCTGCCCGATGGTCGTCGAGACGTACTGGAAGCTGGAGAAGAGTCCGCGGCGGCCGGGGCCGGCGGACTCCACGAGGAACGTGGTCGAAGCGGCGAACTCCCCGCCCACCGACAGCCCTTGCAGCAGCCGGGCCAGGACGAGGACGACCGGCGCGAGGACTCCGGCGGCGGCGTACGTCGGCGTCAGCCCCACCAGCAGGCTGCTGCCGCCCATCAGCAGAATGGTCACCGTCAGCGCCGCACGCCGCCCACGCCGGTCGGCGACCGCGCCCATCAGCAGCCCGCCCACGGGCCGCATGAAGAACCCCACCGCGAAGACCGCGAACGTCGACAGCAGCGGCACCAGCGAGTTCGACGCGCTCTTGGGAAAGATCTGCGCGGCGATGTACGTGGCAAGGAAGGTATAGGTGTACCAGTCGTACCATTCGACCGCATTGCCCACGGACGCCGCCGCGAGCTGGCGCACCGCGGACACCGGGCGCCGCTCCCCCGCCGCCTCTTCGGCCGTCTTGTTCTCCGCGCTCGACATGCGCCTCCGCTCCCGGGTCCTTCACGTGCCCCTGCCGCTCGGGCAGGATGAGCCATCAGGTGATCATGCCCCCGCGAGGCCGGTGGCCGCCAGGTCCGAGTGCGGCCGAAAGGAGATGGCAACGTGCGCGTAGCACTGTTCGTCACCTGCATCAACGACACTCTCTATCCACGGACCGGCCGCGCGGTGGTCACGCTCCTGGAACGCCTGGGGGTGGAGGTCGGCTTCCCGGCGGAGCAGAGCTGTTGTGGACAGCCGCAGTTCAACACCGGCTACCGGCACGCCACGGAGCCGCTGGCGCTCCGGTACGCGCGGGTGTTCCGCGACTACGAGTACGTGGTGGTGCCCTCCGGGTCGTGCGCGGCGATGGTCCGGGACAACTACCCGCGCATGGGCGCGAAGGCCGCTGCGGAGGGGCGCGGCGGGGCGTTGACCGAGGCGGCGGCCGAGGCCGTGCCGAAGACGTACGAGCTGACGGAGTTCCTGGTCGATGTGTTGAAGGTGACGGACGTGGGCGCGTACTACCCGCACCCGGTCACCTACCACCCGACCTGTCACGGGCTGCGGATGCTGGGGCTCGGGGACCGGCCGCGCGCCCTGCTGTCGCACGTCAAGGGCCTGGAGCTGCGGGAGCTGGAGGGGGCGCAGGAGTGCTGCGGCTTCGGCGGCACGTTCGCGGTGAAGAACCCGGCGGTGTCCGCGGCGATGGGTGCCGACAAGACCCGGCACATCCAGGAGACCGGCGCGGCGGCGGTCTGCACGGTCGACAACTCCTGTCTGATGCACATCGGCGGCATGCTCTCCCGCCAGGGCTCGACGGTCCGTCCCGTCCATCTCGCGGAGATCCTGGCCAGTACGGAAGGGAACGTCCTGTGAGCGAAGGGAACGTCCTGTGAGCGTCACCGACCTGGGCATGCCGGCCTTCACGGCGGCCGCCGCCCGCTCCACCCGCGACACCCGCCTGCGCGCCAATCTGCGCCACGCCACGCACACCATCCGCGACAAGCGCGCCAGAGCGGTGGGTGAGCTGGACGACTGGGCTCAGCTGCGCACGGCGGGGCAGGCGATCAAGGACCGTACGCTGCGCCATCTGGATCACTATCTGGAGCGCTTGGAAGAGGCGGTGACCGCAGCGGGCGGCCAGGTGCACTGGGCGGCCGATGCCGCGGAGGCCAACCGCATCGTGACGCGTCTCGTCCGGGCCACCGGCGAGCGCGAGGTCGTCAAGGTCAAGTCGATGGCCACGCAGGAGACCGGGCTCAACGAGGCGCTGGCCGAGGCCGGGATCAGCGCGTACGAGACGGACCTCGCTGAGCTGATCGTGCAGCTCGGCAAGGACCGGCCGTCCCACATCCTGGTCCCGGCCATCCACCGCAACCGCTCCGAGATCCGCGACATCTTCCGCTCGGAGATGGGCGACTGGGGACGCCCGGCACCGGACGGACTGAGCGACCGGCCCGCCGAACTGGCCGAGGCGGCGCGGCTGCACCTGCGGGAGAAGTTCCTGCGCGCCAAGGTCGGCATCTCGGGCGCCAACTTCATGGTGGCGGAGACCGGGACGCTGGTGGTCGTGGAGTCCGAGGGCAACGGCCGGATGTGCCTGACGCTGCCGGAGACCCTGATCTCCGTCGTGGGCATCGAGAAGGTGGTGCCCACCTGGCAGGACCTTGAGGTATTCCTGCAGTTGCTGCCGCGCTCGGCCACGGCCGAGCGGATGAACCCGTACACCTCGATGTGGACCGGCACCACGGACGGGGACGGGCCGCGGACGTTCCACCTGGTCCTGCTGGACAACGGGCGGACGGACACGCTCGCCGACACGGTGGGGCGGCAGGCGCTGCGCTGCATCCGGTGCTCCGCGTGCCTGAACGTCTGCCCGGTGTACGAGCGGGCCGGCGGCCACGCGTACGGCTCGGCGTATCCGGGGCCGATCGGCGCGATCCTGACACCGCAGCTGCGCGGCACGGCGAGCGAGCTGGACGCCTCGCTGCCGTACGCGTCGTCGCTGTGCGGGGCGTGCTACGAGGTGTGCCCGGTGGCCATCGACATCCCGGAGGTGCTGGTGCATCTGCGGGAGCGGGTGGTGGAGGGCGGCAAGGTCACCCGGGGCGGAGTGCGGACGGTGCTCCAGCCTGCGAAGGGGCACGCGGCGGAGCGGGCGGCGATGCGGGCCGCCGCCTTCGCGTTCGACCGGCCCGGTGTGCTGCGCACGGGGCAGCGGCTGGCGGCGCGCACCCGGAGGCTGCATCCGCGGCGGCTGCCGGGGCCGGGACGTGCCTGGACCGACACCCGGGACCTGCCGCCGGTGCCGGCGGAGTCGTTCCGGGACTGGTGGCAGCGCACCCGGGGCGGGGAGCGCGGCAGTGGACAGGAGGGCGCGAAGTGAGCAGCCGGGACGTGGTACTGGCGAGGGTGCGCCGGGCACTGGCGGACGTTCCACGCGCCGCCGGCCCCGAGGAGACACCGGTACCGAGGGACTATCTGCGGGCGCACGGCGACCGGCCGGCGGCGGACACCGCCCGGCTGCTGGCGGAGAACCTCGCCGACTACCGTGCGGTGGTCCACGACATCCACGCCGCCGGGCTCCCGGCGCTGCTCGCGCACCTGCTGGGCGAGCGGGGCTCGCGGTCGGTGGTGGTGCCGGCGGGGCTGCCCGCCGAGTGGCTGGCGGAGTGCGACGTGGAGGTGGTGCCGGACGCGCCGGAGGCGACGCCGGACGAACTGGACGCGATCGACAGCGTGGTGACGGGCTGCGCGGTGGCGATCGCCGAGACCGGCACGATCGTCCTGGACGCGGGCCCGGATCAAGGGCGCCGCCGCATCACGCTGGTGCCGGACCACCACATCTGCGTCGTACGGGTACCGGAGCAGGTCGTGGCGTCGGTGCCGCAGGCGCTGGAGCGGCTTTCCCCGCGGCGCCCGCTGACCTGGATCTCCGGGCCGTCCGCGACGAGCGACATCGAACTGGACCGGGTGGAGGGCGTGCACGGGCCGCGCACGCTGGAGGTGGTGCTGATGACGCCATAAGTGGGGTCTGCGTGTCCTGCTGAGCCAAATGGCGTGCGTGAGGCTTGTGTTGCCGAAGGATTGCGTTCGATCCTGACGCTTCCTGTTGCCTTACGTTCGGAGCTGTCGCATGACGTCGCGTCGTTTCAGCCGCCGCTCGTTCCTCGCCACCGGCACCGCACTGGCCGGCTGGGCCGCCTTCAGCGCACAGAAAGAAGCCTTCGCCGCGGTGGCCGGACGGGCCGGCGCGAGAGCGGGCGAGGAGTGGAACGCCGCGCCCGGCACGTTCCAGGTCAACCGCGAGCCCGCCCGTCCGCGCCTGATCCCGTACCGCGACACCGCGGCCGCGCTGGCCGGGGAGACCGACCGCTCCCCGTACTACCGCTCCCTCAACGGCACCTGGCGCTTCCACTGGTCGAAGAACCCCGACGAGCGCCCGGCCGGCTTCCACGCGCCCGGCTTCGACGACCGTTCCTGGGACCGCATCCCCGTGCCGTCCAACTGGGAGATCGAGGGCTATCCGCACCCGGTCTACCTCAACATCAAGTACCCGTGGACCGGTTACGAGGACCCGCAGCCGCCGCAGGTACCGCACGAGTTCAACCCGGTCGGCTCCTACCGCCGCACGTTCACCGTCCCGGAGGACTGGGACGGCCGCCGGACCCTGCTCTCCTTCCAGGGCGTGAAGTCCGCGTTCTTCGTGTGGGTCAACGGCGAGCAGGTGGGCTACAGCGAGGACAGCTACACGCCCGCCGAGTTCGACATCACCGGTGCACTGAAGAAGGGCGAGAACAGCCTGGCCGTCGAGGTCTACCGCTGGTCCGACGGCAGCTGGCTGGAGGACCAGGACATGATCGACCTGTCCGGGATCTTCCGCGAGGTGTACCTGTACTCCGTCCCCCGCGTCCATGTGCACGACCTCTTCGTGCACACCGGACTGGACGCGGCGTACCGCGACGCGACGCTGAAGCTCTCGGCGACCGTACGGAACAGCGGCGGCGGCACGCCCGGCAGCCACCGGCTCTCCGCAACGCTGTACGACGCGCAGGGCCGGCCGGCGCTGCCCCGGCCGCTCACCGCCGACGTGCGGTTCGGCGAGGACGAGCAGGTCACGGTCGAGGCCGCCGCCGATGTGCGGGCGCCCGCCCTCTGGTCGGCCGAGGACCCGAACCTCTACACGCTCGTGACCACCCTGACCGGCCCGGACGGCAAGGCCGTCGACATCCAGCGCACCCGTGTCGGCTTCCGTTCGATCGTCTGCGAGCCGGGGCAGTTCACCGTCAACGGCGTACCCCTCGTCTTCCGCGGGGTCAACCGCCACGAGTCCGACCCGGACCACGGCCAGGCGGTGCCCGAGAAGCGGATGCTCCAGGACATCCGCATCATGAAGCAGCACAACATCAACGCGGTGCGCACCTCGCACTATCCGAACGCGCAGCGCTGGCTGGAGCTGTGCGACGAGTACGGGCTCTACGTCATCGGCGAGGCGAACCTGGAGACGCACGGCGTGCGTGACCACCTCCCCGCGAGCCTTCCGGAGTGGACCGACGCCTGCGTGGACCGCATGCGCTCGATGGTCGAGCGCGACAAGAACCATCCCTCGATCGTGGTCTGGTCGCTGGGCAACGAGGCGGGCCAGGGCGACAACTTCAAGGCGATGGCGGAGTGGGCCCGCGCGCGTGACTCCTCGCGGCCCCTTCACTACGAGGGCATGAACTCCGTGGCCGACATGGAGAGCCAGATGTACACCAAGCCGGCCGACGTCGAGAAGTACGGGAAGTCCGGCAACGCGAAGCCGTTCATCCTGTGCGAGTACGCGCACTCCATGGGCAACAGCACCGGCAACTTCCGCGAGTACTGGGACATCATCGAGCGCTACCCGAACCTGCACGGCGGCTTCATCTGGGACTACTGCGACCAGGCCATCCGGCTCCCGGTCCCCGGCGACCGCAGGCGCACCTACTTCTCCTACGGCGGCGACTGGAAGCCCGGCTACCCCACCGACGGCAACTTCTCCGGCAACGGCATCGTCTCCTGCGACCGCACCCCGCACCCCGCGATCCACGAGGTGAAGAAGGTCTACCAGGCGGTCCGGATGGCGGCCGGCGACCTGACGTCCGGGACCGTGCGGGTCACCAACAAGCAGCTCTTCCTCGGCCTGGACGCGTACGAGCTGCGGTGGGAGGTCACGCGTGACGGGGCGCGCATCCAGCACGGCACGCTCCCAGCGCCGCAGATCGAGCCGGGCCAGGACGGCACCGTACGCATTCCGTACCGGCGCCCCGCTCACCCCGAGCCCGGCGCCGAGTACTGGCTGAACCTCTCCTTCGTGCTGCGCCGCGGCACCCGTTGGGCCGACGCGGGCCACAGCGTCGCCGCCGAGCAGCTGGCCCTGCCCTGGAAGGCCGCGGCCCCGGCCGATCCCCCGGCGTCCTCGCTGCCCGCGCTCACGGTCTCCGAGACGGACAAGGCGGTCACGGTCAGCGGCAGGGACATGGAGCTGGTCCTGGACAAGTCCACCGGTACCCTGGCCGGCTACCGGCACCGCGGCCGGACGCTGCTGACCGACGGCCCGGTGCCCAACTTCTGGCGGGCGCCCACCGACAACGACATCGGCCGTGGGGCCGAGAAGTCGCTGCGTACCTGGCGGGAAGCGGGCGCGAAGCGGACCGTCGGCAGGATCACGGCCGAGCAGCCGTCCGGTTCCGAGGTGACCATCGAGGTCACCGCCACCCTGCCCACCGCACCCGCCGTCTCCACCTGGCACACCGTCTTCACCGTGCGCGGCGACGGCGAGGTCCGCGTGCGGCACACACTGAAGCCGGGGGCGGGACTGCCCGACATCCCACTGGTCGGCGCGCTGCTCACGGTCCCGGCCGGCTTCGGCACCCTCCAGTGGTACGGCCGCGGACCGCAGGAGAACTACTGGGACCGGCACACCGCCGCGTTCGTCGGCCGCCACCGCGCAGCGGTCGCCGACCGGCTCGGCCCCTACCTCCGGCCGCAGGAGAGCGGCAACGCGGTCGACGTCCGGCACGCCTCCCTGACCGACCGGGACGGCGCGGGCCTGGCCGTTCGTGCCGAACCGGGCGACAACGCGCCCCTGCTGGAGATCAACGCGCTCCACCACACCCCGGCCGACCTGGAAGGCCCCCGCCATCCCTACGAACTGAAGCCCCGCCCGGAGACCGTGCTCGGCGTCAACCACCGCCAGACGGGCGTCGGCGGCAACGACTCCTGGGGCGCGCCCCCGCTGGAGCAGTACCTCCTGCACGCGGACCGGGAGTACACCTACGGGTACCGGCTGACTCCCGCATAACGAGAGCGGCCGACGGCAGGGGGACTGGGCACGCCTGCTGATCGAGCGCCGACGGCAGGCGGTACGTGGTGCGTTCGCCGTCGGGTCAGTGGCGTTCGACGACGCGGAACCGCTCGGCGACGACCAGGGTGTCGTCGTCGACGGTGAACTCCGGGTCGCCGAGCGCCGCGCGCAGCTCCGGGCCGTGCCAGAACTCCTCGTGCGCGGCCCGCCACTCGGCGACCGTGGTGTGTCCCTCGCCCTCGTCCACGGCGTGTGCCGGGTCGACGTCCCCGAGGCGCAGCACGCGTACCTCGGTCACCTCGATGACGGCCACCGTCCGCCCCGCCGAGTCCGGGACGGCCCGCCGCTCCCCCGCCTCGGGCAGCGGCTCCCCTTCGAGGGCGTACTCCTCGGCGAGGCCCGTGGTCGCCGTCTTGGCGCCGGAGAGCACCGCCGCCACCAGCCTGTCCCGCAGCTCCCCGGGAAAGCCGAGTTCAAAGGCGGGCAGGGCGTCGTTCGAGGTCATGCCCCGGAGCCTAGGGCGCCGGCTGGGGCAGGGCCAGCGGATTACCGGGGCCCTGCGACGCCGGGTCCGGTCCGGTCCCCGCGCTGTCGTGCGGTGCCTCCGGCGACGCGGTGTCCGCGTCGCGGCGTACCAGTGCGGCGTACCGTCCGTCGGCCGCCAGCAGCTCGTCGTGCGTGCCGCGTTCGGCGATCCGGCCGGCGTCCAGGACGACGATCTGGTCGGCGTCGCGGACGGTGGAGAGCCGGTGCGCGATGGTGATCGTCGTACGGCCCGCCGAGAGCCTGTCGATGGCCCGCTGGACGGCGTGCTCGGTACGGGTGTCCAGGGCGCTGGTGGCCTCGTCGAGCACCAGTACCGGCGGGTCGCGCAGGATCGTGCGGGCGATGGCCAGGCGCTGCTTCTCGCCACCGGAGAAGCGGTAGCCCCGCTCGCCCACCACGGTGTCGTAGCCCTCGGGCAGGGCCGCGATGTGGTCGTGGATCTGGGCGGCCCGCGCGGCGCGCTCGATCTCCTCGTCGGTCGCTTCGGGCTTGGCGAAGCGCAGGTTCTCGGCGACCGAGGCGTGGAAGAGGTAGGTCTCCTGGGAGACCACGCCGACCGAGCGGGCGAGGGTGTCGAAGTCCAGCGCGCGGACGTCCACCCCGTCCAGGGTCACCCGTCCGCCGGTCACGTCGTACAGCCGCGGCACCAGATAGCTGAGCGTGGACTTGCCGCTGCCGGTCGGACCGACCACGGCGAGGCTGCCGCCCGCGGGAACGGTCAGGTCGATGCCGCTGAGCGTGGGGGCGGCGGCGGGGTCGTACGCGAAGGACACGTCCTCGAAGCGGACCTCGCCGCGCGGTGTCGCCAGCCGTACCGGCTTCTCGGGCTCGGTGATGGCCACGGGCAGGTCGAGGTACTCGAAGATGCGCTGGAACAGCGCGAGCGAGGTCTGCATCTGCACGCCGGTGGTCAGCAGCGAGGTGGCCGGGCGCAGCAGGCCCTGCTGGAGGGAGACGAAGGCGACGAGCGTGCCGAGGGAGAAGACCGGCCCGCCGACCTGGAGGACGATGCCCGCCGCCCAGTAGATCAGCGCGGGCATGGCGGCCATCACGATGCCGATGGTGGCCATCCGCCAGCGGCCCGCCATGTTGGCGCGCACCTCCAGGTCGACCAGGCGCTCGGACTCGGCGGTGAAGTTCCGGGTGAGCGAGTCGGCGCGGCCCATCGTGCGGCCGAGCAGGATGCCCGAGACGGAGAGCGATTCGGTGACGATCGCGGACATCGTGGCCATCTGCTTCTGCCGCTTGGTGGTGATGCGCTTGCGCTCGTTGCCGACGCGGCGGCTGACCCAGACGAAGAGCGGCAGCAGCAGGAGCGAGACGACGGTGAGCCGCCAGTCCAGGGCGATCATGGCCACGACGGTGGCGACCACGCTGGTGAGGTTGGAGACCAGGGAAGTCGCGGTGGAGGTGACGGTGGCCTGCATGCCGCCGATGTCGTTGGCGATGCGGGACTGCACCTCGCCGGTGCGCGTACGGGTGAAGAACGCCAGCGGCATCCGCTGGAGCTTGGCGTAGACGCCGGTCCGCAGGTCGTGCATGACGCGCTGGCCGACGGTGGTGGAGATCAGCGTCTGGAGCACGCCGAAGACGCTGTTCATCACCGCGGTGACGATCATGCCGAGCGCGAGCAGGCTGAGGAGTCCGGTGCGCCGCTCCGGGATCGCCACGTCCAGGATCTCGCGCAGCAGGAACGGCGAGGCGACGGAGACCAGGGAGGCGGCGGCCACGAGCAGGCCGACCACGGCCAGCCGGCCGCGGTAGGGGCGGAAGAGGCGCAGGATCCGGCGCAGCTGGACGGGCTGCTGCTCGTCCTTGGGCGGTGGGGTCCAGTCGACGTTGTCGGGGCGCAATGAGCTCCTTCGAGCGGTGGATGAGGGGCCGGGAACCCGGCAGGACCGGGCGTCCGTCGAGCGTAGCCGATTGTTACCTATACTCACAATGAACTTGGTCCTGGTACCCTCCGGGCATGCCCTCCCCCCAGACCGAGCCCGGCACCGGAACGCGCGCACGGAAGGACGCCGGCCCGCGCGCCGACGCGCCCGCCGCACCCGATACCGACCTCGCCGAACAGCTGGTACGGCTCACCCGGCGCATGCACCGCGCCCAGAAGCGGCACCTGGAGCCGCTCGCCCTCACCCCCGCCCAGTCCCGACTGCTGCGCATCGTGGCGCACTGCGACACCCCGCCCCGGATGGCGGACCTGGCAGCGCGGCTGGACGTCGTCCCGCGCGCCGTGACCACCCTGGTGGACGCCCTGGAGGCGGCGGACGCGGTACGCCGGGTGCCGGACCCGGCCAACCGCCGGGTGGTGCGGATCGAGCTGACCGAGACCGGCCGGACGACACTCGGGGCGCTGCGGAGCGCGCGCCGGGCCGCCGCGGAGGACATCCTTGCTCCATTGACCGCCGACCAGCGCGAGGTGCTCGGCGGTCTGCTGGCCACCCTGGTCGACGACGGGCCGGGGCGGCACCGCTGACCCGATGGGCCGCTGACGAGGAGAAGCCATGCCGTTGCTGGAGCCGGAACCGACCGCACTGCGGCCCGCCACGACCGAGGGCCCGGCGGTCGACCGGGTGGCGGACGCGCAGGCGTCCGGCACCCCCGAACCGCTGCGCGGCGACCTGACCGCGCTGCTCGGCCCGGAGAAGGTCCTGCACGGCCTCTCCGACCTGGTGAAGTACGCCTCCGACGCCAGCCCGTACCGGTTCGTCCCCCAGGTGGTCGTGGTCGCCGAGGACATCGACGACGTCTCGGCGGTCTTCTCCTACGCGCACGGCCGCGGCCGCAAGGTCGTCCTGCGCGCCGCCGGCACCTCGCTCAACGGGCAGGCGCAGGGCGAGGACATCCTCGTCGACGTACGCCGGCACTGGGACGGCATCGAGGTGCTGGGCGACGGCGAGCGCGCCCGCATCGGCCCCGGCACGACCGTCGCACGGGCCAACATCACCCTCGCCCGCCACGGCCGCCTCCTCGGCCCCGACCCGGCCAGCGCCCTCGCCTGCACCGTCGGCGGCGTGGTCGCCAACAACGCCTCCGGCATGACGGCCGGCACCACCCGGAACTCCTACCGCACCCTGGCCTCCGCCACCGTCGTCCTCCCCTCGGGCACCGTCGTGGACACCGCCGACCCGGCCGCCGACGAGGAGCTGGCCCACGCCGAACCCGCGCTGTACGAAGGGCTGCTGGCCCTGAAGACGGAGATCGAGGCCGACCCGGAACTGGTCGCCCGCATCCGCGCCAAGTACACCCTCAAGAACACCAACGGCTACCGGCTCGACGCCTTCCTCGACGGCGCCACCCCCGTCGAGATCCTGCGCGGCCTGATCGTCGGCTCGCAGGGCACCCTCGGCTTCATCGCCGAGACGGTATTCGACACCCTCCCGCTGGGCCGCCGCACCTCCACCGCATTGCTCTTCTTCCCCGATCTGCGGGCCGCTGCCGCCGCCGTCCCGCGCTTCAACGAAGCGGGCGCGCTCGCCGTGGAGCTGATGGACGGCAACACGCTGCGCGCCTCGGTCCGCGTCGCCGGAGTGCCCGCCGACTGGGCGGCACTCCCCACGGAAACGACCGCGCTGCTCGTGGAGTTCCGCGCCCCCGACGAGGAGCGGCAGGCGGCGTACGAAGCCGCCGCCGAGCAGCTGCTGAACGACCTGGAACTGGTCGCGCCGGTCGAGTCCGTCACCAACGAGTTCACCCGCGACCCGGGCACCATCGCCGGCTACTGGAAGGCCCGCAAGGCGTTCGTCACCGCGGTCGGCGGCTCCCGGCCCTCCGGTACGACGCTGATCACCGAGGACTTCGCCGTACCGCCCGAGCAGCTCGCCGACGCCTGTACGGCCCTGCTGGAGATGCAGGCCCGGCACGGCTTCGACGCCGCGGTCGCCGGCCACGCCGCCCACGGCAACCTGCACTTCCTCCTCGCGTTCGACGCCTCGAAGCCCGAGGACGTGGCACGCTACGCGGCCTTCATGGACGAGTTCTGCCGGATGACCGTGGAGCGCTTCGACGGCTCACTCAAGGCCGAGCACGCCACCGGCCGCAACATCGCGCCCTTCCTGGAGCTGGAGTGGGGGCCGCGCGCCACGGATCTCATGTGGCGGATCAAGGACCTGTTCGACCCGCACGGCATTCTCGCGCCCCGCGTCGTCCTGGACCGCGACCCGAAGGCCCACCTCCGCGGCCTGAAGACCATCCCCGAGGTCGAGGCGGTCGCCGACCCCTGCATCGAGTGCGGCTTCTGCGAACCGGTCTGCCCCAGCCGCGACCTCACCACCACGCCCCGCCAGCGCATCGTGCTGCGCCGCGAGATGATGCGCCAGCACCCGGACTCGCCGGTGACCGACGCGCTCCTGGACGCGTACGGCTACGACGCGGTGGACACCTGCGCCGGCGACTCCACCTGCAAGCTGGCCTGCCCGGTGGGCATCGACACCGGCGCGATGATGAAGGACTTCCGGCACCGGCGGCACTCCCCGCGCGAGGAGAAGACCGCCGCGCTCACCGCTAAGCGCTTCAAGGCCGTCGAGGCGTCGGCACGGCTCGCGGTCGCGGCGGCGGACCGGATCGGGCAGCGGCTCGGCGACCGGCTGCTGGAGACCGTCACGGACGCCGCCCGCAAGGCCGTACGCCCCGACCTCGTACCGCGCTGGCTGCCCGAGGTACCGGGCGCCGCGGCCCGCCGGCTGCCGCCCACCCGCAAGCAGGACGCGGTCGCCGTGTACTACCCGGCCTGTGTGAACCGCATCTTCGGCGAACCGGACGGGTACCGGGGCCCCTCGCTCCCCGAGGCCGTCGTCGCGGTCTCCCGGCGGGCCGGGAAGCCGGTATGGATCCCGGACGACGTCGCGGGCACCTGCTGCGCCACGATCTGGCACTCCAAGGGCTACGACGAGGGCAACGCCGTGATGGCGAACCGGATCGTCGAGGCGGCCTGGGGCTGGACCGCGGGCGGCCGCCTCCCGCTGGTCGTGGACGCGTCCTCGTGCACGCTGGGCATCGCCCACGAGGTGGTCCCGTATCTCACCGAGGACAACAAGCAACTGCACGCCGAGCTGACCGTCGTCGACTCCGTCGTCTGGGCGGCCGAGGAACTGCTGCCGCACCTGGAAGTGGTGCGGACCGTGGACTCCGCGGTACTGCACCCCACCTGTTCGATGCGCCACCTGGGCGACGAGGCGCAGCTGCGTACGGTCGCTGAGGCCTGCGCCCAGGAGGTGGTGGTGCCGGACGACGCGGGCTGCTGCGCCTTCGCCGGCGACCGCGGGATGCTGCACAAGGAACTGACCGAGGCGGCGACGGCCCGCGAGGCGGCCGAGGTGACGTCCCGTCACTTCGACGCGCATCTGTCGGCGAACCGCATGTGCGAGGTGGGCATGGACCACGCGACACAGGGCCGCGGGTACTACTCCGTCCTCATGGAGCTGGAGCGCGCGACGCGGCCCGCCTGAGGGGCGGGCCGCGCCTCACGTGCGCGTACGTGCGGCTCCCGCGCCGCACGCGCGCGTTCAGCTCTTGGCGTCCACGTGCAGGGCCACCGCGCCCTTCGCGGGCACGGTCAGCTGCGCCTTGCCGTCGTCGCCGACGGTGACGGTGTTGCCGTCGCAGTCGTCCGGCGCGGCCTTGGCGACGTTGCAGTACGTACCGGCCGGCAGCGAGGTCGCGAAGGACTGGGACAGCTCACCGTCCCCGGCGTTGAGGGCCACGAAGCCCTTGTCGCCGCGCCCGAAGGCGATCGCGCTCGACCCGTTGTCCCACCAGTCGGTCAGCTCGGCGCCGCCGACCGCGTTGCGGAAGCCCACCATCCCGGTGATCTCCTGCTTGGCGTGCATGTTCGTCCAGCCGTCGGCTGCGCTGGGCGGGCCCGCGTCCTTGTCGGACCACTCGTAGCCGGAGAAGACGTTCGGCGAGCCGTAGGGCGAGGCCAGCATGAAGGCATTGGCGAGGGTGTACGCCGCGCCGTCCTTGTAGGTGAGCGTCGAGCCGTTACGCTCGGTGTCCCAGTTGTCGACAAAGGTACGTGCCGACTCGCTGCTGAGCTTCCCGTCGGCGATGTTCTTGAGCTGGGCGATGCTGCCGCCCTGGAAGGCGCTCTTGAGGTGGCCCCCGTAACGGAACTCGTCGACGTCGCCGATGCCCTTGTACTCGTCGGGCTGCACCGCCTCTCCGCCCCCGTAGATGACTTCGGAGACCCAGAAACCCGGGTCGCTCATCTTGCCCTTGATCGCGGCCATGTCGTCGGCCGCCATGTGCTTGGCCGCGTCGATGCGGAAGCCGTCGACACCGAGGGAGCGCAGGTCGTCGAGGTACTCGGCGATGGTGGTCCGGACGGCGTCGCTGCCGGTGTCCAGGTCGGACAGCCCGACCAGTTCGCAGGTCTGGACGTTCTCGCGGTTGCCGTAGTCGGAGATGTCCTTGCGGCAGGCGTGGAAGTCCTGGTCCTGGAAGTACCCGGGGTAGCCGTACTTCGTGTACTGCGTGCCGCCGGTTCCGGTGCCGGACCCGGACGACATGTGGTTGATGACGGCGTCGGCGACGACCTTGACGCCCGCTTCGTGGCAGGCGGAGACCATCGACGCGAAGGCGTCCCGGTCGCCGAGCCGCCCCGCGATCTTGTAGCTGACCGGCTGGTACGACGTCCACCACTGGTCGCCCTTGATGTGCTCCGAAGCGGGCGAGACCTCGACATAGCCGTAACCGGCCGGGCCGAGCTGATCGGTGCAGATCTTGGCGACGTCCGCGTACGGCCGCTCGAACAGCGTGGCGGTGACGGTCTTCTCTCCGGGCGGGGTGGCCTGCGAGCTCCAAGGGGCGAGCGCGGCGAGGCCGCCGGCGACGAGCACACCGGCCAGCGTGCCGCCGAGTATCCGGGATCGGTGATGCAGCATGCGGCTCCTTCAACGAACGGACGCGGCAGGGAGCCGCGCCCTCGAAGGCAGCCACGCGCCGAGGCCGCCGTGGGGGGAATCCGCGAGGGAGCTTGCCTTTACGAAGTGAACACGTCAAGGCATTCCGCAAGAAATTCCAGTCACTTGCGCAAGACGGGAGTCCAAGTGTTCGCCTCAGGAGTCCAATTCGCCCCCTTGTGGCGCGTCCGTATCAACCGCCAGGGTCCTCACCGAGGTTCGCGCACACACGTCGGCATACCTCGCGGCACACGTCGTGCCGCGCTTCACCGGTACGCGCACGTCCGCACGGCGGCTGTGGCACAGGCAGCCGCCCGTACGGAGTTCCACCCGCACCCAGCCCCACCGAGGTCCACGCACGCAGCCGCCGGGCACCGTCCGCACTCCAGGAGGCCCCATGCATGACGCAAGACCCGAGCAGCACGACGACGAGAACCGCCTCCCCGGCGCCCCGGACGGCACGGAACCGGCCGCGCCCGACGGCGACGGGCCGAGCCGCCGGTCGGTCCTGCGGACCGCGGGCACGGCCGGCGCCGGCCTCGGGCTCGCCGGGCTGGGCGCGTTCGGCGCGAGCGGCACGGCGGCGGCCGCACCGGCGCCCGGCGGGGCGGCCGACACCGCCGCGGCACCGAAGCGGCGCGGCAGGACCATGATCGGCGTGCCGTTCGAGGGACGCAGCACCGTACGCGTCGGCATCGTCGGCCTCGGCAACCGCGGCGGCTCCATGATCGACCTCTTCCTCGCCGTGCCGAACACACGGGTCGTGGCGGTGTGCGACCCGGTCAAGGAGAAGACCGCCAAGGCGGCGAAGAAGGTCACCGACGCGGGGCAGCCGGCGCCCGCCGTCTACGCCAAGGGCGACCGCGACTTCGAGAACCTCTGCAAGCGCGGCGACATCGACTTCGTGTACGTCGCGTCGCCCTGGGACTGGCACTTCGAGATGGCGAAGACCGCCATGCTCAACGGCAAGCACGTGGGCGTCGAGTGCCCGGTCGCGCTCCGGCTGGACCAGCTGTGGGAGCTGGTCGACCTCTCGGAGTACACCCGCAAGCACTGTCTCCAGCTGGAGAACTGCTGCTACGGGCGGAACGAGATGCGGGTGCTGCGGATGGCGCACGCGGGCCTGTTTGGAGACCTGCTGCACGGCGCCGGGGCCTACAACCACGACCTGCGCGGCCTGATGTTCGACCCGGACTACTACGAGGGCCCGTGGCGGCGGCTGTGGCACACCCGGCTGCGCGGCGACCTGTACCCCAACCACGGGTTCGGGCCCGTCGCCAACTACATGGACGTCAACCGCGGCGACCGCGCCGTACGGATCTCCAGCTTCGGCACGCCCGCCCTGGGCCTGGCCGCGTACCGCAAGGAGCACATGCCGGCGGGCGACCCGAGCTGGAAGGAGACGTACATCGAGAGCGACCGGACGGTTTCCCTCGTCCAGACCGCCAAGGGCCGCGTGATCCGCCTGGAGCACGACGTGTCCACGCCGCACCCGTACAGCCGCATCAACAGCCTCGGCGGCACGAAGGGCGTCTTCGAGGACTACCCGGAGCGGATCTACATCGAGCCGGACCACACCAACGACGAGTGGGGCGACTTCGGCGCGTACGCCGAGTGGGACCACTGGCTGTGGAAGGAGCACGCCAACCCGCCCGGCGGCCACGGCGGCATGGACTACATGCTGGTTTTCCGGCTGACCCAGTGCATGCACCTGGGCCTGGTGCCCGACTTCGACGTGTACGACGCGGCGACCTGGACCGCGCCGGTACCGCTGAGCGACCTGTCGATCAAGGCCCACGGCAAGCCGATGGAGATCCCGGACTTCACCCGCGGGGACTGGAAGAAGGCCCGGCCGGGGATGGACTCGGAGAAGCCGAAGGCCTGACGGCGGGAAGTCTCCATGCGGGAGGCGGGGCCGGGGTCAGGTGGGCGCGGTCGGTGGCGGCGCTCACGCCGACCACGAGTACCTGGTGGTCGCGGCCATGACCG
>NZ_JBEYUN010000017.1:0-211653 GCF_040643545.1 Streptomyces sp. NPDC047117 | reverse complement strand
TCCTCCCCGATCATCGTTCCAAAAATCGTACCTCACTGGAGGTCGGATTTTTGGCGGGCCGTGGCCCGCACCGCCCCTCAGTCGTTCCGGCTACTTCAGCCCCAGCACCATCGCGTCCGAGGGCGAGGCCCAGGCCGTGCGGGCCTCGCCGAAGCCGGCCTCGCGGAGGGTGCGCGCGTGCCACTCCGCCGAGGGCGTGTCACCGTCCGCGTGCTCGCCGTAGATCTCGAACCGCTCGGCGGTCGGGCCGGCCAGCACCGGGTCGGCGGCGGCCAGCTGCCACCACTCCTTCCAGTCCACCGCACCGGCCGCCTTGGCCGCGTCCATCCGCGCGTGCCGCTGCGCCCGGTCCGCGGCGTTCAGCCGGGGCGTCGCCGGGTCCGGCATGTGGTCGGCGTTGAGGAAGACCCCGCCCTCCCGGACCAGGCCGGCCAGCTGCCCGTACAGCACGGCCAGGTCGTCGCTGTGCAGCCAGTGCAGGGCGGTGGCGGTCAGCACGGCGTCGTAGGAGTCGTACGGCAGCTTCGCCGTCCACCGCGGGTCCTTGAGGTCGGCGCGGACGAACCGCACCCGGTCCTCCCCCGCGAAGTACCCCTCGGCGATGGCCAGCAGCGCCGGGTCGAGGTCGACGCCCGTACTCACGGCCCCCGGCAGCCGCTTGAGCAGCCGGTCCGTGATGCTGCCCGTGCCGCACGCCAGGTCCAGGACGCGCGGCGCGGGGCCCGTCACCGCCTCGACCATGTCCACCATCACCCGGAACCGCTCCTCGCGGTCCGGCAGGTACCACTCCTGCTGCCGGTCCCAACTCTCCTGCCACGCCTGCCAGTCCGCCTGAGCAACGGCCTCGGCCACCGGAACCCCTCCCACCTGTAATACCCTCGAACAGACAACGCCCATTACGGGCTCTGCACGCAGACTAGCCCTCGCCCGGTAAGGACTACAAGTGGAACTGGCCTATTACTCGGACTACGCCGTGCGACTGGTCAACAGCGAGCAGCCGGAGCGCGGCGGCGACACCCTCACCTCGGTCGAGGCCGTACGCGCCCTCTTCGGCGTGGCCCAGCAGAGCGCGCGCCGGGCCACCGACGCCGACGTGACGCGGCTGCGCGCCGTACGGGGCCGGCTGCGCGCCGTCTTCGAGGCGGCCGACTCCGGGGACGAGACGCTCGCCGTCGACCTGCTCAATGCCCTGCTGATGGAGTTCCCGGTCAGCCCCCAGATCTCCGGGCACGAGATGCGGGACGCCGACGGCCGCCCCGACTGGCACCTGCACATCGCCGACCACGCCGCCAACGCCACCGCCGGCTACACGGCCACCGCCTGCATGGGACTGGCCGTCCACCTCACCGAACTGGGCGTGGACCGGCTCGGCATCTGCCGGGCGGCACCGTGTCGCAACGCCTACCTCGACACCTCCACCAACCGCTCCCGGCGCTACTGCTCCGACCGCTGCGCCACCCGCGCCAACGTCGCGGCCTACCGCGCCCGCAAGCGCCAGGAGGCCGCCGGCGGACCGGAGAAGGCGGAGGGCTAGCCGCGCCGGGCTAGCGCCGGGTGCCGCGTGCCGGGCGCAGGGGCCGGACCGGCCGGACCGCCGACAGCGCCCAGGACAGCACCCCGGGGACCGAACGCCGTACCTCCCGCGGCGGGCGCACCCGCAGCCATGCCCTGGCCACTACCAGCTCGTCGGGCACGGTGCCGAACTCGCGGCTGTCGTTCGCCACGTAGGGGTTGTCCCCCTGGACCCACCAGCCTCCGTCGCGCCGCTCCACCGCCCGTTTGACGATGAGCAGATCCTGCCGGAAGGGGTGCTTCAGCACGATCACGTCCCCGGGCCGCACCACCGCGCCGTACTTGACCACCAGCTGGTCGCCGGGGTGCAACGTGGGCACCATCGAGGGGTTGTACACCTCGGCCAGACCGATCGTCCGGAGCGGTCCCCTGCCCTCCCGGCCCTGTCCCTGCCCCTGATCGGTCCAGCGCTCATGAACCTGCTCCGGCATCCGGCACCTCCCGGTCCGTTCCTCCACCAGTCCCAGCCTGACACTGGACTTTTGCCCTAAGACCCCCGGGGCACCCGAGAAAAGGCTTCCCGTACCGAGTAATCTCGCACCTGAGAAGACGATCACGAGGAAGGACTGAACATGCTTTCCCGCCTGTTCGCCCCCAAGGTGAAGGTCAGCGCCCACTGCGACCTGCCCTGCGGCGTCTACGACCCGGCCCAGGCCCGCATCGAGGCCGAGTCGGTCAAGGCCGTCCAGGAGAAGTACCAGGCCAACGAGGATGCGGACTTCCGCACCCGCGCTGTCCTCATCAAGGAGCAGCGCGCGGAGCTGGCCAAGCACCACGTTTCGGTGCTGTGGAGCGACTACTTCAAGCCCCCGCACTTCGAGAAGTACCCGGAGCTGCACCAGCTGGTCAACGACACCCTGAAGGCCCTCTCGGCCGCCAAGGGCTCGAACGACCCGGCCACCGGCCAGAAGGCGCTGGACTACATCGCCCAGATCGACAAGATCTTCTGGGAGACCAAGAAGGCCTGACCCGGGCCCCGGCCCCCTGTCTGCGCTCGCGCAGCTCCGGGCCGACTCGACCGCACCCGGTCCGCAGACCGCCGCACCCGGCGGTCATGGCGGACCGGGTGCGGTCGTTGTACGAGGAGCGGCGGGCGGAAATCAGCCCCCGCGCCCCGGCAGACGTATGACGTCACCGGGGTTTGTACTGGTCTCTGCTGGGTTACTCGTCGGGGTACGCCGTTCATACGCCGTCCACGCGGACCAACGAGGCAAGTGATCGTATGAGAGAGCCGCCCACCGCGGCGGAGCAGGTACTGGCCGCTGCCACCGAAGCGGACCCGCGAGAACTCCCCGAGGTGCTCTGCGCCACCCTGTGCCGGGCCCTGAAGGTGGACGGGGTGACTCTCTCGCTGCTCACCGACACGCCCGACCGGCAGCTCCTGCACGCGAGCGGGACGGCGGCGCTGCGGCTGGAGCAGGTGCAGTTCGAGATGGGCGAGGGGCCGTGCGTGACGGCCGCCTCGACCGGCAATCCGGTGATCGTGGCGGATCTGCACGGCCGGCTGACGCAGTGGCCGCTCTTCGGCCCGGCGGCCCGCGAGCGGCTCCCGGAGATCGGTGCGGTCTACGCCTTCCCGATGACCGACGGCGACGGCGGACACCCCGTCGGCTCGGTGGACCTGCTGCGGCTGGAGCCGTGGGACCCGGACGAGGCGACCCTGCAGGAGTGGGCCTCGGCGACCCGCGCCGTGGGGCTGGCGCTGCTGACGTCGCCGGTCGTCCTGCCGTGGGACCCGACGCCGACGATGCAGGCCCACTGGGGCCGTACGCACCGCGCGGCAGGCGTGCTCTCCCAGCGGATGGGCGTACCCGTCGACGAGGCGCTCGCCCGGCTCCGCGCCGACGCCTTCGGCAGCGGGCGGCCGCTGCCCGACGTCGCCGAGGAGACGCTGGCCCGGCTGCTCGGCGGGGCGGCCGGGGACGGGCACGGTCCGCGGGGCTCCGCCTGAGACCGCCGCCCCGCCGGGACCGTCAGGGCCGGTCGGCCGGGCGGAGGGCCGCCGGGTCGAGCGTGCCGTCGAGGACCTTGCGGGCCAGGCCGGCGAGGCGCTCGTGGTGCGTCCTGGCGTAGCCGCGCAGCGCGTCGAACGCCGCGTCCACGCCGGTGCCCCAGTGTTCCGCCAGGACCCCCTTGGCCTGCTCGATGACGGTGCGGCTGACGATGGCCGCCTGCACCTGCGCCCGCTCGACGTTGCCCCGCTCCGCGGTGTGCTGCTGGAGGATGGCGATGGTCGCCACGTCCGCGAGCGTCTGGCCCAGTCGTACGTCCGAGGGGCCGAGCGCGTGCGGTCCCGCGTGCAGCAGTCCGATCGCCCCGATGGGCCGCTGCCGCAGCCGCAGCGGCAGCGCGTGGGCGGTGGTGTACCCGGCCTGCCGGGCACGTTCGGCGAAGGCCGGAGGCAGGCCCGTCCCGGCGCCCGCCGCAAGGCCGATGTTCACCCGGGGCTCGCCGGAGCGGTGGCTCTCCGCGCACGGGCCGCCGTGTGCCTGCAGCGCGAACAGCTCCAGCAGCCGGGTGTGTTCCTCGGAGACGGCGAGCACCTGGAGGTCGTCGTGCGGATCGGCGAGCATGATGCCGACCGCGGTGACGTCGAGGAGTTCGACGCCCCGGGCGCACAGCCGGTGCAGGGCGTCGATCAGGTCGAAGTCGTCGATCAACGTGCCGACCGCTTCGCCGAACGCCTGAAGCACCCTTTCCTGCGGAGCCACCGCCATCATCTCCTCTTCCGGCCGGACTCGTCCGGCTCGGGTCCATCATTTCGGAAGTCCAGGCGCCTGGCGACCACGTCCTCGGCGACCTCCAGAATGGGCCGCCCGTACCGGTAGGCGTAAGCACGCAGCCGGAGCAGCGCCTGGGACAGCGGGATCTCCGCCTGCACACTGATCATGCCGGTCGCCTGGTGGACGGCCGCACGGTAGAGGTCGGACGGGCGTTCGGCGGCCATGAGCGCGTCGCTCGCGGCGCCGCCGTCCAGGAGCACGGCGGTCAGCGCTCCGGTCAGTATGAGCGCGTCGTCCATGCCGGCGTCGGACAGCGGCCCCGCTTCCTGCCGCTGGAGGGTCAGCACGCCCAGGCAGACGCGGCCGACCAGCAGCGGGAAACAGAACACCGCGCCGACCCCGAGCGACGCCAGCTCGGGCAGCAGCAGGGGCCAGCGGTCGGCGGGCAGCCGCGCCAGGTCCGGTTCGAGCACCACGGCGCCGCGGGCCACCGCGTCGACGCCCGGCCCCTCGCCCAGCGTGAACTGGAGGTCCTCCAGCGGGCCGCTCACGCCGTTCTTCGAGACCCAGACCAGCTCGGACGCCTGGTCGCTGCTCAACAGGGACAGGGCCACCCCGTCCACGCCCAGCGCACGGGCACAGATCTCCGGATCACTGCCGATCAGCCCCCGGTCGCCGCGGACGGGGTGCAAGGTCTGCAGCACGGCGGCCATCCGTGCGCTCGTGCCCACCGGCGTTCACCCGCTCTCCCGTACTCGCCGTGACGGCGGCTCCTGCCCATTCGCAGCGGGCCCACTCCCAGCCTATCCGCTGGTTCCGTACGCGCAGCGACGTGCGGCCGACCCCACCGGAATATCCGCCTCCGCACCGTGCACGGACGGTGCCGACGGGTCGCGGGCAGGGTGCGGGCCGGAGCGGATTCCGGGCGGATTTACCGGTGCATTCCGCCCAGGAATTCTTTTGGGTGCGTATCGCGGACGGGCGTAACGCGGCAGCGGCACCCGGCGCAGACGGAGATGCGGATGCCGAGCGCAGCCGCGGAATTTCCCGGCCGGAACGCGCACCGCCGGCCATGACCGCTTTCCTGTCGCCGAGGCGTGCCGCGCCGGATTGGACATTCCCGTGAACCGTCCCCACGACTCCGTGCCGGCGCCCGGCCCGCACCCCCCGCAGGGCCCCTACGACGCCGGATACGCCCCGTACGACCAGGGCGGGTACGCCCCGTACGACCGGGGACAGCCGCAGCCGGCCTACGACGACCGTCCCCGCGAGCGGTACCGCCGCCCCCGCGACGGCGCGGGCACGGCCCGGACGGCGCTGATCGTCCACACGATCGCCGACATCGCCGCGGCGTTCCTCGTGCTGTGGATCCTGCTGTACCTGCTCGGCGCCAATCAGGCGAACGTCTTCGTCGACTTCGTGGAGAGCGTCGCGGGCGGGCTCGCGTGGTGGTCGCAGGACATCTTCACGATGGACACCGAGGGCCTCCGGGTGGTGCTCAACCACGGCCTGCCGGCCGTCATCTACCTCCTCGTCGGACACGGCATCGCCGCACGGATACGCCGGCTCTGACAGCGGGTCCCGTCGCGGTCAGCCGGACCCCTCCCGCAGCCGCGCCGCCCGGGTCTGCAGGTAGCGCTTCTCCGGCAGGCTGAGGGCCCGCTCGGCGGCGCGTCCGTACGCCGCGCGGGCCTCCGCGGTCTCCCCGGCCCGTTCCAGCAGGTGCGCACGGACCGCTTCGAGGCGGTGGTGGCCCGCCAGGTGCGGGTCGCCGGACAGGGTGGCGAGGAGGTCCAGGCCGGCCCGCGGGCCGCTGACCATGGCGAGCGCGACCGCCTCGTTGAGGGTGACCATCGGGCTCGGGGCGATCCGGCCCAGCAGCCGGTACAGGCCGAGGATCTCCCGCCAGTCGGTGTCCTCGGGGCGCACGGCCTCGTCGTGCACGGCGGCGATGGCGGCCTGGAGCTGGTACGGCCCGAGCGCCGTGCGGCGGAGCGCGTCGCTGACCAGGGCCACGCCCTCGGTGATCGCCGCCCGGTCCCAGGCGCCGCGGTCCTGTTCGGCGAGCGGGACGAGCGACCCGTCGGGCGCCGTGCGCGCGGCGCGCCGGGCGTCGGTCAGCAGCATCAGGGCGAGCAGCCCGGCGACCTCGCCGTCCTCCGGGAGCAGCGCGTGCAGCGCCCGGGTGAGCCGGATCGCCTCGTGGGCCAGCTCGACGCGTTGCAGGCGGCTGCCGGAGGTCGCGGCGTACCCCTCGTTGAAGATCAGGTAGAGGATCTGCAGGACCGCGGCGAGCCGGGTCGCGCGCCCCTCGGGGGCCGGCTGCCGGAAGTGCCCGCCCGCGTCCTGGATCCGCCGCTTGGCGCGGCTGATCCGCTGGGCCATCGTGGCCTCCGGCACCAGGTAGGCGCGGGCGATCTCGGCCGTGGTCAGGCCGCCGACCGCGCGCAGCGTCAGCGCGGTCTGGGCGGCCGGGGCCAGCGCGGGATGGCAGCACAGGAAGAGCAGCGTGAGGGTGTCGTCCTCGGAGGGGGCGCGGCTCTCGCCGGGTGCCGGGGCGTGGAACTCGTCGCGTGGCGTCAGCGCGTACGCCGTCTCCTCACGCCGCCGGCGCGCCTCCTCACTGCGCAGCAGGTCGGTCAGCCGGCGCGCCCCGACCTTGATCAGCCAGCCGCGCGGATTGTCCGGGCGGCCGTCGGCGGGCCACTGGACGGCGGCGGCCAGCAGCGCTTCCTGGACGGCGTCCTCGGCGAGACCAAAGTGCCCGTACCGGCGGACGAGCGCGCCGAGGACCTGCGGCGCCAGGCGGCGCAGCAGGTCCTCGGTGCGTTCCGGTGCGCCCACGGCACGCGGCCGCTCAGGCGTCGCAGGGCGCGCTGTCGGGGATGGACCGGATGGTGACGGGGCTCTCGCCGGCGCCTTCGGGCGTCGGGCACTGGAGGATGCGCTTCGCGATCTCGGTGGCGCGGTCCAGGGAGGCGCACTCCAGCAGCCAGTAGCCGCAGAGCACCTCCTTGGTCTCGCCGTACGGCCCGTCCACGACGGCCGGTACGCCGTCCTTGCCGAGGGTCACGACGCGGGCCTGCGCGGGCTCGCTCAGGCCCTGCCCGTCGAGCATCTCGCCGTTCTCGGCGAGCTCGTTGTTCAGGTCCCCCATGAACTGGAACATCGCCTTCAGGTCGGCCTCGGTCCACCGGACCGTGCCCGAGTCCTTGCCGTTCATGGCGTCGTAGTGGGCCTGGCTCGCCTGGATCATCAGCATGTACTTCACGTCGCTCACTCCTTCGGGAGCTTCCGGCGTCCCCGCTGGGCGCCTCTCATGGGAGACGTCGGAGCCGGCGGCCGGTCCTCGACAGGGGCCGGGAAAATTCCCGGAGATTTTTTCCGGGCGCCCGTCCGCCCCGCGCACACGAGCCTCCGTTACGGATTCTCCTCGCCCCGGATGTCCGCCGCACGGCATACGGGACGATGCGTCGCACGTGTCTCCAAAGGGCCTATGACCCCACCGGAAGCAGGCTCTCGTTGCGCACCAGCCACTGGCGGTAGGCCGTGCTCGACCAGGCCACTTCCATGTACGCGGCCCGCAGGTCGGCGAAGAGCGCGTCGACCCATTCGGTGTCCCGGCCGCCGCCGCGGTAGGCCAGGAACAGGCGTACGGCCAGCGGGTCGCCGCACAGCGGGCGGACCACCATGCCGTGGCGGGGGCGGGAGGTCGGCTGGCAGGGCGTGACGACCTCGCCGGCCGCGACCAGGTCGGCCGCCGCGAGGTAGTCGCCGTGCACCACGCGCGGGTCCATCCCGGCCGCGGTGAAGATCCGTCGCAGCCCGGCCCACTCGCCGTCCACCGACGGGTCGACCATCCACTGGTCGTCGGCGAGGTCGGCCAGCGTGACGCACTCCAGCCCGGCCGCCGGGTGCGTCGCCGGAAGGGCCATGAACTGCGGCTCGCGGGCGAGGAGTTCCCGTTCGACCAGGCCCTCGGGGACGCGCAGCGGCGTGCCCTCGACCTCGTGCACGAAGGCCGCGTCGAGCTGGCCGGCGGCGACCATCTGGAGCAGGGTGTTGCCGGAGAGGTCGATGCGGATGGTGGTGTCGGTCTCGGGCAGCCGGTCCCGCAGCCGGCGCAGCCAGCCGGCCACCGCGCGGCTTCCCGTACTGCCCACCCGCAGCCGGGTGCCGTGCTCGCGCACCACCGCCGACCGGGTCTCGTCGACCAGCGCAGTCATCTCTGCGACTATCGGCCGGGCACGGTGCAGGACGGTGTGGCCCAGCGGGGTCGGCCGGCTGCCGGAGCGCTCGCGGAAGAAGAGCTGACCGCCCAGGGCGTTCTCGATGCGCCGCAGCTGCGTGGTCAACGAGGGCTGGGTCATGCCCAGTTGCCGGGCGGCCTTGCGTACGCTGCCGGTGTCGGCGATGGCGCACAGCGCGCGTAGGTGCCTCACCTCTAGCTCCACGCGCGGAGCATAACGACGTCCTTACGCGTCGCACCAGCCACCCAAACCCCGCGAACCACACATTCCCCACGGGTTATTGGATTGTCCTATCGCCACATGAAATCTCCGCGGCCGTGGATATCTCGCGCAGACTCAGCGGCACCACAGTTCATCCGCGGGCCCCGGCCGTTGCCCCACACCTCGGCCGGGCCCCCGGACACTAAGGAGCCCCCCACATGAGATCTCCGAAGTCTGCGCTGTCCGCCGCCCTTGGTCTGGGCCTGGCCGCGACCCTCGCCGCCGCGATGCCCGCCGTGGCCACCCCCTCGCACGCCCCGACGGACAACCGGGTCACCGCGGCGCAGTACGTCGGTTCGGCCGCCGAGAAGGCCGACACCAAGCGCTTCTTCGAGGCCGTGCTGAAGTCGGCGCTCGCCAAGCAGAAGAAGACCGGCGCCGCCTCGGTGACGGTGACGTACGACGCGAGCGGCGCGCCCACCTTCGCGCAGCAGATATCCGCGAGCGCGCAGATCTGGAACAGCGCCGTCTCCAACGTCAAGCTCCAGTCGGGCAGCGGCGCGGACTTCACGTACCGGGAGGGCAACGACCCGCGCGGCTCCTACGCCAGCACCGACGGCCACGGCCGCGGCTACGTCTTCCTGGACTACCAGCAGAACCAGGAGTACGACTCCACCCGCGTGACCACGCACGAGACCGGCCACGTCCTCGGCCTGCCGGACCACTACGAGGGCCCGTGCAGCGAGCTGATGTCCGGTGGCGGCCCCGGCCCGTCCTGCACCAACGCCCAGCCGGACGCCAACGAGCGCGCGAAGGTCGACCAGCTCTGGGCGAACGGCATCAAGGGCGCCCTGAACAAGGCGTCCTGACCCACAGGGACCGTCGGCCGTCGGCCGACTGCCGATGACCATGGGCCGACGGCCGGCCACCACGGGCCGGCACTGAAGCGCGCGGCGGGGTCCACGAGCCCCGCCGCGCGTGCATCCCCCCACAGCGCGCGCCCACCCGGGCCGCGCGTTCACCCCCCGCCACGTGCGGTGGTCTCCCCCACCGCGGCACCCCTCCGCGCGTTTCAGTGCAGCCCCCCGGCGCGTTTCAGCGCAGCGCCCGGCGCCCCGCCCGGTTCCTCGTACCGCCCCCGGCCCGTCGCGGTCCGGGGTTTTTTGACACGTCCAAACATGGGATGTTCCTATCACCGGTGTACTCGCGTCACATCGATCCCGGCCCCTCAGCGGTCCGGTCACCGGAAGGGGACGGCAGCCGATGCCGTTGCGCAGCACCACCCGCACCAGCCTGGTGGACCTGGTCATCGACCAGATGGAGAGCCTGATCGCCGCCGGCGAGTGGGCGGTCGGCACGAAGATCCCGGCGGAGCCGGTGCTCGTCGAGCAGCTCGACGTCGGCCGCAACACCGTTCGCGAGGCGGTCCGCGCCCTCGTGCACACCGGCATGCTGGAGCCGCGCCAGGGCGACGGCACGTATGTGCGCGCCAGCAGCGACTTCGGGGCGGCCGTGCAGCGCAGGCTGCGCCGCTCCTGCGAGCTGGAGGCCTACGAGGTCCGCGCCTCCCTGGAGCGGGACGCCGCCCGGTACGCGGCACTGCGCCGCACCGAGGAGGACGTCACCGCGCTCCGCGCCGCCCTCGCCGACCGCGACGCCGCCTGGCGCGCGGGCGACACCGCGGCCTTCATCGAGGCCGACATCGCCTTCCACCGCACCGTCGCCGCCGCCGCGCACAACAGCGTCCTGGCCGATCTCTACGGGCACCTCACCGACGCGCTGCGCGCCACGCTGCGGTCCGTCGTCTCGGCGCCCGTGCCCGACGCGGTACGCCACCAGTTCGACGCGCACGCCGCGATCGTCGACGCCATCGAGGCCGGGGACGCGGACGCCGCGGAACGGGCCGCGCTGACGCACCTCGACGAGGCGGCCACGGCCCTTCGGGAGCAGGCATGACAGCGGAAGAGACCGGGACGGCGATACGCACGGAAGGGGCCGGGACCGCCGTCCGTACGAGAGAGCCCGCGGCCGTCCCCCCGAGTACCGCGCGCGGCACGCTCTATCTGGCGGCGGGCGTCGTCCTGCTCGCCCTGAACCTGCGCCCGGCGCTGGTCGCCGTCTCCCCGCTGGCCGACACCGTCCGCGCCGACAGCGGCATGTCGGCCGCCGCCACCAGCCTGCTGACCGCCCTCCCGCTGCTCTGCTTCGGCCTGCTCGCGCCCGTCGCGCCGCGGCTCGGCCGGCGCTTCGGCCTGGAGCGGTCGCTGCTCGGCACGATGGTGCTGATCTGCGTCGGCACCGCGCTGCGACTGGCCGACCAGGTGGCCGCGCTGTTCGCCGGCACCGTCGTCATCGGCGCCGGCATCGCCGTGGCCAACGTGCTGCTCCCCGGACTGATCAAGCGGGACTTCCCCACCCGGACCGGGCTGATGACCGGGCTGTACTCCATGTCGCTGTTCGGCGGCGCCGCCCTGGCCGCGGGCGTGACGGTCCCGCTGCGGTCCGCCACGGGCCTCGGCTGGCAGGCCACGCTGGCCTGCTGGGGCTCGCTCGCGGTGGTCGCGCTGCTGGTCTGGCTGCCGCAGCTCCGGTCCCGTACGCGGGTGCCGGCGGACGCCGCGCGGCAGGCGGCGCATCCGGTGCGCGGCCTGTGGCGGTCCCCGCTGGCCTGGCAGGTCACCGGCTACATGGGCCTGCAGTCGCTCAGCTACTACGCGGCGACCGCCTGGCTGCCGACCATGCTCACGGACGCCGGGATGAGCGCGGGCGACGCGGGCTGGATGCTGTCCTTCTCCTCACTGCTGGGCATCGCGGGATCCTTCCTGGCCCCCGTGATCGCGGGCCGCAGGCTGCGCCCGGGCCACCTGGCCACGCTGGGCGCGGTGCTGTGCGCCGCGGGCCTGGCCGGGGTGCTGGCCGCGCCGGTGTCCGGGGCCTACGTCTGGATGACGCTGCTCGGCCTGGGCCAGGGTGCCGCGATCAGCCTCGCGCTGCTCTTCATCGTGCAGCGTGCGCCCGACACGAGGCACGCGTCGCAGCTGTCCAGCATGGCGCAGTGCTTCGGGTACATCCTGGCCGCGACCGGCCCGGCCGTCCTGGGCGCCGTGCACGACGCCTCCGGTACCTGGACGGTCCCCGTCGTCGTCCTGCTCGTGCTGCTCGTCCCGCAGGTCCTCACGGGGCTCGGGGCCGCCCGGGACCGGCACGTCTCGGGCGAGGGGTGAACCGGAGGGCCGTGATCGGCATACTGGGCGGCGCCCGACCGTAGTCGCCCCGGAGCCGCCCATGTCCGTGATCCGCCACCTCCGCAGAGCGGTACGCCTGCCCCAGCAGCGCAGCCAGGGGGTCGACCTGGCCCACCCGGCGCGCTCACCGCTCGGTACCGCGGTCGTCAACTGCGCGGTGTACGCGGACGGGACCCGGCTGGCCGGCCATCACCCCGTCGACGAGGCGGTGCGCCTGGTCCGCTCCTCGGGGGACGGCTTCGTGTGGATCGGGCTGCACGAGCCCTCCGAAGCGGAGTTCGCCGACATCGTGGAGCTGTTCGGGCTGCACCCGCTGGCCGTGGAGGACGCCGTCCTCGCGCACCAGCGCCCCAAGCTGGAGCAGTACGACACCAACCTCTTCACCGTCTTCAAGACCGCCTGCTACGTCGAGCACGACCGGCTCACCGCGACCAGCGAGGTGGTGGACACCGGCGAGATCATGGTCTTCACCGGCGAGGACTTCGTGATCACCGTCCGGCACGGCGGCCACGGCTCGCTCGGCCCGCTGCGCGAGTCCCTGGAGGCCCTGCCGGAGCAGCTCGCGCTCGGCCCCTCGGCCGTCCTGCACGCCATCGCCGACCTGGTCGTCGACGACTACCTGGAGGCCACGGCGGCCGTCCAGAACGACATCGACGAGGTGGAGAGCGCGGTCTTCGCCGAGAACGGGCGGAACGCCGACGCCGGGCGGATCTATCAGCTCAAGCGCGAACTGCTGGAGCTGAAGCGGGCCGTCGCCCCGCTGGACCGCCCGCTGGACCGGCTCTCCACCGAGCCGCTGGCCCAGGTCGACCCGCGGATACGGACCTACTTCCGGGACGTCGCCGACCACCTGGCACGGGTCAACGAGCGCATCACGGCCTTCGACGAACTGCTGAACTCCATACTCCAGGCGCACCTCGCGCAGGTCACCATCGCGCAGAACGAGGACATGCGCCGCATCAGCGCATGGGTCGCGATCCTGGCCGTGCCCACGATGGTGTGCGGCGTGTACGGCATGAACTTCGAGCACCTGTGGGGCAAGGACTCGGTCTACGGGTATCCGGTGGTCATGCTCGTGATCGTGGCGGCCTGCGCGGTGATCCACCGGGGCTTCAAGCGCAACGGCTGGCTGTAGCGGCGGGCGCCGCGTGCGGGCCGTACCGGTGCGGGGCGGCACGGCCCGCGGCCCTCAGTGCCCGGCGATGCCCAGCGCCTTCGCCTCCTTCTCCGGAGGCACGCCCTTCTGGGGGCGGTCCGGCCGCTGCGGCAGCTGCCCGCCCAGGGACCGCATCCAGTCCCAGGTGTCCGCCACCGTCTCCGCCACCGGCCGGCAGCGCAGCCCCGCCGCGTAGGCCTTCTCCACCCCCGTGCGGTGCAGGGAGTCGTGGTACCCCGCCCAGTCCGGGCCCGTCGGCGGCAACCACACCGGCAGCTCCGTCCACGGCTCGATACCGGCCGCGAGCACGTCCTCGGGCGCGGTCCAGCGCAGCTCGGCGTCCGACCCCGTGACCTCGGCGCAGGCCTCCAGCAGGCTGCCCATGGTCGCGTGCCCGCTCCTGCTGACCAGGTTGTACGGGCCGGCCAGGCCCGACTCGACGGCGTGCAGGATCCAGTCGGCGAGGTCGCGGACGTCGATGTACTGGATCGGGAGGCCGGCCGGCCCCGGCGCCAGCACGGGGCCGCCGCGGGCGATCCGGGTCAGCCACCACGGCAGCCGCCCGACGTTCTCGTACGGGCCGAGGATCAGCCCGGCCCGCGCGAGCAGCGCCCCGCCGTCGCCGAAGGACTCCGCGGCCGCCAGCTCACCGCCCCGTTTGGCCTCCTCGTACGGCACGTCGCCCGCATCCGGCGCGCCCGCCACCAGCGGGGCTTCCTCGCCCATCCCCGGCGCCTTCGGGAAGGCGTACACCGAACCGCTGGACACGTAGGCGTAGCGCCCCGCCCGGCCCGCCAGCAGCCGGGCCGCGTCGCGCACCGCCGAGGGCGCCCAGGCCCAGGTGTCCACGACCGCGTCCCACTCCCCCGTGCGCAGCGCGGCGAGCCCTTCGGGAGTCGTGCGGTCCCCGTGCAGCACCGCCGCGCCCCGCGGTGCCTCGTGCCGGCCCCGGTGGAACACCGTGACCTGCCATCCCTTCGCGAGGGCCGCCTCGGTGACGGCCCGCCCGACGAACTCCGTACCACCCAGAATCAGCAGTCTCATGGTGCGGACTCTGCCCGCACGGCAGTTCGGCCGCACCGCACCTCGCTCACAGCGGAATCGCCGGGTGACGGTCGGAAGTCTCCAGATCCGCGCGCCGAAGACTGTACGGTCTCGCACCCTGTGGCGCGCGCGCACCGCCAACACTTGTGAGGTCGATGTTCCGCTTCCGTTCGCCCTCAGGGGGAGAAGATGACCGGGTCGCGCGTCCTGGCGCTGGGCCACTACCAGCCGGCCAAGGTGCTCACCAACGACGACCTGGCCGAGCTCGTCGACACCGACGACGCCTGGATCACCAGCCGGGTCGGCATCCGTAAGCGCCACATCGCGGCGCCCGACGAGACCGTGGACGCGATGGCGGCAGCGGCCGGAGCGAAGACGCTGGCGGCCAGCGGCCTGGCCCCCGCCGACATCGACCTGGTGCTCGTCGCCACCTGCACGGCGACGGACCGGTCCCCGAACACGGCCGCCCGGGTGGCCGCCCGGCTCGGGCTGGCGGCGCCCGCCGCGATGGACGTCAACGTGGTGTGCGCGGGCTTCACCCACGCCCTGGCCACCGCCGACCACGCCGTCCGGGCCGGCTCGGCGCGCTCCGCGCTGGTGATCGGCGCGGAGAAGTTCACCGACGTCGTGGACTGGTCGGACCGCTCGACCTGCGTCCTGGTGGGCGACGGCGCGGGCGCCGCCGTGGTGACGGCCGCGGCGGAACCGGAGATCGGCCCCGTGCTGTGGGGCTCGGTGCCCGAGATGGGCGACGCGGTGCGCATCGAGGGCGAGCCCGCGCGCTTCTCCCAGGAGGGCCAGACGGTCTACCGCTGGGCCACCACCCAGCTGCCGGCCATCGCCCGGCAGGTGTGCGAGCGCTCCGGCGTACTCCCCGAGGAGCTGGCCGGCGTGGTCCTGCACCAGGCCAACCTGCGGATCATCGAACCGGTAGCGGAGCGCATCGGGGCGGTCAACGCGGTGATCGCCCGGGACGTCGTGGAGTCCGGCAACACCTCGGCGGCGTCCGTGCCGCTGGCCTTCTCCAAGCTGGTCGAACGGCGCGAGATCCCCTCGGGCGCACCGGTCCTGCTCTTCGGGTTCGGCGGCAACCTTTCCTACGCGGGGCAGATCGTCCGCTGCCCCTAGAGGCGGCGCGGTGCGGGCCCTACGGGTGCACGGCGCGGGGACGTCCGATTCGTTCAAGACGGCCGCCCCCGCGCCTTCGTACGCTCGGCCCATGACTGAGCGACACACCACTCGGAACACCGCCGGCGCCGCCGCGCAGGCCGCCCCGGCACCCCGCTTCGCCGCGATCGGCCTGGCAGCCGCCGACATGGCCGCCTCGTTCGCCTTCTACCGGCGGCTCGGCCTGGACATCCCCGCGGAGGCCGACTCCGCCCCGCACGCGGAGGCGCAGCTGCCGGGAGGGCTGCGGCTGATGTGGGACAGCCACGAGACGCTGCGCTCCATCGATCCGGACTGGACGCCGTCCCCCGGGGCCACCCCGCACCTCGCCTTCGAGTGCGCGGGCCCGGAGGCCGTCGACGCCCTCTACGCGGAGCTGGTCGCCGCCGGACACCGCGGCGAGAAGAAGCCGTGGGACGCCGTCTGGGGCCAGCGGTACGCCGTCGTCCTGGACCCGGACGGCCACGGCGTCGACCTCTTCGCGCCGCTGGCCTGAACGGGCCGGCCTCGGCCGGCCGGGCGCCGGTCAGCGCCGCCTCAGAACACCGACCACCCGGTGAGCGTCGTGAAGTGGTCCAGGGCCGCCGCGCCGGCGACCGAGTTGCCGCGCGCGTCCAGCCCCGGACTCCATACGCACAGCGTGCAGCGCCCGGGGACGATCGCCACGATGCCGCCGCCGACCCCGCTCTTGGCGGGCAGCCCCACCCGGTACGCGAACTCGCCCGCGGCGTCGTACGTACCGCAGGTCAGCATCACCGCGTTGATCCGCTTGGCGTCCCGCGCCGCCAGCAGCCGGGACCCGTCGGCGCGCAGCCCGTGGCGCGCGAGGAAGCCGCCCGCGGTGGCCAGATCGCGGCAGCTCATCTCGATCGAGCACTGCCAGAAGTAGTGCTCGATGACGCTGGGCACCGGGTTCTCCAGGTTGCCGAAGCTCGCCATGAAGTGGGCCAGCGCGGCGTTCCGGTCGCCGTGGTCGGCCTCGGAGCCCGCGACCGCCCGGTCGAAGGCGATGTCCGGGTTCCCGCTCTCCTCCCGCAGGAAGTCGAGCATCGCCGTGCTGGCGTCCCCGGTGAGGGTCTGCAGCCGGTCGGTGACGACCAGCGCCCCGGCGTTGATGAAGGGGTTGCGCGGGATGCCGTGCTCCCACTCCAGCTGCACCAGGGAGTTGAACGGCGTACCCGAGGGCTCGCGCCCCACCCGCTCCCAGATGCTCTGGTCCCCCTGCGCCAGCACGAGGGCGAGGGAGAAGGCCTTCGAGACGGACTGCACGGAGAACGGGACCTCCCAGTCCCCGACCCCGTACACGTCCCCGTGGATGTCGGCCAGCGCGATCCCGAAGCGGTCCGGCGAGACGCACTCCAGGGCGGGGATGTAGTCGGCGACCTTCCCCTGCCGTACGAGCGGCTTCGCCTGCGCCGCCACCTCCTCCAGAACGCCCTGGTAGTCCATGGTCCACACGCTATCCCGGCGCGATGACCGCCCCCAGCGGAGCGCCTGCCAACGCCTTCACCTCGCGCGCCAGGTGGGCCTGGTCGGCATACCCGGCGACCGCGGCGACCTGCGCGTACGGCATGCCGGAGCGGGCCAGGTCCAGGGCGCGCACCAGGCGCAGCACCCGGCCGAGGGTCTTCGGCCCGTACCCGAAGGCGGCCAGGCAGCGGCGGTGCAGCTGGCGCTCGCCGACGCCCACCGCGGCGGCCAGCTCGCCGACCGGGGTGCCCCGGGCCGCGGCCCGCGCGATCAGGGCGCCCGCCGGGTCGGGCGCGGCCCCGGCGCGCAGCCGGCCGGCGGCCACTCCCTCCAGCAGCCGGCCGGGCTCGCCGGTCCCGGCCAGCCGGTCGGCCAGCTGCCGCACCCGGCCCGCCGGCCACAGATCGGCGAGGGGGACGCGCAGGTCGCGGAGTTCGTGCGCGGGCACCCCGAAGACCGCGGGGCCCTGCCCCGGAGCGAAGCGCAGGCCGACGACGGGCGACTCCGGGGCGCGCTCGGGGGGCTGCGGCAGGTGGGCACGGGTGTCCGGCCCGGCGACCAGGAGCCGGCCGTCGTACCAGATCAGGTCCGTGCAGCCGTCGGGCAGCACGGGGCGCGGCGCCGGGTCGGGGGACTTGGTCCACACGACCGCACCGGGCAGTTCGGACGGCCGTTCCTGGTACACGTCTCCAGCCTGGCACGGGAACCGCCGCCGCGCCCCGGCCGTTGATCGGGTACGGCACGCACCGGGCCGGCCGAGGCGGGCGCCGGTGTCTGCGAAACCGAAGGACCGACGCGGAGGGCAGCACGATGGCGGGATTCCTGGACCGTGCCAAGGAGCAGGCGCAGCGCGGCCTGGCACAGGGCAAGCAGAAGGTCGACGAGGTGCAGCAGCAGCGCGCGGGTTCCGACCTGCTGAAGCGGCTGGGCGCCGCGTACTACGCGGAGCGGCGCGGCAGCGGCTCCCCGGAGGCCACGGCGGCGGCCGTGCAGGCTCTGGAGGCGCACATCGCCGTGCACGGGGACGGCTTCCTGCGCGGCTGACGGCGGCGGACGCCGGTCGTGCGCCGCCGCGGGCGCCCGGCGTGCGCAGCGCGGCGGAGTTCCCTGGGCGCCCTCGCGCGAAACCCGGCCCGCGGGGACATATGTCCAGCGTATGCCCCGTAAGCGGCCGGTTCGCCTCGCATTGGCCGCGAACTGCTGACCCCGAACCTCCCGTTCCAGTACAAGCGATTTACGAGGCGGTACGCGATCGGCGGCCGTCGTGCACCTGGAACGGAGGCGTCCATGGCCTCACCCATGTCGGCGGACAGATTCCTCGAAGCGCTGCGGGACGAAGGGCTGCGCGTCGTCGAGGTCGGCGACTGGCGTACCCACAACCGCAACCACAAGGGCCCCTGGGGCGGGGTGCACGGCGTGATGGTCCACCACACCGCGACCTCGGGTGCCGAGGAGACCGTGCGGCTCTGCTACGACGGCCACCCGGAGCTGCCGGGCCCGCTGTGCCACGGCGTGATCACCAAGGACGGCACGGTCCACCTGGTCGGCCACGGCCGCGCCAACCACGCGGGGCTCGGCGACGGCGACGTCCTGCGGGCGGTGATCGCCGAGAAGCGGCTGCCGCCGGACAACGAGGCCGACACCGACGGCAACCGCGTCTTCTACGGCTTCGAGTGCGAGAACCTCGGCGACGGCGAGGACCCGTGGCCGGAGGCGCAGATGGAGGCCATCGAGAAGGCGACGGCCGCCCTGTGCCGGGTGCACGGCTGGAACGAGCGCTCGGTCATCGGCCACCTGGAATGGCAGCCGGGCAAGGTCGACCCGCGCGGCTTCACGATGGACGCGCTGCGGGAGCGCATCGGAAAGCGGCTGCGCTGACCCGTACGGGCACGCGGCCGCCGTGGCCTCCGGCCGGTCCGACCCGGCCCACCGCCGGGCGGCCGGGCGGGCCGGACGCCGGCGGTCTGCGGTCTGCGGTCTGCGGTCTGCGGTCTGCGGTTCCGTACACCGATTCGATCCGCGGTGGCTGTCGCGCCGACAATGGGGGCGTGACCGGCACCGTCCCCGACCCGATGACGCTGCGGCCGCGCCTGCCCTCCCCGGTCCAGGAGATCGAGGACGACCGGTTCGCGCGCCGCGGCGTACGCCTGCTGCTCAAGCGGGACGACCTGATCCACCCGGACCTGCCGGGCAACAAGTGGCGGAAGCTGGAGCCCAACCTCCGCGCCGCCGCCGCGGCCGGCGACCGCACGCTCCTCACGTTCGGCGGCGCGTACTCCAACCATCTGCGCGCCACGGCCACGGCGGGCCGCCTGCTGGGCCTGGCGACCATAGGCGTCGTACGGGGCGAGGAGCTGGCGGACCGGCCGCTGAACCCGTCCCTGGCCCGCTGCGCCGCCGACGGCATGCGGCTGCACTTCATCGACCGGGCCCAGTACCGCCGCAAGGACGACCCCGAGGTGCTCGACGCGCTCCGCACGCGCTTCGGGCCGTTCCGGCCGGTCCCCGAAGGCGGCAGCAACGCGCTCGCCGCCCGCGGCTGCGCCGCCCTGGGCCGGGAGCTGGCCGGGGCCGCCGATGTCGTGGCCGTGGCCTGCGGTACCGGCGGCACCCTCGCGGGGCTGGCCGCCGGGCTCGCCCCGGGGCAGCGGGCCCTCGGCTTCCCCGTCCTGAAGGGCGGCCACGGGCCCGACCACTTCCTGGCCGCTGACGTGCTGCGCCTCCAGGAGGCGGCCTTCGGGGGCCGGCGCGGCGACTGGCGGCTGGACCCGGAGTTCCACTGCGGCGGATATGCCCGCACCACGCCCGCGCTGGAGGAGTTCGCCGCGGACTTCGAGGCGCGGCACGGCCTGCCCCTGGAGCGGATATACGTGGCGAAGCTGCTGCTGGGCCTCGTGACACGCGCCGAGGAGGGCGCCTTCGCACCGGGCACCACCGTGGCCGCGGTGATCACCGGTACGCCCTGAGGAGCCTCGTACGCGGGGCACGCCTCACTCGGGACTGACCGTCTCCCGGTAGGCCGCCGCCTCCTCCAGGTCCAGCCGGCGCAGCAGGGTCCGCAGCATCTCGTCGTCGATCCGCCGCGCGTCCCGCAGCTTCACGAAGACCTCGCGTTCCGCGCCGATCATCTCCCGGGCAAGCCGCAGGTAGGTCGCCTCCACCGACTCCCCGGTCTCCGGGTTCGGCGGCCCCAGCCGCTCCCACACGGCGTTGCGGCGCCGCTCCAGTACGGTGCGCAGCCGGTCCTCCAGGGGCCCCGGCAGCGCGTTGCGCGGATCCTCCAGGAGCTCGCGCAGCCGCTGTTCCGCCGCGTCCGACGCCTCGTTCTGGGCCTGTGCCTCGGCGAGCGTCTCGGCCTGCGGGTCCGGCCGGGGCAGCGGCAGGGCGCGGATGAGCGGCGGCAGCGTCAGCCCCTGGATCACGAGGGTGCCGATGACGGTGCTGAAGGTCAGGAAGAGCACCAGGTTGCGCGCCGGGAACGGCTCCCCGTTGTGCATCGTCGCCGGGATGGAGAACGCGATCGCCAGCGAGACCACGCCGCGCATCCCGGCCCATCCGACGATCACCGGCGCCGCCCGGGTCACCTCGGGCTCGCGCTCCCGGATGCGCGGCGACAGCCACCGGGGCAAGTAGGTCGCGGGGAAGACCCACACAAAGCGCGAGACCACGACCACCACGAAGACCACCGCGGCGTACGTGAGGGCCTGCGCGGCACTGAACTCCCCCAGCCCCCGCAGCACGACCGGCAGCTGGAGCCCGATGAGCGCGAAGACCGCGGACTCCAGCACGAAGGAGACCATCGACCACACCGCGGCCTCCTGGAGCCGCGTCTCGAAGTTCACCTGCCACGAGCGGTGCCCGAGGTACAGCCCGACCACCACGACGGCGAGCACTCCGGAGGCCCCCACCTGCTCCGCCGCCGCGTACGCCACGAACGGGATGAGCAGCGACAGGGTGTTCTCCAGCAGCGCCGAGTCCCGCAGCTTGCAGCGCAGCCAGTGCAGCGGCCCCATGAGGACCAACCCGATCCCGACTCCGCCGACCGCCGCGATCCCGAACTCCTTCAGGCCGCCCGCCCAGGTCGCGCCCTCACCGACGGCGGCGGCCAGCGCCACCTTGTAGGCGGTGATCGCGGTGGCGTCGTTGACCAGCGACTCGCCCTGCAGGATGGTCGTGATCCGGCCGGGCAGCCGCAGCCGGCGCGCGATGGCGGTGGCCGCCACCGCGTCCGGAGGCGCGACGACCGCACCCAGTACGAGGGCCGCGGTCAGCGGCAGGTCCGGGATCACGAGGTACGCGGCGTACCCGACGACGACCGTCGCGAAGAGCACGTAGCCGATCGACAGCAGCGCCACCGGACGCAGATTGGCCCGCAGGTCCAGGTACGAGCTCTCCAGCGCCGCCGTGTGCAGCAGCGGCGGCAGCAGCAGGGGCAGCACGATGTGCGGGTCGAGCGGATACTCGGGGACGCCGGGGAGGTATCCGGCGCCCAGCCCGGCGGCGACGAGCAGCAGGGGCGCGGGCACCGGGGTGCGCCGCGCCAGTCCCGCGACCGCCGCACTCCCGGCGACCAGCAGCAGCAGTGGCATCACGTCCATGGCACGACCCCGTCCCCGCGTTCCGGCTAACCTGGCAATCATGAGCGAGTGCACGCACGTTCTCGAACTGCCGCGCCCCGAACCGGCCGCACTGAGTGACACCTGCCCCGAGTGCCTCGCCGTCGGCAGCCACCCCGTGCAGCTGCGGCTCTGTCTGGTCTGCGGCCACGTCGGCTGCTGCGACTCCTCGCCGTACCGGCACGCCACCGAGCACTTCGAGACGACCGGGCACCCGGTGATGCGCTCCTTCGGCGCCGGCGAGGACTGGCGCTGGTGCTTCGCCGACAAGTCCCTGGTCTGAAACCGGGACGCGCGGCCGGTTGTCAGTGGTGCCCGCTAGCCTTCACGACATGATCCGCACCGCGACGCCCGCCGATGTCCCCGCCGTCCATGCCATGATCCGCGAGCTCGCGGAGTACGAGCGCGAGCCGGAGTCCGCGAAAGCGACCGAAGAGCAGTTGCGTGACGCACTGTTCGGTGACCATCCGGCGGTCTTCGGACTGATCGCGGAGGAGTCCGGCTCCCCCGTGGGCTTTGCCCTGTGGTTCCGGAACTTCTCCACCTGGACGGGCACGCACGGTGTCTACCTGGAAGACCTGTACGTCCGCCCCGAACACCGCGGCGGAGGACACGGCAAGGCGCTCCTGGCCACCCTGGCGCAGATCTGCGTCAGCCGCGGATACGGACGTTTTGAATGGTCAGTCCTGGATTGGAATGAACCGTCCATCGGTATATACAAGTCGATCGGTGCACAGCCCATGGACGAATGGACCGTCTTCCGGCTCACTGGAGAGGCACTGCACGACCTCGCGGCGACTGCAGATGTCAACGCAGCGTAACCGGAGCCGATTTGACAGTGCAGACCCCTAGCCACTGTCCGTACCCGTAGGCTTACAATGAGTGACACTCGTGGGTTTGCGGGACACTGCGAGTCCCACCGTCGTGCCAGGTCGGCAGCCACGCCGATCCCGGGCGACATCGCACCGCAGATCGCGATAGCGTCACACAGCGCATGCGCTGTGCCGGGTGGCCGTTCCTTCCGCCGGGAGGATCCGGTCCGGCATGAATATCAGCTCAAACAGCTTGTGTCACCTTGGAGGTGAGGGTGTCCCAGATCGCAGGCGAGCCCGGGAATCAGGACTTCGTGGAAGTCCGGCTGCCCGCTGCGGGTGCCTACCTTTCGGTGCTGCGTACGGCCACGGCCGGACTGGCAGCCCGGTTGGACTTCACCCTCGACGAGATCGAGGATCTGCGTATCGCCGTCGACGAGGCGTGCGCGATCCTCCTGCAGCAAGCCGTCCCCGGCAGTGTGCTGAGCTGCGTCTTCCGCCTGATCGACGACGCGCTTCAGGTGACCGTGTCGGCTCCCACCACCGACGGCCGCGCTCCGGAGCGCGACACCTTCGCCTGGACGGTGCTCTCCGCACTGGCCGGCAAGGTCGACTCCACCGTCGCGGAGGACCGGACGGTCAGCATCAGTCTGTACAAGGAGCGCGGCGCCGGTCCCGGACCGTCATGACCGAAGAGGGGGCCCTGTGAAGGATCTGGAGCGCGGCGCGCGGATGGAGCCGAGACTGGCCATCCCCGAGCAGCAGGCCCGGCCGCACCCGATGGGCACGGACGACCTCAGCGGCCGGTTGAACGCGGCGGAGCAGGCAGAGCGGGCGGACCACATGGACCACAGCGAGCAGCAGCGGCAGCAGCAGGATCCGCAGCATCACCCCCATGATGCGCACGATCCGCAGGACCGCAGCGGTGCCCGCGCGATGTTCTACGAGCTGCGCAAGCTTCCCGAGGGCTCCGACGAGCGCGCGGAGCTGCGCAACACCCTGGTCCGGATGCACCTCCCCCTGGTGGAGCATCTCGCCCGGCGCTTCCGCAACCGCGGCGAGCCGCTGGACGACCTGACCCAGGTCGCCACGATCGGTCTGATCAAGTCGGTGGACCGGTTCGACCCGGAGCGCGGCGTGGAGTTCTCCACGTACGCCACCCCGACCGTGGTCGGCGAGATCAAGCGACACTTCCGCGACAAGGGCTGGGCGGTCCGCGTGCCGCGCCGGCTCCAGGAGCTCCGGCTGTCGCTGACCACGGCAACCGCTGAGCTCTCCCAGCGGCACGGCCGTGCGCCCACGGTGCACGAGCTGGCCGAGCATCTGCGGATCTCCGAGGAGGAGGTGCTGGAGGGGCTGGAATCGGCCAATGCCTACAGCACCCTCTCGCTGGACGTTCCCGACACCGACGACGAGTCCCCCGCGGTCGCCGACACCCTGGGCGCCGAGGACGAGGCGCTGGAGGGTGTGGAGTACCGCGAATCCCTCAAGCCGCTGCTGGAGGACCTGCCGCCGCGCGAGAAGAAGATCCTGCTGCTGCGCTTCTTCGGCAACATGACCCAGTCGCAGATCGCCCAGGAGGTCGGCATCTCGCAGATGCACGTCTCCCGGCTGCTGGCCCGCACCCTGGCCCAGCTCCGCGACAAGCTGCTGGTCGAGGAGTAGCCGACTCCGGCGGGGCGGGAGACCGCCGGACGCGCACACTCCCGGCCGCGGCACCCACGGGCGCGGGCCGCACCGATCCGCCGCACGGACTCCTGCGGGAGTTCCCGGCCCCGGTGCGGCCCGCTCCCGTCGCCGTACGGCCGTACCGCCCGGCCCACGGCCCGGCGCCGTACACCCGATAAGCCCGGCGTACAGCGCCTCCCCGCGTCTCCGGATCTCCGCGTCTCCGCGCCCGCCGGCGCGCACCCGATGGGCGTGCCCCCTGCCACGCCCGCGCGGCACCGGCGCACGACGACGGCCCACGCCGATGCCGGCGGGACGCGTCGGGCGCTCACGCGGGCACAGCCGGACGCCCCCATAACCCGAGCCGCCGTTCCGACGCCGACGCAGGGCCCCGGCAGCGTCGTCGGACGACCCGGCGTCGGACGCCCCGTAGGCCAGCGGCCGCTACGCGTCCTCGCGCGGTCCGATGCCCAGGGCTTCGGTGGCTGTCGGGTTGACCAGCAGGCCGAGGACGACGAGGGCCACCACGCCCAGCACCACGCCGCCCGCGAGCAGCGCGCCGCCGCCGTTGATCAGCGTCCATGCCACCGGCAGCGCCACGATCTGGGTGATCAGCGAGGGCCCGCGGCTCCAGCGGCGCCGCAGCCACAGTCCGCGCGCGGCGATCAGCGGCAGCAGCGCCAGCACGATCATGGTGATGCCGCCCATCTCGGCCTGGCGCGGGCTGTCCGGCGAGCCGGTGAACCCGTCGACCAGCATGTAGGCGCCGAGCGCCGCCAGCGCGAGGCCCTCCAGGCCGGTGAGCACCGCCGCTGCGGTCAGCCGGCGCGGCCGCGGACCGGCCGGTTCGGGGGCGGGCGCGGGGGCGGCTGCGGTGCGGTTCTGCTTGCTGCTGCTCACCCCTGCAGGGTACTGCCGGGGCCCGGTCCACCTGACGGGCAGGGCTGGGCCCTCGTACCAGCAGGTAGGTACCCTGCATCCCATGCGTGCACTTCTTGTGGTCAACCCCGCGGCAACCACCACCAGCGCGCGCACCCGTGACGTACTGGCCCACGCGCTGGCCAGCGATCTGAAGCTGGAGGTCGCGCAGACCGAGTACCGCGGTCACGCGCGCGACCTGGCCCGCCGGGCCGCGGAGAGCGGTGAGACGGAGCTGGTGGTCGCGCTCGGCGGCGACGGCACGGTCAACGAGGTCGTCAACGGTCTCCTGACGCACGGCCCCGATCCGGAGGGCCTGCCGCGGCTCGCCGTGGTCCCCGGCGGCTCCACCAACGTCTTCGCCCGCGCCCTCGGCCTGCCGAACGACGCCGTGGAGGCCACCGGCGCCCTGCTGGACGCGTTGCGGGACGGAAGCGAACGGACGGTGGGACTGGGTTTGGCCGCCGGCACAGCGGACACCCAGGACGAAATGATTCCCGAGCGCTGGTTCACCTTCTGCGCGGGATTCGGCTTCGACGCCGGTGTCGTGGGCCGAGTCGAACAGCAGCGCGAACGCGGCAAGCGTTCGACGCACGCGCTGTACGTGCGGCAGGTCATGCGCCAGTTCATGGGCGACCCGCATCGCCGGCACGGCACGATCACGCTGGAGCACCCGGGCGCCGAACCAGGCACGACGGAGGTGATCGAAGATCTCGTCCTCTCCATAATCTGCAACACCGCACCCTGGACCTACCTGGGCAATCGCCCCGTGTACCCGTCACCGCTGGCGTCCTTCGACACCGCTCTGGACGTCTTCGCGCTGACCAGATTGTCCACGCCTGCGGTCGCGCGGTACGCCACCCAGCTGCTGGCGTCAACCCCGGATCGCGGGCCGCAGGGAAAGCACGCCGTATCGCTTCATGATCAGACGGACTTCACCTTGCATTCACAGGTTCCACTGCCCTTTCAGATGGACGGCGACCACCTGGGACTGCGTTCCAGCGTGACGTTCACAGGCGTACGCCGTGCACTGCGTGTGATTGTGTGAGCAGTAGGGCCTAAAGTCCTTTCAGTCGAACGTTTAGGCTGACTTCCACCCCCTAGAAGTACGGCTGTGACCTAGGCGACACCAAGGAATCAAAAAAAAGTTTCCGGAAGGGGTTGTATCCGTCGCCGAGGTTTGCGAGTCTCTTCATGGCGATCGGGACGGCCGCTCTACCGGCCCCCTTGAGAGCCCGAATCCCCTCCTCTTTTCCAGGACCGCACCAGCCCCTTGCGGGCGTTCGGCCCTTCCCTTGCGGAGGGATTCGTGAAAGCGTTCACATTCACAAGCAACTTTCCCGTAATACGAGGAGATGGAGCAGCCATGGACTGGCGTCACCGCGCCGTTTGCCGCGAGGAAGACCCCGAGCTCTTCTTCCCCATCGGCAACACCGGTCCTGCGCTGCTGCAGATCGAGGAAGCCAAGGCCGTCTGCCGCCGCTGCCCCGTCATGGAGCAGTGCCTGCAGTGGGCGCTCGAGTCCGGTCAGGACTCCGGCGTCTGGGGTGGTCTGAGCGAGGACGAGCGCCGCGCAATGAAGCGCCGTGCGGCTCGTAACCGGGCGCGCAACGCCAGCGCCTGAACCAGACGCCCCGTGGCATCCGAGCCGCAGCGCGCAGTACCCCCGATGCTCCCCCATAGCCTGAAGGGCATGGGCGGTACCCCCACAGCAATGTGAGCTTTGAGCCCCGGACCGCACTTCGGTCCGGGGCTTACTGCTGTTCGGGGCCGGGGACCACGCACCCGTACGGCCGACGCACGCCGGGAGCGCGCGGAGGTGCGTACGGAGTGAACGCGCCGGCCGGCGTCGTCCGAGCGCCGGCCCGGTCGGCCCCGCCCACGCGCCTCAGCGCTTGTCGGCCCCGACCGGCAGGTCCAGCACTACCTGGGTGCCGCGCCCGGGCGCCGGCAGCATGTCGAACGTGCCGCCCATCTCGCCCTCGACCAGCGTCCGCACGATCTGGAGGCCGAGGTTGCCCGCGCGCTGCGGGTCGAAGCCCTCGGGCAGGCCGCGGCCGTCGTCCTGGACGGTGACCCGCAGCCGCGGCTCGGCGGGGCTGCCGCCGCGTACCGCGCCCACCTCGACCGTGCCCAGCTCCCCCGGCGCGAAGGCGTGCTCCAGGGCGTTCTGCAGGACCTCGGTGAGCACCATCGACAGCGGCGTCGCGACCTCGGCGTCCAGGATCCCGAAGCGGCCGGTACGCCGTCCGGTGACCTTCCCCGGCGAGATCTCCGCGACCATGGCCAGCACCCGGTCGGCGATCTCGTCGAACTCCACCCGCTCGTCCAGCGTCTGGGACAGCGTCTCGTGGACGATGGCGATCGAACCGACCCTGCGGACCGCCTCGTTGAGCGCCTCGCGCCCCTGGGGCGAATCCATCCGCCGGGCCTGCAGCCGCAAGAGGGCGGCTACGGTCTGCAAGTTGTTCTTCACCCGGTGATGGATTTCCCGGATGGTCGCGTCCTTCGTAATCAATTCGCGCTCTCGGCGTCGCAATTCGGTGACGTCGCGCAGAAGCACGAGTGAACCGATGTGCGTGCCCTTCGGTTTGAGCGGGATGGCGCGCAGTTGAATGACGCCGTCGTTCCCCTCCACCTCGAATTCGCGCGGTGCCCAGCCGCTGGCGAGCTTCACCAGTGCCTCGTCGACGGGGCCGCGGGCAGGGGCCAGTTCGGCGGTGGCCCGGCCGAGGTGGTGGCCCACGAGATCGGCGGCGAGCCCGAGGCGGTGGTACGCGGAGAGCGCGTTCGGACTGGCGTACTGGACGACGCCGTCGGCGTCGAGCCGGATGAGCCCGTCGCCGGCCCGCGGCGAGGCATCCATGTCGACCTGCTGGCCCGGGAAGGGAAACGATCCTGCGGCGATCATCTGCGCCAGGTCGGACGCGCTCTGCAGGTAGGTGAGCTCCAGCCGGCTGGGGGTCCGTACGGTCAACAGGTTGGTGTTCCGCGCGATGACGCCCAGCACCCGGCCCTCGCGGCGCACGGGGATGGACTCCACCCGTACCGGCACCTCCTCGCGCCACTCGGGGTCGCCCTCGCGCACGATGCGGCCCTCGTCCAGCGCGGAGTCGAGCATCGGGCGGCGCCCGCGCGGCACCAGATGGCCGACCATGTCGTCCTGGTACGAGGTGGGCCCGGTGTTCGGGCGCATCTGCGCGACCGAGACGTACCGGGTGCCGTCCAGGGTGGGGACCCACAGGACGAGGTCGGCGAAGGACAGGTCGGAGAGCAGCTGCCATTCGGAGACCAGCGTGTGGAGCCACTCGAGGTCGGAGTCGCTCAGAGCGGTGTGCTGGCGGACGAGATCGTTCATGGAGGGCACGTATGCGAGCCTACCGGCGTACGGTGTAGGCGTTGACCGTGCACAGGCATGGACTGATGAGCCTGGTCTAGTCCACAATGAATCAGTAAAGGCCTCCGCCTTCCCCGCACAGGAAGGCGGATAGAGGCCCGAGGCGCTCTCTGCCCTGACTGCGCCGCGGCCTCCGATCGGCCGGACCGGGCGCCGCGAGGAACCGCACACCTCACGGCGTGCACCGGCCGATGTCAGCTCCGGGCTGCGGTGCCGGACAGGTTGAGGGTCCTGTCCCGGCGCCGCGGCCCGCGGGTGTTTTCAGAGCTCTTCGCACCGCACTTCCCCCTGTTCCCGGCCCCCGACGGCTCCCCCGTGCGGGTGATCGCGTGGCTGCTTCCGGGGGAAAACGGCGCGGCCCCCGAAACGGCGCGGCCCCCGCTCCCGGAGGAGCAGGGGCCGCACATACGAGTGAGGGAGGGGCGCCGGCCGGACGGGGCCGGCGTGGACCGCCGGGGAGGCTGGGTGCTCCCCTCCCCCGGTCAGCGGGTCTCGGTGACCTTGGCGAGGGAGCGGGGTGCGTCGGGGTCCTGGCCGCGGGCGATGGTCACCTCGTACGCGAGCATCTGCAGGGGCAGGATCTCCAGGATCGGCTGGACCTCCTCGGCGACGCCGTCGGTGGGCAGCGCGAAGCCCGCCGCCGCCTTGTCCACCTCCGCGCGGCTGCCGACGACGACCAGGTCGGCGCCGCGGCCGCGCAGCCGCTCCAGCACCGGCTGGAGGGCCTCGCCGCCCTTGCCCTCGGTGACGATCGCGATGACCGGCGAGATGTTGTCGACCATGGCCAGCGGGCCGTGCAGCAGGTCGGCGCCGGAGTAGGACAGCGCCGGGATGTAGCTGGTCTCCATCAGCTTCAGCGCGGCCTCCTTCGCGGTGGGGTAGCCGTAGCCGCGGGAGGTGAGGACCATCCGCTCCGCGAAGCGGTAGCGGGCGGCGAGCGCCTTGACCTCCTCCTGGCGGGCCAGGACGGACTCGGCCAGGTCGGGCAGGGCCTTGGCGGCCGCGCCGTCGCCGCCGCGCAGCCCCTCGACGAAGAGGTACAGGGCCAGCAGCTCGGCGGTGTACGTCTTGGTGGCCGGCAGGGCCTTCTCGGGGCCTGCGAGCACGTCGATGTGGAACTCGCTGACCTCGGCGAGCGGGGAGCCGGCGTTGTTGGTCACCGCGAGGGTGATGGCCCCGGCGGCGCGGGCGGCCTCGGTGGAGGCGACCAGGTCGGGCGAGCCGCCGGACTGGCTGACGGTGATGACCAGGCAGTCGGTGAGGTCGGGCTGGGCGCCGTAGGCGGTGGTGGTGGACATGGAGGTGAGGCCGCAGGGCTTGCCGAGCTGCACTTCGAGCAGGTACTTGGCGTACAGCGCCGCGTTGTCGGAGGTGCCGCGGGCGGTGAGCAGGACGAAGCGCGGGTTGCGCGCGGCGATCTGCTCGGCGACCTCGCGGATCTTGGGAGCACCCTCGGTGAGGATGCGGCGCAGCACGGCGGGCTGTTCGGCCATCTCACCGGACATGATCCGGCCCGGCTGCTCGCTGTGCTGGGCCGGCGTCGTGGCGGACATGCTGGGTGCCTCCAGGTGGCAGTTCTATGCGGTTCGTGTGCCCGCGGGTGTCAGCGGCCGGCGTCGTCGCCGGTGATGACCTCCGCGGCGGCCCGTCCGCAGACGCGGGCGGCACCGTGAGTCGCGATGTGCAGCGCTCCCGTGGGCGGCGCCTGCGGGACTCCCATCTCGACCACGACGGTGTCGGGCCGGGCGGCGATGAGAGCGGCGAGGGCGTCGGCCATCCAGGGGTGCCGGTGAACGTCGCGTACCACTGCGACGATCCTACGATCCGCCGCCTCGCGGAGCACATTTGAGATCATTGCGGGCGTACCGGTCTCGGCGGCGTGCGCCGCGCTGAAGGAGCCGGTGTCGGTCCCCGGGAGCCGCCGCGCGAGTTCGGCGGCCACGCCCCAGGGGGTCTCGTCGCCCACGGCGATGTTGGCGACCGGCGTGAAGGCCGCGACGTACGCCGGGGTACGCAGCGGCTCGTACGGGGTGCTGCCCGCCGTGAGCCGGAGTGCCCGGCGGGCGGCGCGCAGCCCGACCTCGGGGTCGGCCGTGGTGCCGGACGCCGTTGCCACGGCCGCCCGGTACGGCGCTGCCGTGGTGCGGATCCACTGGGCGGTGTCCCGGGTCCACTGCGACAGGGCGCGGACGCGGGCGGCGGCGTCGGCGAGGCGCTCCTCGGGGAGGGCGCCGGAGCGCACGGCGTCGACCAGCGCGTCGCGGAGGCGGAGGACGGTCTGCTCGTCGGCGAGGCCGCCGCCGACGCAGATGGCGTCGGCGCCCGCGGCGACGGCGAGCACGCTGCCGCGTTCGATGCCGTAAGTGGCGGCGATGGCCTGCATCTCGACGGCGTCGGTGACGATCAGGCCGTCGAAGCCGAGGCCGCCCGACGCGACAGGGGCGCGCAGCAGGCCGTGCAGGGCGGCCGGGCTGAGGGTGGCGGGCAGGTCGTCATCGAGGGCCGGTACGAGGATGTGGGCGCTCATGACGGCCTTCGTGCCGGCGTCCACGGCGGCCTTGAAGGGGACGAGTTCGCGGGCCTGCAGGGTGTCGAGGCCGGCGTCGATGCGGGGCATGTCGTGGTGCGAGTCGACGGCGGTGTCGCCGTGGCCGGGGAAGTGCTTGGTGCAGGCGGCGACGCCGGCGGACTGCATGCCCCGGACGTAGGCGGCGGTGTGCCGGGCGACGAGGGCGGGGTCGGCGCCGAAGGACCGTACGCCGATGACGGGGTTGCCGGGGTTGGAGTTGACGTCGGCGCTGGGGGCCCAGTTGAGGTTGACGCCGCAGTCGGCGAGGCGGCGGCCGAGTTCGCGGGCGACGGCCTGCGTGAGGCCGGGGTCGTCGACGGCGCCGAGGGCGAGGTTGCCGGGGAAGGAGGATCCGCCGCGCACTTCGAGGCGGGTGACGTCGCCGCCTTCTTCGTCGATGGCGATGAGGATGCCGTCGGTCTCGGCGCGGAGGCGGGTGTTGAGGGCGGCGAGCTGTTCGGGGCTGTGGACGTTGCGTCCGAACAGGCCGACGGAGGTGAGGCCCTCGCCGAGGCGGCGCAGCAGCCAGTCGGGCGCGTCGGTTCCGGTGAAGCCGGGCTGGAGGACGGCCAGCGCGTCGCGGGTGAGGGTGTCGGCGGAGCGGGCGAGCGTCGTCATGGAGCGGCGTGTCCCTTCACTGCGCTGGGGCGAGCAGGCGGGCGGGCGGCGGTACGGCCGGGAGCGGTCCGTACGGGGCCGGGGGCGGCCTTCATCAGACCGCATCCGGGTGGGCGCCCGCCGGAAGCGGGCGGTATCGGGCCGCACCACGCCGACGACGGCGTACCCGGGAGGGCCGCCTTCGCCGGTGTGGTGCGGTGCGGCGGGTGCGTTGCCCTCACCCCTTCACCGCGCCCGCGGTCAGTCCGCCGACCGCCTTGCGCTGGAGGAAGAGGAAAAGGATGAGGATGGGGAGGGCGAAGAGGGAGGCGGCGGCCATGGTGGCGCCCCAGTCGTCGCCGAAGTTCGTCTGGAAGCCGGAGAGCCAGAGGGGCAGGGTCTGCGCTTCGGTCTGCTTGTTGAGGATGAGGACGAGGGGGAACTCGTTCCAGGCGGTGATGAAGCCGAAGAGCGAGGTCGCCATCAGTCCGGGCGCGAGCAGCGGCAGGATGATCTTCACGAAGGCCTGGGGGCGGGAGCACCCGTCGACCATGGCGGACTCCTCCAGCTCCTTGGGGACGGCCGCGATGTAGCCGCGGAGCGTGAGGATCGTGAAGGGCAGCACCATCACCATGTAGAAGACGGTGAGCGGGACCAGGCTGTTCAGCAGGGCGGCGTCCCGGACGATCATGTAGATCGCGATCACCATGACCTCCCAGGGGGCCATCTGGGCGATCATGAAGGTGACGATCACGCCGCGGCGTCCCTTGAACCGCATCCGGGCGATCGCGAAGGACGCGAGCAGGGCGATGACGAGGGACATGCCGACGGCGAGGACGGTCACGGTGACGGAGTTGCCGACGTACGTCCAGAAGTGGGGCGCGGTGACGGCGGTCCGGAAGTGTTCGAGGGTCGGGGTGAGCGGGAACCACACGGGGTCCTCGCTGATGATGTCGCCGGTGGGCTTCAGCGCCGTACTGAACATCCAGTAGACGGGGAAGACGAAGCCGGCGGTCAGGAACAGGGCCGTGGCGTTGGGCCAGAGGCGGCCGAAGAGGGTGCGCTTCATCGCTCGTCCTCCTCTTGTCGGAGCACGATGCGGAGGTAGTACGAGGTGAGCGCGAGCAGGACGACGATGGTCAGCAGGGAGATCGCCGCGCCCATGCCGTAGTGCTGGTTGCCCATGCCCTCGATGAAGGCGTAGACGGGGAGGATCTCGGTGAGCCGGTCGGGGCCGCCCTCGTTGATGGCGAAGACCTGGGTGAAGGCCTTGAAGACCCAGATGACTTCGAGGAACGTCGTCGCGTAGAGGAACGGCCTGATGAAGGGCAGGGTGACCGAGGTGAAGCTCTTCCAGGTGCCGGCGCCGTCGAGGGCGGCCGCTTCGTAGAGCTCCTTGGGGATCGTCGTGGTCGCGGCGTAGAGGTTGATCGCGACGAACGGCACGGACTGCCAGACGATCAGGACGATGATGACGAAGAAGGTGGAGAACTGGCTGCCGGTCCAGTTGAAGTCCGCCATGGAGTGCCAGCCGAGCTTGTCCAGCACCCAGTTGACGACGCCGAAGCGCTGCGCGAAGAGCCACTGGTAGACGGTGGTGGCGGCGATGGGCGGCATGGCCCAGGCGAGGACGAGGCCGAAGAGGAGCGTGAACCGCATCCGGGGGCCGAGCCGGGCGAGGAGCAGTCCGACCAGGGTGCCGACGACCATGATGAGGACGACGTTGGCGGCGGTGAAAAGGAGGGAGCGTACGGTGACCCGCCAGAATTCGGCGTTGCCGAGGATCTGGCGGTAGTTGTCGACGCCGTTCCACTCCGTGACGTGCTGGATGAGCTGTCCCATGTTGAGGTTCTGGAAGGACAGCACACCGTTGGTGATCATCGGGTAGCCGAGGAGGACCACGGTGACGGCGAGGGCGGGGAGCAGCAGGAGGTACGGCGCGCGGCCTGCCGCCCATGCGTGGCTCCGCCGCGGCGGCCGGGACGGGCCGCCGGCCTTCTCCTTGCGGACGGTGCCGGGCGGTTCCCCGGTCCGTCTGCTCTGTACTGACATGGCTGCCATCTCGTTCGCGCCCTCCCCGGCGGTACACCTGCCGGGACGCGGTGCGCGCCCGGCAGGTGTCGGTGCTTACTGCTGCTGGCTGAGCCGCTTGTTGAATTCGCCCTCGACCTGCTGCGCGGCGGCCTCGGGGCTCTTGCCGTTGAGGACGGCGGTCATGTACGTCCTGATGGGGTTGGGCGGGTTCTCCACCGCGCCCCATTCGGGGATGAGCGGGGTGGTGCCGCCGCCCTCGACGGCGGGGGCCGCCGCCTCGCCCGCGAGGTTGCCCTTCAGCGCGGACTGCAGCGACTCCTTGTTGGGGATGACGCCGCCTTCCTTGGCGAGCTGTCCCTCGAACTTGTCGGAGAGCGCGATCTTCAGGAACTCCTTGGCCAGGTCCTGCTTCTGGCTGCCGGCGGCGACGGCGAGGTTGGAGCCGCCGAGGAAGACACCCTCGGGCTTGTCGGCGGTCTCACCGGGGATGGTGAAGTAGCCGATGTCCTTCTCGATCTTCGGGTTGGCCTTGATAGCGATGGCGGATTCCCAGCCCATGCCGATGAACGCGCCGGTCTTGCCCTTGGCGAAGACCTCGCCCTGCTGCGGGGTGGCCTCGTCCTTGTCCTTGGGGGCCTTGCTGAAGGACTGGTACTGCTTGTAGATGTCCATGGCCTTGGCGACCTTGGGGTCTGCCAGGTTGGAGACCCACTTGCCGCCCTGCTTCTTCACCAGGTCGGCCTCGGTGCCGATGGTCAGGCCGTCGAAGAAGTACCAGTTCTGGCCGGGCAGGTAGATCGGCTCGGCGTCGGTCTTCTTCTCGATCTGGGCGAGGTCCTTGAAGAACTCGGTGCGGGTCTTCGGGGTGCCCTCGATGCCGGCGTCGGCCCAGACCTTCTTGTTGTAGATCACGACGCGGTTGGCCACGAACCAGGGGGCGGCGTACTGCTTGCCCTGGTAGACGGCCGACTTGTTGATGGACGGCGTCCAGTCGGCGCCGATGTCCTTCTTCAGGTCGTCCAGTTCCGCGAGGCCCTGGGTCTTGGCGTAGGCGGCGGTCTGGGTGTTGCCGACCTCGATGACGTCCGGCGGGTTCTCCTCGGACAGCGCGGTGGTGATCTTCTGCTGAATACCGTTCCACTTCTGGATCTCGATCTTCAGCTTCGCGCCGGTCTTCTTCTCGAAGGCCGCCTTGACGTCCTTGGTCCACCCGGCCGGCGTGGAGCCGTCCATGGCCCATACGGTGAGTGTCTTGTCGTCCACCCCCGCCGACTCGCCGGACCCGCAGGCCGCGACACTTACCAGCATTCCCGCGACAGCTGTCGCCGCGATCAGCCCACGCTTCACAGCACACTCCCCTAATGGCTGGGTGTGGTCTTTAATGGTTTAGACCAGTGCCCGCAGCTTGGCCTAGACCTTTAGGGGTGTCAAGAGGTGTATAAGAGTCGCAGTCGGCTCCGTTACCGGACCGACATCCGGCAGGCGCGGACCTGCGAGGGAGCATCGGCACCCCACCCGTGCCACCATGTGAGCCGCTACGTACGGAGGAGCCGGTGACGACAGCACGAGTGGAGTCGGAAGGGCGGGGCATGGAGACCGACGGGGCCGGAGCGGAGTCCGGCGGCGGAGCCGCACGTACCGCCCGGGTGCCCAAGTACTACCGGCTCAAGCGGCACTTGCTGGAGATCACCGAGACCCTGCCGCCGGGCACGCCGGTACCGCCCGAGCGCACCCTCGCCGCGGAGTTCGACACCTCGCGGACGACCGTACGGCAGGCCCTCCAGGAACTGGTCGTCGAAGGGCGGCTGGAACGCATCCAGGGCAAGGGCACCTTCGTCGCCAAGCCCAAGGTCTCCCAGGCCCTGCAACTGACCTCCTACACCGAGGACATGCGGGCCCAGGGCCTGGAGCCCACCTCGCAGCTCCTGGACATCGGGTACGTCACCGCCGACGATCGGCTGGCCGGGCTGCTGGACATAGCGGCCGGCGGCCGGGTGCTGCGCATCGAACGGCTGCGGCTGGCCAGCGGCGAACCGATGGCCATCGAGACCACCCATCTGTCGGCCAAGCGCTTCCCGGCGCTCCGCCGCAACCTGGTCAAGTACACCTCCCTCTACACCGCGCTCGCCGAGGTCTACGACGTCCGCCCGGCGGAAGCCGAGGAGACCATCGAGACCTCGCTCGCCACCCCGCGCGAGGCCGGGCTGCTGGGCACGGACGTCGGCCTGCCGATGCTGCTGCTGTCCCGGCACTCCCTGGACCACGACGGCAGCCCGGTGGAGTGGGTGCGCTCGGTCTACCGCGGCGACCGGTACAAGTTCGTCGCCCGGCTCCAGCGGCCCACCGACTAGCGGTACGGGCCGGGGCCACCGACCAGCGGTACGGGCCGCGGCCACGGACACGGCCCGCGGGGGCGGGGAATTCGGCGGACGAAACGGAACCGCATATCCCCGTCACCCGGGTTTTCCACAGGGTGTAGCGCACGTCACACGCCCTGCCCTACGGTCCTTCCGTCACCGTCGGGACGGAAGGACGGCCAGTGCGTACGACATCACCCCGAACGATCGTCATCTGGACAGCCGTTGCGCTGATCGGCGCGGCCGGCTGGACCCTTCTCGCCCTGAGCCGCGGCGAGGAGGTGTCGGCGGCCTGGATGGTCGCCGCCGCGCTCGGCACGTACGCCATCGCCTACCGCTTCTACTCCCGCTTCATCGCCACGCGCGTCCTGCGGGTCGACAAGACCCGCGCGACCCCGGCCGAGCGGCTGAACAACGGCATCGACTTCCACCCCACCGACCGCCGCGTCCTGCTCGGCCACCACTTCGCGGCCATCGCGGGCGCCGGACCGCTGGTCGGGCCGGTGCTCGCCGCGCAGATGGGCTACCTCCCCGGCACGATCTGGATCATCGTCGGGGTCGTCTTCGCCGGCGCCGTGCAGGACATGGTGGTCCTCTTCTTCTCCACCCGGCGGGACGGCAAGTCGCTGGGCCAGATGGCGCGCGAGGAGATCGGCCCGTTCGGCGGCGCCGCGGCACTGCTCGCCGCCTTCGCCATCATGATCATCCTGCTGGGCGTGCTGGCCCTGGTGATCGTCAACGCGCTGGCCGCCTCCCCCTGGGGCACGTTCTCCATCGGCATGACGATCCCCATCGCCCTCCTCATGGGCGTCTACCTGCGCTTCCTCCGCCCCGGCCGGATCACCGAGGTCTCCCTGATCGGCATCGCCCTGCTGCTCCTCGCCCTCGTGGGCGGCCGCTGGGTCGCGGAGTCCTCGTGGGCCGACACCTTCACCCTCCAGCCGAAGACCCTGGTGATCTGGCTGGTGGCGTACGGCTTCATCGCCTCGGTGCTCCCCGTCTGGACCCTGCTCGCGCCCCGCGACTACCTCTCCACCTTCATGAAGATCGGCACCATCGGCCTGCTGGCGCTGGGCGTGGTGATCGCCCTGCCGACGCTGAAGATGGACGCGGTGACGGACTTCGCGAGCCGCGGTGACGGTCCGGTCTTCGCCGGTTCCCTCTTCCCCTTCGCCTTCATCACCATCGCCTGCGGCGCCCTGTCCGGATTCCACGCCCTGATCTCCTCGGGCACCACACCGAAGATGGTGCAGAAGGAGACCCAGATCCGGATGATCGGGTACGGCTCGATGCTCATGGAGTCGTTCGTCGCGGTGATGGCGCTGGTGGCCGCCTCCATCATCGACCCCGGCCTGTACTTCGCGATGAACGCGCCGGCCGGCGTCATCGGCGACACGGTCCAGTCCGCCTCCCAGGCGGTCGCCCAGTTCGGCTACGCGATCTCCCCCGACCAGCTGGCCGCCGCGGCCAAGGCGGTCGAGGAACAGACGCTGCTGTCCCGGACGGGCGGCGCGCCCACGCTCGCGGTCGGCGTCTCCGAGATCTTCTCCCAGGTGGTGGGCGGCGCCGGAATGAAGGCGTTCTGGTACCACTTCGCGATCATGTTCGAGGCGCTGTTCATCCTGACGGCGCTGGACGCGGGCACCCGGGTCGGCCGGTTCATGCTCCAGGACATGCTGGGCAACGCCTACAAACCGTTCCGCGACATCAGCTGGAAGCCGGGGCTGCTGCTGAGCAGCGCCGCGGTGGTCGGCCTGTGGGGCTACTTCCTGTGGGTGGGCGTCCACGAACCGCTGGGCGGCATCAACCAGCTCTTCCCGATCTTCGGCATCTCCAACCAGCTGCTGGCGGCGGTCGCGCTGGCGGTGTGCACGACGCTGCTGGTGAAGTCCGGCCGGGTGAAGTGGGCCTGGATCACGGGCATACCGCTGGCCTGGGACGCGGTGGTCACCCTGACCGCGAGCTGGCAGAAGGTGTTCTCCGGCGACCCGAAGGTGGGGTTCTTCACGCAGCGCGCCATCTACCAGGACGCGATCGACGCGGGGAAGGTGCTGCCGCCCGCGAAGTCCATGGACGACATGCACACGGTCGTCACCAACTCCACGGTGGACGGCGTCCTGTCGGCGGTACTGGCCCTGCTGATCGTGATCGTCATCGCCGACGCTGCCCGTATGTGCATACGCCACCTCCGCACTCCGGACGCGGCCCCGCTGCACGAGGCCCCGTACGTCGCCTCCCGCATCGTGGCCCCCGCCGGCCTGATCACCACACGAGAGGAAAAGGCCGAACTGGTGGCGGCAGCGGGGGCCGGCGCCGGGGCCGGGAATGAGGGTGGGGACGGGAGCAGGGGCGACGGGACGAGGGCCTAGGAGGCGGGCGATGGGGGCGACGGAGGCGGAGCGGGCCTCGCGGGGCGGGGCGCGGTGGGTGACCGTCGTGGCGCGATGGGGCCGTGGCGTCCGGTGGTACGTACGGGAGTTGACCGGCGAGTCGGCGTACGAACGGTACGTCGGACATCTCCGCCGGCACGACCCGGACGCGCCGGTGCCCACGCGCCGTGAGTTCGAGCGGCGCCGCACGGACGCCCAGGAGGGAGACCCCCGGTCGGGCTTCCGCTGCTGCTGAGGGGGTGTTGCCGGGGGCCGGGGGTTGAGGGGGCGGGGGGAGGCCCCCGAAGTGCTCGCCCGCCCCGATCCCCGCCTCGACCCACCCCACTCCCCCACCCCCATCAGCCCCACCCCACCCTCACTCCACCCCCGATCCGCCCCCATTCACCCCGCCCCCCGCACCAAACCGTGTCCGTACCGATATGCGGACAGTGGGTGACGCCTACTGCTCCCGAGGCTTAGATTTCCGGCCATTACACGGAGATCGCCAGGGATGGAGCAGCGGATATGACAGAGCCAGCCGAAACACCCCGTTCCGGGCCGATCGTCACGCCCACGCGTGTGGTGGCCGGCCTGTGCCTGTTCGCTCCGTTCGTGGCCATGCTCTGGGTGAGTTCGTACGCGAAGGTCGAACCGACCCTGATCGGCATCCCGTTCTTCTACTGGTACCAGATGCTGTGGGTGCTGATCTCGACGGCGCTGACGATGATCGCGTACAAGCTCGTGCAGCGTGAGCAGCGCGCCCGCAAGGGCGGTGCCTCCAAGTGACGACCCTGGCAACGAACGCCCTGGCAACGAGCGTCCTGGCGACGGACAGTCCGGCACCGCACACCTCTGCACCGCACGCCCTCGCGGCCGACGCGGCCGGTGGCGTGAACGGCATCGCGCTCGCCGTCTTCATCTTCTTCTTCGTCGCCGTGACGGTCATGGGCTTCCTGGCCGCCCGCTGGCGCAAGGCCGAGCAGTCCGACAACCTCGACGAGTGGGGCCTGGGCGGCCGCAGCTTCGGTACCTGGGTGACGTGGTTCCTGCTGGGCGGTGACCTGTACACCGCGTACACCTTCGTGGCGGTGCCCGCGGCGATCTACGCGGCGGGTGCGGCCGGCTTCTTCGCCGTCCCGTACACGATCCTCGTCTACCCCCTGATCTTCACCTTCCTGCCCCGCCTGTGGTCGGTGTCGCACAAGCACGGGTACGTCACCACCTCGGACTTCGTGCGCGGCCGCTTCGGCTCCAAGGCCCTGTCGCTGGCCGTCGCGCTCACCGGCATCCTCGCCACGATGCCGTACATCGCGCTCCAGCTCGTCGGCATCCAGGCCGTGCTGGACGTGATGGGCGTCGGCGGCGGCGAGAGCACGCACTGGTTCATCAAGGACCTGCCGCTGCTGATCGCCTTCGGCGTGCTGGCCGCGTACACCTACTCCTCCGGTCTGCGCGCGCCGGCGCTGATCGCGTTCGTCAAGGACGGCCTGATCTACCTCGTCATCGCGGTGGCGATCATCTACATCCCGATCAAGCTGGGCGGCTTCGAGCACATCTTCCACACGGCGGGCGACGCCTTCGCGCAGACGAATCCGGCGACGGGCAAGCCGCGCGGCGAGCTGGCGAGCGGGCCGAACGCGCAGTGGGCGTACGCGACGCTGGCGCTCGGTTCGGCGCTGGCGCTGTTCATGTACCCGCACTCGATCACGGCGACGCTGTCCTCGCGGAGCCGCAACGTGATCCGCCGCAACACCACGATCCTGCCGCTGTACTCGCTGATGCTGGGCCTGCTCGCGCTGCTGGGCTTCATGGCGATCGCGGCCGGGATCAAGGTGCAGAACGGGCAGCTGGCGATTCCGCAGCTGTTCGAGAACATGTTCCCCGACTGGTTCACGGGCGTGGCGTTCGCCGCGATCGGCATCGGCGCGCTGGTGCCTGCCGCGATCATGTCGATCGCCGCGGCGAACCTGTTCACCCGCAACATCTACAAGGACTTCCTCAAGCCCGGCGCCACGCCCGCGCAGGAGCACAAGGTCGCCAAGCTGGTGTCGCTGCTGGTGAAGGTCGGCGCGCTGGCGTTCGTCCTGACGATGGACAAGACGGTGGCGATCAACTTCCAGCTGCTGGGCGGCATCTGGATCCTGCAGACCATGCCGGCGCTGGTGGGCGGCCTGTTCACCCGCTGGTTCCACCGCTGGGCGCTGCTCGCCGGCTGGGCGGTCGGCATGGTGTACGGCACGGTCGCTGCGTACGGCGTGGCCAGCCCGACGCAGAAGCACTTCGGCGGCTCGAACGCGGAGATCCCCGGCATCGGCGAGATCGGCTACATCGGCCTGACCGCGTTCGTGCTGAACGTCCTGGTCACGGTCGTGCTGACGGTCGTGCTGCGGGCCGCGAAGGCGCCGGCCGGGGTCGACGAGACCTCGCCGGAGGACTACACGGCGGACGCCGGCGACAAGGGCGTCCAGGTGGATCTGCCGCCGGCCACGGCGGGCTCCGCGCACTGATCCGCCCGCATTCGTGAGGCCGACGGGCCGCCGGTGACAACCGGCGGCCCGTTGTCGTACCCCTGGTGCACACTGACGGTCATGGACTTCGTGATCAGGGGGATACGGGCGGCGGAGCACGCGCGGCTGGGTGAGATCACGGCCCAGGCGTACCTCGGGGACGGGCTGCTGGAGTTCGGGGCGGACGACGCGTACCTGCCCGTGCTGCGGGACGTGGCGCGCCGGGCGGCCGAGGCGGAGGTGCTGGTCGCCGTGGCGGAGGGCGAGGTGCTGGGCGGGGTGACGTTCGTGGCGGCGGGCGGGCCGTGGGCGGACATCGCCGGGCCGGGCGAGGCGGAGTTCCGGATGCTGGTGGTGGCGAAGGAGGCGCGCGGCCGGGGTGTGGGCGAGGCGCTGGTACGGGCGTGTCTGGACCGGGCGCGGGAGACGCCGGGCTGCGGTCGGCTGGTGCTGTCCACGCAGCGTGCGATGCACGGCGCCCACCGTCTCTACGGGCGGCTGGGGTTCACCCGTACGCCGGAGCGCGACTGGTCGCCGGTGCCGGGCCTCGGCACCCTGCTGACGTACGCCCGGGATCTGAGGCCGAGGATCTGACGCCGGGGATCCGACGCCGGGATGTGACGCCCGGGAGCCGACGCCCGCACCGGCGGCCCGTGACCATCCGTACGTATCGCGGTACGCACAGCAGCGCAGCGACACAAGATATAGGGATGGTCGCGTGGGGCGACACAAGATGTATGCTCGTCCTCGCTGTCGCCGCAGGGGAATCCGGTGCGAATCCGGAACTGTCCCGCAACGGTATGTGGAGTGGGTATTTACCGCCCGCTCGCGAGTCCGATGACCTGCCGACGGTACGCCCGCAGCCGTTCCGGCACGGGCGTCGAGACGTCCGGGCTCCGCGGGTTGGGCCGGTGGACGCTGCGTGGTGTGTCCGCGTGCCCGGCATGGTGTCCGGCGCGGCTGCCCGTACGCCTCCTCCGCTCTTCCCCGGCCCCAGCCGAGTGAGGAGAGCACAAGGTGACCATCGCGCCAGCGGAGTCAGCACAAGAGGCGCAAGCGGCACAGGAGGCGCAGGCCCCTCGGACGGTGGCCGAGCGGCCCGATGACGCTCCCGGTACGGCCCTGCTGCGCACCCTGACCGACCTCACCGCCGACCTGCCGGCCACCGACCCGGGCAAGGTCGCGGCGGCCGCGCTGCGCGGCCGGCACGCCGGTTCGGACGAGGCGGAGCTGCGGGAGCTGGCGATGGAGGCCGCGGCGGGGCTGATCGGCGACGAGCCGCAGTACTCCAAGCTGGCCGCGCGGCTGCTGACGGCCGCGATCGCCGAGGAGGCCGCGAGCCAGGGCGCGACGGGCTTCGCCGCTTCGGTCGCCACCGGTCACCGCGAGGGGCTGATCGCCGACTCCACGGCCGAGTTCGTCACCGCACACGCGGCCGCGCTGGACGCGCTGGTCGACCGGGCGCTCGCGGACGGCGCCGACGACCGTTTCGGTTACTTCGGCCTGCGTACGGTGTACTCCCGCTACCTGCTGCGGCACCCGCTCACCCGCAAGGTCGTCGAGACGCCGCAGCACTTCCTGCTGCGGGTGGCGTGCGGCCTGGCCGAGGACCACTCCGAGCGGGCGCTCGCGGACGTCGCCGAGCTGTACGCGCTGACCAGCACGCTCTCCTACCTGCCCTCCTCCCCCACGCTCTTCAACTCCGGCACCCGCCACCCGCAGATGTCCTCCTGCTATCTGCTGGACTCGCCGCTGGACGAGCTGGACTCGATCTACGACCGGTACCACCAGGTCGCGCGCCTCTCGAAGCACGCGGGCGGCATCGGTCTGTCGTACTCCCGCGTGCGCGCCCGCGGTTCGCTGATCCGCGGCACCAACGGGCACTCCAACGGCATCGTGCCGTTCCTGCGCACGCTGGACGCCTCGGTCGCGGCGGTGAACCAGGGCGGCCGCCGCAAGGGCGCGGCCTGTGTGTACCTGGAGACCTGGCACGCGGACCTGGAGGAGTTCCTGGAGCTGCGGGACAACACCGGTGAGGAGGCGCGGCGTACGCACAATCTGAACATCGCGCACTGGATCCCGGACGAGTTCATGCGCCGGGTCGAGGCGGACGCGGACTGGTCCCTGTTCTCGCCCGTGGACGTGCCGGAGCTGGTGGATCTGTACGGCGCGGAGTTCGACGCCGCGTACCGCAGGGCCGAGGCCGAGGGCAAGGCCGTCAAGGCGGTGCCGGCCCGGGTGCTGTACTCCCGGATGATGCGCACTCTCGCGCAGACCGGCAATGGCTGGATGACCTTCAAGGACGCCGCGAACCGGACCGCGAACCAGACGGCGGAGCCGGGCCGGGTCGTGCACTCCTCGAACCTGTGCACGGAGATCCTGGAGGTCACGGACGACGGCGAGACGGCCGTGTGCAACCTCGGGTCCGTGAACCTGGCGGCGCACCTGGGCGCCGACGGCGAGATGGACTGGGCGAAGCTGGACACCACGGTCCGTACGGCGGTGACCTTCCTCGACCGTGTCGTGGACATCAACTTCTATCCGACCGAGCAGGCCGGTGCGTCGAACTCGCGCTGGCGTCCGGTGGGCCTGGGCCTGATGGGGCTGCAGGACGTCTTCTTCCGGCTGCGGCTGCCGTTCGACTCGCCGGAGGCGCGTGAGCTGTCCACCCGGATCTCCGAGCGGATCATGCTCGCGGCGTACGAGGCGTCCGCCGACCTCGCGGAGCGGCACGGGCCGCACCCGAACTGGTCGGCGACGCGTACGGCGCGCGGTGTGCTGCACCCGGACCACTACCCGAACGCCGAGCCGCGCTGGGCGGACCGCTGGGCGGCGCTGCGCGACCGCATCGCCGCGACCGGCATGCGGAACTCGCTCCTGCTGGCCATCGCGCCGACCGCGACCATCGCGTCGATCGCGGGCGTGTACGAGTGCATCGAGCCGCAGGTCTCCAACCTCTTCAAGCGCGAGACGCTGAGCGGGGAGTTCCTGCAGGTCAACGCGTACCTGGTGGAGGATCTGAAGAAGGCGGGCAGCTGGGACGCGCGGACCCGTGAGGCGCTGCGCGAGGGCAACGGCTCGGTGCAGGACGTGCCGTGGGTCCCCGAGGAGATCCGCGCGCTGTACCGCACCGCCTGGGAGGTCCCGCAGCGTGCGCTGATCGACATGGCCGCCGACCGCACGCCGTACCTGGACCAGAGCCAGTCCCTGAACCTCTTCATGGCGGCGCCGACCATCGGCAAGCTCAGCTCGATGTACGCGTACGCCTGGAAGCGCGGCATCAAGACCACGTACTACCTGCGGTCGCGTCCGGCCACCCGGATCGCGCAGTCGGCGCGCGCCGCGGCTGCCACCGCCACCGCTCCCGTCCCCCAGCAGGCGAGCGACCCCGAGGCGATCGCCTGCTCCCTGGAAAACCCCGAGTCCTGCGAGGCCTGCCAGTAATGACCACCGAGACGAACGCCGCGGCCAGCCACACCACCACGACCGGCGTGAAGAACCTCCTCGACCCGGGCTTCGAGCTGACCCTGCGGCCCATGCGGTACCCGGACTTCTACGACCGCTACCGTGACGCGATCAAGAACACCTGGACCGTGGAGGAGGTCGACCTCCACTCCGACGTGGCCGACCTCGCCAAGCTCTCCCCGGGTGAGCAGCACATGATCGGCCGGCTGGTCGCCTTCTTCGCGACCGGCGACTCGATCGTGGCGAACAACCTCGTGCTGACGCTCTACAAGCACATCAACTCCCCCGAGGCGCGGCTGTACTTGAGCCGTCAGCTCTTCGAGGAGGCCGTGCACGTCCAGTTCTATCTGACGCTGCTGGACACCTACCTGCCCGACCCGGACGACCGCGCCGCCGCGTTCGCCGCGGTGGAGAACATCCCCTCCATCCGGGAGAAGGCGGAGTTCTGCTTCAAGTGGATGGACTCGGTCGAGTCCATCGACCGGCTGGAGACGAAGGCCGATCGGCGCCGCTTCCTGCTGAACCTGATCTGCTTCGCGGCGTGCATCGAGGGGCTGTTCTTCTACGGCGCGTTCGCGTACGTGTACTGGTTCCGGTCGCGCGGTCTGCTGCACGGCCTGGCCACGGGCACCAACTGGGTGTTCCGTGACGAGACCATGCACATGAACTTCGCCTTCTCCGTGGTGGACACCGTCCGCGAGGAGGAGCCCGACCTGTTCGACGCGGAGCTGGAGCAGCAGGTCACCGACATGCTCAAGGAGGCGGTGGACGCGGAGCTGCAGTTCGGCCGCGACCTGTGCGGGGACGGCCTGCCGGGTATGAACACCGAGTCGATGCGCGAGTACCTCCAGTGCGTCGCGGACCAGCGGCTCCAGCGCCTCGGCTTCGCGCCGGTGTACGGCTCGGAGAATCCGTTCTCCTTCATGGAGCTGCAGAACGTCCAGGAGCTGACCAACTTCTTCGAGCGGCGCGCTTCGGCGTACCAGGTCGCCGTGGAGGGCTCGGTCTCCTTCGACGACGAGTTCTGATCCGGCACCGCCACTTCCTCACGGCCGAGGGATCCGGTTCTTTATGTCCGGCGAATCGGGACCGGATTTGACGAGTCGATGAGCCCCGTTTGATGAGTCGATGACAGCATGCGGCGGCCGGAAACCCGGCCGCCGCCCGTCGGCTCTCCCCTGGCATGAAGGGCAGCGAGCAGCCAAGGAAACGGTTCATCGACTATCCGCGCCGGGGCCGGGGCGGGCTGCGCCGCTGGCTGCCGTCCTGGAGACAGCAGCTCGGCGCCACGGCCGTCGGCGCGGCAGGGCTCGCCGGGCTCTTCGCCTTCGGGTACGCCCAGGTCGGCATCCCGGACGAGAACGACGACGCGCGCCAGGAGGCCACCGTCTATTACTGGGCGGACGGCAGCCAGATGGTGAGCGAGGGTGCCGTCAACCGGCAGAACGTCACCCTCGCCCAGGTGCCCGACTCCGTCGAACACGCCGTCATCGCCGCCGAGAACGCGAGTTTCTACTCCGATTCCGGGGTCTCGTTCCCCGGCATCGCCCGGGCCGCGGTGAACATGGTCAAGGGCCAGGACGCCCAGGGCGGTTCCACCATCACCCAGCAGTACGTGAAGAACACCTATCTCTCGCAGGACCGGACCCTCAAGCGCAAGGTGAAGGAGTTCTTCATCGCGCTGAAGCTGGACAACCGCAAGACCAAGCAGGAAATCCTGCAGGGATATCTCAACACCAGCTATTTCGGGCGGCATTCGTTCGGCATCCAGGCCGCCGCGGACGCGTATTACGGCATTCCGGCCGAGCGTCTCGACCCCAGTCGGGGGGCGGCGCTGGCCGCGCTGCTCAAGGGCGCCGAACAGTACGATCCGGCGCTGAGCGAGGCCAACCGCCGGCGCACCGTGGCGCGCTGGAAGTGGATTCTGGACCGCGAGGTGGAGACCGGCCTGATGAGCCGCGAGGAGCGCGCCCGCTACACGAAGTATCCGGAGCCGCGCAGGCCCACCACCCCCACCAGCCAGAAGGGGCAGACCGGTTATCTCGTCGACGCCGCGAAGAAATACCTCCGCAGCCGTACGGGGCTGACCGACCGCGATCTCGCGCGCGGCGGCTACCGCGTTCACACCACCTTCGAGAAGGACAAGGTGGCGCTGCTGGAAAAGGCCGTGGCGGACGAGCGCCGCCGCAGCATCGACCCGAAGAAGCGCGCCGCCGACACGCACGTCGAATTCGGTGCCGCGTCCGTACGGCCCCGGGACGGCGCGATCGTCGCGCTCTACGGCGGCGCGGACGCGACGAAGCACTTCGCGAACAACGCCGACACCGCGGGCGTCCCGGCCGGTTCCGCCTTCAAGCCGTTCGTGCTCGCCGCGGCCCTCCGCAGCGGCGCCACCCCGGCCAGGGCGGACATCGCCGTGCCCTTCCCGCACCCGCCCGGACCCCACCCGTCCGAGTCCTCTCCGGCCGAGACGGCGGACCCCGCGCTGCCGGACCTGTACGAGGGCCTGGTGTCCTCGGCCCACCAGCCGTTCGTCGCCGCGGGCCGGCGCCTGGGCCTGAAGGCCGTACGGGACCTGGCCCTCGACGCGGGCCTGCGCAAGGAGAGCCTGGCCCGCCCGGAACCGACGTTCCCCCTCGGCACCTCCACGCCCAGCGCGATCCGGCTGGCCGGCGCGTACTCGCTGTTCGGCAACGACGGCCGCCGGACCGAGCCGTACTCCGTGACGAAGGTGGTGCGCGACGGCGAGCCGCTGCCGGGGCTCACGCCGCCGAAGCCGCGCCGGGTACTGGCCCCGGAGGCGGCCCACGGCATCGACGGGGCGCTGAGCGCGTTCGCCCGGAAGACGCTGCCCCGGGAGATCACCGCGAAGCTGCCGTACGGCATCACGGCGGGCGGCACCGGCCCGCGGGACCGCATGCGGTCGTGCTGGTTCATCGGCAACGACGGCGCGCCCGGCGGCGGGCTGACCACCGCCGTCACCGTCTTCCGCACCGAGCCGGGGACGCCGCAGCTGCTGCCCATGAAGGGCGTGGGCGGCGACCACCGGTTCGGCAACGGCATACCGCCCCGGATCTGGGGCGCGTACGCCACCGGCGCGCAGAAGTGAGCGGGCGGCGCGGTACGGCCGGGCGGATGCCGGGCCGCGTCAGTCGTTGGCGACGACGGGGTAGCGCGGCTCGCGCTCGGCCATCTGCTTGAGGGCGTCCTTGCGGTCGCGCTTCGAGAGGCGGTCGATGTAGAGGTAGCCGTAGAGGTGGTCGGTCTCGTGCTGAAGGCAGCGCGCGAAGTAGCCGGTGCCCTCGACGGCGATCGGGTTGCCCTGCACGTCCTGGCCGCGGACCACCGCGTAGTCGGGGCGGGCCAGCTCGGCGTAGGCGCCGGGGACCGACAGGCAGCCCTCGTTGGAGTCGTCCAGCACCCGGCGGCCGGCCGGCAGCTCGTCCAGCACCGGGTTGCAGACCACGCCGACGTGGCGTACGCCCTGGTCGTCCATGCAGTCGTAGACGAAGACCTTCAGGTCCACGCCGATCTGGTTGGCGGCCAGGCCCACGCCCTCGGCGGTGCGCTGGGAGGCGAACATGTCGTCGACGAGCTTCGCCAGCTCGTCGTCGAACTCGGTGACGTCCTTGCACTCCTTGTGCAGCACCGGATTGCCGACCACGGTGATCGGGCGGGAGGTGCCGCGCTCGCGGTAGGCCGTCTCGCGCGCGTCCGCGTCGGTCACGTCGTCGATGAACTCGTCGTCCACCTGCTGCTCGCCGTCTTGATCAAACACCTGCTGCTGCGCCATGTCCGCCGCACGCCTTCCGCGATTCCGCAAAAATTCTTCTTAGCTGCCCGTACAGGGTACGGGGACCGGCCGGGCGCCCGCCGACGGAACCGCGCTCAGCAGACCTCTTCGAGGTCCCGCCACTCGCGGGTGTCCGGGCTGTCGGCCACCCAGCCGTCCAGCAGCCCCCGCACCAGCCCGGCGGGCGCGGCGATGCCGCACTCCCGCTCCGGTACCCACAGGGAGCCGGAACCGGCCGTGCGGTGGCCCAGCGGGCCCGGATGGCCGGGCTCGCTGTGGTCGTGCGGGTCCAGGTGCGCGCCGTCGCCCTCGTCGCTGGGCATCCGGCTCTCGGAGCAGGTACGGCAGAGCAGCCGGACGGAGGAGGACCAGTCCTCGGCGGCGTACCCGGCGTCCGCCGCCAGCCGCTCCAGGGCGTCCCGGTCGGCCTCGCCCGCGGCCTCCAGCAGGACGACCCAGGTGGGCACCGGGGAGGGCGCCCACAGCTCGATCTCGTCGAAGACGGGGTACGAGGGCCCGGCGGTGGTGGTGCGCTCGCCGTGCGGGACGCCGTCGTGCAGGACGACCTCGCCCCAGCGGCGCCCGGAGGACGGCAGCGGGATGGAGAGCACCTCGATGCGGGCCGGGTCCAGCCGGCGGCCCCAGACGACCTCGGCCTCGCCCTCGGGCGAGAGGCGGACCGCGGCGCTGCCCAGCTGCATGCCGCGCGGCTCCCCGGAGGGCGCACCGTCGCCGGGCACGTGGAGGCCGTACGCCTGCCAGGCGCGGCGGGCCAGCGGCCAGTCCTGGAGGGCGGTGGCCGCGATGCCGACGTTCCACCAGTCGGGCGCCCCGGACTCGCGCTCCAGCAGGGCCACGGCGCGCAGCCCGGCGGTGCGGGCCTGCTCCCAGTCGTGCCGGAATTTGTGCAGCAGGGCGAGGTTGAACCACGACTCCGAGAGCCACGGCTCCATGTCGGCGGCGCGGGTGAGCAGGGCGCCCGCGTCCTCGTAACGGCCGTCGCCGATCAGCGTGAAAGCGCGGTCGGTCGCCTGCCGCCACGAGGCGGAGGGCCGGTGCCGTACCTTGCCGAAGATCCTCACGATTCCCGCCTGCCGATTGGTTCCTTGGTGCCGTCCGGCGGACGGCCGAGGGGCCTACTCGACAACCTGCCACAGTTTGCCGCCGGGCTCAGCCCGATGGCTGGTGCCCCCTGCTGCTCCTTGCCTTGCGCAGCCCCCCTGAACCCCGTTTTTCGGGGCTCTCTTCGCATCCAACCATGCCCATATCCGGGGCCGCTCATTACCCATCGGTTGTCCGACCTTGAACCGGTACCCCGATACCCGACAGCTACCCCGTGCGGCACCCGGCACTCGGGTGGCGCGGCCGGTCAGAGGGTTCCGAGGGGCCGGGCGAGGACGCGGGCGAGGGCCTCCACCACCCGGGGTTCGAAGTCCTGCGCGGTCGACAGGCGGAGCCGCTCCAGGGCGCGCAGCGTGCCCCCGGGCCCGCCGTCGCCGCCCGCGAGGTCGTCGTAGGCGTTCACGGTGCGCACGATACGGGCGGGCAGCGGCTGGTCCCGGAAGGGGTCCGCCTGCCGTTCGACGATCACCGCGACCTCGGCGGGCACCCCGGTCTGGCGGACGACGGCCCCGCCGAGCAGGGCGATCCTGCGCTGTTCGGCGGACGGCAGGCCGGCGGTGGCACCCCCGGTGACCGGATCCACCAGGGAGAGCTGGCCGATGTCGTGCATCAGCGCCGCGTACTCCAGGACGCTCAATTCGGCCTCGCCCAGTCCCAGTTCCCGGCCGACGGCGCGGCTGAGGACGGCGACCCGGCGGGCGTGCCCCTGCGGGGTGTAGCCGGCGATCTCGGTGGCGCGGGCGAGGGAGGCGATGGTCTGCCGGTAGGTGGCGCGGACGGCGGCGTAGCGGCGGAAGGAGAACTGGGTGAGGAGCAGCGGCAGACAGAAGACGGGCAGCGCCCAGAGCCCGGCGACGGCCGTGGCCAGCGCGATGACCAGGCCCGTCGCGCAGATCGCGGAGCCGATGCCGAGCAGGGAGCGCAGTTCGTCGCGGAGCAGGGGGCCGTACGGCCAGCCGGTGCGGGCCTTGGCCAGGGCGGCGGCGAGCACGGCGTCGCACAGGGCGGTGAGCGCGAGGAGGCCGAGGAGGTAGCAGGTGTAGTACGTGCCGTCGCCGATCCAGGCGGCCAGCCGGCCGGTGTTGTAGAGCGGCTGGAAGCAGGTGGCGGCGAAGCCGACGGTCAGGACGCGGCGGGCGATGTGGTCCAGCGCCGGGCCGCGGCCGAGCGCCACGTGGGGGACGAGGCCGACGAGACCGGCCGCGACGACGACGGCGACGGCCTGCAGGACGCCGTGCGAGGTGGCGCGGCCGCCGACCTCGCCGAGCAGCGCGTACGCCAGGGCCCCGGCGACGCCGAGCGGGGCGCTCTCGCGGTCGCCGGGCAGCGGCCCCGTGCCGCCCCGCGCGGGCGGCCCGGCGCCCCAGCGGGCCAGCTCGCCGACCGCTATGAGGGCGCCGAAGGCGAGGGCGATGCCGGGGTCGGAGAGGCCGCGCCAGAGGGTGTGGCCCAGCGCGAAGCAGGCCAGGGCGCCGGCGGCGGCGTAGACGAGGACGACGGCACGGGGAGTGCCGGTGCGGTACGGGACGGCGAAGGGGTCGCCCGGCCCGTCGGCGGCGGCCCACGATGCCGCGCCGCTCACCGCTCGCCGCCCGAGGGCCCGGTGCGCGGTCCCGTCGCGGTGCCGGGCAGGGCTGCCGTACCGGGCGGGGGTCCGGGCTCCGGTGCCGTGGTGCGTCTGCGGAGCGGGATGCGCGGGGGGCCGGGCGGCGGCACGGCGGGGCCGTCGGGGCCCGCGGTGACGACGTCGGGCTGCCAGCCGTGCCGGGCCAGCGCGGCGATCAGGGCGCGGACCATGCGCGGGTCGAACTGGGCGCCGGCGCTGCGGCGCAGCTCGGTGACGGCGGCGGCGACCGGGCGGGCGCGGCGGTAGGAACGGGTGGAGGTCATCGCGTCGAAGGCGTCGGCGACCGCGACCACCCGGGCGAATTCGGGGATCTCGCGCCCCCGGAGGCCGTAGGGGTAGCCCTTGCCGTCCATGCGTTCGTGGTGGTGCAGGATCGCGGCCCTGGCCTCGCCGAGGAAGCCGATGCCGCGGACGATCTCGTGGCCGTACTCCGGGTGCAGTTCGATGACGCGGCGTTCCTCGGGGGTGAGCGGACCGTCCTTGCGCAGCAGCCGGGTGGGCACGCCGAGCTTGCCGACGTCGTGCAGGATGCCGGCGAAGCGGATCACGTCGAGGCGGTCCTCGGACATGCCGAGTTCGCCGGCGATCATCACGGAGGCGCGGCCGACGCGTTCGCTGTGGCCGCGGGTGTAGCGGTCCTTGAGGTCGACGGCCTGGACGAGGGCGCGGATGGTGGCCTGGTGTGCCGCGCGCTCGCGGTGGTACTGCGCGAACACCCAGCAGGAGATGTACATGGGCAGCAGCACCAGCAGGGCGGCGGGCGGCCCGTAGGAGCTGCGCCACAGGACGGCCATCATCAGCCCGGCCAGGCCGTGCACCAGGTGCGGGGCGAGGGAGCGGAGCAGCAGGCCGCGCCAGGCCGTGCGCGGCGGGTGCCGTTCGGCGGCGACCAGGACGCCGCCGTCCAGGACGGCCAGCACGGTGCAGAAGGCGGTGGTGGCGGCCGCCGCGGGCAGCAGCGCGTACGGGAATTCGGGGGTCAGGACGGCGTGGCTGCCGCCCGCGCCGAAGACCTCGGCGGCGGCCCGGGCGGCCAGCGCCAGTTCGGCGGCGTGCCAGACGCGGCGGGCGGTGGCCGAGCGCTCCTCGGTACGGGAGAGCAGCGCGCCGGGGAGGGCGACCAGCGCGGCCGCGGCCGGCGGCAGCAGGAAGACCCCGGCGAGCAGCACGGGGCAGCCCCACCGGGGCGGCATGCCCTCGGCCCGGCCGGGGGCGCCGCCGGAGCGGGCGCCGCGGGCCAGGGCCCGGGCCGGCGGGCAGCTGCGGATGCGCTCGCAGGCGGCGTAGAGCACGGCGAGCAGGCCCACGGTGGGCCAGGGGGTGCCGGCCTGGGGCAGGACGGCGGGGACGGCACAGGCGGCCGCCGCCAGCACGGCACAGCCGATGTACGCGTACGCGGCCACGGGCAGCTGCCGCATGGCGCCTCCTCCCCCACGGCTCCCGGATCCGGTGAGCTTAGAAGGCGTCGGCGGCGTGTGCGGGCGCATCGGCGGATTGGGCGGGGCTCGCGCGCCCGCCCTCACCCGTTGGAGTGATCCCGCGCGCTATTCGGCGCGTGCGGCCTCGGTGGGTGCATCGGCGTCCGTCGGGCCGGCCTGGTGACCGGGGCCCTCGGCGCCGGCGGACTCCTGTTGTGCCTGCTCCAGCACGCTCTTCTCGGGCACGGTCTCGCCGGCCCGGATGAGCTCGATCCGCCCCATGACCTTCGACCGCAGGTCGGTGGGGACGTCGTCGTGCCCGCAGCAGCGCTTCACGAGCTTCTTGACGGCCTGTTCGAGGCCGTACTTCTCCAGGCAGGGCGAGCACTCGTCGAAGTGCTCCTCGAACTTGGTGCACTCCCCGTCCGGCATCTCACGGTCGAGATACTCGTACAGGTGGTCAAGGACCTCGGAGCAATCCGTCTCGTGCGGGTCACCGCAGCTCATGATGAAGAGCCTTTCCGATCGTGCGGCTGCTTCGTCGAAGCCGCAGCGCCCGCGCCGGCCGGGACCAGCCCGCGGTCCCGGGCGTAGTCCTCCAGCATGCCGCGCAGCTGTCGGCGGCCACGATGCAGGCGGGACATCACCGTGCCGATGGGGGTTCCCATGATGTCGGCGATCTCCTTGTACGCAAAGCCCTCCACGTCCGCGAGGTAGACCGCTATACGGAATTCCTCGGGGATCGCCTGCAGGGCCTCCTTCACGTCCGAGTCCGGCAGGTGGTCCAGCGCCTGCGACTCCGCGGAGCGCAGCCCCGTGGACATGTGCGACTCGGCGCGTGCCAACTGCCAGTCCTCGATCTCCTCGGCCGCGCTGCGCTGCGGCTCCCGCTGCTTCTTGCGGTAGGAGTTGATGAAGGTGTTGGTCAGGATGCGGTACAGCCAGGCCTTGAGGTTGGTGCCCTCCCGGAACTGATGGAAGGACGCGTACGCCTTGGCGTACGTCTCCTGCACCAGGTCCTCCGCGTCCGCCGGATTGCGCGTCATGCGCAGCGCGGCGGAGTACATCTGGTCCAGGAAGGTCAGCGCGTCGCGCTCGAAGCGCTGATTGCGCTCGGCCTCCGACTCGCCCGTCGCCTGCGTGCGGGCAGCGTCCGCCTGGTCCTCGTTACGTGCTCGTGCCGTCCCGTCGGTCCCTGCGTCGGTACCGGTGACCGGACCCACCTCCTCCAACACCGTGCCGGATCCGGATGCGGATCCGCTCGAATCGGAGAATAGACGACGATCCGGTACCACCGCCGCTCCAGCCGTGACGTGGTGTCCCGCCTGGACCTGTGCCGGCTGCGGCACTGACCAGCCGGTGCCCTGCGGTCGGGCCGGGCATGCGATCCCCATGCGGTGGACTCCCATTCCTCGTGCGTACCAGTACGTGGCTGCTGCCTACGCCACGCACAACAGAGCCGGGCCGCCCCGCATTCCCGGCGCCCGGGGCGGGTGCGCGGGTCAGTCGGGCAGTCCGACCAGCCACTCGGCGGCGGCCTCGACGATGAGCATCAGCGCCTCGTCCTGGGCGATGGGGGCCTTCTTCGGTACGGCGAAGCCGTGGTCGGCGTGCGGCACCTCGACGATCTCGGTGCCGTCGGGGAACTCCTCGGGGCGTCCGAAGGGGTCGCGGCCGCCCTGGATCACCAGGGTGGGCGCGCCGGCCTCGGTGAGTTCGGTCACGCGGGACTTCTCGGGCCTGCCGGGCGGGTGCAGCGGGAAGCTCAGGGCGAGGACGGCGTGCGCGCCGAGTTCCCGCGCCGTACGGCAGGCCACCCGCGCCCCGGCACTGCGCCCGCCCGCGACCACCGGCAGGCCGGGCTTCCGCAGTGCGGGCCAGAGCGCCGTCCAGGCCGCGTCGAGGGTCTTCGGGGCGGGCGCCAGCTTCTTGCCCGCCACCCGCCAGGGCTGTTCCACGAGGGCGACGGTGACGCCGCGCTCCGGGAGGGCGGCGGCCAGCGCCGCCAGGTCCCGTGCCTCGATGCCGCCGCCCGCGCCGTGGCTCACGGCGAGCACGGTACGGGCCGTGCCCTGCGCCTCGTGCCAGGTGATCCGGGCGTCGCCCGCCGGTGTGCCGACCGTCTCGCTCTCGCTCATGGCCCCATCCTGCCCCGGCGGGCCCGCGGGGAGGGCGGCCGGCCGGTCAGAACAGCGTTTCCTCCTCCGGCGCCGCCAGCTCCTTCACCAGTTCGGGGCTGTTGTTGCGGACGTTGCTGACCTCCGTGGAGACGGGGTAGGCGCGCATCATGCCGGCGGGCGGCGGCGCGAGCAGTTCGCGCAGCCGGTCCAGGTCGGTGGTGGCCGGGTCCAGCCAGGCGTCCCAGCGGTCCGGCGGGAGCACCAGCGGCATCCGGGGGTGGATGTCGGCGAGGGACTGCGGGCCCGCGTCGCCGGACGCGCCGGCCAGCGGCGTGGTCTCGGCGGCGGTGGTGACCACGGAACAGGTCGCCCACCAGGCCTGCGGGTGGTCCGGGGGCAGCGTCGGGTCGCGCCAGAACTCGTACAGCCCGGCCATCGCCATCACGGCGCCGTCGGCCGGGGTGACGAAGTACGGCTGCTTACGGGGCCGCTTCTTGCGGCCCTGCTCCTCCAGCTGCCGCTCGCCCACGCCGGTCACCCACTCGAAATAGCCGTCGCCGGGCAGCAGGCAGCGGCGGGCCGCGAAGGGCTTGCGGAAGGACGGCTTCTCGTGGACCGTCTCCGCCCTGGCGTTGATCATCTTCACGCCGACGTCGGGTGATTTGGCCCACGACGGCACCAGTCCCCACTTCAAAGGCCGCAGCTGGCGAACCGGACGACGGTCTTCAGCGTCTTTGACGGGGCGTTCGAGCACCGCGTAGACGTTCTTGGTGGGTGCGACATTCCAGTCGGGAGCGAGGGTCTCCTCGGGCTCCCACTTCTCGACCTCGAAGATCCCCACCAGATCCTCGGGCCGCCTGCTCGCCGCATACCGTCCGCACATGTATGCCACAGTGCCACGCCACAGCAAGGGGAGAGATGGACACCGATCACATCACAGACGTATGGGACCGGGTTTTCGCCACCCAGCCCGATCCGTCGGTCTGGCTGGTCGTGGCCACCGCCGTGGTCGCACTGGCGGTGGTGCTCCCCTACAGCGCCTGGCGGATTGCCCGTAACGCCATCACCATCGCCCACGAGGGCGGCCACGGCCTCGTGGCCCTGCTCACCGGGCGGAAGCTGGACGGCATCCGGCTGCACTCCGACACCTCGGGGCTGACCGTCAGCCGCGGCAAGCCGCACGGCCTCGGCATGATCCTCACCGCGGCGGCCGGCTACCTCGCCCCCTCGCTGCTCGGCCTGGCCGGTGCCGCGCTGCTCGCCGCCGGCCACATCACGGCCCTGCTGTGGGGCGCGACGGCGCTGCTGCTGGCGATGCTGGTGATGACGCGCAACGCGTACGGCGTGCTGACGGTGGTGCTCGCCGGGGCGGCGTTCTTCCTGGTCTCCTGGCTGACCACCGCGGACGTGCAGGCGGCGTTCGCGTACGCGGTGGTGTGGTTCCTGCTGCTGGGCGGGGTGCGGCCGCCGTTCGAGATCCAGGGGAAGCGCAAGCGCTCCGGAGGACAAGTGGACTCGGACCCGGACCAGCTGGCGCGGCTGACGAACGTCCCGGCCGCCGTCTGGCTCGGCCTCTTCCACGTGGTGACGCTCTGCTCGCTGATCGGCGGCGGCCGGTGGCTGCTGAACCTGTGAGGTGAGAACCTGCCGGGCCGGGCGGTGCGGCGCCGATCCGTGCGCAGTTGCTTTACCAGTGCCATGTTTCGCACAGGTTGCGACCCATTTGATCAAGATCTGCCCTCCTGGTGAGCCATTAAAGTGAGCTGCATGACCGAGAGCCCCGCACACACCGCCCTCTGGCCAGCCCCCACCGCGCCCGGGGCGGTCGACGCGACCGTCACCGTGCCCGGGTCCAAATCGGTCACCAACCGTGGCCTGGTCCTGGCCGCCCTCTCCTCCGAGCCGGGCTGGCTGCGCCGCCCGCTGCGCTCCCGCGACACCCTCCTGATGGCCCAGGCGCTCCGCACCATGGGCGTGGGCATCGACGAGACCGTCTCCTCCAGCTCGGCGCCGTCCGGCAAGGCAGGCGGCGGCGAGGCCTGGCGCATCATCCCCGCCGGGCTGCGCGGCCCCGCCACCGTCGACGTCGGCAACGCCGGTACGGTCATGCGCTTCCTGCCGCCGGTCGCGGCGCTGGCCGACGGCCCGATCCGCTTCGACGGCGACCCCCGGTCGTACGAGCGTCCGCTGGGCGGCGTGATCGACGGCCTGCGTGCCCTCGGCGCGCGCATCGACGACGACCACCGCGGCGCGCTCCCGATGACCGTGCACGGCAGCGGCGGCCTGGACGGCGGCCGGGTCGAGATCGACGCGTCGTCCTCCTCCCAGTTCGTCAGCGCCCTGCTGCTGTCCGCGCCGCGCTTCAACCAGGGCGTGGAGGTACGGCACGTGGGCGACAAGCTGCCCTCCATGCCGCACATCCGGATGACCGTGGACATGCTGCGGATCGCCGGCGCGCAGGTGGACACCCCGGAGGCCGGCGGCGAGCCGAACGTCTGGCGGGTCACCCCCGGCGCGCTGCTCGGCCGCGACCTCACCGTCGAGCCGGACCTCTCCAACGCCCAGCCGTTCCTGGCCGCCGCACTGGTCACGGGCGGCCGCGTCACCATCCCGGACTGGCCCGCGCGCACCACGCAGCCGGGCGACGCGCTGCGCGAGATCTTCACCGAAATGGGCGGTTCCTGCGAACTGACCGAGCAGGGCCTGACCTTCACCGGCAGCGGCCGGATCCACGGCATCGACATCGACCTGAGCGAGGTCGGCGAGCTGACCCCGGGCATCGCGGCGGTCGCGGCGCTGGCCGACTCCGAGTCCGTACTGCGCGGCGTGGCCCACCTCCGGCTGCACGAGACCGACCGGCTCGCGGCGCTCACCAAGGAGATCAACGGTCTCGGCGGCGACGTCACCGAGACCGCCGACGGGCTGCGCATCCGGCCGCGCCCGCTGCACGGCGGGGTGTTCCACACCTACGACGACCACCGCATGGCCACCGCCGGCGCGATCCTCGGCCTGGCCGTCGAGGGGGTCGAGGTGGAGAACGTCGGCACCACGGCCAAGACGCTGCCCGACTTCCCCGAGATGTGGACGGACATGCTCAGTCCGGCGACGGCCGCCGCCCGGAGAGCCTGAGAGTTCCGCCCGATGCGCCGCTACGGCAAGCACACCGACGAGGACGACGTCCGGGTCCGCCCCAACCGCAAGGGCAACCGCCCCCGTTCGAACATCCGGCCGAAGCACGAGGACGCCAGCGAAGGGCTGGTGCTCACCGTCGACCGGGGCCGCATCACGTGCCTGATCGAGGACCGCACGGTCATCGCGATGAAGGCTCGTGAGCTGGGCCGCAAGGGAGTGGTGGTCGGCGACCGGGTCATGGTCGTCGGCGACCTCACCGGTGCCAAGGACACCCTGGCCCGCATCGTCCGGGTCCAGCCGCGCACGTCCGTGCTGCGGCGCACGGCCGACGACGACGATCCGTACGAGCGGGTGGTGGTCGCCAACGCCGACCAGCTGGCGATCGTCACCGCGCTCGCCGACCCCGAGCCGCGGCCCCGGCTGATCGACCGCTGCCTGGTCGCCGCGTACGACGCGGGGCTGGAGCCGCTGCTGGTGCTCACCAAGTCCGACCTGGCGCCGCCGGACACGCTGCTGGAGTCCTACGGCGCGCTGGGCGTCCCGTACGTCGTGACCAACCGCGAGGAGCTGGCCGACGGCGCCGCCGCCGACCGGGTGCGCGAGCGGCTGACGGGGCGCATCACCGCCTTCGTCGGCCACTCCGGGGTGGGCAAGACCACGCTGGTCAACGCCCTGGTACCGGAGCGGCGGCGGGCCACCGGGCACGTCAACGCGGTCACCGGGCGCGGCCGGCACACGACCACCTCGGCGCTGGCCCTGCCGCTGGCGGACAACGGAGGCTGGGTGATCGACACGCCCGGCGTGCGGTCCTTCGGACTGCATCACATCGACCCCTCGCGGGTCATCCACGCCTTCCCCGACCTGGAGCCGGGCACGGCCGAGTGCCCGCGCGCCTGCAGCCACGACGAGCCGGACTGTGCGCTGGACCAATGGGTCGCCGACGGCCACGCCGACCCGGCGCGGCTCTACTCGCTGCGGCGGCTGCTGGCCACCCGGGAGCGGCGCGAGGGCGACTGACGGCCCGTCTGCCCGCGCGCCCGGCACGCGGAAGATGGCTGCCGCGAGCCGGTATCAACTGCATAATCACATCAGGCACGGGCTCTCAGAACGGGCGAAGCGGTCGCCGGACTCTGACGGAGGCAAACTGATGGCGTGGCTGCTCGTCGTGGTGGCGGGAATCCTGGAGACGGGCTTCGCGGTGTGCCTGAAGCTCTCGCACGGTTTCACCCGGCTGTGGCCCACGGTCGCCTTCTGCGCCTTCGCGCTCGGCAGCTTCGGGCTGCTGACGCTGTCGCTGAAGAAGCTGGACGTGGGCCCGGCGTACGCGGTGTGGACCGGTCTGGGGGCAGCCGGTACGGCGGCCTACGGCATGATCTTCCTCGGTGACGTGGTGTCGACCCTGAAGATCGTCTCGATCACGCTCGTCATCGCCGGCGCGATCGGGCTCCAGTTCTCGGGCTCGGCGCACTGACGGGACCGGGCGCCCTCGGCCCGGCCCCGTACGCCGGGCTCAGCGCCCGGCCGGCTGGCGCGGCAGGCCGGCGAACGCGCCCCGCACGAGCCGCCCGACCTCTTCGGGGTCGGCGGGCGCGACCACGCAGGACAGGGTGAGCCGGACCGCCGCCGTGCACGCGCTCCCCAGCTCGGTCAGCTCCTCCTTGGGCCAGTCCGCCTCCAGCGCGGCCACCGCCCGGTCGCTGAACCGGCCGACCAGCTCGCTCGGCCCGGGCAGCGGCGCCTCCACCGGCGGCGGCACCATGGGAAAGCCCGTTCGGGCCCCTGGTACCGGCAGCGGAAGCGACTGGTCCGCGGGCGAGGGCAGCCGCTCGTTCCAGCACCCCGTCAGCACGGCCCGTACGAGCGGGTTGGCACGGGCGGTGCGCAGCGTCCAGTCGGCCGCCGCGGCCAGCCTGGCCTGCGCCTCCTCGGGGACACCGGCCGGGCGGCCGTGGTCGGTGCCTGGGTCGTGGTCCTCGGGGAGGCCGTCGGCCGCGGGCCGGGTCAGGATGCGCTCCACGCCCGCCAGATAGCCCTCGGTCTCCCGGCGTACCAGGGCGCGCGCGAGCCCCTGCTTGCTGCCGAACTCGTTGTAGAGGGTCTGCCGGGAGACGCCCGCCGCTGCGGCGACATCGACCATCCGGACGCCTGCCCAGGGCCGCACTTCGAGCGCCGCGTAGGCGGCGTCCAGTAAGGAATCACGCGCTGCGGGCATCGTCGCCTCCCAGGCCGTAGTGCCCATATGGCCTTGTGTGCGCACAGAATTGACGCCCCGCCAGGTGGTGTCAAGGGTCCGGAGCAAAGGTCTGCCGGCGGGCGGGGAACGGCTCCCGGCGGGACGCCACGCCCGCCGGCGGTCCATGGGTTTTCCGTGCTCAGGGACCGAGAAAGATAGTGTTCGCACATGGCCGACTATCACGATGATCTCCGTCTCGCCCACGTCCTCGCGGACGCTGCGGACGCCGCGACCATGGAACGGTTCAAGGCGCTCGATCTGAAGGTCGAGACCAAACCGGACATGACGCCGGTGAGCGAGGCCGACAAGGCGGCCGAGGAGCTGATCCGGGGCCACCTCGCGCGGGCCAGGCCGCGGGACGCGGTGCTCGGCGAGGAGTTCGGCTCGGAGGGTTCGGGGCCGCGCCGCTGGATCATCGATCCGATCGACGGCACGAAGAACTACGTGCGCGGCGTGCCGGTCTGGGCCACCCTGATCGCCCTGATGGAGCGCGGCGAGGGCGGCGACCGTCCGGTCGTCGGCGTGGTCTCCGCGCCCGCGCTGCACCGCCGCTGGTGGGCGGCCGAGGGACTCGGCGCCTACACCGGCCGCAGCCTGACCTCCGCTCAGCGTCTCCAGGTGTCGAGCGTCGGGCGCATCCAGGACGCGTCGTTCGCCTACTCCTCGCTCACCGGCTGGGAGGAGCGCGGCACACTGGGCGGCTTCCTGGACCTGTCGCGCGAGGTGTGGCGCACCCGCGCGTACGGCGACTTCTGGCCCTACATGATGGTGGCCGAGGGCTCCGTGGACATCTGCGCCGAGCCGGAGCTGTCGCTCTGGGACATGGCCGCGTGCGCCGTCGTCGTGCAGGAGGCCGGCGGGCGCTTCACCGGCCTGGACGGGACGCCGGGTCCGCACAGCGGCAACGCGGCGGCCTCCAACGGGCTGCTCCACGAGGACCTGCTGAGCTACCTGCGGGACTGAGCGCCCCGTACGCCGCTCCGGCGACTTCGCCCGCTCCTCCCGCTCGCGGGCCGTCAAACGGCGCCTTGGGGCGCGTGGCCGGCAGACCGGTCCTCACGCGCCCCTTGTCGCGCACCACAGGGCATGTGAACATGAGAATCCCCCCGCTTGTGCGTTTGTGAAAAATTTCTCCAGGCGTCTCCGGCGCCGGGAATTCCTCCGGGGGTTCACCAAGGAGGTGGCTCCACTCCATGCCCATGTACGTCCGAGACGCCATGAGCACGGTGGTCCTCACCATCGGGCCCGCACACACACTCCGGCAGGCAGCACACCTGATGGCGGCACGGCGCGTCGGCGCCGCCGTGGTACTCGACACCGACGCCGAGGGACTCGGCATCCTGACCGAGCGCGACATCCTCAACTCCCTGGGCGCCGGGGAGAACCCCGACCACGAGACCGCACAGACCCACACCACCACCGACGTCGTCTTCGCCGCTCCGGACTGGACTCTGGACGAAGCCGCCGCCGCGATGGTGCACGGCGGCTTCCGGCACCTGATCGTGCTCAACGAATGGGAGCCGGTGGGCGTGGTGTCCGTACGCGACATCATGCGCTGCCGCTCCGCCCACCGGGAACGGGCGGCCACGGCCGTACCGGCCTGAGCGGAGCGGGGCGGACCGCTGCGGCCCGCCCCCGGAATGCCGAGGAGGCCGGACACCCGAGGGTGTCCGGCCTCCTCTCTCCGGGGTGAAGGGGCCCCGGACGACGCGGTCCGCGAAAGTGACCGGTCAGCCGCGCAGGGCCTGGACCGCGGCCTCCAGTCGCTTGCCGTAGTCCGCGTCCGCCTTGCGGAAGTTCTCGATGGCGCGCTGCGCGATGTCGTCGCGCGAGACCTTCGAGATGAAGCCCGCGAGGTTGTCGATCAGGCGGTCCTTCTCCTCCTCCGTCATCAGGCGGTAGAGGTTGCCCGCCTGCACGAAGTCGTCGTCCTCGGCGTGCGAGGGAGCCACCGCCTCGCCGGTGGTGCCGGCGACCGGGAGCGGCTGCCACAGCGCGCGGCCGGTCTCGGCCGGGCCGCCGAAGCTGTTCGGCTCGTAGTTCTTCTGGCCGCCGTGCCGGCCGTCGTACAGCGCGCCGTCCCGGCCGTGGCTGCGCGCCTCGGTGGCGTGCGGACGGTTCACCGGCAGGTGGTCGGCGTTGATGCCGACGCGGTACCGGTGGGCGTCGCCGTACGCGAAGAGGCGGCCCTGCAGCATCTTGTCGGGCGAGGGGCCGATGCCCGGCACGAAGTGGTGCGGGGAGAAGATCGACTGCTCGACCTCGGCGAAGATGTTCTGCGGGTTGCGGTTCAGCTCCAGCTTGCCGATCTCGATGACCGGGTAGTCCGCGTGCGGCCACACCTTGGTGAGGTCGAACGGGTTGAAGCGGTAGTTCGCGGCCTCGGCGACGGGCATGATCTGCACGCCGACGGTCCAGCTCGGGAAGTCACCGCGCTCGATCGACTCCCGCAGGTCGCGCTGGTGGCTGTCGGGGTCCTCGCCCGCGAGCTTGGCGGCCTCTTCGCTGGTCAGGGTCTTGATGCCCTGGTCGGTCTTGAAGTGGTACTTGACCCAGAAGGCCTCGCCGGCCTCGTTGTTCCACTGGAAGGTGTGCGAGCCGAAGCCGTCCATGTGGCGGTACGAGGCGGGGATGCCGCGGTCGCCGAACAGCCAGGTCACCTGGTGCGTCGACTCCGGCGACAGGCCCCAGAAGTCCCAGACGTTGTCCGCCTCCTGCGAGCCGGTGTACGGGTCGCGCTTCTGGGTGTGGATGAAGTCGGGGAACTTGATGGCGTCCTTGATGAAGAACACCGGGGTGTTGTTGCCGACGAGGTCGTAGTTGCCGTCCTCGGTGTAGAACTTCAGCGCGAAGCCGCGGGGGTCGCGCACCGCGTCCGCCGCGCCGAGGTTGCCCGCGACGGTCGAGAAGCGCAGGAAGGTCTCGGTCTGCTTGCCGACCTCGGAGAGGAACTTCGCGCGGGTGTACTTGGTCACATCGGCGGTGACGGTGAAGGTGCCGTACGCACCGGCGCCGCGGGCGTGCACGATCCGCTCCGGGATCCGCTCACGGTTGAAGTGCGCGAGCTTCTCGATCAGCAGCTGGTCCTGGATCAGACCGGGACCGCCGATGCCGGCCGTCTCGCTGTTCTGGTTGTCCGCGACCGGAGCACCGGACTCCGTGGTCAGCGGTCCCGTGGTGCTTTCTACCGACACGTGCGCCTCCTGTGTAAATACCTGCCCTTGGCTTGCGCCGTACTCGATCCTACATTGGACAATGTCTAAGTCAAGAAGGATCCGAATCCCGTACGCGTTCCGGTGATGGACACCGCTGGTACTCTGGCTCATATCTGACTGATGGGTGATTGCGATGAGTGACCTGCTCGAACGACTCCGGGGACGCGGCTGGCGGCTGACCGCACAGCGCCGCGTCGTCGCCGAGGTCCTGGACGGGGACCACGTCCACTACACCGCCGACGAGGTGCACGCGCGGGCGTCCGAGCGCCTGCCGGAGATCTCCCGCGCCACCGTCTACAACACGCTCGGCGAGCTCGTCTCGCTCGGCGAGGTGCTGGAGGTGAGCACGGACGGCCGCGCCAAGCGGTACGACCCCAACGCCCACCACGACCACCACCACCTCGTCTGCTCGCAGTGCGGCACGATCCGTGACGTGCACATCGCGAGCGACCCGCTGGCGGCCCTTCCCGAGCCGGAACGATTCGGCTTCGCGGTCTCGGAGGTCTCGGTCACCTACCGCGGCGTCTGCCCGAACTGCGCGAGCGCCTGACACCCGAGCCACCGCGGTACCCCCTCGATCTCCCATCACCGACCCTTTCAGCCCGCCGCCCACCGCGGCGGGCTTTTCGGTATGCCACCCTCCCGACGGGGTCGCCGACCAGCGATTTTCGGCCGACTGTCGACGGCCGCCGACCTCCCGCGCACCGGCCGGCCCCGCGTACGTCCGCACGCCTCTTCCTGTTTCTGACGGATCGTCATATCGTGCGCCGCGCCACCCCCACGGCTGCCCGGGACCGCCGCGGCAGCCCGCCCGCACTCCGCGAGGAGCACACCGTGGGAGAGCCGCACCCGCCGCACCCGTCCGCCGTCCCGCGCCCGGCCGACACCGGGACGCAGCCCCCGCCCGCCCTCCGTGCCCGGTCGCTCGGCCGCTCCTTCGGGCGCGGCCGCAAGGCGCTCACCGCACTCGGCCCGCTCGACCTCGATGTCGCGCCGGGCGAGTTCGTCTGCCTCGTGGGCCCCTCGGGCTGCGGCAAGTCCACCCTGCTGCGAATTGCCGCAGGGCTGCTCCGGCCCGGCACCGGTGAGCTGGAGATCCGCGCCGCCGGCCCCCGCCCGGCCGCGATGATCTTCCAGGACTACGGCATCTACGACTGGAAGTCCGTACTGGCCAACGTCCGCTTCGGCCTGGACGTCCAACGCGTGCCCCGCAAGGAGGCCGACGCCCGGGCGCGCTCCTGGCTGGCCCGGATGGGGCTCGCCGAATTCGCCGACGCCTACCCGGCCGCCCTCTCCGGCGGCATGCGCCAGCGCGTGGCCATCGCCCGGGCGCTCGCCGTGGAGCCCGAGATCCTGCTCATGGACGAGCCGTTCGCCGCCCTGGACGCCCAGCTGCGCACGATCCTCCAGGACGAGCTGCTGGACCTCACCCAGCACACGCACACGACGACGCTCTTCATCACGCACAGCCTCGAAGAGGCCCTCGTCCTCGGCGACCGGGTCCTGGTGATGTCGGCGCGGCCCGGCCGGATCATCGCCGAGCGGCGCCCGCCCTTCGGCCGGCCCCGGAGCGGAGCGGTCCGCGGCGCACCGGAGTTCACCGCGCTCAAGGCCGAACTGTGGGAACTGCTGCGCGGCGAGGTGGACGGCCGCTCCCGCACGCCGGAGGTGCGCGCATGACGCTCACCGACCGCGCCACGCCCCGCGAGACCGTCCTCGTACGCCGGCCCGGCCCGCGCGAACTCCGGCCGCGCAGCGCCCACCGGCGGCGCCGCGCCCTGGAAACCGGTCTCGCGCTCGCCGTCCCGGCCGTCCTGGTACTGCTGTGGCAGCTGGCCGCCACGAGCGGCTGGATCGACGCCCGGATCTACCCGGCGCCCACCACGATCCTGGCCGACGGCTGGGACCGGGCGCTGGCCGGAGCGCTGTGGCCGGACGTGTGGGCCACGCTCCAACGGGTCCTCGCGGGCTATGCCATCGGGACCGTCTCGGGCTACGCACTCGGCCTCCTGATGGGCTCACTCGCCCTCGTGCGCGCCGCCCTGGAGCCTCTGCTGGACGCCCTGTACGTGGTGCCGAAGCTGGCCCTGCTGCCGGTCTTCCTCAACATGTTCGGGCTCGGCGAGGGGCCGCAGATCGCGCTGGTCGCGGCCACCGTCTTCTTCTTCGTATGGATCTCCACCATGGCGGCGGTACTCGCCGTGCCGGCCGGGCACCGCGACGCCGGACGGGTCTTCGGCGCGAGCGCCTGGCAGATGTTCCGGCACGTACTGCTGCCCGCCTCACTGCCCGCCGTACTGGTCGGGGCCCGGATCGCGGCCGGCGTCGCGGTCCTGGTGATCGTGGCCTCGGAGCAGATCGCCGCAGCCGACGGCCTCGGCCACCTGATCTTCGACTCGCGCGCGCTGTTCCAGAACGACGTGATGTTCGTCGGGATCGTCTGCGTCGCCGTGCTCGGCGTGCTCTTCTCCGAGCTGGTGCGGCTGGCCGGCCGCTTCCTCACCCCCTGGGCGCCGCGCGACCGCGGCCGTTCCCAGAGCTGAGCCCGTAGCCCTCTTCGCGTACGGAGGCCCCATGCGTCGCCGCACCACCGCGCTCGCCGCGCTGACCGCCGCCCTCGTCCTCTCCGCCGGCTGCACCGCACAGGAACCTCCCGCGGCGGCCACCGAGCCCCGGCCGGTCAAGCCGGTCGCCGGCTGCGGCGCGGGCGCCTGGACCGACCCCGCCGACCTGACGGCGGACCGCGCACCGGCCCGGTGCGACAAGGGAACGCCGGCCGCCCGCCCCCTCAAGAAGCGGCGGTCGCTCACCCTCGCCACCGGCACCCTGAACGCCGAGTACGTCGCGCCCGTACGAATGGCGCTGGCCAAGGGCGAGTTCGCCAAGGAGGGCCTGGACGTCCACCTCAAGGTGCTGCCCACGCCCGAGGCGCTGCCGCTGCTCGCCAAGGGCGACGTGGACGTGCTGTGGGCGGCGCCGGAGGCCGCCGTCGTCAACGGCATCGCCGGCGGCTTCGACATCCGCTGGGTCGCCGGGAACTTCTCGCCCGACCCGCGGTCCAAGAGCGGCCTGTGGATCCGTCTCCGCAAGGGCGAGACGGCCCGCTCGGCGTCCCTGAAGAACGCGAGCCTCGGCACGATGATCGGCAAGGGCTCGGTGATCATGTACCCGATGGACCGGTCCTTCGCCCGGCACGGCGCCCGCATGGACTCCGTCACCTTCCAGCAGCTCGGTTCCGCGGACGTGCTGACCGCGCTCACCGGTGGCGGGGTCGACGCCGCCTGGCTGCTGGACCCGGTCTGGCGGACCGTCGACCACGACAAGAGGTACGCGTTCCTCGGCGGCCAGCCGCAGGGCGAACCGCTCGGCGGCGCCCTGTACGGCCCGAACCTGCTGCAGCGCGACCCGGACGCCGGCGTCGCCTTCCTCCGCGCGTACATCCGTACCGTCAACACCTACTTCCGCGGCGACTACAAGGCCGACGGGAAGTTCGTCGCGGAGCTGGCGAAGCTGCTGAAGGTCGAAGCGGACGTCCTGACGGCGGTGCCGTCGCTGCGGATGGACTGGGAGATCCGCAAGGGCACGGCGGACCGGCTGCAGCGCGCCTACCGCGACGCGGGGGTCACCGAGGGGACACCGGTCCCGGAGAACCGGCTCGTGGACCGCGCCCTCTATGCAGAGGCGGTCGGCCACCGGCCCTGACCGCGCACGCACACATGACGAAGGCCCGGATCCTGAGATCCGGGCCTTCGCCTTCAGTAGCGGGGACAGGATTTGAACCTGCGACCTCTGGGTTATGAGCCCAGCGAGCTACCGAGCTGCTCCACCCCGCGCCGTTGTGTTCACAACTCTAACCCCAAGCCGACGACCAGCGCAAATTCCTCTCCCGGCGCCCCGCGCACCGGGTGTCCGGCCGGCCTCGCGGGACCGGCCGGACCTCATGCGCTCAGCTCCTCCTTGAGGGCATCGCTCAGCCGCGAGGCACGCTGGGTGACCTCCGGCGGCCCCAGCTCCACGGCCCGCGCGCACCACCGCTGGCTCTCCGCGAGCGCGCCCCGCCGGGCCGCCAGCAGCGCGAGACGCAGCGCCGCGCGGCCGTGCCCGGCCTCGGCGGCCCGCGTCCACCACAGGGCGGCCTCCGGGAGGCTGCCCTCGCGCGCCAGCAGCAGCCCGAGGTTGAAGGCCGCGTTGCGGCTGCCGGCCTCGGCCGCCGCCCGGTACCAGTCGGCCGCCGCCACCGCGTCGCCCCGGGACGCGGCGAGCATGCCCATCCGCACCTGGGCACCGCGGTGCCCCTGCTCGGCGGCGCGCTCGTACCACTCCTCGCTCTCGCCGCCGGACTCCTCCGGGCCGCGGGCCTCGCGGTCCAGCAGCGCGGCGAGCCGGTAGGCCGCCTCGGTGCTGCCCGCGCCCGCGGCGCGCCGCAGGTGCCGCTCGGCGTCCTGCCACTCGCCCTCCCGCAGGAAGGAGATGGCCGCCTGCAGCGCGGCCTCGGTGTGCCCGGCGTCGGCGGCCCGCTCGTACCACTTGCGGGAGGTGCGCTCCGCGCCCCGGCCCGCGTGCAGGATGCCGAGGTTGAACGCGGCGTCCACGCTGCCGGCCTCGGCCGCCTTGGAGAACCACGGCTCGGCCCCGGACGCGTCGCCGCGCTGGAGCAGCAGCACGGCGAGCGCGTTGGACGCCTCCCGGTGACCCGCGTAGGCGGCCCGGCGGTACCACTGCTCGCTGCGGCCGTCGCTGCCCTGCTGGGCACAGAGCAGGCCGATGTTGTACGCGCCGTTGACGTCGCCGGCCTCCAGCGCCGCGCGGTACCACCGCTCGGCGGTCTGCAGCTCGCCGCGGTCGGCGTGCAGCGCACCCAGCGCGTTGGCGGCGTTGCCGTCGCCCTCCTGGGCAGCCCGGCGCCACCACTCGGCGGCGCTCTCCTCGTCGCCCGCGTCCTTGAGCAGGAAGCCGAGCGCGCACGCGGCGCGCGGCTCGCCGTCCTTGGCCGCGATGAGGTACCACCGCCCGGCCTCCTTCAGCTCGCCGCGCTCCTCCAGGAGCGTGCCGAGGTGCAGCGCCGCCCTGCGGTGACCGCGGGCCGCGGCCTGGCGGTACCACTGCTCGGCGGCAGCACGCGGTTCGGCGTGCTCGCCGTACGCGGAGCCGTCGGCCTCCCGCTCGTCGAGGATGCGCGCGAGGCGGTACGCCGCTTCGCGGTGGCCGCGTTCGGCGGCGGCCACGAACCACTGCTCGGCACCCTCCTCGCCGCGGTGGTCCAGCAGGTCGGCCAGCGCGTAAGCGCCCAGGCAGTGGCCGGATTCGGCGGCCTGGCGCAGCCAGTACTCGGCGGCGGGCTCGTCGCCGCGCTCACGGTAGTGGCGGCCCAGCGCGTGCGCCGCGGCGGCGGAGCCGGCCACGGCGGCGATGCGCCACCAGCCGGCCGCCTCGTCGGCGTAACCGCGCTGGTGCAGCAGGACTCCGAGGTTGTTGGCCGCGGCCCGGTCGCCCGCGACGGTGGCGGTGCGCAGGCACGGTTCGGCACCGTCCAGATCGCCGCGCCGCAGCAGCATCGCGCCGAGCATGCTCGCCGCTGCCGGATCGCCGGCGGCGGCCGCCTTGCGGTGCCCCACCTCGTCCAGGACCTCGGCGGCCTCGGGCGGCTCGGCGGTGTCGGCCGCGTCCGTCGCGTCGTCCGCGACCGGCGGCAGCTCGGATTCGCGCCCGTCGTCGGGCGCATGCACAAACGGTCCTGTCTCCAACAACCTTGCCTTGTCCCCCATAAGGGCCATCGTCGCACCACCCGAAGCCCGGGTACACCTGGTATACCGCAGCCAGTGAGGTCACTACAGCGTTTTGTCGACTTCCCGACACGACGACATGCCAAACGCTCGGAAGGCGAGTCTCCCCAATGCGAGTGGTTTAACGCGCAGATATGTGACGCCCACACATGACGAAGGCCCGGATCCTGAGATCCGGGCCTTCGTCTTCAGTAGCGGGGACAGGATTTGAACCTGCGACCTCTGGGTTATGAGCCCAGCGAGCTACCGAGCTGCTCCACCCCGCGCCGTTGTGTATTTAAGGTACCACGGCGCGGAGTCGCAGCCATAATCGGCGGTCAGCCGCCCTGCTTGTCCCCCTTGTCCGAGCCGCCCTTGTCCGACGAACCGGCCTTCTCGCCCGCCTTCTTCTCGGCAGCGGCCGCCCGGTCCAGCGCGGCCTTCAGCTTCTTCTGCGCCTCGCCGTAGCCGCTCCAGTCGCCTTCCACGCGGGCCTTCTCGCCGTCCTCGTAGGCCTGCTGCGCGTCGTCCAGCGCGTCCTGCACCGACTGGTCCGAGGGCGGGGTCGTACTGCCCTCGTCCGGCGGCGTGGTGGTGTCCTCCTCGCCGTCGTCACCGACGTTCGGTGCCTTCTTGCCGAACACCACGTCCAGCGCCTCGCCGAGGCTGTTCTCGAAGGCCGCCTTGTTGCCGTAGCTGACGAGCACCTTCTTCAGCAGCGGGTAGTTCGTGCCCGCGCCCCTCAGATAGACCGGCTCGACGTACAGCAGGCCGCCGTCCAGGGGGACGGTGAGCAGGTTGCCGTACTCGATCTCCGAGTCGCCCTTCTTGAGGATGTTGAGCGTCTTGGCGACCGTGTCGTCGGAGTTGAACTTCGACTGCACCTGCTGCGGACCCGGGACCGTGGTCTCGGACGGGAGTTTCAGGATTCTGATCTTCCCGTAGTCCGGACTCTTGGCGTTGGCGTCGACCGCCATGAACGCGCCCAGGTTGTCCCGCTTGTTCGGCGTGAACGTCGTCGTCAGCGAGAACGTCTGGTTCTTCTGGTCCGGCATCTTCATGCTGAGGTAGTACGGCGGAACCGCGGTCGCCGACTTGGTCGTCGGGTCGTTCGGGATCTGCCAGCGCTCGCTGCCGGTGTAGAAGGTGTTCGCGTCGGTGACGTGGTACGTGGTCAGCAGCTGACGCTGCACCTTGAACAGGTCCTGCGGGTACCTCAGGTGCTCCATCAGATCGTTGCTGATCTTCGACTTCGACTCGACCGTGCCGGGGAAGGCCTTCATCCAGGTCTTCAGGACCGGGTCCTTCTTGTCCCACTGGTAGAGCTTGACGGAGCCGTCGTACGCGTCGACCGTCGCCTTCACGGAGTTGCGGATGTAGTTGACCTGGTTCTGCTGGGCCACCACCGCGCGCTGGCCGTCGGTCAGCGAGTCCGCCGTGGTGTCGCCGAGCGTGGTCCGCGAGGCGTACGGATAACCGTTGCTCGTGGTGTACGCGTCCACGATCCACTTGATGCGGCCGTCGACCACCGCCGGGTAGGCGTCGCCGTCGATGGTGAGCCACGGCGCGACCGACTCCACGCGCTCCTTGGGCGTGCGGTTGTACAGGATGCGCGAGCCCTCACCGATGGCGCCCGAGTACAGGATCTGGGGCTCGCCGAAGGCCACGGCGTACGCCGCCCGGTTGACGGGGTTGGCGAGGTTCACCCCGCTCTTGCCGGTGTAGCTGTAGCTCTTCTCGCCGCTGTCGTCGGAGTAGTCCAGCTCCTTCTGCGGGCCCCCGACGATGGAGTACTGCGAGGTCTTCTCGCCGTAGTAGACACGCTGCTCGTACTTGCCCAGGTGGCCCTTGGCCGGGAGGTTCTTCTCGGTGTAGTCCGGCTCGCCCTCGTTGACCGTGCCGGTCCCCTTGGCGGTGACCGCGCCGTACCCGTGGGTGTACTTGAAGTGGTCGTTGATCCAGTTGCGCTCGGGGATGCCGGCGATGTTCAGCTCGCGCAGGCCGATGACGGTGTCCTGCTCCTTGCCCTTGTCGTCCTTGTACCGGTCGACGTCGAGCGTGGCGGGGAACTGGTAGTAACCGCGGACCTGTTGCTGCTGCTGGAACGTGGGCGAGACGACGTTCGGGTCCAGCAGGCGCATGCTCGCGGTGGTGTCGGCGTCGGCGCGCAGCCGCTCGTTGTCCGCCTTGTCCGTCGGCTTGTAGTCACCCTTGTAGCCGGTGACCTTGGAGCCGCCGATGCCGTAGGCATCCCGGGTGGCCTGGATGTTCTCCTTGATGTACGGAGCTTCCTTGGCCTGCTCGTTCGGCTGGACCTGGAACTTCTGCACGATTGCCGGGTACAGCCCGCCGATCAGGACGGCGGAGAGCACCATCAGGCCGAAGCCGATGACGGGCAGCTGCCAGGTCCGCCGCCAGAGCGTGGCGAAGAAGAGCACGGCGCAGATCGCCGCGATGAAGAACAGGATCGTCTTCGCCGGCAGGTAGGCGTGCGCGTCGACGTACCGCAGGCCCGTCCAGCCCTCGGCGGACTTCAGCCCGCTGGACTTCACCGCGAGGCCGTACCGGTCCAGCCAGTACGCGATCGCCTTCAGCGACACGAAGATGCCCAGCAGCACCGAGAGATGGCCGGTGGCCGCGGCCGTGGCCCGCGAACCCGGGCTCGTGACCCGCAGACCGCCGTACAGGTAGTGCGTGAGCGCCGCGGCGATCAGGCACAGCACCACACACGCGAAGCCGAAGCTCAGCAGGAAGCGGAACCACGGCAGGTCGAAGGAGTAGAAGGAGATGTCCTTGCCGAACTGCGGGTCCTTCTGTCCGAACGGCACACCGTTGACCCACTGCAGCCAGGTGCGCCACTGACTGGAGGCGGACGCGCCCGCGATCAGACCGACCAGCGCGGTGACCGCGACCAGCACCCACTTCTTGTACGGCGCGATGCTCATCCGGTAGCGGTCCAGGCTCTGCTGCTCCAGCGACATGGCGCTGAGCGGCGGGCGGAGCCGGTGGGCCAGCCAGACGTTGACCCCGATGGCCGCCGCCATCAGCACGCCGAAGAAGAAGAACAGCCCGACCTTGGTCCACAGGGTCGTGGTGAAGACCGAGGAGTACCTCACCGAGCGGTACCACAGCCAGTCGGTCCAGAACCCGGAGAACATCACGAAGAGCATGGCCAGCACGGCCAGCACGCCCAGGGTCAAAAGCCCGGTCCGCATCCGCCGGGACGGGCGGCCCACTCTCGTCCGTGGCCCCGATGGGCCTGAGCCGCGGTCCGGCATCTGGAAAGCCAAGGTGCGCACCTCGAAGTTCGCTGTCGTATGAAGCGGGCCCGGTGATAGTAGGACCCACTGTTGCAACTTACTAAGGCTTTACCCGGTTCCCGTTTTCCGGGAAGTTCAGGGCACGATATTCCACATGACCAACCTCCCCGTGGACGGCACCCCTCTCGCCGCCGACCCGCTGACCCGCGCCGTGCTCGAAATCGACGAGTACGCGGCCGGGATCGGCTGGGACCAGCCCGCCCGACTTTTCGCCCTTGTGGACACCGCGCGCCTGCGCGACCAGGAACCCGCCCTCGCCGCCCAGCTGGGCATCGACGAGAACGCCGACGCCTCCCTGACCCCCGTGGAGCAGGACGAGGTGCCCGCCACCGTGCCGCTCGACGAGTTCCTCGCCACCATCGCCTGGCCCGACGCGGTGGCCGGCTGCGCCATGACCGTGGAGCGGCTGATGCTGCCGCCGTCCGCCGAGGAATCCGTGCCGGCCGGCATGGACGAGGACGAGCTCGCCAAGTGGGTCGCCGAGCACCCCGACCGCCAGGAGGTCCGGATGACCGTGGCGGTGCTGCGGGACGGCCGGCGTGAATCGGCGCTGCGGCTGCGCGAGAAGGACTCCACCGCCGAGGTGCTCACCGGCGCCGACCTCGTACCGGGCCTGGCCGAGGCGTTGACGGCGACGTTCGAGGAGTAGGGGAGTAGCGGAACAGGTGCTCCGGGGGCGCTCCGGGGGGGCGGGGCGCTGTCGGGGCCTTTGGGGGGTATCGCCTGGGGGCGGGGCGCCGGGGGCGCCCCGCCACGGAGACCGTTCCGTCGTCAGGAACGCCCGGCCGGCGTGCAGCTGGGCAGATCCTTCGTGTCGCCCTTCCGGATCTTCGCGAGGGCCCGCGTCGCGTCGTGAATGGTGTTCACCTTGACGAGGTGGAGGCCGTCCGGGGTGTCCTTGGCCGCGGTGGCGCAGTTGTCCTTCGGCGTCAGGAAGTATTCGGCGCCCTTGTCGCGGGCCGCGACGATCTTCATGGAAATGCCGCCGATCGGCCCGACCACGCCCTTGTCGTCGATCGTGCCCGTACCGGCCACGAACTTCCCACCGGTCAGATCGGCCGGCGTGAGCTTGTCGACGATCCCGAGCGCGAACATCAGGCCGGCGCTCGGACCGCCCACATCGGCGAGCTTGATGTCGATCTCGAACGGGAACGTGTGGTCGAGCCCGGCCTGGATGCCGACGATCGCCCGGCCATCGGTGGCCTTCTTGGTCGTCAGCGAGACGTCACGGCCGCCCGTGGGCTTCTTGCCCTTCTTCTCCGCCGCGGCCGCCTCCTTGGCCGGGATCAGCGTGAAGGTGACCTTCTCGCCCGGCTTGCGCTTCGTGACCAGCCCGGCGACGTCCGTCGGCTGCTTCACGGCCTTGCCGTCCACCGCCTTGATCACGTCACCGGCGTGCAGCGCGCCGTCGGCCGGGGTGTCCTTCATGACGGAGGCGACCACGACCTGCGTGTCGACCGGGATGTGCAGCTCCTTCAGGGCCGCCACCTTGGCGCTCTCCTGAGACTGGCTGAACTCCTCGGCGTTCTCCTGGTCGGCCTGCTCGGCGGTCTGGTCGTCCGGGTAGAGCGTCTTGTGCGGCACCACGGCGTTGTCGTGGGCCAGCCAGCCGTACGCCGCCTCGAAGAGGTTCATGCGGTAGTCGGGGCCGGTGACGCGGACCGTCGTCATGTTCAGGTGACCGGTCGTCGGATACGTCTTGCGGCCCTCGATCTGGAGCACCGGCTCACCGGCGTGATCGCCCAGGGTGTTGACCGTCGGCCCCGGCGTCATCTGCGCGTACGGCACGGGGATCAGCACCCCGGCGCACAACAGCGCGATCAGCATGAGGGTCGAAGCGAGGAGCGTCGCGGTCCGGCGTGGCATGGAACGACAGTACGGGACGAGTATGACAAGCGGCCCGCGGGGCCGTCCGTACGGGTCCCGGCTCGCCCCGGCGGCTCAGGCCGCGTCCGAATGCTCCCGAGGACGCGCGTCCTCGGACCGTTCCATCGCTTCGCGGAACCGGGCGTAACCGGCCAGCTCGGCGACGTCGCCGGCCTTGCGGTTACGCGTCGTCCAACTGCTCCACACCGTGGCAGCCAGCGCGGCGAGAAGCGGAATCAGCAACCAGAGGAGCGCACCCATAGCGGCCTCCCGACCCCTTGTACAACCGCAACGACGAATTAGCAGATTAACCATCCGCCAGCTCAACGCTCACGCCCGGGTGCGGGTTACGCAACCGGAGGAGGATGTCGGCTGTCCGGCTGATCAACGGGCGACTGCGGCGGGGCACCCGTGGAGAGCGCGTACCCACTCAGGAACAGCTCACCGCCCCCGTACGCCCCATGTATGCGTCCTACACGCTTTCTTTACGCCATTCGGGGCGCGGAGCCCCGGACCGAAGTGGGGCTTACGCGCCGACCCGCCCTCCCGTCACCCGACCTCCGCCCCCAGAAGACGGCGCTTACGCGCCGACCCGCCCTGCCCGTCGCCCGACCTCCACCCCCCGATGACGGCGCTTACGCGCCGACCCACTCTTCTGTCCCGTCCGAAAACGTCTGGTGCTTCCAGATCGGCACTTCGTGCTTGAGGTCGTCGATCAGCCGTCTGCACGCCTCGAAGGCCTCCGCACGGTGCGCGCAGGACACCGCGACGACGACCGCGAGGTCTCCGATGGCAAGGTCCCCCACCCGGTGGACCGCGGCCAGCGCCCGTACGGGGAAGTCCGCCGCCACCTTCTCCGCGACCCGGCGCAGCTCCGCCTCGGCCGACGGGTGTGCGGAGTAGCCGAGGCCGTCGACGTCCGAGCCGCCGTCGTGCGAGCGGACCGTGCCGACGAACAGGGCGGTCCCGCCGGACGCGGCGTCCCCCACCGCGGCGAAGACCTCGTCCACGGACAGCGGCGTGTCCCGAATGGCCAGCAGCCGGATCGGATCCGCCACCCCCTGCTCACCGGGGTGGTCGGGATGTGTCGACGGGTGGTGGTTCGTACCTGACATGCGCCCATCGTGCCCCACGGACACGGCGCTGGGGAATGGCTGTTTCACCTGGTGTACGGACCGCCGTATGGAGGGTCCTACCAGACCGTAGGGGGACGGACGGCGGGTACGGACGACGCCTTCCCGCCGTCCGGAGGGAGCCACCGCTTCCGTACGGTCCCCGGCACGTCCGGGGCGTGCGGTGCCCGAGAGGCGTGGACAGGCCGCCGGCCGTCCGCTTCGGAGGCGGCGCCCGGCGCGCTCAGAGGCGCCGCCGGGCCTTACGGGCGCGGCGCACGAGGGCGGCGGTGCCCAGGAGGGCGACGGTCGCGCCCGCGGCACCCGCCGCGGTGGCGTCCTTGCGGCCCAGCCGACGCCCGGCCACGGTGTGCCGTCCGGCGACCTCCTCCAGGAGCTCCGCGAGCACCTCCTCATTGGTCCAGCGCGGCCGCCAGCCCGCTTCGTGCAGCCTGCTGCCGCTGACCACCCACGGGTGCATGGTGTACGCCAGGTCGCCGGCGGGCGACGGCGTGAGCCCGATGCGGTGCAGCCGGGCCGCGGCCCCCAGGGCGACCGAGGACGGCAGCTCCATGCGCCGGATGCCGGTGAGCTCCTCGACCTCCTCCTGCTCCAGCCAGCCGTCGCAGCCGACCGCGAGCTCGCCCTCGACCTTCTCCAGCGCCGCGTATTCCAGCGCGCTGACCAGGTCTTCCACGTGGCAGAACTGCCACGTGGGTCGGGAGCCGGCGACGACCAGGAGGCGCGGCGACTCGAAGTACCGGGTGAGCGCCGTGTCGGTGCCGCCCACGAGGACGGTGGGGCGCAGCACGGTGACGTTCAGTCCCGGGTGCGCTCGCGGCGCCCGGTGGGCGAGGCGCTCGATCTCCAGGAGGTCGCCGACCCCCGTGGCATCGGCGGTGGCGCGGAGCTCGGCGTCCTCGGAGAGCGGGACGTCGTTGTCGGGCAGCGCCCCGTAGACCATCGCCGAGGTGCACAGCACGACCCGGTGCACGCCGGCCGCAGCAGCCGCCGTGAGGACGGTCTGGGTGCCGCGCACGTTGTACGCGGTCCGGGCGGCCGGATCGGTCTCCAGGTCGAGGTCGAGCGCGAGGTGCACCACGACGTCGGCGCCCCGGAGCTTCTCCGCGATGGCGGGGTCGCGGACGTCCAGTACGTGCCAGTCGGCGCCCTCCTCGTCCCCGCGTCGCTCGTCGATGGCCACGACCCGCTTGACCTCGTCCGATTCCAGCAGGGCTCGGGTCAGCAGAGTGCCGATCCCGGATGCGGCGCCGGTGACCGCCACGACGGGGCGGTGCTGCGGTGCGCCTGCCGCGGCGAGGGTCGTCTCGGGCATCTTCTCGGGCCTGGCAGCGTCGTTTCGCGCTGCGCGAACGGTCGGATCTGGGGAACTCACCGGGCGTCTCCAGCGGTTGTCTTCAGTACGTATGCGCACCGGCGCGTACGGACCAGCGTGCGTCCATCCTGCCGCAGGCACCCCGACAGCCAAGCACCGAGCCCCTCAGCGGCGCGGGGTGTCACAGGGGCGTCGGGCCGTCTTCTCCGCGGCCGCGGAGAACGGCCGGGCACCCTCTAGGCTGGAAGGGAATGTCGGGCAGCCGCCGTCGGCCCGGGGCCGGCGGCCCTACGAGCCGAGGAAACCCGTGAGTGACAACCCATTCGGATTCGGCCTTCCGCCGGAGGAGCCGGAGGACGGCGACAACGGCAAGCAGAAGGGCGGCCAGGGAGGTAGCCAGGGCCCCGCGAATCCGTTCGGGTTCGGCGGCGGGAGCGGCGGCGCGGACAACCCGTTCGCGGCGCTCTTCGGCGGCATGGGCGGGCCCGGGGGCGAGATGAACCCCGGTGACCTCGGAGCCGCCTTCCAGAAGCTCGGCCAGATGCTCTCGTACGAGGGCGGCCCGGTGAACTGGGACATGGCCAAGGACATCGCCCGGCAGACGGTGGCGCAGGGCGCCCCGGACGGCAGCAAGGACGCCAGCGTCGCGCCCGGCGAGCGGGCCGCGGTCGAGGAGGCCGTGCGCCTGGCCGACCTGTGGCTGGACGGCGTGACGTCGCTGCCGTCGGGTGCGGGCAGCGTGGTGGCCTGGAGCCGTGCCGAGTGGGTCGAGGAGACCCTCCCGGTGTGGCGCGAGCTGGTGGACCCGGTCGCCGAGCGGGTCGGCGCCGCGATGGGCGATGTGCTCCCCGAGGAGATGCAGGCCATGGCGGGCCCGCTGCTCGGGATGATGCGCTCCATGGGCGGCGCGATGTTCGGTACGCAGATCGGGCAGGCGCTCGGCACCCTGGCCGGCGAGGTCGTCGGCTCCACGGACGTCGGGCTGCCGCTGGGGCCGGCCGGCAAGGCCGCCCTGCTGCCGGGCAACGTCGAGGCGCTCGGCTCCGGCCTGGGCGTGCCGCCCGAGGAGGTGCGGCTGTACCTGGCCCTGCGCGAGGCCGCCCACCAGCGCCTCTTCGCCCACGTGCCGTGGCTGCGCTCGCACCTCTTCGGCGCGGTCGAGGGCTACGCGCGCGGCATCAAGGTCGACACCAGCAAGCTGGAGGACGCGGTCGGCCAGCTCGACCCGGCCCACCCCGAGCAGCTGCAGGACGCCCTTCAGCAGGGCATGTTCCAGCCCGAGGACACCCCGGAGCAGAAGGCCGCGCTGGCCCGCCTGGAGACGGCGCTGGCGCTCGTCGAGGGCTGGGTGGACGCGGTCGTGCACGCCGCGGCGGCACCGCACCTCCCGTCGGCCGACGCGCTGCGAGAAACGTTGCGGCGGCGCCGGGCGACCGGCGGCCCGGCCGAGCAGACCTTCGCCACTCTGATCGGTCTGGAGCTGCGTCCGCGGCGCCTGCGGGACGCCTCGCGGCTGTGGGCCTCGCTCACGGACGCGCGCGGCCTGGAGGGCCGGGACGCCCTGTGGTCGCACCCGGACATGCTGCCCACGGCGCAGGACCTGGACGACCCGGACGGCTTCGTGCACCGCGAGCAGCTGGACTTCTCCGAGCTGGACAAGATGCTCGGCGAGGCGGCGAAGGGCACGGCGGAGGGTGGCAAGCCGGACCTGACCAAGCACGAGGGCGAGCGCCCCGAGGGCGGCGCTGCGGAGCGTGAGGACGGCGACGAGGGCGACGGCGGCAAGTGACCCTGAGCCTTCATGAGGACGCGGCGCGGGTCCTGAAGGAGTGGCCCGCGCACGCGCCCGATCAGGAGCAGCTGCGCCTGGCGTACCTGGATCATCTGGCCGCGTACCCGGACGGCATGTGGAAGCCCTGCGGCGACGGGCACATCACGGCGAGCGCCCTGGTGGTCGACCCGTCGCGCGGCCGGGTGCTGCTCACGCTGCACAAGAAGCTGCGCATGTGGCTGCAGATGGGCGGCCACTGCGAGCCCGAGGACGCGACGCTGGCGGACGCGGCGCTGCGCGAGGCGCGTGAGGAGTCCGGCATCGCCCGGGGCCTGACGCTGCTGCCCGGCGGCCCGGTGCGCCTGGACCGCCATCACACGCCGTGCGCGTGGCACCTGGACGTGCAGTACGCCGCGCTGGCTCCCGAGGGCGCCACGGAGGCGATCAGCGACGAGTCGCTGGACCTCCGCTGGTTCCCGTACGACGAGGTGCCCGGCGTGGCCGACGAGTCGGTGGTCCGGCTCGTGGAACGGACCCGAGCGCTGCTCTGAGGCGACGAGCGCGGTTCTGAGGGGACACGAGAGGGCCCGGCACCGGGGAAGGTGCCGGGCCCTCTCGCGCGTCCCTGGCGGGCGCCCTGCCGGTCCGGAGGCGCCCTGCGCATCCGTCCCGGCGGCGTCCGGTCGGTTCCTGAATCCGGTCGGGTCGTGAACCCGGTCAGTTCGTGAAGATGTTGCCCTGGTTCTGCCCGCGGGCGCCGTGCTGGCCCATGCCGTACTGCGCCGCGAGGCCGTTCCCGATGGCCGCGTTCTGCGGCGGCAGCAGCTCGCTGGGCTGGACGAGCGCGTAGCCCTGTCCGAGGAAGCTGAGCTCCCAGCCCTCGCCGGTGCTGCCGCGGCGCCGCCACACCCCCGAGGAGTGCGTCTGGGCCTGCATCTGGACGCGCAGCGAGGTGGCCCAGGCGACCACCGCGTCCGCGTCGGCGTTCACGTACTTGTCGGGCGTCACCTGCATCATCAGCGGCTGGCCCGAGGTCATCAGCGCGACCTTGCCCTGCCCGGAGATGTTGAGCTGGTACTTGCCGGTTCCCGAGATGCCGTACTGGCTGTCCACGGAGATGACCTCCCAGTGGAGCGTGGAGTCCAGCGCGAGCACGTAGTTGCTGTCGACGGTCAGGCCGTCGTGGTCGACGTCCACGAGGTGCACGTGCTGGGCGAGGTTGGCCAGGTAGACCGTGCCCTGCCCGGACACGCGCATCAGGTCCAGGCCCTCGCCGGCCCGGGCGCGCTGCCGACGCTGGTTAGGGGTCTGGTACTCCCCGTCGAATTCGAGCAGCCCCTGATAGGCGACCATCGTGCCCTTACGGGCGAGCAGGTCCTCGTGGCCGGTCAGCGCGACCCGCAGGAGCTGCGGGTTCTGCAGTACGTACCGGTCCTGCGTCTGCGCCTCTGTGTAGGCGAAAAGCGGGCTCTGCATGGTTACGTAAGTCCTCCCCCTCAGCCCCGGGCCCGGAGCCGGTCGGCGCTGTCCTCGCTGGGCTGTACGACCACGAAGCCCTGGCCGGAGAAGCCGAGCTGGTACGCCTCGCCACTGCCGCGCCCGATCATCGAGGACGCCTTGAAGCTGCGCTTGCCCTTCACGTTCAGATTCGTCGACCAGGCCACGAGCGCGTCGGGGTCCACGTAGGTCTCGTCCTCGCCGCGGCCGCAGTCGACGACGATCGGGGTGCCGCGGGACGTCAGGGCGACCCATCCGGTGCCCGAGATCCCCACGTTGAACAATCCCTGCCCGGCGAACTTCGCCATCCCCTTGACGCGCTGCACGCCCCACTGGAGGTGCGCGTCGAACGCGAGCAGGTTGGTGCCGTTCACGGAGATCGCGTCGTCGTTGAGGTTCAGGCACACGACGTCCGCGCCGTAGTCGGCGAGGTAGAGAAGGCCGTCCCCGCTGGCCTTCATAAGGGGCGTCCCCTCGCCGGTCAGCCACTGGGAGGCCATCTGACGGACGGCCGGCGGGTTCGGCTCGTACTGGACGAAGCCCTCGTAGGCGACCATCGAACCGGTGCGGCAGAAGACGTCCTGACCGCTCTGCATGGCGATCTTCACCATCGCACTGCCGTGGTTCTCCATGCGGGCCGCGGGTGCGGTCGGGGCATAGCCCGAAAGCTGCTGCTGAGTCATGACGGGCTCCCTCAGACCTCGTAGGGCTGGACGACGATGAAGTTGCCGGGGGCTCCCCGGAACTGCAGGTTCACGGTCTCGCCGGAGTGCCCGGGGTACGCGTTGCGGCGCAGCCGCACCTGGCTGGAGACGATCACCTGAGACGCGGCGGACCACGCGACGATGGCGTTGGCGTCCGCGAAGGTGGTCGGCGTGACGGGCAGGACGACGGGCGTACCGGAGGTCTTCACGACAACCGTGCCGGTGCCCTGGAACTGCATCGTGAACAGCGCGCCCCCGGGGATGCCGTGCCCTTCGATGCGCCGCACCTCGTGCTGCAGCGACTCGTCGAAGGCGAGCACGCTCTCGGCGTTGACGCAGATGGCGTCGCCTTGCAGTTCGATCGGGTGCACGTGGGCGCTGTTCTCGGCGAAGAAGACCTGGCCCTGGCCGGAGCAGCGCATCAGCTGCATCTCCTGGCCGGTGGCGTTGCCCACGATGCGCCCGCGGAAGCCGGCTCCCTTGTAGCTGAAGTCGACCTTGCCCTGGTAGAGCACCATGCTGCCCTGCCGGGCCAGCACCGGCTGTCCGTCGATGCCGAGGTCGGCGCGGATCAGCTTCTCGCTCTGCGGCGTCCAGCGCTGGCCGGTGGCGGCCTCCCGGTACTTCTGAAGCGAGGCCTCCAGGCCCGCGCCCGCACCCTGCTGCGGCACCACGTAGGCACCACTGCCCTGCGGCGCCGGCTGCCCGTAGGCGGGCGGCTGCTGGCCGTACGGACCGGGCTGGCCGGGCGGCGGCACCGGCTGCCCCGGGTGCGCTCCCGGAGCTCCGTACGGAGCGGGCTGGATCTGCGCTCCGTACGGGGCCTGCGGCGGAGGCGTGGCGGCGGGCGGCGCCATGGGCGCGGCGATGGTCGGGGCCGCGTGCATCTGCGCCTGCTGGTCGCTCTGCGGCGCGACGGGCGGCTGGGGTGCCTGAGGCTGCGGGGCGGCGGGCGCCTGAGGAGCCGGGTACTGCTGCGGCACGTCCGGCTGCTGGGCGACGGGCTCCGGCTGCGTGGCGTGCGGCGGCACGGGCGCCGGGGCCGGGGCAGGCTGCTGGGACGGGACGCCGAAGTCCGGGGCCGGCTCGGGAGCGGCGGGCGGCGCGAAGGCGGGCGGCGGCTTGGTGGCGGCGGGCGGGGCGAAGCCGGGCGCGGCGTCCGGCTGCGGCGCGGCCTCGGGCTCCTCGGCGACCTCGCCGCCGAAGTTCCTCAGCAGCGCTTCCAGTCCGCCGTCGAAGCCCTGCCCGACGGCGGCGAAGCGCCACACGTCCTTCATGTAGAAGTCGCCGAGCATGACAGCACGCTCCGTGCTGAACTCCGCGCCCGTGAAGGAGTAGCGCGCGACCTCCTGGCCCCCGGCGACGATGCGGATGTAGCCCGGGCCGATCTGCGACATCTGGCCCGCGCCGTCGATCGCCGCGGTGAAGGACAGCTTCTGGATGTGCTGCGGGATCCGGTCGAGCGTGACCCGGAAGGACTCGGTGTCGCCGGCCTGCGGGCCGAGCTGCTGGAGGGACTCCTCGGGCGACTTCGGCTGGTTGAAGAAGACGAAGTACCGGTCGTCGGACAGCCGTTCGTCGGCGTCCAGGCCGAAACAGCTGATGTCGAAGGTCAGACCGGGAGCGGCGATCTGTACGCCTACGTACAGATCCGTACCCGCGGTCAGGTCACTGATCCTGGCCTTGTGGCCCCGTTGGAATTCCCTGGCCATACGTAACGACCGTCCCCCATCCGAGCTTGATTGCGTTGCGCGTCAGGCTAACGGCTGGCTCGGACACGGGACGATGCCGGGGTTCGACGGTTCGGTCACGAAAATCCCGGGAGCGCCGTACGGCTCATTCGCTGCGTGCGGCGGGCAGGTGCGGCAGCCGGCCGGCGGCGACCACCCCTTCCAGATAGCCGCGCGCCCGCTCCGTACGGGGGTAGGCCGTCAACAGCTCCCAGAAGCTGGGGCCGTGCCCGGGAACGAGCAGATGGGCCAGCTCGTGCAGCAGCACGTAGTCGATGACGTACTCCGGCATGCCCTGGAGCCGGTGCGAGAGCCGGATGCTGCCCTCGGCGGGGGTGCACGATCCCCAGCGGGTGTTCTGATTGGTGACCCAGCGCACCGAAGCCGGGCGGGCCCGGCCGCCCAGGTACTGCGCCGACAGCCGCTCGGCACGCTCGGCGAGCTCGTCGTCGCCCAGTATCCGCTTGCTCTCCTGCGCGGCCAGCTTGTCCAGCATGACCGTCACCCAGCGGCGCTCCTCGGCCTCGGACATCCGGGCCGGGATCAGGACGACCGTCCGGTCGCCCTCTCGGTACGCCGAGACCGTGCGACGCCTCCGCGAGCTTCTGCGCACCTCGACCGCGCTGGTCGTGGCGCCGCTGCCCTGCGGGCTCGCGGCGTTCCGGCGCTGCGGGTCGGCGGCACGATGCAGTGGGTCGGCGGGCACGCCCCGACGTTACCTGTTGGCGGCGGGGGAAGTCCCGTCCCCGAGCCGGGTTGCCGGCGAATCCCTCCATGACGAGTACGCGGACGCCCGGCACTGGTACACAGAGACGGCTCGGCGTTAGTACGACTATCTCCGCCGCCTGTGGACAACTCCGGGCGCCGGCCCGGGCGCTTGCCGCATGCTCGATCCGTGCGACAGATCCGGACCTCGGCGAACGACCGGCAGGCGTCTCCGCGAGCCCCGCGTCGCATCCGCACCAGCGCCCGGTCACACACCGACCAGCACCACACCAACGGGGGACGACATGCGACACCCACACCCGACCACGCCACATGCCCCACCCCCTTCCTCGTCCCCTCCCCCTTCCTCTTCGCGTCCGGCTCCGCGCCCCGGCCCGCGGCCGATGCTCAAGCCCGCCCTGCGGCGCGGCTGGCGCGACAGGTCCACCGTGCGCTTCGGCGTCGCACCGGCCCATGCCGTGGTGATGGGCCCCGTGGACAGCGCGACCGGCAGTCTGCTGAGCCTGATCGACGGCACCCGCAGCGTCGAGCAGCTGGAGCGTGAGGCCACCGCACTGCAGCTGCCGCCGGAGCACACCAGAGAAGTGGTGGACCGCCTGGACGCCGCCGGACTGCTGGACACCCCGGCCCCCGCCTCCCCGGTCGGCGAAGCGCTCCGGACCGACCTCCCCGCGTTCGACCGGCTGCGCCCGGACCTGGCCGGCCTGTCGGTGCACCACCGGGACAGGACGGGTGCGGACGAACGGATGTGGGCACGCCGCTCGGCGCGGGTCCGCGTGCGCGGTACGGGCCGGGTGGGCGCGTCGATCGCGGCGCTGCTCTCCGCGGCCGGCGTCGGGCAGGTGGAGGTGCTGGACGGCGGCCGGGTCGAGCCGTGGGACGTGCTGCCCGCCGGCTTCTCCGCCGACCGCGTCGGCACACGCCGGGACGTCTCCGCTCGGCGCCTGGTCAACGAATGCTCCCCGTGGACCAAGCGCCCGCGCTCCTCGCCCGGATCCGCGCCGTCCGGCACCACGCCGCCCTCAGGTGAGGAACGGATCGGCGAGCCGGGTCCGCTCGTCCTGACGGTGCTCGCTCCGCGCGACGGCCTGGCCGCCTACGCCCCCGATCCCCGGCTCGCCGAGCCGCTTCTCACCTCCGGCATACCGCATCTGTACGCAGGCGTGGTCGAGGCCACGGGAGTGGTGGGGCCGTTGGTGCTCCCCGGGGACACGGCCTGCGCCGGCTGCTGGGAGCTGCGCCGCACGGAGGCCGAGCCGGCCTGGCCGCGGCTGCTGGCCCAGTGGCGGTCGGGCCGCGCCGCCCCGGCCGTTCCCGCGTGTGACGCGGCGCTGGCGACGACGGTGGCGGGGCTTGCCGCGACACAGGTCCTGACCTTCCTCGACGGGTATCTGCCACCCTGTACGGGCGCACGGACAGAGCTTGCGCTCCCCTGTACGAGCTGGGACATCGATCGGATCGAGGCGCATCCTGAGTGCGTCTGTGGCGCGGCGCGCTCCCCTGCCACCGCAGCCGCCTCGGATCCTCGTCCCCGACACGCCACAATGACGGAGTAACCCCACTGGGGACCGGAGCGAGTTGGAGGGGCACATGGCGGCACCACACCGAGCCGACACGTCCGCCGCCTTCTCCGCGACCGACCGTCCCGGCCGTACCGAAGGGTGCGACCGGTGGAGTCGGCCGGCCGATCCGGCCGATTCGCCCCACCCGATGGATCCGACCAGCCCGATTGACCCGAGCAACCCGATTGACCGAGTACTGACCTGACTCGTGGGAACAACGCGCCCCGCCGGAGCGGGGATCTTGGGAGGACGCGCACATGTCTGATCTGCCGCGCAAGGCCGTCGTGCGGACGGCCAAGCTCGCCGCCCTCCCCCTGGGCTTCGCCGGGCGCACCGCACTCGGGCTGGGCAAGCGCATCGGCGGACGCCCGGCGGAGATGATCGCCACCGAGCTCCAGCAGCGCACCGCCGAGCAGCTTTTCGCAACGCTGGGCCAGCTCAAGGGCGGCGCCATGAAGTTCGGGCAGGCGCTGTCGGTGTTTGAGTCGGCGCTTCCGGAAGAGATCGCCGGGCCCTACCGTGCCGCGCTGACCAAGCTCCAGGAGGCGGCCCCGCCGCTGCCGTCCGCCACTGTTCACACGGTGCTCGCCCAGCGGCTCGGGGAGGACTGGCGGGAGCTGTTCACGGAGTTCGACGACAAGCCCTCGGCCGCGGCCTCGATCGGGCAGGTGCACCGGGCGATCTGGCACGACGGCCGCGAGGTCGCGGTGAAGGTGCAGTACCCGGGCGCCGGCGAGGCGTTGCTCTCCGACCTCGCCCAACTGGGCAGGTTCGCACGGCTGCTGGGGCCGCTGGTGCCCGGCATGGATGTGAAGCCGCTGATCACCGAGCTGCGCGACCGGGTCTCGGAGGAGCTGGACTACGGCCTGGAGGCGGCGGCCCAGCGGACGTACGCCGAGGAGTTCGCCGGCGACCCCGACGTCGTCGTGCCGGCCGTCGTCCACCAGGGTGACGAGGTACTGGTCACGGAGTGGATGGAGGGAATCCCGCTCTCCGAGATCGTCTCGCACGGTACGCCCGAGCAGCGGAACCGTGCCGGGCAGCTGCTGGCCCGCTTCCTCTTCTCCGGCACCGCCCGTACGGGCCTGCTGCACGCCGACCCGCACCCGGGCAACTTCCGCCTGCTGACCGGTGACGCACCCGACGGACCGCCGGAGAAGTGGCAGCTGGGGGTGCTGGACTTCGGCACCGTCGACCGGCTGCCCGACGGGCTGCCGCCCACGATCGGTACGTCACTGCGGATGACGCTGGACGGCCGGGCCGATGAGGTCTACGAGCTGCTGTGCGAGGAGGGGTTCGTCAAGGACTCCATCGAGCTGGAGCCGGACGCGGTCCTGGACTACCTGCTCCCGATCATCGAGCCGGCCCAGGCCGAGGAGTTCACCTTCACCCGCGGCTGGATCCGGAACCAGGCCACCCGGATCGCCGACCCCCGCTCCCCCGCCCACCAGCTGGGCAAGCAGCTGAACCTCCCGCCGTCGTACCTCCTCATACACCGGGTGACGCTGAGCACGATCGGCGTGCTGTGTCAGCTGGGTGCGACGGTCCGGCTCCGGGACGAACTCATCAGCTGGCTCCCGGGCTTCGTCCACCCGGCCCCGATCCCCGTGCCGGACCCCGAGTCCGCCCCGATCCCCACCCAGACCAACCGCGACACCAACCCCGAGACCAGTGCCGAGACCACGGAGGCACACACCACGGAGGAGGACACCGCCGAAGAGTCCTCCGCCTGACCCTCCGCACCAGGCGACTCCGGTCCCCGGCCCTCGGGAGCCGGGGCGGCCCCGGAGGGACGACGGGCCACAGCTATTGCCGCGCAGGCGGCTGCCCGACAGGGGGTGGCGGGGTCACCACCAGGCCGAGTCCAGGCGGGATTCGATGGCTCGCAGGTGGGTCCGGGCGCAGGTTTCGCAGAAGTAGCGACGGGTGCCGTTTTCCACGGAACAGGTCCAGGTCGGCGGGGTGCCGTCGACCACGGCGCCGCACAGGGCGCAGACCGTGGTCTCCTCGGGCCCGAACGTTTCACCGCTCTCGGACGTGTCATTCGGTGCGGCGTGTGGGTCCGTCGGTCCGGAGTTCGGGGCCTTCGGTCCGGGGTGTGGGTCCGTCGTTCGGGGGTGTGCGTCCGTTCTGAGGCTGCCGCCCTCCCGGTCGGTTTTGCCGGTCAACTCCGCCCGCTCATGCGTCTCGTCGTCCACTGCCCGACGATATCTCCGTCAAGGCCGACAATACGTGCAGAAGACACTGGTAATGCGGATCGTGTCGGAGCACGGGCCCGCCTTTCCGGCGCACGGAGCGGGCGACCCGGCGCACAGTTCGACCATCGGGTGCATGTGCCATCCAACGGGCGCATGGAACGGAAGCCACGGCGCACGATTTCCTGCTTTCCGCTCCCCCGTGCCCTTGGCTTCCCTCGGTCTCCCTCCCCCGTCATCGCTCGGAAAAGCGCATAGCGCGCCGCACTGCCCGGGAAGGGCGTAGGGCGCGCTATGTGAGTCGAACGGCTCGCGAGCCGGTCACTGCATGACGGCCATGGCCAGGGCGCGGCGGGCGCGGAGGGAAGCGCGTTCGGCACGCCGCTGCATGCGGCGGGCCGTGGCGAGCCGGTGGGCTCTGCGGTCCCTCTCGGCCTCGCGCAACCTCTCATGGATATGCGCGCGAGCCAGGGCTTCTGGGATGAGTTGCATTTCGCGGGTCCTGTTCTGGCGACGCTCGTTCGCGCCGGAGTTCGCGGGGGCGGGCATGTCGGTGAGGGATGGGTTCATCGTCGGATCCTGCTTCTGGGGGTCCCGGGTGACGGGACGGTCGATCGTTCCTGTGCCGGTGGTGTTCATGCCGCGACCGGGTTCTTGCGCGGACGGCCACGCGGGCGCTTCCGGGGGACGACAACGCCCTGGACGAAGAGCTCACCGCCCCAGACACCCCAGGGCTCGCGGCGGTCCTTGGCGCCGGCCAGGCAGGCCTCGCGCACCGGACAGGTCTGGCACAGCGACTTGGCGTACTCGACGTCGGCCGGGGACTCGGCGAAGAAAACCTCCGGGTCGTAGGTACGACACGGAACGGCGGCGCCGAGGCGGTCGATCTCGTCGTCGAGCTCGGTGAGGGGAAGCAAGGAGTTCTCCTGGGTGTCGGGCGGGGGAATCAGGTCGGTGGCGACGGACGGGGTGTGCGTCTGGAGTTGCACGGTGGTGTGTTCCTCGTCTGTTCGGCCCGGCTGGTGGCTGGGCTGTCGTATCGCGTCCTCCGCCGGCTGCGGAGGACAAACAAAAGGGCCGCGGATCCCGGTGTGGGTTCCGCGGCCCTGGAAGGTGCCGACCTGATCTCGCCGATCAGGCTGGATCACTCCAGGGTTCGAGCCCGCGGAAGGCCCACATGTCGTTCTGCTGCGTGTACTCGGTCGTGCCGTACTGCGTCAGGGATTCGGCACCATTGGCCGCCGCAAAGGCAAAGGCATGCGCGTTTGCCACTGCTGCTACCTCAGGTGCCTCGGTCGGTCGCTCGCTGCGCTCGCGAATCGGAAGAATCGCGAGGGACGCGGGACGCGGGGCCGCGACGCCGGACAGACGGACGGAACCGGACAGGCCGGCTCCGGACAGACCGGTGCCACGGAGCGAAGAGCCGAGCGGGCAGGTGGCGACGACCGAGAGATCGGTCATTTTCTGGGTCTCGATGAAGCTGATCACTGGTCTCGCCTCCTTTCGGCGTCTTCGGGGACCGGCGCGAACCGGTCCGGGTTGTTCAGTACAGCACGAATCCAACGGTTCTCGGAAGGCCCGTTGTCTCCGTGCTTCCGAAGGCTATGGGGATGCGCTCCGCGCGCGCAAACTATTTTTCCGACGACTTTTCCGCGTCATCGGAGACGTTCCCCGGAAGCCTTCATTCCGCAGCGTCCTCGTCACCTTCGGCCCGGCCCGCCGCGAGTTCTCCACCCGGGAGTTCCTCCCCCGCGCACAGGGCCAGGACGTCGGCACCGAATCTGCCGAGCTTGCGCCGTACAACTCCAGGGATGCCCGCCAGCTCCTGTTCGGTTCCCGGAACGGCCTCGGCGATCGCCATCAGCGTCTTGTCAGTGAAGACGCAGAATGCCGGCTGGCCCAGCGCGGCGGCCTGCCCCTCGCGCCAGTCCCGCAGCCGCTCGTACAGCCCCTCGTCCAGCTCGGAGGGGCAGTCCTCGCAGCGCATCAGCTTGATCTCGCCGCCGTCGGAGAGCACCCGGCCGCACACCCGGCAGCGGATCGGCCCGCGCCGCGTGCGGCGGACCGCCTCCCGCTCCTCGCCCCGGGCGGCCGTGCCGCCGACGCCCCGCTCGATGCCGCCGCCCCCGCCGGGCGAGCGGTGCCCCGCGGCCCCGGAGCCCGGCCGCAGGGCTTTCAGGAAGCGGCTGGCGCTCCGGTGGGCCCGGCCGCCGGGAGAACGCGAGAGGGCCCACGAGAGGCTCAGATGGCGCCGCGCACGGGTGATGCCGACGTACAGCAGGCGGCGCTCCTCCTCCAGCTGCTCGTCCGTCCTGGCGTACGTGATCGGCAGCATGCCGTCGGTGAGGCCGACCAGGAAGACCGCGTCCCACTCCAGGCCCTTGGCGGCGTGCAGCGAGGCGAGCGTCACACCGTCGACCGTCGGGGCGTGCTGGGCGCTCGCCCGCTCGTCCAGCTCGGCGACCAGGTCGGCGAGGGTGGCCTCGCGGCGCGCCCGGGCGAAGTCCTCGGCGAGCCGGACCAGCGCCGCCAGCGACTCCCAGCGGTCGCGCACTGCGCCGGAGCCGGCCGGCGGCCGGTCGCCCCAGCCCATCTCGCTCAGGACGGCCCGCACCTCCGAGGGCAGGTCCTGGGCGTCGTCCAGCAGCGCGTCGTTCCCCCCGAAGCGGGCGGCCGCGCGCAGCTTGTGACCGGCCTCGCGCACCTCCGGACGCTCGAAGAACCGCTCGGCGCCGCGGAGCTGGTACGGCACGCCCGCATCTGCCAGCGCCTGTTCGTAGACCTCGGACTGGGCGTTGATGCGGAAGAGGACGGCTATCTCGCCCGCGGGCACGCCGGAGGCGATCAGGTCGCGGATGCGGCGCGCGGTGCCCTCCGCCTCGGCGGGCTCGTCGCCGTACTCCACGTGGACCGGGTCCGGGCCCGCCTCGCGCTGGGAGACCAGCTCCAGGCGGTGCTCGGCGGCGCGGCCGCTGGCCTGCGACAGGAGCCCGTTGGCGAGGTGGACGACCTGGGGGCTGGAGCGGTAGTCGCGGACCAGCTTCACGACCGTCGCGCCGGGGTGGCGGGTACGGAAGTTCAGCAGGTGGTCGGGGGTGGCGCCGGTGAAGCTGTAGATCGTCTGGCTCGCGTCGCCGACCACGCAGAGGCTGTCGCGGTCACCGAGCCACAGCTCCAGGAGGCGCTGCTGGAGGGGGCTGACGTCCTGGTACTCGTCGACGACGAAGTGCTGGTACTGGGAGCGGACCTGCTCGGCGATGTCCGGGCGGTCCTGGAGCACGCCGACGGTGAGCAGCAGCACGTCCTCGAAGTCGATGACGCCGCGGTCCCGCTTGAGGTCCTCGTAGGTGCGGTAGATCTGGGCGATCTCGGCGGGGTCGCGGGGGGCCTCGCGGGTGGCCTTGGCGACGGCTGCCGGGTAGTCGGCGGGGACGGTCTGGGTGACCTTGGACCATTCGATCTCGCCGGTGACGTCACGCAGCTCGGTGCGGTCCAGCCGGATGCCGGAGCGGGCGCCGGCCTCGGCGACCAGCTGGACCTTGCGGTCCAGCAGCCGGGGGACCTCGCCGCCGACCGCCTTGGGCCAGAAGTACTGGAGCTGGCGCAGCGCGGCGGAGTGGAACGTACGGGCCTGGACGCCGGCGGCGCCGAGCTGGCGCAGCCGGCCGCGCATCTCGCCCGCCGCGCGGTTGGTGAAGGTGACGGCGAGGACGGTGGTGGGCTGGAGGATGCCCGCGCGGACGCCGTACGCGATGCGGTGGGTGATCGCGCGGGTCTTGCCCGTACCCGCACCGGCCAGCACGCAGACGGGGCCGTGCAGCGCGGTGGCGACCTCGCGCTGCTCGGGGTCGAGCCCTTCCAGCACCGCGTCGGCGTCCGCCGGGGCGGCGGGGAAGTTCGTCGCCGACGGTGCCTGCGGGAAGAGGGTGGGGTCCGATGCTGCTGTCACCCCGCCATGCTGCCAGGTCCGTGGCGGCGGCCGGGAATGTTGTCCACAGGCGCGGCCGGTGGTCGTACTTGTGCGCACGTCCCGAAGGAGCCGGAAGCGTGCGGGGCGGGAAGCGCCGGAAGGAGGCGGGAATACTCACCCGCGAGCGCCCCGGAGGGCCGGGAATGGTCCGGGGTAGGTGCGCGTTGAACCACTGCGGTCGCGGCAATCCGCCGCCACCACGCCGAGCAGCAGCAAGAAGGAGCGCGAGACTCATGGCGGGCACTGTCACGATGTACAGCACCACCTGGTGTGGTTACTGCCGTCGGCTCAAGGGCCAGATGGACCGCGAGGGCATCGCGTACACCGAGATCAACATCGAGCACGACCCCGAGTCCGCGAAGTACGTGGAGACCGTGAACGGCGGCAACCAGCTGGTGCCGACCGTCGTCGTGGTCCCCGAGGCCGGCGGCGAGCAGCATGCGATGGGCAACCCGCCGCTCGCGTGGATCAAGGAGAAGCTCGCCGCCTGAGGCCCGCGCACACCATTGCGCGGCCCACGCTGTGAGGCCGGACACGCAGAGGGCCGGAACCGTACGGTTCCGGCCCTCGCGCATGCCCGCGGACGCTACGGCTTCGGCAGCGGCTTCCCGTACCAGAGCTCGATCAGGCGGGCCGCGATGGAGATGCCGTACGGCGGCAGCACCTCGCCCGATTCGAAGGCCTCGCGCAGGTCCTCGCGGGAGAACCAGCGGGCCTCCTCGATCTCCTCGCCGTCCACCTGGATCTCGGGGTGTGTGGCACGGGCCATGAAGCCGAGCATCAGGCTGGAGGGGAAGGGCCAGGGCTGGCTGGCGACGTACTCGACGTCCCCGACGACCACGCCGGCCTCTTCGTAGACCTCGCGCCGCACCGACTGCTCGATGGACTCGCCCGGCTCCACGAAGCCGGCGAGCGTGGAGAACCGGCCTTCGGGCCAGTGCACCTGCCGCCCCAGGAGCGCGCGGTCCTCCTCGTCGGTGACGAGCATGATCACTGCCGGGTCGGTACGCGGGTAGTGCTCGGCGCCGCAGGCCGGGCAGCGGCGGATGTGGCCCGCCGCAGCGATGACCGTGCGCTCGCCGCAGCGCGAGCAGAAGCGGTGCAGCCGCTGCCAGTTCTCCAGGGCGACGGCGTGCACGAGCAGGCCGGCGTCGCGCTCGGACAGCAGCAGACCGGCTTCCCGCAGGCCCGCGGGGCGCGCGGACTGGTCCATGCGGCCCGGGAGCGAGTCCTTCTGGAGCGCGAAGTAGCGGACGCCGTCCTCGTCCTGCCCGAGGTAGTAACGGTGGGTCTCGGTCATCGGCGCCTCGAAGGAGGGCGTCATGACCAGTTCCGTACGGCCGTCGGGGGTGTCGTCCACCAGGGCCTGGCCGCCGGAGACCACGAAGACGCGCGTCGTCGGGTGGCTCCACGCCGCGGCGAGCCATGCCTCGTCGAGTCGGTGATGCGCGCTGCGGTCGATGCCGCTGTCGGCGCTGAAGGTGATGGGCCGGTGTGCGTCGTGATCGATCCGGGTGGTCACTGGTGTTTCCAACTCCCCCTGTGCGAGAGGTGCGGGCTGCGTACGGATGCGGGGCGCGGGCCGGCAGGAGGCCGCGGCCGCGGTGGTCGGGTCATTCCGGGCGCCAGTTCTCCGCCAGGTCGCCCCACAGGTACGCCGCGGTCTCGACGCCCTTCATGAGCAGGTCCAGCTCCACCTTCTCGTTGGGCGCGTGCCAGCCGTCGGAGGGCACGGAGATGCCGAGGAAGAGCACCGGGGCGCCGAGCGCGTCCTGGAGGTCGGCGGCGGGCCCCGAACCGCCCTCCCGGGTGAAGCGGATCTGCTGCTCGAAGGCGCGGCCCATCGCGCGGGCGACCGACTGCAGGGCGGGGTGGTCCAGCGGGGTCAGGCAGGGCCTGGTGGCGCCCCAGAAGGTGATCTCGTGCCGGATGCCGGCTGGCAGCCGCTCGGCGACCCAGGAGCGGACGGCCTCCTGGACGGCGGCCGCGTCCTGGCCGGCGACCAGCCGGAAGGAGAGCTTCAGCTGGGCCCGGGAGGGCACGATGGTCTTGCCGCCGGGGCCCTGATAGCCGCCGCCGATGCCGTTGACCTCGGCCGTGGGGCGGGCCCAGATGCGCTCCAGGGTGGTGTGGCCGGCCTCGCCGAGCGCGGCGTGCGAGTGCGCCGTACGCAGCCACGCCTCCTCGTCGAAGGGCAGCTCGGCGAAGAGCTCCCGCTCCCGCTCGGTGAGCTCGACCACGCCGTCGTAGAAGCCGGGGATCGCGACCCTGCGGTCCGCGTCGTGCAGCCCGGCGGCCAGCCTGGCCGCCTCGGTGGCCGGGTTCGGCACGGCGCCGCCGAAGGAACCCGAGTGGATGTCCTGGCCGGGCCCGTACAGGTCGATCTGGCAGTCGGTGAGGCCGCGCATGCCCGTGCACACGGTCGGCGTGTCCGCCGCCCACATGCCGGTGTCGGAGACGATCACCGCGTCGCACGCGAGGCGGTGCGCGTGCTTGGTGATCAGCGCGGGGAAGTTCGGCGAACCGGACTCCTCCTCGCCCTCGACGATCAGCTTGAGATTGACGGCGGGGGCAGTACGGCCGGTCGCGGCGAGGTGCGCCCGCACCCCGAGGGTGTGGAAGAAGACCTGGCCCTTGTCGTCGGCCGCGCCGCGCGCGTACAGCTTGCCGTCGGCGGTGTGCGGCTCGAAGGGGTCGGTGTGCCAGCCGTCCTCCAGGGCGGCGGGCTGCACATCGTGGTGGCCGTAGACGAGCACCGTCGGGGCCTCCGGATCACCGGACGGCCACTCGGCGAACACCGCGGGCAGCCCCTCGGTCTCCCAGATCTCGACGGTCGGGAAGCCGGTCTCGGCGAGCTTCGCGACCAGCCATTCGGCGCTGCGGCGTACATCGGGGGCGTGGCCGGGGTCGGCCGACACCGAGGGGATGCGCAGCCAGGCGCCGAGGTCGTCGAGGAAGGCCTCACGTCGGCTGCTGATGTACGTGCGGACAGCGCTGTCCGGGGTGCTGCTCATGCCCCTGAGCCTATCGGCCCGTATGGGTCGTACGGTCGCCGGTCTCACCTGCGTGACCGGCCGGGTACGCCGTGTCGGCGTCGTACGCGCCCGGTGCGGCGGCCGTGCCGTCGGTGCCGCCCGGGGGCTCGCCGAGGAGGATGCGTTCCAGCTCACGGCGGCCGGGGAGCCCCGCGGGGCGCACCAGTTCGCCGCTGCGCACGTACAGGAAGGCGGCGCGCACGGCGGTGAGCGGGACGCCGCGCTGCTCCGCCCAGGCCAGGCGGTACAGGGCCAGCTGGAGCGGGTCGGCGTCCTGGCTGCGGCCGGTCTTCCAGTCGACGATCTCGTACACCGGGCCGTCGTGGCCGTCCGTCGCCTGCGGGTCGGGGGCGAGGCGGTAGACGGCGTCGATGCGGCCGCGGATGATGCGGCCCCCGAGGGTGAGCTGGACGGGCACCTCCACCCGGTACGGCGTGCGCCGCGCATACGGGGTGCGCGCGAACGCCTCCTTCAGGGCGGCGAGATCCCGCTCGTCCGCGATGCCCTCCTCGGCCGGCGTCTCCTCGTCGGCGCCGGGCAGCTCCTCGGGGCCGAGCATCGGCAGCGTCAGCTCCTCGAAGCGGGACTCGACCCAGGCGTGGAAGCGGGTGCCGCGGCGCGCTCCGGGCTGCGGGGGGCGCGGCATCGGCCGGGCCAGCTCGCGCGCGAAGCCGTCCGGGTCGGCGGCCAGCCGCATCAGCTGCGAAGCGCTGAGCGAGGACGGCAGCGGCACGTCCTGGACGCGCGCCCGGGACCGGCGCAGCTCGCCCGCCAGCGCGTCCAGGTCGCGGTCCCAGGACGCGACGGCCCGCCGCTCCTCGGGGACCAGCGAGGCCATGGCGTCCGCCTCGTCGCCGTCCCGGGCCGCGGGGACGGCGGGCGTGTGCGCGGTGCCGTCGGGGACGGCGCGTGCGGGGTGGCCGGGGTGCGAGGCGTCGTCCGGCGCGGCGTACGTGCCGTCCTCGTCGTACGGCGGCTCGTGGGGCCCGTCCTCGTCGTCCTCTCCGTACGGCGGCTCGTAGGCCTCGTCCTCGCCGTACGGATCGCCGTACCTCTCCTCGTCCTCGTACGCGGGCTCCTCGGGCGGCCACTCCGGGTCGTCCGCCGGGCCGGGGCCGGCCGGGGCCTCCGCCGGCCCGGAGGGGTCCGTCCCGGGCTGCTCCGTGCCGTGCTCCAGGCGCTGCACCCGGGCCAGTACCGCTTCGGCCGCGGCCCGGCGGCGGGCCATCGCCTCCGGGTCCAGCGGGAGCGGCCACTCCCCTGCCGCGTCGTCGTCCGCGGCCACGAGGGCGGGGTTCTCCGCGTCCTCCTCGGGCGGGTCGGCCCACTCCTCGATCTCGCCGTGGCCCGCCTCGCAGTGCGCGCGCAGCGCGTCCAGGAAGGCGGACGGGCCGCGGGGCCTCTTCTGGTCGGGCCCCCACCAGTGGCCGGAGCCGAGCAGCAGGGAGCGCGGGCGGGTGAACGTGACGTATCCGAGGCGCAGTTCTTCGGTGGCCTGGTGGTCCTTCATCGCCTCCTTGAAGGCCTTCAGGCCGCGGCTGTCCCACGCCGGTACGTCGGGGAGGGTGTCGGCGTCGCCGCGCAGGGCGTGCGGCAGCACCTTGGCCTGGCTGGTCCAGGACTCGCGGGCCCGGCTGCTGGGGAACTGCTTCTCGACCAGCCCGGGGACCGCGACCACGTCCCACTCCAGGCCCTTGGACTTGTGCGCGGTCAGCACCTTGACGGTGTTCTCGCCGCCCGGGAGGGAGCTGTCCAGGCCCTTCTCGTGCTGCACGGCCGTACGCAGGAACCCGAGGAAGGCCAGCAGCGTGGCCTCGCCGTCCAGGGCCGCGAACCCGGCGGCGATGTCGAGGAAGGAGCCCAGGGTCTCGCGGCGGCGGGCGGCCAGGGCGTGCGGGGAGGCGGACAGCTCGACGTCCAGCCCCGTGGTGGCCAGGACGCGGTGCAGGACGTCCATCAGGGGGTCCCCGAGGGAGCGGCGCAGCTCGCGCAGCTCGGCGGCGAGGTGCGCGAAGCGGACCCGCGCGGCGGCCGAGAAGGGCAGCGCGGCGCCCGGCCCGTCCTCCCCCGAGGCGCCGGCGTCCGTCCCGAGGAACGTGTCCAGGGCGTCGGCGAGCGAGATCACCTCGGCCGGGTCGGTGCCCTCGACGGCCTCGGCGAGGCGGCGCTCGGGATCGTCGGAGGGCCCGTCGCGGTGGACGAGCGTACGGGCGAGGCGGCCCAGCAGGGCGAGGTCCCTGGGGCCGATGCGCCAGCGCGGCCCCACGAGGAGGCGGACCAGGGCGGCGTTGGCCGTGGGGTCCTGGAGCACCTCGCAGACGGCGACCAGGTCGGCGACCTCGGGGAGGTGCAGCAGCCCGGAGAGGCCGACGACCTCCACGGGGATGTCGCGGGCGACCAGCTCGCCCTGGATGCGGGCGAAATCGCCGGCGGTGCGGCACAGGACGGCGATCTCGCCGGGCGGCGTGCCCGTACGGACGAGGTGAGCGAGGGAGTCGGCGAGCCAGCGCATCTCGTCGGCGTGGGTGGGCAGCAGGGCGCAGCGCACGACGCCGTCGCGCTCGGCACCCGGGGCGGGCCGCAGGGCCTCGACGCCTTCGTGGCGCTCGCGCAGCGGGGCGGCCAGGCCGTTGGCGAGGTCCAGGAGGCGGCCGCCGCTGCGGCGGTTCTCGCTGAGCGCGAAGCGGCGCGCCGGGCTGCCGTCGGCGAACGGGAAGTGCCGGGGGAAGTCGTCGAGGTTGGCCACCGAGGCGCCGCGCCAGCCGTAGATGGCCTGGCAGGGGTCGCCCACGGCGGTGACGGCGTGGCCGGTGCCCCCGCCGAAGAGCCCGGAGAGCAGCAGGCGCTGGGCCACGGAGGTGTCCTGGTACTCGTCCAGCAGGACGACGGCGAACTCCTCGCGCAGCAGGCGGCCCACCTCGGCACGGGTGGTGGCGAGCGTGGCGGAGAGGGCGATCTGGTCGCCGAAGTCGAGGAGGTCGCGGCGGCGCTTCTCGCCGCGGTACGCGCCGACCAGGTCGAGCAGCTCCAGGCGGCCCTGCACCGCCTCGGGGACCTTGCGCAGCTCGGCGTTGCTGAGCTTGGCGGCGCCGAGCTCGGCGAGCAGCCGGGTGTCGTACGCGCGCAGCTCCTCGGGGGCGACGAGGTGCTCGGCCAGCTCGCCGTCGAGGGCGAGGAGGTCCTCCACGAGAGTGGGCAGCGAGGTGGTGAGCGCGGGATACGGGCCCGGCGCTTCGCGCAGCACCCGGGCGGCGAGCTGGAAGCGGGTGGCGTCGGCGAGCAGCCGGGCGCTGGGCTCGACCCCGATGCGCAGCCCGTGGTCCTTCAGGAGCTGGCCGGCGAAGGCGTGGTACGTGGAGATGCGGGGTTCGCCGGGGGCTTCGTCGGCGCTCCCGTGGCCGGGCGGCGCCGGGTCCGGGTCGGTCACGCCGGCCGCGAGCAGGGCGGCACGCACCCGCTCGGCCAGCTCGCCCGCGGCCTTGTTCGTGAACGTCAGGCCGAGGACCTGCTCGGGGGCGACCTGCCCGGTCCCCACCAGCCACACCACGCGCGCGGCCATCACCGTCGTCTTGCCGGAGCCGGCACCGGCCACGATCACCTGCGGAGCGGGCGGTGCCGTGATGCAGGCCAGCTGCTCCGGGGTGAACGGGATGCCCAGCAGCTCCTTGAGCTGTTCGGGGTCGGTGATGCGCGCGGACACGTCCGAGACGGTAACGGGCTGCACTGACAACGGAGCAAAACCGCCGGTCAGTGGGGCGTACCGTCACTCGACGACGTGCTGCCCCTCGGGCCGCGCCGAACAGGAACTCTTGAAGGCGCAGTGCGTGCAGTGCTGTCCGGTCGAGGGGACGAAGCGCTCCTCCAGGACGCGGCCGGCGGCGGTGGCCAGCAGGTCACCCACCCACTCGCCCGCCCCGTCACCCGCCAGGGGCTGCTGCGCCTGCACCACGGGCAGCGCGTCGCCGCCGTCCTTCTTCGCGGCGCCCTGGCGCAGCTGCACCAGCTCCGCTCCCCCGGGCTCCGGGGTGCGGCCCCCGAAGACCTCGTCGACGGCCCCTTCGCGCACCGCGAGCTGGTACACGGCGAGCTGCGGGTGCCGGGCCACCTCGGGGCCGGTCGGCCGGCTCTTGCCGGTCTTGAAGTCCACGACGTACGCATGGCCGTCCGCGTCGGCCTCGACGCGGTCCATGCTGCCGCGGATGCGGACCGCGTACTCCTCCGCGGCACCGGCCTTCAGTGTGACGTCGAAGCCGTGCTCGGTGGCGACCGTGGTGCGGCCGAGCGTCTCGCGCTCCATGACGTGCCAGCGCAGGAAGCGCTCCAGGGCGGCGCGTGCGCTGTCCTTCTCCTGACGCGACTTCCACGGCGCGTCGAAGGCGAGCGAGTCCCATACGGAGTCCAGCCGCTCCATCAGCACGGCGAGGTCGGCCGGGGTGCGACCGGAGGCGACCTCGTCGGCCAGGACGTGCACCACGTTGCCGAAGCCCTGCGCGGCGGTCGCGGGCGCGTCCGCCTTGACCTCCCGGCCCAGGAACCACTGGAGCGCGCAGGTGTTGGCCAGCTGGTCCAGCGCGCTGCCCGAGAGCGCCACAGGGGCGTCCTTGTCGCGCAGCGGTACGGAGCTGTGCGTCGGCTCGTACAGGCCCCACCAGCGGTACGGGTGCGCGGCGGGCACGAGGGGGCGGCCCTCGTCGTCCCGGAGCGCGGCGAGCCTGGCGAGCCGCTCGACGGCGGCGGTGCGCAGCGCTTCGGAGGCGGCGGGGTCGACGACGGTGGCACGCAGTTCGGCGACGAGCGCGGCCACCGAGAGGGGGCGGCGCGGCCGCCCGGTGACGTCGACCGGGTCGACGCCCAGCTCGGTGAGGAAGCGGGAGGGCTGGTCACCGTCGTCGGCCGCGGCCTTCACGGCGGTGACGACGAGGCGCTCCCGGGCACGGGTGGCCGCCACGTAGAACAGCCGGCGCTCCTCGGCGAGCAGCGCCCCCGGGGTGAGCGGTTCGGCGAGACCGTCCCGGCCGATCCGGTCGGCCTCCAGCAGCGAGCCGCGGCGGCGCAGGTCGGGCCAGAGCCCCTCCTGTACGCCGGCGACCACGACGAGGCGCCACTCCAGGCCCTTGGAGCGGTGCGCGGTCATCAGGCGGACCGCGTCGGGCCGCACCGCACGGCGGGTCAGCGTGTCGGCGGCGATGTCCTGGTTGTCCAGCTCCTCCAGGAAGTTCAGGGCGCCCCGGCCGCCGGTGCGCTCCTCGGCGCGCGCCGCGGTCTCGAACAGGGCGACCACCGCGTCCAGGTCGCGGTCGGCGTTCCGGCCCGCGGCGCCGCCACGCCGGGCGGTCCGTTCGAGCCGGCCCGGCCAGGGCGTCCCGTCCCACAGCTCCCACAGCGCCTGTTCGGCGGTGCCGCCGCCGGCGAGCAGCTCGCGGGCCTTGCGCAGCATCACCCCGAGACGCTGCGCGCTCCGTGCGTACGCCGGGTCGTGGGCCACGAGGCGCTCCGGCTCGTCCAGCGCCTCGGCGATCAGTACGTCCGAAGGGCGCGGCACGGCCTGCCCGGCGGCCCGCTCCTCCTCCCGGAGGGCGCGCCCGAGCCGCCGCAGATCGGCGGCGTCCATCCCGCCCAGCGGCGACGTCAGCAGCTCTATCGCCACTTCGGGGGCTATACGCGTGTACGCGGCGGGCGCCTCGGCCCCGGACGGCTCAGCGGACTCGGCGGGCTCGGCGGAGGCGGTGGGCTCGACAGGCTCAGCGGGCGCCGTGGGATCCTCCGGGGCCTCGTCCGGGGCTCCGGCCTCCTCCAGGGCTTCCTCCGGCGCCCGGTCCTCCCCGTCGGCCGTCAGGAGCGCGTCCAGGCCGTCCGCCGGTTCCTCCCCGGCTTCGTCCGCGCCCGGCACGCCGGTCACCGGCGCGTCCGTCGCCGCCACCCGCAGCGCCAGCAGCAGCGGCGCGACCGCGGGCTCGTGGCGCAGCGGGAGGTCGTCACCGTCGATGTCGAGGGGGACGCCCGCCGAGGTGAGGGCGCGGCGTACGGAGGGGATCGACCGGCCGCCGGCGCGCACGAGGACGGCCATGTCCTGCCAGGGAACGCCGTCCTCCAGGTGGGCCCGGCGCAGGATGTCGGCGATGTTGTCCAGCTCGGCCCCGGCCGTCGGGTACGTGTACACCTCGGCCCAGCCGCCGTCCCGTACCGGCGTGGGCTCGCGGTGCTCCCTCACCTGCCGGGCGGGCAGCCGGTTGAGCGGCATGCGGCGGGTGAGCAGCCGGGTGGCGGCGACGAGCGCGGCCCCCGAACGGCGCGCGGTGCGCAGCACCTCTACGGGCGCGGGCGCCCCGTCCGCGCGCCGGAAGGTCTCCGGGAAGTCGAGGATGCCGTTGATGTCGGCGCCGCGGAAGGCGTAGATGGACTGGTCGGGATCGCCGTAGGCGACCAGGGTGCGGCCGCCGCCGGCCCCGGGAACCGCGGGTCCGCGGTTCCCCGCCAGCGCGTGCAGCAGCCGGACCTGCGCGGCGTCGGTGTCCTGGTACTCGTCGACGAAGACCGCGTCGTACCGGCGCGCCAGCTCGGCCGCCACCTCGGGGCGCTCGGCGAGCAGCACCGCGCGGTGCACCAGTTCGGCGTAGTCCAGCACCCCCTGGGCGTCCAGGACGTCGAGGTACTCGGCGAGGAAGCCGGCGGCGGCGCCCCAGTCGGGCCGCCCCGTGCGGCGCGCGAAGTCGCCCAGCGCGTCCGGGCCGAGGCCCAGCTCGCGGCTGCGGGCGAGCACGGCGCGCACCTCGTCGGCGAAGCCCCGGGTGGTCAGGCAGGCCCGCAGCTCGTCCGGCCAGCCGACCGGCGCGCGGCCCTCCCTGGCCAGCTCCGCCTGGCCCGCCAGCAGCTCGCGCACGACGAGGTCCTGCTCGGGTCCGGACAGCAGGCGCAGCGGGTCGGCGAAGAGGTCGGCGTCCTGATGGGCGCGGACCAGCGCGTAACAGAAGGAGTGGAAGGTGGTGGCCTGCGGGCTGCCCGCCCGGCGCACGGCCGCTCCCCCGTCCCCCGCCCCGTCCTCCGGCGGGCTCTCGTGGCTCAGCCGGGCCGCCATCCGGTCGCGCAGCTCGACGGCGGCCTTGCGGCTGAAGGTCAGGACGAGGATCCGCTCGGGGTCGGTGCCCTCCCGCACCCGCCGGGTGACCGCCTCGACGAGCGTCGTGGTCTTGCCCGTACCGGGGCCGGCCAGCACGAGAAGCGGCCCGCCCGCATGGTCAACCACCGCGCGCTGACGTGCGTCCAAGGCAGGAGGGCGCACCGCGTCCGGCCGGCTGCGGACCAGGCGGTACGCGCCGGGCGCATCCCGCCGCTCCGGCCGTGGGTACGGCCGGGGCTGCGGAATCGCCGAGGAGGAGGAACTCACGTGGATCGCCTGTGCCGGGGTCTGAGGTGCGGTTGCGGTGGTACTGGGGTCCTGGTGTGCGGATGCGGTGGAGACGGGTGTCCGGTGAATGATGCCGGACGTCCGATCTGCGGTGATGCTGGTGGTACGGACAAGGCTGTCGATACGTGTGGTGCCGAAGTGCGGGGTGGTATGGGTGCTGGTGTCCGTCGTGCGAGCTGCGCCCGACGCTACGCCAGGTGGCGCACGAGCCGCAGCGCGTCCCGCGAGCGAGCGGTGTGAACCGTCGGCCGCGCACGTCCCGTACGCGCCTCCGGAGCGGGTCTCACGCGTCCCGTACGCGCCTCCGGACGCCGCGCACTCAGCCCTCGTGGTCCGGGGCGCCGCCCGCGTCCGGGGAACCGGCCGTGTCCGGCTCGCCGCCGTCCCAGCGGGCCCGCGCCATGTCCAGCCGCGGTATCCCGCGCTCCTCGCGGGAGCCGGCGGTGCGCCTGGGCTCGCGCAGCGGCGTGCCCTCGGTGCGGTAGTGCTGGAGCGCGCGCCGCTCGCTGCCCGGCAGCAGGACGCCGTCGGCGCGCACCACGCGCCACCACGGCACGGCGCCGCCGTACAGCGCCATCACGCGTCCCACCTGCCGCGGGCCCATCCGGCGCCCGCCACCGCCCGCCTCCGGGTGCGCGTCGGGGTGCACCTCTTCATTGAGGTACTCGGCGACGTCCCCGTAGGTCATCACGCGGCCCGGCGGAATCCGTTCGGCCAGGTCGAGCACGCGGTCCGCGTACTCCGGCAGTTCGCCGCCCGGGGCGTCGCTCCCGTTCTCTCCGGTCCCACTCATTCGGCCCATCCTGCCGTACGGCACCGACAACGCCCGCCGTTCCCCGCCACGGCGGTGACGCCGCGTGCACGTAGGGCCGACGCGGCGTACGCTGCGCTTCCCGCGCCCCCGAAATGCACCCTGATGCCCCCCTCCGCTCCGGGGCCGTGCCACCATCTTCCGGGCGGTGACTGGTGATACGAGATCAAGAAGAGACGGCTGAGCAGCATCAGGGCGCGGCGCCTCCTGGGGAGGCGAGCGCTCCCGACGCGCTGTCCCGGCCCGGTGGCAGCACCGCCGACCACCGCTCCACCGAGGCCGACACCAGCACCACCGAGACCAGCACCGCCGAGACCGAGAACGACGGAACGATCAAGAGGAAGCCGGAGCAGCCGGACCAGCCGGAGAAGACACCGGGACAGCCGCTACAACGGGGAAGGGCTTCCACCACCGACATGGCAAGCAAGACCGAGCAGGCCGGACGGGCCGACGTGCCCGAAGGGGCGGGCGCAGCCGCCGGCCGCAGTCCGAAGGACGAGCGTCCGCCGCCGGGTGCCACGCGTGACGACACGGGCGGGCCGGACGCCGACAGACCCGGGACGGCGCGGGGCCTCCGTACGGAGCGGACCGACCGCCCCGAGGGGGACGACCGCCTCGCCAAGGGCGACCGGATCGGCGACGAGGGCGTCGGCAGCGAGTTCCACGTCGACCACATCTCGGGCGACGAGCCCCTGCTGCCCGCGCGCGTGCACCGCCCCTTCGACCTGCTGCGCTTCCTGCTCGGCATCGTGGGGATCGCGCTGGTCCTGGGGCTGGCGACGTTCGCGCACGGGACCACGCAGGGCCTGGAGAACGACATCGGCAAGGGCGCCGGGCAGGCACCCCAGCTGCTGATCACCTTCGCCGGGCTGACCGCGAGCATCGCGGTCCTGATCGTTCCGGTGGCCTTCGCGATCGAACGGCTGATCAAACGGGACGGCCTGCGGATCGCCGACGGCGTGCTCGCGGCCGTCCTCGCCCACGGGGTGTCACTCGCGACGGACCTCTGGGTGGCCGAGGCGGCACCGGAGTCCATCCGGGACGCGCTCACCCAGCCGCTGGCCAACGGGGCGATCACCGCCCCCGTGCACAGCTACCTCGCGCCCGTCATCGCCTACATGACGGCCGTCGGCATGTCCCGTAGGCCGCGCTGGCGCGTGGCCATGTGGTGCGTACTGCTGCTCGACGCCTTCGCGGTGCTCGTCGGCCGGTACACCACCCCGTTCGCGATCGTCACGACCGTACTGATCGGCTACACGGTCGCCTTCGGCACGCTGTACGCGGTCGGCTCCCCGAACGTCCGGCCGACCGGCCAGAACCTCCTCGCCGGCCTGCGCCGGGTCGGCTTCCGGCCGGTCAGCGCGCTCCGCGCGGAGGACACCGCGTACCCGGAGCACTCCGACCGCGGCCGCCGGTACATCGTCACGCTGGAGGACGGCCCGCCCATCGACGTCACCGTCGTGGACCGGGAGCAGCAGGCGCAGGGCTTCTTCTACCGCGTGTGGCGCAGGCTCTCACTGCGCGGCATCAACCAGCGCCGCAGCCTTCAGTCGCTGCGCCAGGCGCTGGAGCAGGAGGCGCTGCTGGCGTACGCGGCGATCGCGGCCGGGGCGAACGCGCCCAAGCTGATCGCCACCTCCGAGCTGGGCCCGGACGCCGTGATGCTCGTGTACGAGCACGTCGGGGGCCGCACCCTGGACGCGCTCGCGGACGAGGAGATCACCGACGAGCTGATGGACAACGCCTGGCAGCAGGTCGCGGCGCTGCAGTCGCGGCGCATCGCGCACCGGCGGCTGGTCGGTGACGCGCTCCTGGTGGATCGTTCCGGCACGGTCGTCCTCACCGACCTTCGAGGCGGTGAGATCGCCTCCGGTGACGTGGTGCTGCGGATGGACGTCGCGCAGCTGATGACCACGCTGGGCCTGCGGGTCGGCGCGGAGCGCAGCGTGCAGGCGGCCGTGGAGGTGCTCGGCCCGGACGCGGTGGCGGACAGCCTGCCGCTGCTGCAGCCGATCGCCCTCAGCCGGACCACCAGGGCCACGCTGCGCCATCTGGCCAGGGAACGGGCCAAGCGCGAGCGTGAGGCGGTCCTGGCGGCCTCACAGGCGGCCAAGGCGGCGAAGGCCGAGGAGGGCCGTACCGACCGCAAGACGCTGCGCGCCGAGAAGAACGCCGAGAAGCGGGCGCTGGACGAGGCGATGGAGGAGGCCCGCGAGGAGGACCTGCTCTCGCAGATCCGCCGCCAGGTGCTGCTGATCCGGCCGACCGCGCCGGTGGAACCGGCCAAGCTGGAGCGGATCAGCCCGCGCACGCTGGTGAGCTGGATCGCCGGCGCGTTCGCCGCGTACTTCCTGCTCTCGCAGCTCACGCACGTGAAGTTCGACCAGGTCATCGGCGAGGCGAACTGGGGCTGGGTGGCGGCCGCGATGTTCTTCTCGGCGCTGACCTACATCGCGGCGGCGCTCAGCCTGCTGGGCTTCGTCCCCGAAAAGGTCTCCTTCGTGCGGACGGTGATCGCGCAGGTCGCGGGCAACTTCGTGAAGCTGGTCGCGCCGGCCGCGGTCGGCGGCGTGGCGCTCAACGCCCGCTTCCTGCAACGGGCCGGCATCCGGCCGGGCCTCGCGGTGGCGAGCGTAGGCGCGTCCCAGCTGTTCGGCCTCGGCAGCCACATCCTGCTGCTGCTGACCTTCGGCTACCTGACCGGCACCGAACGCACGCCCTCGCTGTCGCCGTCCCGCACGGTCATCGCGGGGCTGCTGACGGCGGCGGTACTGGCCCTGGTGGTCACGGCCATTCCGGCGCTGCGCAAGTTCGTGGTGACCCGAGTGCGGTCGCTGTTCGCCGGCGTGGTGCCGCGCATGCTCGACGTGCTGCAGCGCCCGAAGAAACTGGTCGCCGGCATCGGCGGCATGCTGCTGCTCACGGCGGCGAACGTGATGTGCCTGGACGCCTCGATCCGGGCCTTCGGGGGCGGCGACCAGATCTCCTACGCGAGCATCGCGGTCGTCTTCCTGGCGGGCAACGCGCTCGGCTCCGCCGCGCCCACACCGGGCGGCGTCGGCGCCGTGGAACTGGCCCTGACCGGTCTGCTGACGGCGGCAGGGCTGGGCAGTGACACGGCCCTGTCGGCGGTGCTGCTCTTCCGCCTGATGACGTTCTGGCTGCCGGTGCTGCCGGGCTGGATGTCCTTCACGTTCCTGACGCGCAAGGGATCGCTGTGAGGCGGCCGGAGAGCCGCTAGGCACGGCGGGACGAGCGTACGAAGGCGCGTGGCTTCTGCCGCGCGCCTTCGTACGCTCGGTCAGTCGTCCCAGAAGGGCCGGGCGCGGGCCGCGGCCGCGGCGATCTCCGCGCCGTCCAGGGGCGTGAAGGCGAGGTCCACCCCCAGCAGGGGCCACTCCACCGCCAGTTCGAAGAGCTGCGGCGGGGGCAGCGGCCAGAGCCAGAGCGCGTACTCGCTGTCGATGTCCTCGCCGGAGCTGCCGCCGCCCTCCTCGTTCAGGCTCAGTACCGGCCGCTCCGGGCGCTGCCCGGGCCAGTCGTCCTCGTCCTCGTCGTGCTCGTCGACGGTCGTCACCACGGAGCCGTCCGCGAAGCGCACCCCGAAGCGCAGCAGCCCGTCCGGGTGCCGGCCCTGCGCGGCCGCTTCCTCCGCCTCCGCCACCTGCCAGGGATCATCGTCGTACCCCCACATCCCGCGGGAGACCAGCGCCCACTCCTCACGGCCCATGCCGGGCCGGCGCCGGGCACGCAGCCGCAGCCGGATCTCCACGCCGTCCTCGTAGGCGACGGCCTGGGTCGCGACGATCGCGAGGTGGTCGTTGCGGGCCAGCACCCGCTCCAGGGGCACGATGCCGCCGATCACGTCCTCGGGCGCGCCCTCCCAGGGGACCCGCGTGAACACCGGTTCCTCGACCGGCTCTTCGTCCCTCGGCCGGGGCGGCGGAAAGAAGTCCATGCGGCAACCGTACGGCGGTGCCGTTCCGCCGCGGTACCGGTTTGCGGCGCGGTCATGACGCCGTGCGACCAGCATGCGGAAGGCCCGTCCGCGATGCGGACGGGCCTTCCTGCGCTCAGTGGGCGCGCTCGGTCAGTAGACCGGCTTGTCCGGCTCGATCTGGTTGACCCAGCCGATGACGCCGCCACCGACGTGCACCGCGTCCGAGAAGCCCGCGGACTTCAGGACCGCGAGGACCTCGGCGGAGCGGACACCCGTCTTGCAGTGCAGGACGATCTTCTTGTCCTGCGGCATGTCCTGCAGGGCGGTGCCCATCAGGAACTCGTTCTTCGGGATCAGCTTGGCGCCGGGGATCGAGACGATCTCGTACTCGTTCGGCTCGCGAACGTCGATGATCTCGATCTTCTCGTCGCCGTCGATCATCTCCTTGAGCTGCTTCGGAGTGATCGTCGAGCCGAGCGCCGCCTCCTGGGCCTCGTCCGACACGACGCCGCAGAAGGCCTCGTAGTCGATGAGCTCGGTGACGGTGGCGTTCGGGCCGCAGACCGCGCAGTCGGGGTCCTTGCGGACCTTGACCTGGCGGTAGGTCATCTCCAGCGCGTCGTAGATCATCAGACGGCCGACCAGCGGGTCGCCGATGCCGGCGAGCAGCTTGATGGCCTCGTTGACCTGGATGGAGCCGATCGAGGCGCACAGCACGCCGAGGACGCCGCCCTCGGCGCAGGAGGGCACCATGCCCGGCGGCGGGGGCTCCGGGTACAGGCAGCGGTAGCAGGGACCGTGCTCGGACCAGAAGACCGACGCCTGGCCGTCGAAGCGGTAGATCGAACCCCACACGTACGGCTTGTTCAGCAGCACGCAGGCGTCGTTGACCAGGTAACGGGTGGCGAAGTTGTCCGTACCGTCGACGATCAGGTCGTACTGCGCGAAGAGCTCCATGACGTTGGAGGAGTCGAGGCGCTCTTTGTGCAGGTTGACCGTGGTGTACGGGTTGATGCCGAGGACGGTGTCCTTCGCGGACTCCGCCTTGGAGCGGCCGATGTCCGCCTGGCTGTGGATGATCTGGCGCTGCAGGTTCGACTCGTCGACCTCGTCGAACTCCACGATGCCGAGCGTGCCCACACCCGCCGCGGCCAGGTACATCAGCGCGGGCGAGCCCAGGCCGCCGGCGCCGACACACAGCACCTTGGCGTTCTTCAGCCGCTTCTGCCCGTCCATCCCGACATCGGGGATGATCAGGTGGCGGGAGTACCTGCGGACCTCATCGACGGTGAGCTCCGAAGCGGGCTCTACCAGGGGTGGCAGCGACACGGGGACTCCGTTGGTCGGTAATTCATGACAGTTGCTCTGTCGGTAACACTGCCACGCCCTTCTTCATTCCGAGACACCAGGTCCGATGCGCGAGACGAATTCGTCCCAGTAACCGGGCAGCGTCTGCCAGGCGTCCCCGGCGCCGGTGTCCCGGCGGTCGGTGAAGAAGACGGTGCCGGCGCCCTGCCACCGGGCGATGCGCAGCGCCTCCTCCAGGTGCGTCCGCGGGATGCCGTGCACCAGGTGGCAGAACCGCTCCGGCGGATGGTCCGCGGTCCACTCCGCCACCTGTGACCAGCGGTACTCCGTCCACGGGCCGGCGAAGGTGACCAGCTGATCGGCGCTCTCCGCGTACCCGGCGCACGGATGCTCGCCGTGCCGGAAGACGAGGTACGCGTCGTCCGTCAGGGCCCGCAGCGTGGTGGCGACGCGGCGGGTCTCGGCGAGGTGCGTCCGATCCGTGGGACAGCGGTCCAGGATGAAGCCGTCCACCCCGTACCAGTCGAGGTACCGGTGCGCCTCGGACACCAGCTCGCCGAAGCTCCGGGAGCCGTACGCCGCGTTCAGGTGGCCGAGCAGCCGGGGGCCGGGCCGCCGTACGCCGGCGGACCGGTCCGGCCCCGTCGCCGCCCGCAGCCGGGCGACGGCGGCCAGGCAGTGCGGGTCGGGCCGGGAGCCGGGGCCGTCGGCAACGTTCAGCACGGCCCAGTGCAGCGGCCCGCCGCCGTACGGATGCGGGCCCTCCTGGGCCAGCCGGTGCAGCTCGCCCCACTCGGCCGGGGCGAGCAGCGGGTGCCCGTATCCGGGCACCCCCACCCCGAGCGGGCCGGCGCCGAGCGCCGCCTCAAAGCTCGGGGTCGGCGCGGTCAGATGCGACATGCGGCCTCCATCCAGATGTCCGCGAGCGATTCCTCCAGCCCGATGCGCGGGCGCCAGCCGAGCCGGTCGCGGGCGGTCCGGACGTCGGCCTGCTGCCAGCTGCCGCAGCCGTCCGGGTACGGGTAGGCGGGCAGGCCGCCGCCGGGGTGCTCGCCGCTCTGGCCCGGGATCGCGACCCGCGCGGGGGCGTGGCCGCCCGGGGCGAACCCCGGCGGCGTGTCCAGTTCGTGCAGCGCGCCGCCGAACCCGGCGACTCTGGCGAGCACGGCGGCGGCCTCACGCAGTCGTACGGCCTTGCCCGTGCCGATGTTCACCACTCCCTGGGCGGCGGAGAGCGACGCGGCGTGCACGGCGCGCGCCACGTCGCGCACATCGACGAAGTCGCGCTGCACCCCGAGCCCGCCCAGCTTCAGCTCGCCCTCGCCGGACTGGATGGTGCGGCGCATCGCCTCGGCGAGCCGGCCCAGCGGGGACCCGGCCGGCGTGCCGGGCCCGACCGGCGAGAAGACCCGCAGCACGACCGCGTCCAGGCCGGAGCCCAGCACCAGTTCGGTCGCGGCGAGCTTGCTCACGCCGTACGGGCCGCCGGGGCGCGGCACCGCGTCCTCGGCGGTGGACGACCCCGGCTGCGACGGCCCGTACTCGGAGGCGCAGCCGAGGTGCACCAGACGGGCGCCGCAGCCGCTGCGCCGCAGGGACTCGCAGATCGTGGCGACCGCGACGGTGTTGTGCCGGGTCAGGTCGCGGGCGCCGCCGCGCGTCGTGCCCGCGCAGTTGATCACGACGCCGGGGTGCACCGCGTCGAGGAAGCGGGTGAGCGCGCCCGGGCTGCCCGAGGCCAGGTCGAAGCGGACGTCGGCGTCGTCGCCGCGGCCGAGCGCGGTGAGCTGGACGGCGGGGTCGGCGAGCAGCCGGTCGGCGACGTGCCGGCCGAGGTACCCATTGGCACCGACGAGCAGAACCCTCATCGCGCGCCCCCCAGTTCCGGAACGGCCGGGCGGACGGTGGCCCGCTCGCGCAGGGCCGGGGCGGTGGCCGGCTTCCGTACGGCCGGTTCACGTACGAGTGGTTCTCGTACAGCGTGCTGGACGGTCATGGGCGAGGGCTCCTCAGAGGGGGTCGTGAAGGGGGTCGGGGTACGGAGCGGGGGGGGTGGCGGTGCGCGGGCCGGTGCCTGCGTGGCTGCGCGGCCGCGTGGGTCAGGGGGTGGCCGCCGCGGGCGGGCCGGCGGGGCCGGGCCGGAGCGCGGCGGTGCCGGGCTCCGGGGAGTGCGCCGACGCGCCGGTCAGGGCCCGCAGTCCGTACGCGAACAGGCCGAGCGCGGCGGCGGTGCAGGCGACGGCCGGTACGACGGCGGGGCCGAGCAGGCCGGCCACCGTCTCCACGGGGCGGGCCACCGCGTCCAGCCCCGGCAGCCGCCCGGCGGGCAGCGTGGCGAGGGCCACGGCCTCCAGCGCGCCGGCCGCGGCGAGTCCGGTGCCCGCGGCCGCCGGGAAGCCGTGGACGGCAAGGAGGCGGGCGAGGAACAGCAGCGCGGCGAGGGCCAGGGCGGCGACGGAGGGGGCGAGCGCGCGGAGCGGCAGCGGCCCGGGGCCGGCGCCCGGCGTATTGGTCAGGAGGCCGGCGGCGACCAGCAGCGCGGTGACCGCGGCCACGAAGAGCAGCACCGTGCCGATCAGCAGGGGCCGCATCCGGGCCGCGAACTCGCCGAGGCCGCGGCTGGCCGCGAGCCGGCGCCGCCCGCGTACCGCGAACCGGCGCACGCACCAGGCTGCGGGCACGACCGCGCAGCACAGTGCGACCGCGGTCGCCGTGCCGTGCGGGGTCAGGCCGGGCAGCCGGAGCGGCCCGCCGCCGGCCTCCGGGGCCGCGGCGAACAGCGCCTCGAAGGCGGCCCGCCACCCGCCCGAGGGCACGTCGGGGCCGCCGGACTGCAGCAGGTGGAACAGCCGGTCCCCGAAGAGCGCGTAACCGGTGAGCCAGCAGGTCCACAGGGCCGCCACGCGGCCGGTGCGGTGCCCGCCGCCCAGCGGTCCGCTCCGCAGGCACAGCCGCAGCGCCAGGAAGACGCATGCCGCGCCGGCGACAGCCAGGGCCGGGCGGACGTACGGGGCGGGCGCCGGGCCCTGGACCGAGGCGACGGCGGCGACGGTGGCCGCGGCCAGCGCGCCGGGCAGTGCCTGCAGCGCGGCGCGGACGCGGCGGGAGGGCAGCGGCGCCGGGTCCGCGGGACGCGCGGCGTCGGGGGCGTCGGCGCGCGGCACCCGGGCGTAGAGCTCCTCGGCGAGCGAGAAGACGTCACGGTGCCGGAAGCGGGCGGCCGTACGGTCGGTCACGCCGTGCGCCTCCAGTCCCGCGGCGATCTCCAGCGGGTCCACGGCCCGTTCGCACAGCTCCCGGTGGCGGTGCATCAGCTCCCGTACGGGGTCGGCGGGCCCCCTCCGGGGCGGCGCCTTCCGGGCGGGGCCCTCTTCGGGGGCGGAGTACGGGGCATTCGGGGCGGCGTGCGGCTCCTCTTCGTGGCCCGCGTCCCGCACCGCCTCGGGGGCACGTCCGCGGCCGGCACCTCTGGGGGCGTCGGCCGCGTCGCCTTCGGAGACGGTGGCACTTCCGGAGACGGCGGCGCTCCCCGATGCAGCGATGCTCCCCGATGCAGCGGCGCTCCCGGAGGCGGTGGCGCTTCCGGAAGCCGTCGTGCCGGCGGCGGGCCCGTCGGCCCCGGCCACGTCGCCCGCGGGAACGGTGCTCCCGGCGGCCCGGCCGAGCAGCGCGCTGGAGCGGGGGTCCCAGCCTCCGGGGCTGCGCGGGGTGGTGGGCAGCTCGGGCCGGTGCGCGGCCCGGGTCCGGTACGCGGTCATGCGTCGGCTCCTCCTCTCGTCCGGGCCACGCCGGCCGGCACCCGCGGCCCGGCGTGGTCCGGCCCCGCGGGCGGTCGGGCCCAGCTGGGGGTGTGGCCGCGGTCCTGCGGCCCGGACGCCGGGCGGGCGGCGGACCACCGGCCCGGAAGCTGTGATTCGGCGGTGCGCGCGAAGAGGCGCGGCGCGCCGTCCACGTCCCGCTCGGCGTGGAGCAGCGGGGTGTGCGCCATCAGCTCCAGGTAGATGCCACGAAATGCCCCGATGTTCTGCTCGACGGTGAACAGTTCGAGTGCCCGGGCGCGCGCCGCCGCGCCCAGCCGGGCCCGCCGCGCCGGGTCGCTCAGCAGCGCGGTGCACGCCTCGGCCAGCGCCCGGGGGTTGCGCGGCGGTACGACAAGGCCCGTGCCGCCGATGACCTCGCAGACCGCGCCCACGTCCGTGGACACCGTGGCCCGGCCGCAGAACATCGCCTCCACCAGCGTCCTCGGGAAACCTCCGACGACGCTGGAGAGCACCAGCACCGCACCCGCTTCGTAGGCGTCGGCGAGGCGCGCCACGCCGGGGTCGCCGATCTCCTCGAACGAGACCGGGTTCTCGCCGACCGTGACCGCGTCGGCGGCCTCGTCCGGGAAGAGCTGCGCGGCGAGCGCCCTGCAGTGCGCGAGATACGCGGCCGGCTCCGGGCCCTCGCCGGGTGCGCCGATGATCCGCAGGGTCGCCTCCGGCTCGGCGGCGCGGACCCGGGCGAACGCGTGCAGCAGGCCGATGAGGTCCTTCTCGGGCTCGACGGTCCCGACCCACACCAGGGTCTTGGAGCCGTCGGCCGCGGCGTCCGGGACGGCGGCGAACGGGGCGGCGTCCATGCCCGGGTAGACCGTGCGGAGCCGGTCGCGGGGCGCACCGCACCGCTCCTGCCAGCGGCGGATGCGGGTGTTGCCGGGGGTGATCAGGTCGGCCACGCGGTACGTCTCCGTGGCGAGCGCCGCCTCGAAGGCCGCCAGCAGGGCGTGCACGGGCGTGCTGAGCGGTGCGGCGCCGCGCGCGAGGTAGTGCTCGCGCAGCCGTACGCCGTACTCCGTGACCAGGAGCGGAGTGTTGCAGAAGCGTTTGGCCAGCAGTCCGGCGAGCGCCGCCGGGCCGCCGCTCGTGACGTGGCAGAGGTCGACTCCGCCGAGCCCCCGCTCGTCGGCGCACCCTGCGCCCCGCGCACCTTCGTGCTGCCCGCCCTCCCCGTCCCCGTACCAGTCCAGCGACAGCGGGCGCAGCGCGGTTTCGAGCGCTTCGGTGACGGCCAGCAGGTCGCTCACCTGGGCGGCGCGCGCGGCCACCGTGGCGCCGGGCGCCCGGCAGGCCGCTTCGAGCACGCGGACGGCCGTCTCGGAGCGGAGCAGTTCGGGCAGGAGGCCGTCGCTGCGGGCCAGCTCGGCGAGGCCGTACAGCCCCGCGGCGAAACGGTCCGCCTGCGGTTGCGCACCGCTGCTCACGCCGCCTTTGCCGCGCGGGTCCGCCGCCTTCGCCGGCTCGTCCGCCGGCTCTCCGGGCGCCCCGCAGAACGCCGCCGTGAGGTCCGCGAAGTGCCGGGCGAAGCGTCGGCGTACGCGGCGCCCGGCCCGGGACTTCGCGCCGGCCGGCCACCAGCGGTCCGCGTCGGGCAGCTCGCCCCCCAGCGGGGCCGTGCGTGCCACGCGGACCCGCTTCGGCAGCCCGGCCGGACCGGGCTGTGCCGCGGCGTCCCGGCCGAGCGCGTACAGCTCGAAGTCATGACCGGTGAGCCCGCGCACGAGCCGGTCGCACCAGGCGCGCGTTTCACCACACGCGTACGTATCGCCACTCTCGGTGAGCAGACCTATGCGCACAAGTGCACCCCCGTTCCTCGGATCGGCGACCTTCCGGGCGATGGCCGGATTCGGCACCGCCTGCGCCCCGACGCTACGCAGAAGCACCGGTGGCGCGACGGACGGTTGTCCATCGCGCCACCAAAAGGGGTGAAGAGGCGTAACTTTCCACCGAACCCGGCGTTCCGATGCGCTACGTGCACAGAGCGCTACATGGAGTGGCAGCCGCGCGGGCGGTGAACCGGCACCGGGGACGTGCCGCCAGGAACGTGCCGGGCGTCAGGCGGTCGGGAACGGCCAGGCGTTCGGGCGGCAGGTGACGCCGTCCGTGCTCAGGAACTTGGTCTGCTGCATCATCACGGGCGCGAGCGCCCCCTGCCGGTGGCAGCCCTCGTGGTCGTGGCCCAGCCGGTGCCCCACCTCGTGGTTGATCAGCATCTGCCGGTACGCGTACATCTTGTCGGCGCCGTACGTCTCGGCGCCGCGCGCCCACCGGTAGGCGTTGATCATGACGCGCTCGGTCGCGGCGGAGTCGCAGGAGACGCGCTCCTGGCTGGTGTCCAGGCCGGACTTGGCGCACCACTCGTCCGTGGTGCCCGGGCTCGCCAAGGTGATCACGAAGTCCGCCTTGCCCGAGGCGACGCGCTCGAACGTCCGCCGCCCTCCGTGTGCCCAACTGCGCTCGTCGTTCAGCGTCTTGTGCACCGCCTCGGCGAACAGCCCGCCGTCCAGCCCGAGTCCGTCCTCGATGTCGACGCGGTAGCGCACCACGTCACCGCGGCCCGGTGCCGCCGCCGCACCGCCGGCCGGCTCGAACGTCCCCGGCCCCTTCAGATCGGCGGCCAGCGGATAGACCTTGGCCATCCTGTCCGCGTACGTGACGGGCGCGGCGGTGGGCCCGGTGTGCGGGCTCGCGGCGTCGGCGTCCGGCGAGGCGTCCCCGCCGCTCACCGGCGCCCCCTCGGCGCCGATCTTGCGGGCGTCGGCGACCTGGCCCGCGACCACCACCGCGAGCACGGTGGTCACCGCGGCGGCGGCCACTCCGGTGAACGTGCGCCCCTTGGCACCGCGCCGCCGGGCGGGAGCGTCCTGCGACGACTCCCGCCCGGCGAACTCCGCTTCGTATGCGGCGAGTTCCTCGCCCTCCTCGGGACCGGAGGACGGTGGGTACCCGGGAGGCGCCCCCTGTGCAGCCCCCGAGGGCGGCACGGGCGCGGTGGGCGGACCGTCCTCCGGGGTCCGCGCGCCCTTCGGGGCACGCGGACCGGACACCGCGCCGGGAGCGGGCGCGGCGAAGTGACCGTCATCGGCGAAGGCGTCCAGGTACTCCTGGCGCGGCCCCGGCCGGCCGCCGCCCGGATCGACAGGCGTACCGAGCACACCGGGCCGGCCGCCGCCCGTACCGCGCTGGTGCGGCACCAGCGGGACGCCCGGCGCCTGCGGGTGGCGCGGGCCGCCGGTGTCCTCCTCGTGCGCCGGATGGCCGCCGCGCACCGGCGGGGCCTCCGCCGGGCCGTCCTCACCGCGCCGCCGGCGGCCCCTGCCGGGCCCCGTGTCCGGCCGGGGGTCCTGAGCGCCACCGCGAGCGTCCGCGGGCCGCCGGGGCGGCGGGGCGGCAGCGGCCTGCCCGCCCATGAAGACGTCGGTCTCGGTGGTGTCGGCGGTCCCGTCCTGGGCCCGGCGGCTATGGCGTCCCACTGGGCCCGTCAGCTCCTGCCCGCGTCGGCGGTCGTGTCACCCGGCGCACCGTCCGCGCCGTTCTCCGGAGCGACGGCGCCGCCACGGGTGCCCCGCGCGGCACGGCCCTTCGGGCCCTCGGCGGGCGTGCCCTCCGTGTCGTCCAGCAGCTCCCGGACCGCCCGGGCGACGGTCGGCGGGTACTCCATCATCGCGACGTGGCCCGCCTCCGGGAGCGTGAGCAGGCGCGAGCCGCGGAAGGCGGCCGCCGCCCTGCGGGCCATCCGGAAGGAGACGAGCCGGTCCCGCCCGCCGTAGATGAGCAGGGTGGGGGCGAGGACGCGTTCCGCCTGCCGCCACAGGTTGTGCTGGCCGCCGATCGTGTAGGCGCTGACGATGCCGCGCGAGGCGCGCTCCATCACCTCCCAGAAGTACGGCAGTTCCAGCCGGCGCGCGGTCTCCTCGACCGCCGCCGCCACCTCTTCGGGGGTGGCCTTCCCCGGGTCTCCGTAACAGAGGGCCAGCACCTCACGGGTGCGGCGCTCGGCCGTCCAGTCCCGCGTCAGGCGGCTGAAGAGGCCGGTCACGCCGGGGAGCGCCAGCAGGCCCGTGGGCAGCGCGCTGAGCTGCGGCCGCAGTTCGGGGAGGGCGGGCGAGACGAGCGTCAGGGTCCGTACGAGGTCGGGGCGGACCGCGGCGACCCGGGTGGAGACCGCGCCGCCCATGGAGTTGCCGATGAGGTGCACGGGGCCGCGACCGCGGTGATCCAGGTACCGGATGACCGTGCGGGCCTGGCCGCTGATGGAGTAGTTGCCGTCGTCCGGGGGCGGGGAGTCGCCGAAGCCGGGGAGGTCCAGCGCCTCGCCGTCGACCCGGTCGGCGAGCAGCGACATCAGGGCGGACCAGTTCTGCGACGAGCCGCCGAGGCCGTGGACGTACAGGGCGGGCGGCAGCCCCTCGCGCACTCCGGCGGGCGCGCGCACGCTGAGCGTCACCCCCGGCAGGCTCACGCTGCGCAGCGTCTCCTCGGCGCCCACGTACGGGCCCGGCCCCCCGGGCGGTACCGGGAGCGCGGTTCGGGTGTCCGGCGGCTCCGTGGAAGACATGCGTCGATGTTACGAGACGATCACACCCCTTCCGGTGTGTTCGCCATCACACGTCTCTCGCGTCACGGTCGGCGCACACGGGGCTGCACAGCGTGTGCGTACTTACGGAGCCGCCACCCGTTCGCGGCGCGTACCACGTCGCGCCGGACATTCCCCTCTCATAGGCTCGTGTAAAGGACGCTCGCCCAGGAAAGGGGAGCCACCATGCCTGTCGACCCCACAGATCCGGATACCTTCGACGAGGACGAGGCGGCCGAAATGGACGTGGAAGCACCGGAGGCGGACGCCCAGGAGCAGCTGGCCGAGCTCGCTCCGCACCGCGACGACGCGCTGACCGGCGGCGATCCCGACGCAGCGAATGAAGCGGACCTTGCGGAACAGGCCCGCGTCGTCGACCTCGACGAAGACGATTACCGGTGACCTGAGCCGGTATGTCGGCTTCCCGAAGGTGCCGGGCGGATAAATTCTCGGTCCGGACCGCGCACAGCCTCGTTACCCAAAAGTACGATGGCGGGCGCGGTGCACCGTGCTGTGTGCATCTCGTACGGAACGACACTGGGAGGCGGCGTGAGCGCCATCGAGCAGACAGAGGCCGCGCGCCCTCGGGGCACGCGCCTGCCGCGCCGGGCGCGGCGCAACCAGCTCCTGGGCGCTGCACAGGAAGTCTTCGTGGCACAGGGGTACCACGCTGCGGCGATGGACGACATCGCCGAGCGGGCCGGCGTCAGCAAGCCGGTGCTCTACCAGCACTTCCCCGGCAAACTCGACCTCTACCTCGCGCTGCTGGACCAGCACTGCGAGGCGCTGCTGCACTCGGTGCGGACGGCCCTGGCCTCCACCACCGACAACAAGCAGCGGGTCGCCGCGACCATGGACGCGTACTTCGCGTACGTGGAGGACCCGGGCGGCGCGTTCCGGCTGGTGTTCGAGTCCGACCTGACGAACGAGACGGCCGTCCGCGAGCGCGTGGACAAGGTCTCGCTGCAGTGCGCCGAGGCGATCAGTGACGTGATCGCGGAGGACACCGGGCTCTCCAAGGAGGAGTCCATGCTGCTGGCGGTGGGCCTGGGCGGAGTGTCCCAGGTCGTCGCGCGGTACTGGCTCTCCAGCGAGCGCACGGTGCAGCGCGACACCGCGGTGCAGCTGCTCACCTCGCTGGCCTGGAAGGGCATCGCGGGCTTCCCGCTGCACGGCACGGAAGGTCACTGAGAGCGGGCTCGGGTCCGCTCCCGAAGCGGGCGCCGAGGGCCGTCAGCGGGGCACGCCCCGGCCGCGGCCCGGCGCCCGCTCCGGGTACGGCGGCGCGACGCGCGCTTCCCGTGTTCGCTGCGGGCGTGCTCCGGGACGGCCTTTCCGTCCCCGTACCGGGCTAATGTGTGCTGCGTACGGCGCGGATCGTCGCGCACCCCGCCCCCTGGTCGGACCGGGGGGACCGAGACCGTCGGAGGGACATAAGCCGTGGAGGTCAAGATCGGCGTGCAGCACGCGCCCCGCGAGATCGTCCTGGAGAGCTCGCAGTCTGCCGAGGATGTCGAGAGCGCGGTCTCCGCTGCGCTGGGCGGCAAGTCGCAGCTGCTGAGCCTGGAGGACGAACACGGCCGCAAGATCCTGGTGCCGGCGGACCGCCTGGCGTACGTCGAGATCGGCGAGCCGGCCGGGCGCAAGGTGGGCTTCGGCGCGCTGTAGGACGCTGCCGCAGGCACAGCACGCATGACGGGCGGCGGCCCGGGGAGACGATTCCCCGGGCCGCCGCCCGTTCTGCGTGCCGCGCTCGCCCGCAGCCGTGCACTCTCGGCCGCTTTTCCCTGCTCAGGGCCGTGATCGCACCTTTGTCCGGCCCGGCACGATTGCCCGTGGCGCCCCTTGGGTACGACCGCCCACGAACGACAGTGACTCCGCCGTATCAGGACGGCGTCATCGCGCGGGAGGGGAAACATGATCTTCGAAGTGCTCGGCGCCGCAGTCCTGGGCCTCGCCATTGCCCTCGCCGCCGTGCGGCGACTGCCCGGCCGCTTCCCGACCCGGAGCCTGACGCTGGCCACGGGGCCCGGCGCGGCCGTCTTCGGGGCGCTGCTGGCCCACACGGTCCTCGGACCGGGCTGGGCGCCCGCAGTGCTGCTCGTGGCCGTGGGCGTCTGCGCCGCGCTGCTCTCGCTGCTGCTGCGTCCCGCGCCCCGGCCGGCCCGTCGGCTGCGCCGATCAGCGACGGCCTGAGGCGCCGCGGGAGGCCCGGCCGCCGTCCGCCGGGGACTCCGGCACGGACGGAGCGTGACGGGCGCTTTCCGGCCGATGTCGGGACGGAGAAACGGCGCGTTCCGCACCGTGGGCCCCGCACCGTCCCGGACGGTGCGGGGCCCACGGGGTGAGCATCCTCATACGGGCCGGGCGAAGATCCTGACCCGAGGGCGGGACAGACCGGCCCCGCCGCCAGTGCCTCAGGCGGCCAGACCCAGGGCCGCCATCCGCTTCGTGTGCGCCTCGGTGATGCGCGAGAACATCCGGCCGACCTCCGCCAGGTCGAAGCCGTCGGCCACCCCGCCGACCAGCATCGTCGACAGCGCGTCGCGCTCCGCGACCACCCGCTGCGCCTGCGAGAGCGCCTCGCCCATCAGGCGGCGCGCCCACAGCGCGAGCCGGCCGCCGACCCGCGGGTCGGCCTCGATGGCCGCGCGGACCTTCTCGACGGCGAAGGAGGCATGCCCTGTGTCATCCAGCACACCGAGCACCAGCTCCTTGGTGTCGGAGTCCAGCCGGGCCGCCACCTCGCGGTAGAAGTCGCTGGCGATGGAGTCGCCGACGTACGCCTTGACCAGGCCTTCCAGCCAGTCCGACGGGGCGGTCTGGCGGTGGAACTCGTCCAGCGCGGCGACGAACGGCTCCATCGCCGCGTTCGGCTCCGCGTCGATCTGCGCCAGCCGCTCCCGCAACCTCTCGAAGTGGTGGAATTCCGCCGAAGCCATCTTCGCCAGCTCCGCCTTGTCGTCCGTGGTGGAGGCCAGCTTGGCGTCCTCGGCCAGCCGCTCGAAGGCGGCCAGCTCGCCGTACGCGAGGGCGCCGAGCAGGTCGATGACCGCGGCGCGGTACTGCGGGTCGGCGGCCGCCTGCTCCCAGGTCTGGGCGGCGATCCCGGTGGGCTCGTCGGGCGTGGCGTCGGCGGTGGCGTTGTCGGGCGTCTCCATGAAGCGCACAATAGCCCGCCGCGCAAGCCGGGAGAGGGCCTGGTCAGCCACTCGGGTCCCACCCGACCGAACGATTGCCCGGACACACATGCGCTCATCCGGGGTATGGTGGTAATGAGCCCGCCGACTATCGGTGGGCCTGCCACGCATGCGGATGCCCGGTCGGTGGCCCGATCGGCTCCAACACCCGACCGCCCTCTGTTGTGGCGCGTACGAGACGTACGTGCGGCAGGAGGGACACCGCTCGCGGCACGAGCGCCTGAGCGAAGGCAGTGGTCCCGCGCCATCCGGCCCTAGGAGGCCGGGCCGCGCCGAGTACGAACAGTACGACGGTGAGAAGGCACGGTTGATCCCCTTCGACGCCTCGCGCCGCGACTCACAGAAGAGGCAAGATTCTGTCTACGTTCCGAGACCTCGGGATCCTCCCCGAGACCGCCGAAGCCCTCGAGGCCGTCGGCATCACGACTCCTTTCCCCATCCAGGCCATGACCCTCCCGGTCGCCCTTTCCGGCTCCGACGTCATCGGCCAGGCCAAGACCGGTACGGGCAAGACCCTCGGTTTCGGCCTCCCCCTCCTGGAGCGCGTCACCGTCCCCGCCGACGTCGAGTCCGGCCGGGCCAAGCCCGAGCAGCTGACCGACGCGCCGCAGGCACTGGTCGTCGTCCCTACCCGTGAGCTGTGCCAGCAGGTCACCAACGACCTGCTGACCGCCGGCAAGGTCCGTAACGTCCGCGTGCTCGCCATCTACGGCGGCCGGGCGTACGAGCCCCAGGTCGAGGCGCTCAACAAGGGCGTCGACATCGTCGTCGGCACCCCCGGCCGGCTGCTGGACCTCGCGGGCCAGAAGAAGCTGGACCTCTCCAAGGTCCGCGGCCTCGTCCTGGACGAGGCGGACGAGATGCTCGACCTCGGCTTCCTGCCGGACGTCGAGAAGATCATCCAGTACCTGCCGGTCAAGCGGCAGACGATGCTGTTCTCCGCGACCATGCCCGGCCAGGTCATCTCGCTGGCCCGGCGCTACATGTCGCAGCCGACCCACATCAGCGCCACCTCGCCCGACGACGAGGGCGCGACGGTCGCCAACACCACGCAGCACGTCTTCCGCGCGCACTCCATGGACAAGCCGGAGATGGTCTCGCGCATCCTGCAGGCCGAGGGCCGCGGGCTCGCGATGATCTTCTGCCGTACGAAGCGCACGGCGGCCGACATCGCCGACCAGCTCGCGCGCCGCGGCTTCGCCTCCGGCGCGGTCCACGGCGACCTCGGCCAGGGCGCCCGCGAGCAGGCGCTGCGCGCCTTCCGCAACGGCAAGGTCGACGTCCTGGTATGCACCGACGTCGCCGCCCGGGGCATCGACGTCGGCGGTGTGACGCACGTCATCAACTACCAGACGCCCGAGGACGAGAAGACCTACCTGCACCGCATCGGCCGTACGGGCCGCGCGGGCGCCAAGGGCACCGCCGTCACGCTGGTCGACTGGGACGACATCCCGCGCTGGCAGCTGATCAACAAGGCGCTGGACCTGTCGTTCAACGACCCGGAGGAGACCTACTCCACCTCCGGCCACCTCTACGAGCTGCTGAACATCCCGCAGGGCGTCACCGGCGTGCTGCCGCGCTCGGAGCGCACCCGCGCGGGCCTCGCGGCCGAAGAGGTCGAGGACCTCGGCGAGACCGGCGGCCGCGGCCGCGGTGGCCCGCGCCGGGGCGGCCGGGAGCGCGAGGAGGAGCGCCCGGAGCGTACGCGTACGCCGCGCAAGCGTCGCCGTACCCGCAACGGCGCCCCGGTCGAGGCCGGTGCCGAGGGCGGTGCCGACGCCCCGAAGGGCGGCGTGGCCGCCGAGGCCGCGGCGGACACCGCCGAGGGCACGTCCGCGCCGCGCCAGCTGCGCCGCCGCCGTCGCACCCGCAGCGGTGCCTCCGCCGCCACGTCCGCGGCCACCACGGCGCCCGCCGCCACCGCGCACGCCGTGGCGGAGCCGGAGCCCGCCCCCGCCGAGAAGGCGGCGAAGGCGGTGGACACCGCCGAGGGCACCGACGCCGCGAACGTCCCGGCGCAGGGTGCCGGCCCGGACACCGCGCAGGAGGCGCCGGCCAAGCCGCGCCGCCGTCGCAGCCGGAACGGCCGCGCCCAGGGCACGGCCGCCGAGGCCGTGGCCGCCCCCGCCGAGGACCGGGCGCCCGCCGCCAAGGCCCCGGCCCGGGCCGCCAAGACTCCGGCGCCCCGGCGCCCGGTCGTGGTCAAGGAGGACACCTCGGTGGGCTTCCAGACGGTCGAGGTCGCCGCCCGGCGCCTGGCCGCCGAGCGCCGCGCCGCCGAGGAGGCCGCCAAGAAGACCGCCGAGCGCGCCACCGCGGAGAACGTCGTCGCGGAGAGCGCTCCGGCCGAGGTCGCCGAGGAGGCGCCGGCGAAGCCGCGCCGTACCCGCAAGACCGCCGCCCAGAAGGCCACCGAGAAGGCCGAGGCCGCGGTGGACACCGCCGAGGGCAACCAGCCCGCGGAGACGGCGACCGACGAGGCACCGGCCAAGCCCCGCCGCACCCGCAAGACCGCCCCCAAGAAGACGACCGCGAAGGCCGAGGCCGCCGTCGAGGCGGCCGAGGGCGCGGACGTCGCCGAGGAGGCGCCGGCCAAGCCGCGGCGTACCCGCAAGACGGCCGCCAAGAAGGCCGAGGCCGCGGTGGACACCGCCGAGGGCAACCAGCCCGCGGAGACGGCGACCGACGAGGCACCGGCCAAGCCCCGCCGCACCCGCAAGACCGCCCCCAAGAAGACCGCCGAGAAGGCCGAAGCGGCCACCGGGGACGGCGCGACGGATGAGGTTCCGGCCAAGCCGCGCCGCACGCGCAAGACCGCGGCGAAGAAGCCGGCCGCTGCCGCCGAGGCCGCGTCCGAGGGCTGATCCGCAGGCCACCGACGGCCCCGTACCGCTCAGGCGGTGCGGGGCCGTCGTCGTACGGGCGGCGGGGCGGGCGGCGGAGGCCATCTTTCCGGCACCCGCCCGTCATCCGCCCCGGATAGCCTCTGGTGCATGAGTAGGCCTCCGTTCCTCGATCTGCCCGCGTGCGCCGGCGCGTACCGACTCGCCACCGCGCGAGGTGAGTTCGCGGTGCACGACGCGCGTCCCGACGGTCCGGTACGCGGCACCGCCCTGCTGGTACCGGGCTTCACCGGCAGCAAGGAGGACTTCCTCCCGCTGCTCGCCCCGCTGGCGGCGGCCGGGTACCGCGCCGTGGCCGTGGACGGCAGAGGCCAGTACGAGACGCCCGGTCCGCGTACGGAACAGGCTTACGCGCAGGGCGAGTTGGCCCGGGACATCGCCGCGCAGGCGGCCGCGCTGGACGCCGGCCCGGTGCATCTGCTGGGCCACTCGCTCGGCGGGCTGCTGGCGCGCGCCGCGGTGCTCGACGACGCGGCGCCGTACCGCTCGCTGACCCTGATGAGCTCGGGCCCCGCCGCGGTCGCCCCCGAGCAGCGGGTCCGCGCCAAGATGCTCATCGACGCGCTGACCACGATGACGATGGAGGCCGTCTGGCAGGCGATGCGGGACCTGGACCCGCCGGAGGCGGCGGGCGAGACCACGCCGCCGGAGATCGCCGAGTTCCTGCACCGCCGCTGGCTGGGCACCGTGCCGGAGCAGCTGATCGGCACGGCGCGGCAGATAGCGGGCGAGCCGGACCGGGTGGCCGCGCTGGCCGCCGTACCGCTGCCCAAGCACGTACTGTCCGGTGCCGTCGACTACGCCTGGCCGGTGCCGCTGATGGACGAGATGGCCGAGCGGCTCGGCGCGCGCCGTACCGTCATCGCGGGCGCCGAGCACTCCCCCAACGCCGAGCGGCCGGCGGAGACGGCGGCGGCGCTGGTGTCCTTCTGGGACGAGGCGGGGGACGACAGCCCCGAGCTGTAGGCGCACGCCGGGCTGCAGGGCGTACGCGGGGCCGTGCGCGCACGCAGGGCGGTAGGGCTGTAGGGCGTACGCGGGGCTGGCGGCTCAGAACTGCGCCCGTACGTGCTCCCAGAAGCCGTCCCGCAGCACGCGCCGGAGGTCGGCGTACGGGCGCAGGGAGTGGCGCAGCAGGCCCTCGGCGGTGGTCAGCAGGTCCTGGTCGACGGCGCCCGGCAGGTAGGGGTGGCCGGGCAGCAGGTCGGCGGTCCAGTCGCGGCCGCGGGAGGCCAGCCACTGGGCGGCGACCTGCGCGCCGACGAAGCGGACGTCCTCGCGGCTGGGCGCCGGCCCGTCGTCGGCCGCGCCCGCCGCGCCGCCGTCCTGCAGCGTGCGCTCGGTGACGTACGGCTTGCAGAACTCCAGGTCGAAGGTGCGCTGGCTGTCGACCTCCCAGAGCAGCGGCTCGGCCTGGTTCCGCCCGTCCACGGCCTCGACGCCCCACAGGTGCACCCGCGCGCCGTAGCCCTGCGCCGCCTCGACCGCGGAGACCAGGTCCTCGTCGCCGCCGATGAGGACGGCGTCGCTGATGGCGCGGTGCCGGGCGAGCGACTCCAGGTCGGAGCGGATCAGGGAGTCGACGCCCTTCTGCTGGTTGTTGGCGTTGAGGTTGCCGAGCCGCACCTTGACGTCGGGGAGCTCGGCGATGGACTGCTGCTCCAGGGTGTGGATGCGGCGGCGCGCGCCGTCGTACCAGTAGACCCGCAGCAGCCGGCTGTCCGGGAAGACGACGCGGGTCACCTCGATGAAGGCGTCGATGATCCCTTCGGCGTCCAGATCGAAGGAGCGGCGGTCCTCCGTACCGGCGACGAGCCGGCCGGCCGCCGCGTAGAGGTAGCCCGCGTCGACGAAGACCGCGTGCGTGGACGGTGTCGTGGCGACCTCGGCCAGGACACGGTTGAGCAGCTCGTTGGTGCGCTCGATGCCCGCCACGACAGCGGTGAGGTCGGTGGGGCCCGCGGGCCGGACGTCGTCGTTCATACCGGTTCGATTCTCGTGGCGGGCACGGGGGAGACACAACCGGCCGGGTGGCGAGGGACGAGTGAACTTACCTGTGAGTAATTAGACACTCGAAAATTTTCTTTAGCGTAGGGAATTATTGCTCAGAGCACTTCGTTGTCCCCATTGGCACGCCTGACACCGATGACAGGCATCCGCGCCACCCAGCAGTTCTCCTCAGGAGGATCAGACGAAGGGAGAAGCCCTTTATGCGCTTCGAGATCATGCGTCTTGACGACGTCAACGGCACCGCCGTGGACAGCACCGTCGTGGACGCCGCCTCCGTCAACCGGATCGTGCAGCAGGCCGCCGCAATCGGCCAGCGCATCTACATCCGCCCCGCCGATGCCGCGACGGCCGCTTCGTAACGCGGTCCCCGGCTCCCCCGGCCCGCCGGCTCACCGGCCCGCCGACAGCAGCGCCCCCGTACGGACGGTCCGTACGGGGGCGGCGTGTTTTCCGGGGCAGGGCTGCCGGGCCGGCCGGCTCAGGCCCCGTTGACCACCTGGGTCACGCCGTTGATGATCTGCTGCACGGCCAGCGCGGAGAGCATCATCCCGGCCAGCCGGGTCACCAGGACCACTCCGCCGTCCTTGATCACTCGAATGATCACCAGCGAGAAGCGCATCACCAGCCAGAGGACCACGTGGATCGCGGCGATCGCCGCCCACACCGAGACCTGGCCCGTGGCACCGTCCGCGTGCTGCACCGCGAGGATCACCGACACGATGGCCCCCGGCCCGGCCAGCAGCGGCATGCCCAGCGGCACCAGCGCCACGTTGACGTCCTTGGTCTGCGTCGGCTCCTCCGACTTCCCCGTCAGCAGGTCGAGCGCGACGAGCAGGAGCAGCAGCCCGCCCGCGATCATCAACGCGGGCGTGGAGATGTGCAGGTAGGCGAGGATCTGGCGGCCGCAGAGGCCGAAGACGGCGATGACCCCGAACGCGACGGTCGCCGCCTGCCAGGCCATCCGGCGCTGCACCTTGGCCGGGCGGCCCGAGGTCAGGGCGAGGAAGATCGGAGTGATTCCAGGGGGATCCATAATCACAAAAAGCGTGAGAAAGAGGGATCCGAAGACGGCGAGGTCGAACACGATGATGGCCTTGCGGTGGTACGGGAGCACGCGCGCACAAGGGCGCGTGTGCAGCGGGAAAAGGGCGGCGGGAAGCGCCGGAGGAGCCCGGAAGGGGCGGGAAGGTGTCAGGCCCGGCGGGCCGGATCAGCCGCCGGCGCCGGGGACGGGGAACGCGCCGGTCGCACGGCGCACGATCTCCCCGTAGATCTCGGGGTCGGTGGTGTACTCGCCGAGCCGGCAGGTCTTGCGGCTGCCGTGGTAGTCGCTGGAGCCGGTGGTGAGCACGCCGAGGTCGGCGGCGAGCGCGCGCAGCCGGTCACGGGTCGGCGCGTCGTGGTCCATGTGGTCGACCTCGATGCCGTCCAGCCCGGCGGCGGCCAGCTCGGCGATCGCGCTCTCCGGGACGCAGACGCCACGCTTGAGGGCCAGCGGGTGCGCGAAGACGGTGACCCCGCCCGCGGCCTTGACCAGCCGGACCGCCTCGAAGGGGTCCAGCTCGTGCTTCTCGACGTACGCCCGGCCGTCGTTGGCCAGCCACTCGGGGGTGAAGGCGTCGGAGACGGTCGGCACGACGCCCAGCTCGACCATGGCGGTGGCGATGTGCGGGCGCCCGACGGCGCCGTCGCCGGCGATCCGCGCCACCTGCTCCCAAGCAATGGGCACGCCCAGCTCCTGGAGCTTGGCGACCATGCCGCGGGCGCGCGGGATCCGGTCGTCCCGTACGAGCTCCCGCTCGCGGGCGAGCTCCGGCTCGTCGGGGTCGAAGAGGTAGGCCAGCATGTGCAGGCTGATGCCGTCGCCGCTGCCGTCCCGCGCGGGCAGCCGGCAGGACAGCTCGGCGCCGGTGACGAGCGTCAGCCCGGCCGGCAGCGCGGCCTTGGCCTCGGCATATCCGCCGACGGTGTCGTGATCGGTGAGCGCGACGACGTCCAGACCGGCCTCGGCGGCGTTGCGTACCAGCTCGGCCGGGGTGTCCGTGCCGTCGGACGCGGTGGAGTGGGTGTGCAGGTCGATACGCACGACACGGACTCCAGACACGGACGGGACGGCGGACCGGGCGATGGCCGGACAGCGCGCCGGACGACAGGGGACGTCCAAAGGATAACCGCCGACCGCCCGTCCACCCTCGGGCCGAGCGTGACACCGCTCTCACTGCCGGACGTGCGCGGACACCATCGCCGCAGGACAGGACGTACGGGAAGTCCGCCGCCTCAGGACAGGATGCGTGGGGACAGCGCGCCGCACGGCAGCAGGTCGACCTCGGAGCCCGCGTCCCGCAGGTCGGTGAGGACCAGCTCGTCGTACATCAGCATCCCGGACTGCTCGGGCCAGACGACCGCCCACAGCCACAGCCCGCGCGCCTCGCCCGCGAAGACCGCACGGTCCGCGGGCACGCCCTCGACGTGCCACAGCGGGGTCGGCCGGCCCGCGGCCATCACCTTGGCGTGCGGCGGCCGCTCCACGCGCATGCCCGGTCCCGGGTCCGGTCCGTCGATGCCGGCGTACCGGGCGCCGAGCCCGACGCCGAGCTCCTCGGCGACCAGCACCAGCTCACCCGGGCCGCCCAGCGGTCCGGGGCCCGAGCAGGCCACCGCGGTGGCACGGCCGCCGCTGCGGTCGTCCCCCGCGCAGGCCACGCCCGTGAACAGCCAGCCCACCGGGAGCGGCCACGGCATCCACACCGGGACGCGCGCGCGATTGACCACGACGGCCAGCGCTTCGACGCTCGGCGGCACGACCGGTTGCAGCGGGTGCACGGTGCCGTGCACGTCGCACTGCCAGGAGTCGGCAAAGAGACCGGGCGCGCGCACCCGGCCACCGCACTTCGGGCAACTGGGTTCGCCCCTCATAGGGCTCAACGGTCCTCCAGGGCCGCCCGCGCGTCAAGGACGATCACCCGTCCGGGGTGCGCTGCGCCGCTGCGTCATCTGTATGCCCCATGCAGCGAAGTCGGTCGCATTCGAGCCACCAGGACGCCGACTTCACGCCAACTTCGTACCGTGGCGTTTCGATCTCGGTGCGTCAGTCCAAAGAGACGCCGCCGCGCAGCGGATCGCGCAGGTCGGTGCCCTGCTGGAGCCAGCGCTCCTCCAGCGCCGTGGCACCGTGCACCCGCTTCCAGGCCGCCTCGTTCGGCGTCATGGGCAGCAGCGGAAGAAAGCGCACCGGCTCCATGGGCTCGTCGAGCGCGAGGTCTTCCACCTGTCCCCCGCCCTCGCTCACCAGGACCGAGGTGAAGGGCGCGTCCGGCCACAGCGGGTCGCCGACGTCCAGGGAGGCGCCCGGGGCCACGACGACGCCTTCGACCTGCGGGGAAGCGGCCAGTACGGCGAGCGGCCTGAGCACCTTGTCGGTGTCGGCGCGGCCGTTCCGCACGGTCAGGATCAGCTCAGCGCGGGGGCCTTTCAGGGGGTCGGCGAGCACTTCCGAGGGATCCGTCATGGGGTTCGCCGACATGCCCAGCGTGACGTACCGCACCAGCTCGCCGTCGGCGTAGCGCAGCACTTCGATGCGGTCCGTACCGAGGAACGTCACCGCCGCGCGCGCGTCCGGCTCCCCCAGCGCCATCAGCAACCGGGCTTCGACCAGCTCAAGAACGTCAGACATGCGGCGAGCATACGGGCGGCTCCGGGACCGGCCGGCCGCCCCTCCGACGGGGTACGGCTGCGTATGGAACAGGCAAAGCGGCGGCGCAGCGGGAACGTAACGGTTCAGTCGGCTGATAGCCTTGCCGTCTGGTCAGCGAAAGACGTCCGTCCCCCAGCGGGGACCGGCCGGAGGAGGTGGGACTGGCATGGATCCTAGTCGACCGTGCAGTACCGGCAGTTCTCCCGTCGTCCCGCTGATGATGCGACTCTCCTGATTCCGAGAGCTTCCGTACCCGGCATTGTCCCGCCGAAACACGTGAAGTCCCTTCGCACCCGCAGCTTCTGACGGAAGAACGCCTGCACCTCGGTTTTCCCTGTTCTTTCCGCACTGCGAACCGCCGTCAGTACCGACGCACGGAGCGCCGCCCGCTTTGCGGACGTACGGCCGACGATGCCGCGTACGTCCACGTTCCGGGTTGCGCTACGCACCGCGCCCCGCGCCTGACGGCCGGCCCGTGAAGGAGCCTGCCATGTCGATGATCCGCGACCTGCGCGCCGCCGTCCGCCCCTCCCGGCGTCGCGGCGACTCCCCGTACGAGTACGAGACCACCCGCACCGCCGCCACCAACAGCGCCATCGTCGACTGCGGTGTCTACCGCGACGGCCGGCGCGTCAGCGGCCACGTCTCCCCCGGCGAGGCCATCGCCGACGTCCGCGAGAACGGCGGCTTCACCTGGATCGGCCTGCACGAGCCGAACGAGCGCGAGTTCGCCGGCATCGCCAGCGAGTTCGGGCTGCACCCGCTGGCCGTCGAGGACGCCGTCCACGCCCACCAGCGGCCCAAGCTGGAGCGGTACGACGACACCCTCTTCACCGTCTTCAAGACGATCCACTACGTCGAGCACGCCGAGCTGACCGCCACCAGCGAGGTCGTGGAGACCGGCGAGGTGATGTGCTTCACCGGCCGGGACTTCATCGTGACCGTCCGGCACGGCGGCCAGGGCTCGCTGCGCGCGCTGCGGCACCGCCTCCAGGACGACCCCGAGCTGCTCGGCAAGGGCCCCTCGGCCGTGCTGCACGCCATCGCCGACCAGGTCGTGGACGGCTACATCGCGGTCGCCGACGCGGTGCAGGACGACATCGACGAGGTCGAGATCGACGTCTTCAGCTCCGGCACCAACGGCAAGGCCCAGGGCAAGGCCGGGGCCACCGCCAAGGGCGGCGACGCCGGGCGGATCTACCAGCTCAAGCGCGAGGTGCTGGAGTTCAAGCGGGCGGTCTCGCCGCTGCTGCGCCCGATGCAGCAGCTCAGCGAGCGGCCGATGCGGCTGGTCGACTCCGACATCCAGAAGTACTTCCGGGACGTCGCGGACCACCTGGCGCGCGTCAACGAGCAGGTGCTCAACTTCGACGACCTGCTGAACTCCATCCTGCAGGCCAATCTGGCGCAGGCGACGGTGGCGCAGAACGAGGACATGCGCAAGATCACCTCGTGGGCCGCGATCTTCGCGGTGCCGACGATGATCGCCGGGATCTACGGCATGAACTTCAAGTACATGCCCGAGCTCCAGTGGAAGTTCGGCTACCCGGCGGTCCTGGTCGTCACGGTCGCCATCTGCTTCGGCATCCACCGCGGCTTCAAGCGCAACGGCTGGCTGTAGCGGCCGCGGGGCGGCGGCACGGTCCCCCGGAGCGCCTGACTAGGCTTACGGGCATGACGGAGACCGTGCCCCAGCCGCTGCTCGACCAGGCGCTCATCGAGGAGGCCACCAAGAAGTCCGGCCTCATCTGGGTCCAGGGGACCGAGGGCCCGTCCCGCGCGCTCTGGCACGTCTGGCACGACGGTGCCGCGTGCCTGGTCGGCGACGGCGCCCTGGAGCAGCCGCTGGCCGACCTCGGGCTCGCCGACGGCGCCACCGCCACCGTCACCGTCCGCAGCAAGGACAAGGGCGGCCGGCTGGTCGCCTGGACGGCCCGGGTCACCGAGGCAGCGCCGCACAGCGAGCTCTGGGAGGCCGCCGTCGGCGAGCTGAAGGGCAAGCGGCTGAACGCGCCGGACGCGGACACCATGCCGGAGCGCTGGGCCCGCGAGAGCCGGGTGCTGCGGCTGACCCCGCTCACCGGGGACGGATCGCCCGAGGCGCGTACGGACTTCGGCGACGACGCGGGGGCCGCCCGGCCGCTGCCGTCCGCCGCCACCACCCGCGGGCCGCTCCCCGCCGCGCTGCCGAAGCTGCTCCGCCGGGGGCGGCGCGGCTGACCCGCCCCCGGTACCGCGGAGGCGGGCGCCGCGCGCCGGCGCTCAGTGCCCGCTGCCGAGGCTCTCCCCGTAGTCCACGACCTGGTCGTCGTCCGGGCGCTCCAGCCCGATCCGCTTGCCCCAGTCGGTGAAGCGGATCACGCCCGCGCCGCCGGCCCGCTGGAGGCGCAGCGGGTAGGGCTCGCCGTCCAGGGAGACGTCCAGCGTGCCCCCGTTGCCCTGCGCCGCCGCGACGCGGATGGTGCGGGTGCCGTCGACGTCCCCGTGGGCGCCGCGGGAGAGGCTGCCGTGCAGCGTGAGCAGCGTCTCCAGCAGCGGCTCCTTCTCGGTGAAGCCGCTGAACTGCTTGTACGTGCGGTCCTCGGCGGGCACCTTCACGTACTTGCCGTCGAGCTTGGCGGCGGCCGCGGTGTCGCTCTTGCTCGGCGCGGCGTCCTTCTGGTGCGCCCAGAAGTCGGCGTCGGCCTTCACCCACAGCGACCGGTCGATGCGCAGCAGGGAGAACTCGGTGTCCTTGGTGCCGACCGTGCCCTTGCCGCCGTTCTGCGCCAGCTGCATGTCCAGTTCGTACGTGCTGCGGCCGCTGACGAGCTTGCCGGTGACGTGCACGGTGTTCGTGCTCTCCGCCGCGGCCACCGTCTTCTTCCGAATCTTGGCGGCGGACAGCTTGCCGACGCCGTTGGTACCCGCGTCCGGGTCCTCCGAGCCCCCGCAGGCCGTCAGCGCCAGCGCCAGGCCCGCGCACACCGTGACGGCGGCCGTCGCCCGGCCGGCGCGGCGGACGGAGCGGGGCCGGCGACTCGTTCCTGGCGAAGTTGCGGTCACGGCTGGCTGCCTCCTGGTGCGCTGGTCGGTCGCGGGTGCCTCGACGGCGTACGGCAGCGTACCGGTGCACCGCACGGCGTCCGGCGGAGAGGGAGGCGGACGGCGGTCGGACAGCCGTACGGTGGTGCCTGCCGGGGCACCCGTCAGCGGAGCGCGCTAGCCTGAAGCCGACCGAAGCGCGATATCACCGGATTTTTCGGGAGTCGGCTGCCCCCGGTCCGCCGGGAGCCGGAGGAGAAGGAGCGGAGGCGCACGGCATGGCGGTGGTCACCCCCCGGGTGTTCGTCTCGCATCTCTCCGGCATCGCCGTGTTCGATCCCAACGGCGACCAGGTCGGCCGGGTACGGGACCTCGTGGCCGTGCTGCGGGTGGCCGGCCGGCCGCCGCGGCTCCTCGGGCTCGTCGTCGAGGTGATCAGCCGGCGCCGGATCTTCCTGCCGATGACCCGGGTGACCGGCGTGGAGTCCGGCCAGGTCATCACGACCGGCGTGGTGAACATGCGGCGCTTCGAGCAGCGCGCCTCGGAGACCCTCGTCCTCGGCGAGCTGCTGGACCGCCGGGTGAGCATCGTGGAGACCGGCGAGGACGCCACCGTCCTGGACATCGGCATCACCCAGCTGCCCGCCCGCCGGGACTGGGAGATCGAGAAGGTCTTCGTACGGAAGGGGAAGGGCGGGGCGCTGAGGCGCCGCGGAGAAACGTTGACCCTCGACTGGTCGCAGGTCACCGGCTTCTCCCTGGAGGAGCACGGACAGGGCGCCGAGAGCCTGCTCGCCACCTTCGAGCAGCTGCACCCCGCCGACCTCGCGAGCGTCCTGCACCACCTCAACCCCAAGCGCCGCGTCGAGGTCGCCGCCGCGCTGGACGACGACCGGCTCGCCGACGTCCTGGAGGAGCTGCCCGAGGACGACCAGGTCGAGATCCTCGGCAAGCTGAAGGACGAGCGGGCCGCCGACGTCCTGGAGGCGATGGACCCCGACGACGCCGCCGACCTTCTCTCCGAGCTTCCGGAGGACGAGAAGGAGCGGCTGCTGACGCTGATGCGGCCCGCCGACGCGGCCGACGTCCGGCGCCTGATGTCGTACGAGGAGCGGACGGCGGGCGGCCTGATGACCACCGAGCCGATCGTGCTGGGCGCGGACGACACGGTCGCCGACGCGCTCGCCCGGGTGCGCGACCCCGACCTCTCCCCCGCGCTCGCCGCCCAGGTGTACGTCTGCCGGCCGCCGGACCAGACGCCGACCGGCAAGTACCTCGGCGTGGTCCACTTCCAGCGGCTGCTGCGCGACCCGCCCTTCACCCTCGTCGGCGCGATCGTGGAGAGCGACCTGCCGCCGCTGCCGCCGGACACCCCGCTGCCCGCCGTGACCAGCTACCTGGCCACGTACAACATGGTCGCGGCGCCCGTCGTGGACGAGAGCGGGTCCCTGCTGGGCGCGGTGACCGTGGACGACGTGCTGGACCACCTGCTGCCCGAGGACTGGCGCGAGACGGACCTGCACGGCGCGCCCGGCGTGGACGCCACGGACCACATGGGCGGGCACGGCGACCGCCCGAACGGCCACGGGGGCGAGCGGACGAACGGACACTCGGGCAGCGCTTCGGGGAGCAGCGCCGCCGGCACCGCGGGCGGGGGCACGCATGGGCGTCGATGACCGGGAGAGCACCAAGGAGCGGGCGCGGGCCGCCGCGGTCTCCGGCGAGCGGTCGCGGGCCCGGCTGGACGTGCCGCGGGCGCCGCGCCGCAGCCTGCTGCCGGAGTACGACCCGGAGGCGTTCGGGCGGCTGTCGGAGAAGATCGCCCGCTTCCTGGGGACCGGCCGGTTCATCGTCTGGATGACCGTCCTGATCATCGTGTGGGTCGCCTGGAACGTCACGGCACCCGCGCCGCTCCGCTTCGACGAGTACCCCTTCATCTTTCTGACCCTCGCGCTGTCCCTCCAGGCGTCGTACGCCGCGCCCCTGATCCTGCTCGCCCAGAACCGGCAGGACGACCGGGACCGGGTCAGCCGCGAGCAGGACCGCAAACAGAACGAGCGGTCGATCGCGGACACGGAGTACCTGACGCGGGAGATCGCGGCGCTCCGGCTCGGCCTCGGCGAGGTCGCCACCCGCGACTGGATCCGCTCCGAACTCCAGGACATGATCAAGGAGCTGGAGGGTCGGCGGGACGCGGAGTACGAGGACGGCGAGTACGAGGAACGGCCGTCCCGCCGCCGTCACCGGGAGTGACGCACACGACGGGGGACGGGCCTTTCCGGAGGCCCCCACCCGAGCCGTACCATGCAGTACATGGCTACCGACACGCCCACGACGGCCGTTCCGAGCGAGGACGCGATCCGCGACGCACTCGCGACGGTCAACGACCCCGAGATCCACCGCCCCATCACCGAGCTGGGGATGGTCAAGTCCGTGGACATCGCGGCCGACGGTGCCGTGTCGGTCGTGGTCTACCTCACCGTCTCCGGCTGCCCGATGCGCGAGACGATCACCAGTAACGTGCGCGACGCGGTCGCCGGGGTCGCGGGCGTCACCTCCGTCGCCGTCGACCTGGACGTGATGAGCGACGAGCAGCGCAAGGAGCTGGCGTCGGCGCTGCGCGGCGGCACGGCCGAGCGCGAGGTGCCCTTCGCCCAGCCCGGTTCGCTCACCCGCGTGTACGCGGTCGCCTCCGGCAAGGGCGGCGTCGGCAAGTCCTCCGTGACGGTGAACCTCGCCGCGGCCATGGCCGCCGACGGCCTGAAGGTCGGCGTCGTGGACGCGGACATCTACGGCCACAGCGTGCCGCGCATGCTGGGCGCCGAGGGCCGTCCCACCCAGGTCGAGAACATGATCATGCCGCCGTCGGCGAACGGCGTGAAGGTCATCTCGATCGGCATGTTCACCCCGGGCAACGCGCCGGTCGTCTGGCGCGGCCCGATGCTGCACCGCGCGCTCCAGCAGTTCCTCGCGGACGTGTACTGGGGCGACCTGGACGTCCTGCTGCTGGACCTGCCGCCCGGCACGGGCGACATCGCGATCTCCGTCGCCCAGCTGGTGCCGAACGCCGAGATCCTGGTCGTCACCACCCCGCAGCAGGCCGCCGCCGAGGTCGCCGAGCGGGCCGGCTCCATCGCCGTGCAGACCCACCAGAAGATCGTCGGCGTGGTCGAGAACATGGCCGGCCTGGAACTGCCCAACGGCGAGATCGTCGACGTCTTCGGCACGGGCGGCGGCCAGCAGGTCGCCGAGGGCCTGACGAAGACGACCGGTACGCAGGTACCGGTGCTCGGCTCGATCCCGATCGACGTCCGGCTGCGGGAGGGCGGCGACGCGGGCAAGCCCGTCGTGCTCACCGACCCGGACTCCGGCGCGGGCGCGGCGATCCGTGCGGTCGCCGGCAAGCTGGGCGGCCGTCAGCGCGGCCTGTCGGGCATGTCCCTGGGAATCACCCCGCGCAACAAGTTCTGAGCCCTCACCGGGCCGTTCCCGGACGCCACGAGGGGCGGACCACTGGGTCCGCCCCTTTGTCGTGCGCGGGCCGCCCGCTTCGGCGGGCCGTCAGCCCTCGTACGTCGGGTCGTCAGCCCTCGTACGTGCTGAGGTCCTTGACGACGGCGAAGCCGAGGCCGTAGGCGCTCATGCCGCGCCCGTACGCGCCGATGTGCGCGCCGTCCGGGCCGTCGCCCGTCGACCCGGCGAGCACCCAGCCGTACTCCGACTCGCGGTAGTGGAACGGCGTCGGCACGCCGTCCACCGGGAGGGTCAGCTCGGTCCAGGCCTCACCGGTCAGGTCGTCCGCCAGCTCCCACGCGATCATGGTCTGCTGGTCCAGCCAGTCCTGCCGCAGCGCCCGCTCCATCTGCACCGGCCAGGTGCAGTTCAGCAGCCCGGAGCCGGCCAGCCAGGCCGCCGAGGAGACCGAGGTGGCTTCCAGGACGCCCGTGCCGTCCTCGCTGCGCCGTACGGGGCGGCAGGGCACCGTGACCACGACCGCGAAGCGCTCGGCATCCGGCACGGTCTCCACCCGAATGGTGGGCTCTTCCCCGTGCGCGAGCGAACCGTGTTCGACCGTGCCTTGGGGGGTGACGCCCGCGTGCATCAGCCGGCGCGGGCCCGTGAAGGCCTCGTCCAGGCCGTACCACGGGAAATCGGCCATCAGATAGCCGTCGACCTTTTCCCCGGCGTCAGCGGGCACCGCGTGTGCGCCGGCCCGACTCTTCGTCTCCATGTGCGCGGAGCCTCCTCGTTGCCCTGCGTCGTGGGCGGCCCGCCCCCCTCAGGCGACCTCACCCCGGACACCGGGAGCATAGCCATACGAGTCAACACAGCCGGACATACGGGCGTATCAGGTGGCGTCCGCGTCGAACGGGGGACGGTCGGCGGGGGCGGGGGTCTCGCGCTTGGTCAGGTCGGGCGTGCCGCCGCCGGCGGCCGGGGTCTCCTTGGTGAGGCTGTGGCGGACACCGCCGCCGTCGTCGCTCCCGTTGCCCCGGACGGCCTCGGTGACCTCGGCCATCTCCTGCTTCACGTCGAAGCCGTTACGGATCTCCTGGAGGCCGTACTCCTCCTTCTCCAGGACGTGCTTCCGTACGAAGTTCTTGGGGTTCAGGTCCTCGAACTCGAAGTCCTTGAACTCGGGGCCCAGCTCGGAACGGATGTCCTCCTTGGCGCTGTCGGAGAACTGCCGCACCTTGCGGATGAATCCCGTCACATCCTGGATGACCTTGGGCAGCTTGTCGGGGCCGAAGATCAGGATGGCCAGAACCACGAGCGCCACCAGCTCTAGGGGTCCTATGTCGAAGAACACCTTGCAGCTCCTTGATCCGTCCGTGGCCCTGTCCTGCGGCCTTCCGGCCCAGGCCGCCTATCACGGTACCTGGCCCCGGCCGTCCAACGGGAGTCACCCGCCCCAACACAGTGCAAACGATCGTGACACCGGCATCCCGCCCGTGACTGCGCGCGAGCGCGGGGACACGGGGCGATACGCGGGCGGCCGGGCCGGCGCCTTCCGGTCAGTTCTGGTCCGTGGACGAGCCGAGGGTGATCCCGACCGTGCGCGGGTGGCCGTTCCGCTCGACCGTGAGCTTCAGCCGGTCCCCCGGGCGGTGACTGCGGATCTTGACGATCAGCTCCTCGCCGCTGTGCACCGCGCCCCCGTCCACCTGCGTGATCAGATCGCCCGCCTTGATCCCGGCCCGCGCGCCGGGTCCGCCCGGCGTGACCGCGGCGCCGCCGCCCCGGCTCTTGGCGCTCACCCGCGCGCCGTCCCCGCTGTACCCCATGTCCAACGTCACGCCGATCACCGGATGCGTCGCCCGGCCGGTGTTGATCAGCTCCTCGGCGACGCGCTTGCCCTGGTTGATCGGTATCGCGAAGCCCAGCCCTATGCTGCCGCCCTGCTCGCCGCCGAGGCTGTCGCCGTTGCCGGCCGCGCGGATGGCGCTGTTGATGCCGATGACGTGCGCCCGGCCGTCGACAAGCGGGCCGCCGGAGTTGCCCGGGTTGATCGGCGCGTCGGTCTGCAGCGCGTCCACGTAGCTGACGTCGCTGCCGTTGCCGCTCTCGCCGCCCGCGGTGATCGGGCGCTGCTTGGCGCTGATGATCCCGGAGGTCACGGTGTTGGCCAGGTCGAAGGGCGCGCCGATCGCCACGACGGGGTCGCCGACCTGTACGTCGTCGGAGTTGCCGAGGGTGAGCGGCTTCAGGTCACCGGCGCCGTCGACCTTGACCACGGCGAGGTCGTAGCCGCTGTCCCGGCCCACGACGCGGCCGGTGGCGGTCTCGCCGCCGCTGAAGGTGACGGTGATCTCGGCGTCGCCCCCGCCGGCCTCGACGACGTGATTGTTGGTCAGCAGGTGGCCCCGGCGGTCCAGTACGAAGCCGGTGCCGGTGCCCTCCTCGTCGCCGCCGCGTACGTGCAGGGTCACGACGCCGGGGAGCGCGCTGCGCGCGATGCCGGCCACGCTGTCGGGAGCACGGCCGGACTGCTCGCCGGAGACCTGCGGCAGCCGGACGTCACCGACGCCGCCGCTGCGCTCGATGTACGCGCCGACGCCGCCGCCCACGCCGCCCGCCACCAGTGCGAGCACGATCGCGCCGGCGATGATCCGCCCGCGCCCCCACTTGCGCTCCGCGGGCGGCGCCGGCTCCCCCGCGCCGTCCCGCGCCGCCCAGGGGTCGTACCGCTCCCACGGCCCCCCACCGCCCCCGCCGTACCCGGCAAGAGGCACCTGAGGCATCGGGAGCGGCTGCCCGCCCTGAGGCTGGGGCTGTGGCTGTCCGCCCTGCGGGGGCGGCTGCTGTCCGCCCTGAGGCTGGGGCTGAGGCCCGCCCTGCGGGTACGGCTGCGGCTGAGGGGGTGTGCCCGGTGCGGCCGGTGCCGGGGACCCGGCATACGGCAGTGGGGCCGCGGGCGGGAAGTCCTGCGTCGGCGGCTGCGCGGCGGCAGGCGGGACGCTCTGCGTCTGCTGAGGCGGGACGGCGACGCCGTGGGGCGGTGTCGGTACCGGGCGCTGTACGGGCGGCGCCGGAGCCCACGGGCCGGGCCCGCCGTACGGCGGAGTGCCGTACGGGTCCTCAGGATGCAGCGGCCGCGCGGCCTGCTCCGGGTGCTCGGCCCGCGACTGTTCCGGGCCCGGCGCCGGGGTCTCCTCCGGAGCGGGCTCCGGGGGCCGCTGCCGGGCCGGTCCGGCCGTCGTCTCCAGGGCCGTCTCGGGGGCCGGCTCCGGCCGTCCCTCCGTGGCCCGGTCGGAACGGTCCTCGTGGTGGGGCCCGGAGGCCGTGCCCTCGTTCATGTTCTCCCCACAGTTCGCCCGCGTGCGGGGCCGCACGCCCCCCTGGGTGCGCTGGTGGCGCGATGCGCGGCCCACCGGCGATTCAACCAGGTTCGGGTCCGCCGCGTGCAGGGCCCGGCGACTGCCGGGCCCCGGTGACGGCGGAAGCGACCGCCTGCCTGACGGTGGGTCAGGGGGCGGCGGAGGCGCTGCGCGTCAGCACGGGCCGCTTGGGCTCCAGCGGGGGCAGCGGCGGGGCCGGGTAGGTGGTGGCCCGCGAGGACGGCGAGGCGAGCGCCGAGGGCAGCGGTCCGCGGCTCCCGGACGGGGCCGAGCCGCCCGTGCCGGCCACCGTCACGCCGGAGAGCCAGTGGGACGCGCCCACCGACGCACCGGAAGCGGCACCCGTGCCCGCCGCCGTGTCCAGCCCGGAGGCCGGACCGGAGACGCCGGGGCGGCCCGGGGCCGCGAGCGGGCTCAGCCGCGCGCTGCCGTCGCCGGTCAAGGGGGTGGCGTACCGCACCGGGACGGAGGCGGCCGCGGGGTAGAACTCGGCGGAGGGGGCGGCCGGCGTCGCCCGGCCCTGCAGGACGCCGAGCAGCGCGTCCCGGTCACGCGAACCACGCGCAGCGGCCGGCCGCTGCCCGCGCTCGGTGGCACTCTCCGCCTGGGCGGCCGGGGAGGCCGACAGCGGGCTGTTCGCCCCTTCGCCGCGCCCCGAAGCGGTGTCGACCGCGGCCTCCAGCGGCAGCGCGCCGCTCAGCGCGAAGGCCGCCAGGGAGACGGCGCCCGCGGCGGCGAATGCGAAGCGGCGCCGCGGCGAACCGTGGGGAGCCGTGCCGGCGGGACCGGCCGTCGCGGCCCCCGACCGCTCGCCGCCGCGCTCATGTATCCGGAAGCCGCGCCCGCCCGGCTGCGCGAGCAGCCCGGGGGCCGCATGCGTACCCGAGGTGGGGGCGTACGCGAAGGACATGCCGCCGCGGCCGAAGCCGCCGCCGTCCAAGCCGCCACGGCCGAAGGACCCACGCCCGAGACCGCCCTCACCGAGCCGGCCCGCGGGCGCGCCGGGATCCCCCCCGGGCAACCCCTGCAGACGGGCGAGCAGCCCGTCGGAGGGCCCGGGCGGGGCCATCTCGGCGAAGACGTTCTTCAGCTCCCGCTGGGCATCGGCCTCGGCCTTGCACTTGCCGCAGGTCGCGAGATGCGCCAGCACCCGCTCACGCTGATCGTGCCCCAGCTCCCCGTCGACCAGAGCCGCGAGGCGGTCGCCGAGATGCTGCTCAGCGGGGGACTGACCGCCGCTACCGCTCACGCGATTCCGACCTCCCCTGTCGCCAGGGGCGCGAAGGCGCGCTGCTGCCGCTCGCGCTCCCGCTCCTCGGCGCGCGCCGCCGGCGAGCGGTGCTTGAGCGCCTTGCGCAGGTGGGAACGGCCTCGGTGGATACGGCTGCGGACCGTGCCGAGCTTCACGCCGAGGGTCGCGGCGATCTCCTCGTACGACAGGCCCTCGATGTCGCACAGGACGACGGCGGCGCGGAACTCCGGCGCCAGGGTGTCCAGCGCCTGCTGCACATCGGCGTCGAAGTGGGTGTCGTTGAAGTGCTGCTGCGGCGACGGCTCGCGGCTGGGCAGCCGCTCGGCGGCGTCGTCGCCCAGCGCGTCGAAGCGGATCCGCTGCCGGCGGCGCACCATGTCCAGGAAGAGGTTGGTGGTGATGCGGTGCAGCCAGCCCTCGAACGTACCGGGGGTGTACGTCGAGAGCGAACGGAAGACGCGGACGAAGACTTCCTGGGTGAGGTCCTCGGCATCGTGCTGGTTTCCCGTCAGGCGGTAGGCGAGACGGTAGACACGAGCGCTGTGGGTGCTGACGATCTCCTCCCAGCTGGGCGGAGTCCACGCCTGCGATTCCGCATCGGCGGCGAAGGTCGCGGTGGGTGCGGAGTCGTTCGCGCGGGCACGGTCAGCATTGTTGGTCACGGATTTCGGCTCGCCGGCCGACCTTCGAAAACGCAGCAGCGTTCTTCGGTCACCCGCCGCAGCCGCACCTCCCCTGGTGGCTCTGGTGGTGTCCAGTAGAGCCCCTACCATATCCACCTCACCCGTTAGCTCCGGATAAGCAGTTTTGACCTGCTTTTGGTCTGGCTTGCGGTTCTCTTCCGTCTTCACCTGCGCATCCCCCCTGTTTCTCTCTAACGCCCGGTCCCATCTGCGGGTTCCCGCACTCAGCGGATACAGTCACGGTTGCGTCAACTACGGGGACAGGAGAGGGCCATTACCGGCAACCGGCAGACGAGCTTGGCATTCGCCGAGGCCTACGGCGCCGGGACCATCGACGACACGGCCGACGCCGCCCTGCACTGGTCCCGCGACCGGGCCCGGGAAGCCGGCATCCGCACGGTCTCGACCGGCACCGGATCGGCCCTCAGCCTGCTCGCCGCCACCGCGGACGCCAAGGCCGTCGCGGAGATCGGCACCGGTACCGGCGTCTCCGGCATCTACCTCCTGCACGGCATGCGCCCCGACGGCGTCCTGACCACCGTCGACCTGGAACCGGAGCGGCAGCAGTTCGCCCGGCAGGCGTTCCGCGCCGCGGGCTTCGCCGGCAACCGGGCCCGCTTCATCCCCGGCGGCGCCCTGGAGGTCCTCCCCCGGCTCGCCGACGGCGGCTACGACCTGGTCTTCTGCGACGGCGACCGCATGGAGTACGCCGACTATCTCGCTGAATCGTTGCGCCTGCTGCGCCCGGGCGGGGTGGTCTGTTTCGAAGGCGTCTTCGCCGACGGCCGGACCGTCGACTCCGGCGAGCAGCCTGCGGAGATACAACGGCTGCGGGAGCTGCTGCGGTCCATCCGCGAGAGCACGCACCTGGTCCCGTCGCTGCTGCCGGTGGGCGACGGCCTGCTCTGTGCGGTCAAGCGCGCCTGAGGGGCGCCGGTGGGGCCCCGCGCACGCCGGGCGTGCAGGGGTGCGTAGGGTGCGAGGGGCGAGAGCGCGTACGCCGGGGCTGAAACCCTCTACGTCCGTACGCGTACGCACACACGCGTATTTATGAATCCGGGTACTGGGCCGGGGGTACGACACGGCCCCGGGAGTCGGTGCGTAGCGTGTACGCGCCGTCCGCCGGGGCCGGACAGATCGTGAGGCTCGGCCGCGTCAGACGCAGACCTTGTCCAGAGCCTCGCCGAGAGCCTTGGCTTCGTCGGGAGTCAGCTCGACGACAAGCCGACCGCCGCCTTCGAGCGGAACGCGCATGACGATGCCCCGCCCCTCCTTGGTCACCTCGAGCGGGCCGTCGCCCGTCCGCGGCTTCATGGCCGCCATGCTCGTTCCCCTTCCTGAAACCAGCTCATCGTCAGCCGACGGCCCTCTGGAGAGGGGCACGCGTCACCGGCATCGAACACATTGCTTCCATGTCATTATCCCGCATCGCAGGACCCGATGACCAACATCAGCGGGCATCCCTTCGGCAACGTACATTCGCAAAACCACCCAATTCGGGGAGTCACCTGCGATACTGCGCCACCTGCCATTGCCCGGCACGCCACCATTCTTTGATGTACGTCACACGACAGCACGGATGATCTCCGGCATCCTGATCGCCGGCTGCACTTCTCCCGCAGCCCGAGCCGCGACGGAGGGGATCCCACCATGGCCGACACCGTGCTCTACGACGTCACCGACGGAGTTGCCACGATCACGCTCAACCGCCCTGATGCCATGAACGCGCTCGACACGGAGACCAAGGTCGCCCTCCGTGACGCCGCGCGCGAGGCGGCCGCCGACCCAGCGGTACGCGCCGTCCTCCTGACGGCCGCGGGCCGCGCCTTCTGTGTAGGGCAGGACCTCAAGGAGCACATCGGCTCGCTGGAGAAGGACCGGGCGAGCGGCGAGGGCAGCACCATGAGCACGGTGCGCGAGCACTACAACCCGATCGTCGAGGCGCTGGCCGGCATGGCGAAGCCGGTGGTCGCGGCCGTGAACGGGGTCGCGGCCGGGGCCGGCGCGGGCTTCGCGATGGCGGCGGACTACCGCCTCGTCGCCGACTCCGCGTCCTTCAACACCTCCTTCGCGGGCGTCGCGCTGACCGCCGACTCCGGCGTGTCCTGGACGCTGCCGCGCCTGGTCGGCCACGGCCGCGCCGCCGATCTGCTGCTCTTCCCGCGCAGCATCAGCGCCCAGGAGGCGTACGAGCTGGGCATCGCGAACAAGGTCGTGCCCGCGGCGGAGCTGGCCTCGGAGGCCCGGGCGCTCGCGCTGCGGCTGGCGCAGGGGCCGACCGCCGCGTACGCCGCGATCAAGGAGTCGCTGGCCTACGGCACCGACCACTCGCTGACCGAGACGCTCGCCAAGGAGGACGAGCTGCAGACGCGGGCCGGCGCGTCGGAGGACCACATGATCGCGGTGGAGGCGTTCGTGAAGAAGGAGAAGCCGCGGTTCGTCGGGCGGTGAGCGGGCGTGCGGGGCCCGGTCCGGCCCCGCACGGGGCTCACGCCGCCGCTGCCGCCTCCGTGGCCGCACGGGCGTGGCAGTCGGCGAGGTGGTCGTTGACCAGCCCGCACGCCTGCATCATGGCGTACGCCGTCGTCGGGCCGACGAACCGGAAACCGCGCTTCTTGAGGTCCTTGGCGAGGGCGGTCGACTCCGGGGTGACCGGCGGGACGTCGGCGCCGCTGCGGGGCGCCGGGCGGCCCGCACGGTCCGGGGCGTAGGACCAGATCAGGGCGTCCAGCTCGCCCGGCGCGAGCTGCGCCGCGAGCCGGGCGTTGGCGAGCGTGGCGGAGATCTTCAGGCGGTTGCGGATGATGCCGGGGTCGGCCAGGAGGCGGGCCGCGTCCTCGTCGGTGAACCGCGCGACCTCGGCGATCCGGAAATTCGCGAAGGCGGCGCGGAACCCCTCGCGGCGGCGCAGGATGGTGATCCACGACAGCCCCGACTGGAACGCCTCCAGGGACATCCGCTCGAAGAGGGCGTCGTCCCCGTGCACGGGGCGGCCCCACTCGGTGTCGTGGTACGCGCGGTAGTCCGCCATCGACTCGGCCGTCATGCCCCAGGGGCAGCGCGGCAGGCCGTCCTGCGCGGTCTCGACGCCGCTCATGCGGTCTCACCGTCCTCGGGGGTCTCGTTCGGGCCCGCGGGCTTCCGCAGGCCGGGGGCCTCGTCCGGCACCGGGCCCGGTGCCGCGGGGTGCACGTCGGGCGTCCCGGGGCGCGCGTCCGTCACCATTCCCCGGCCGCCGCCCATGGCCGCGGCGTTCGCCCCCGCCAGGGCGGCCTCCAGCTCGGCGATCCGGGCGTCCCGCTCGGCCAGCTCGGCGCCGAGGCGGTCCAGGACGTCGTCCACGTCGTTCATGCGGTAGCCGCGGAGCGCCGGCGGCAGCCGTACCTCCTCCACGTCCGCCCTGGTGCACGGACGGTCGGCGGGCAGCGGATCGTACAGCCGCTCGGGCTCGGCCTCCCGCAGCGCGCCGCCGTCACCGCCGCCGACCACGGCGAGCGTGACCACGGCGACCACCGCGACCAACGCGATGAGCAAGAACCAGAACACGACCATCTCCCCACGCTCTCCGTCGTCCATTGATCGTGCCATGCGCCGCTGACAGTTAAGGTCGCTTGGTCCTGTCGTCGAAGGGGGCGCCCGGCCGCGAGCGGCATGAGCGGGGCGCCCCCTTCGACGACCGGCCCGGAACCACGAAGAGGGAGTAGGTAATGCTGCGGCTGGGGAATCGCGAGTTCGGCGCGCACGAGCCGGTGATCATGGCGATCGTGAACCGGACGCCGGACTCCTTCTACGACCAGGGCGCCACGTTCCGGGACGAGCCGGCGCTCGCCCGCGTGGAGCAGGCGGTCGCGGAGGGCGCGGCGATCATCGACATCGGCGGGGTCAAGGCCGGTCCGGGCGAGGAGGTCACCGCCGAGGAGGAGGCGCGGCGCACGGTCGGCTTCGTGGCCGAGGTGCGCAGGCGCCACCCGGACGTGGTGATCAGCGTGGACACCTGGCGGCACGAGGTCGGCGAGGCGGTCTGCGAGGCCGGTGCCGACGTGCTCAACGACGCCTGGGGCGGCGTGGACCCGAAGCTCGCCGAGGTCGCGGCCCAGTACGGCGCGGGGCTGGTGTGCACGCACGCGGGCGGCGTCGAGCCGCGCACCCGGCCGCACCGGACCACGTACGAGGACGTGATGGCCGACATCCTGGACGTCACGCTCGGGCTCGCGGAGCGCGCCGTGGAGCTGGGCGTGCGGCGGGACGGGATCATGATCGACCCGGGGCACGACTTCGGGAAGAACACCCGGCACAGCCTGGAGGCCACCCGCCGGCTCGGCGAGATGACCGACACCGGGTGGCCGGTGCTGGTGTCGCTGTCCAACAAGGACTTCGTGGGCGAGACGCTGGACAAGCCGGTCAAGGAGCGGGTGCTGGGCACCCTCGCCACGACCGCCGTCTCGGCGTGGCTGGGCGCCCGGGTCTACCGCGTCCACGAGGTCGCCGAGACCCGGCAGGTGCTGGACATGGTCGCCTCGATCGCCGGGCACCGGCCCCCGGCGGCGACCCGCCGCGGCCTGGCCTGAGCCGGGCCGGGCGGCCCCCGTTCCTCCGGGGGCCGCGAGGTGCCTCACCGGGAGGGGCCGGGGCCCACTTCCTTCGTGACGAGGGCGACCGCCTCGTCCACGTCGTCGCTGAGGTGGAAGAGGTCCAGGTCGCGGGTCGAGGCCTTGCCCTGGGCGATGAGGGTGTGGCGCAGCCAGTCCACCAGGCCGCCCCAGTACTCCGTGCCGAAGAGCACGATGGGGAAGCGGGTGACCTTACGTGTCTGCACGAGGGTGAGCGCCTCGAAGAGCTCGTCGAGCGTGCCGAGACCGCCGGGCAGGACCACAAAGCCCCGGGCGTACTTCACAAAACACGTCTTGCGGACGAAGAAGTACCGGAAGTCCACGCCGAGGTTGACGTACTCGTTCATGCCCTGTTCGAAGGGCAGCTCGATGCCGAGCCCGACGGACGTGCCGCCCGCTTCGTGGGCGCCCTTGTTCGCCGCCTCCATGGCGCCGGGCCCGCCGCCGGTGATGACCGAGAAGCCCGCTTCCACGAGCGCCCGCCCCAGGCCGACGCCCGCCTGGTACTCGGACGAGTCGCGGGGCGTACGGGCCGAGCCGAAGACGCTGATCGCCGGACCCAGTTCCGCCAGCGCGCCGAAGCCCTCGACGAACTCCGACTGGATGCGCATCACGCGCCAGGGGTCGGTGTGGACCCACTCGGAGGGGCCCTCGGAGTCCAGCAGTCGCTGGTCGGTGGTGCCGGGACGCACCTGGTCACGGCGGCGCAGTACCGGGCCGAGTCGCTGCTGATCGCGCTCGGCTGCCATGGTCTCGCGCTCGGCTGCCTCAGGATCGGCCATGGTGTGCTCCCTCCGCAGGGTCCTCCGCCGGGGACGGAAGACAGATCGTTGCCGGTAAAGCGTATGTGCACAAAGGTGACGAGCAACGGAATTCGGTCTGACGGCGGCCCCGGCCGCCGCGCAGCGCTCCGGTGAACCTCTACCCGCGCAGACCACCCGAGATCACCGGAACCCCGGTCACCACATTTCCGCTGCCCGCAGGGGGCCGTTTCAGGCGTCCAGCCAGGCCCGCAGCCGCTCCTCGCAGCGGACGACGTCGGCGGCGACGACGTTCTCGTCCCGCTTGTGGGCCAGCAGCGCGTTCCCCGGGCCGTAGTTGACCGCCGGGACGCCGAGCGCGGAGAAGCGCGAGACGTCGGTCCAGCCGAACTTGGGCATCGGCGTGCCGCCGACCGCCTCGATGAACGCCTTGGCCGCGGGGTGCGAGAGGCCGGGCAGCGCCGCGGTGGAGTGGTCGTCGACCGTCCACGCGTCGATCTCGCAGCCGGCGAAGACCTCGCGCACGTGGGCGAGCGCCTCCTCGCCGCTGCGGTCGGGCGCGTACCGGAAGTTGACGGTGACCGTGCACTCGTCGGGAATGACGTTGCCCGCGACGCCGCCCTCGATGCGTACGGCGTTCAGGCCCTCTCGGTACTCCAGGCCGTCGATGACGACGCGGCGCGGCTCGTACGCGGCCAGCCGCTCCAGGATCGGGGCCGCGGTGTGGATGGCGTTGGACCCCATCCAGCTGCGTGCGGAGTGCGCCCGCTCACCCGTGGTGCGCAGCAGGACGCGCAGGGTGCCCTGGCAGCCGCCCTCGACCTGGTTGCCGGACGGCTCCAGCAGGACGGCGAAGTCGCCGGCCAGCCAGTCGGGGTGCTCCTCCGCGATCCGCTTCAGGCCGTTGTACTCGGCGGCGATCTCCTCGGCCTCGTAGAAGACGAAGGTGAGGTCGCGGTTGGGCTCGGGCACGGTGGCCGCGATGCGCAGCTGCACGGCGACGCCGGACTTCATGTCGGAGGTGCCGCAGCCCCACAGGACGCCGTTCTCGTCCAGCCGGGAGGGCACGTTGTCGGCGATCGGCACGGTGTCGAGGTGGCCGGCGAGGACGACCCGCTCCGCGTGCCCGAAGTCGGTGCGCGCCACGATGGTGTCGCCGTCGCGGTCCACGGTCAGGTGCGGGAGCGCGCGCAGGGCCGTCTCGACGGCGTCCGCGAGGACTTTCTCGTCCCGGCTGACGGACGGGATGTCCACCAGCGCCGCGGTCAGCTGTGCGGCGTCGAGCGACAGGTCGAGTGCGGGAGTCTGCGCGGGGCGTTCCATGGTCCCGACCCTACCGGTCGCCGAATGCCCCTCTTCTGCCCGACGCTGTCCGTTCACCGAGGTCCGGCGGGGCGCGTCACCGCACTCCAGTACCGTATGGCGCGTGCTTCGCCGTCCCCAGCGTGCCTCCGTCCGCCGCAAGCGCCTCATACGCGTGTTCGCGGCCCTCGCCGTGCTGCTCGGACTCGCGGGCTACCTCGTCGTGCAGTACGTGACCGGTGGCCCCGGGGCCCCGCGCTGCACGGTGCAGCCCGAGGGCGGCGGCGAGCCGTACGAGCTCTCCCCGGAGCAGGCGGCGAACGCCGCGACGATCTCCGCGGTGGGCGCCTCGCGCGAGCTGCCCGAGCGGGCGGTGACCATCGCGCTGGCGACCGCCATGCAGGAGTCCGGGCTGCGCAACATCGAGTACGGCGACCGGGACTCGGTGGGCCTCTTCCAGCAGCGGCCCTCCCAGGACTGGGGCACGGCCGAGGAGATCATGGACCCGGTCTACGCGTCCGGGGAGTTCTACAAGCACCTGGTGCAGGTTCCCGGGTACTCCCGGCTGCCGCTGACCGTCGCGGCCCAGAAGGTGCAGCGCAGCGCCTATCCGCAGGCGTACGCCAAGCACGAGGCGAACGCGGCGGTGCTGACCGGCGCGCTGACCGGGCGGGCGCCGGCGGCACTCAGCTGCGCGGAGAGCCGGCCCGCGGAGAACGCGCCGGGCGGCACGGCGCAGGTGCGCGAGAAGCTGGTGCGGGAGTTCGGGCCCGGGGTGCTGCCGCGGACCACGGCGGCCGCGCGTACGGCCGGGCGGACGCTCAGGGTGCCGGTGACGGCCGTCGCGGGCGTGGCGGCGGACCAGCGCGGCTGGCAGCTGGCGAGCTGGGCGGTGGCACACGCGTCGGAGTTGCGCATCGAACGCATCTCTTACGGCGATCGCCGGTGGACCGCCGAGGATTCCGGGAATGGCTGGCAGAAGGTGACCGGCGATTCCGGCGGCACGCGCCCGACGGATGTTCGGATCACGACCGCGCGTTAGTCCGGACATTCCCTCGGCAGTGGGAATGGCGTCAATCCACGTCGACAATTCACGGCGCTTTCTCACCCCTGCCGCACCCCCATAACTTCCTTGGCGCACATGGGGTGTGACGTTCTTTCACCTCCTCCGGACGTACGAATTTCACCCACTTTCATCCGAAGCAGATAATGCGACGCGTTACCAATTCTTTACCGGGGCGCACCGCAACCTTCGGGGCTCTGGCGCGGTATTCACTGCGTCCGCCCGGCAGTCGACTGCCGCTGCCCGGCGGACACCGTACGTCTGCACAGAAGAAACAAGTCCCTCTCCGTCAAAGGAGCACCATGTCCCTCCCCCTTACGCGTCGGATCGCCCGGGCCGCGCTGCTGGTCGCAGCGGGCGCAGCTCCCGTGGTCGGTGCCGCCGGCTCCGCGAGCGCCGTTGACCTGCCCAAGGCCGCCGACCTGGGTGGACTGACCAAGGTGGACCCGTCGAGCGTCACCGAGACCGCCGGCAACGCCCTGGAGAACACCAGCGCGGTGGCCGGCCCGGTCGCCGGTGAGGCCGTGAAGGAGGCCGTCCCGGAGGCCGGCCGCACCGGCAACGAGACGCTGCAGAAGCTTGCCCCCACCGCCAAGAAGACCACCGGTCACGTCACGGGTGACACCAAGGACGCCGTCGGCGACACCACCCGTGCGCTGCCCACCGAGGGACTCACCAAGGACCTGCCGCTGGCCAAGGAGCTCCCCGCCGGCCAGCTGCTCGCGGGCCTGCCCGTGACCAAGGGCCTGCCGACGGACGGCCTGCCGGTCGCCGGCGTGCTCGGCGCTCTGGGCGGCTGACGCCACCACCGGACACACGAAGGGCCCCGGGAGCATCGGCTCCCGGGGCCCTTCGGCCGTGTCCGGCGGTCAGTCGGCGAGCCGGCGGACCGCCGCGTCCACCCGCTCGTCGGTGGCCGTGAAGGCGATCCGTACGAACCGCTCCCCCGCCGTGCCGTAGAAGTCGCCCGGCGCGACGAGGATGCCGCGCTTGGAGAGGTCGCCGACGGTGTCCCAGCAGGGCTCGTCGCGGGTCGCCCAGAGGTACAGCGACGCCTCGCTGTGCTCGATGCGGAAGCCCGCCGCCTCGAAGGCGGTGCGCAGGGCCGTACGCCGGCGGGCGTAGCGCTCCCGCTGCTCGGCGACGTGCGCGTCGTCACCCAGCGCCGCGACGGTGGCGGCCTGGACGGGCGCGGGGATCATCATGCCGCCGTGCTTGCGGATCTGGAGCAGCTCGCCGAGCACCGCGGCGTCACCCGCGATGAAGGCCGCGCGGTAGCCGGCCAGGTTGGAGCGCTTGGAGAGCGAGTGGACGGCGACGATCCCGTCGTACGAACCGCCGTTGACCTCCGGGTGCAGGACGGAGACCGGGTCGGCCTCCCAGCCCAGCTCCAGGTAGCACTCGTCGCTGAACACCAGGATGCCGTGCTCACGGGCCCAGGCGACCGTACGGCGCAGGTCCTCGGCGCTCAGCACGCGGCCGGTGGGGTTGGACGGCGAGTTGAGCCACAGCAGCTTCAGGCCTGCCGGGTCCAGCTCCCAGGGGGTGTCGTAGACGACCGGCTCGGCGCCCGCGAGCCGCGCGCCGACCTCGTACGTCGGGTAGGCCAGGCGCGGGTAGGCCACCTTGTCACCGGCGCCGAGGCCGAGCTGGGTCGGCAGCCAGGCGACCAGTTCCTTGGAGCCGACGACCGGCAGCACGTTCTCGTGGGCGAGGTCCGTGGCGCCGAGGCGGTGGCCCGCCCAGCCGGTGAGCGCGTCGCGCAGCGCGGGCGTGCCCCACACGGTCGGATAGCCCGGGCTGTCCGACGCGTCGGCGAGCGCCTTCTGGATCAGCGCCGGCACCGGGTCGACCGGGGTCCCCACGGACAGGTCCACGATGCCGTCGGCATGCGCGGCGGCCGTCGCCTTGTAGGGCTCCAGCCGGTCCCAGGGAAAGACAGGGAGGCGTGCGGATACTGCGCCCACGTTGCTCTTCTTTCGTGCGTGTCGGGAAACGCCGCGGTCCCGTACGGCGGTGGCGGCCGTACGGGACCGGAGGCTGTGGCCTGCCGTTACTGGTTCTGCGGCGGCAGGGCGGCGATGAAGGAGTGGTCCTTCTCGATCAGGCCCAGCTTCGACGCACCACCGGGCGAACCGAGCTCGTCGAAGAACTCGACGTTCGCCTTGTAGTAGTCCTTCCACTCCTCAGGGGTGTCATCTTCGTAGAAGATGGCCTCGACCGGGCAGACCGGCTCACAGGCACCACAGTCGACGCATTCGTCCGGGTGGATGTACAAGGACCGGGAGCCCTCGTAGATGCAGTCGACCGGGCACTCCTCGATGCACGCCTTGTCCTTGACGTCGACACAAGGCTGCGCGATGACGTAGGTCACGCTGTCGTTCCTCCTCGTTAGGGCCGGCGGACCGTCTCGTTCGGGCGGCCGCCAAAGGGCGCGCGGGAGCGCGGCGTCGTCGATGCCCGCACCTAGTATCTCCGGTCCCGGGCACGAGACGAACAAGAGGGGCGGGCACAGCTGTGGAATTCACCACGGGCGGACGACTGGAGGTCGCCATCACCCCTGCTGACGTGGGGAAAAGGGTATCGGTCCGCAGGCTGGCCGGGCCGGGTGAGTCCACGGAGCGATTCACTGACACGGTCGGCGTTCTCACATCGTGGGACGATGGTGTGCTGAGCATCACACGACGGACCGGTGAAGAGGTACGGATCATGGCAAGCTCGCTGGTCGCGGGCAAGGTCGTACCGGCCGCACCGGCCCGCAGGAGAGGCCCGGCGACGAGCGTGCGGGAGCTCACGGAGGTGGCCGCGCGCGGCTGGCCGGCCGTCGAGACGGAGCGGCTCGGGGAGTGGACACTGCGGGCCAGTGTCGGCGAGCTGCGCGACGGGGGCACCTCCGGACGGAGCCCGGGGGAACATCCTCTGAAGGGTGGTGGTGGGCGACGGGTGGGCTTCACCCGGCGGGCCAATTCGGCGTTGCCGGTCGGCGACCCCGGGGTGTCGCTGGACGACGCGCTGGACCGCGTCCGTGACTGGTACGCAGCGCGCGGTCTGCCCCCCTACGTCGTCGTCTCCACCGGCGCGGCCGGCAGCGACGAGGTCCTGGCCGCCGAGCTGGAGCGGCGCGGCTGGACGGCCGAGGGGACCACCGTCGTACGCGTCGGCGCCCTGGCCCCGCTCGCCGACACCGACGCGGACACCGGCCGGGTGCGGCTGTCCCGGGAGCCGGACGACGGCTGGACGGCGCTGTACCACCGGAGCGCCGAGGCGCCGCCCGAGGCGGTGAAGGTCCTGGCCGGTGGGCCGTCCGTGTGGTTCGCGACCGTGCCGGGCGAGGACGGGCCCGCCGCCATCGGGCGAGTGGTGATCGACGGCCGCTGGGCGGGGTTCGCGGCGCTGGAGGTCGCTCCGGCGCACCGCCGGCAGGGGCTGGCCACGCTGGTGATGGCCGCGCTCGCCCAGCGGGCGCTGGAGGAGGGCGCCTCGGCGGCGTACCTGCAGGTCGAGACGGAAAACGACGCCGCCCGGGCGCTCTACGACGGCCTCGGCTTCACCGATCACCACCACTACCACTACCGGCGCGCCCCGCAGGACGGCCCCCGCTGAACGGGTACGGACCAGACATGCATCCCGAGCCCGATTCCGGCCGCGCCGCCCGGCGGCGGCAGTTCGCCGAGGCCGCCCGCGAGGAGCGGCCCGACCTCACGCTGCTGTGCCTGCTGCTGGCCGCCGAGGCCGACCCGGAGCTGACCGAGCACGGCATCGACGCCGCGCAGATCGAGCTGGACCGGCTGGCCGGCCTGCTGCCGTTCCGCCCGGCGCGCGCCCACGGCGGCACCGACGACGCGCACGCCTGGGCCCGCAGCGTCTCCGGGCTGCTCGGCGCCCGCTGCGGCTTCCACGGCCTCCCCGCCGACTACCGGCGGCTGGAGTCCTCGCTGCTCCACGAGGTGCTGCGGCGCCGTCGCGGGCTGCCGATCCTGCTGTCGGTGGTGTGGACGGAGGTCGCGCGGCGGGCCGGGGCTCCGGTGTACGGCGTGGCGCTGCCCGGGCACTACGTCGTCGGGTTCGGCGACCCGTACGGCGCGCACGTCCTGGTGGACCCGTTCGACGGCGGCCGGATCCTGTCCGACGAGGACGCCGGGCTGCTGGTGGCGGGCGCGACCGGGGAGCCGCTGACGCCGCAGATGCTGGCGCCCGCCGACCCCCTGGAGACCGTGCTGCGCATCCTGAACAACATCCGGGCCTGGGCGACGGCCCGCCCGGAGCGCAGCGACGTACGGCTGTGGGCGGTGGAGCTGTCGCTGCTGCTGCCCAGCCATCCGGCGCGGCTGCGGCACGAGCACGCCGAGGTGCTGGTCGAGCGGGGCGACTTCGTGCGCGGCGCCGCGGAGCTGGAGGAGTACGCGACGGTGCTGGAGGCGGTGGACCCGGAGGCCGCGGAAACGGTCCGCCGGCAGGCCGCGGCGGCCCGCGCGATGCTCAACTGACGGTACGGGGCCGGCTCGGGGCGGCGTCCGGCTCCGCCGGCGCGCGGTCCCCGGCGTGACTGCCCGCGGGCAACCCGGCGGCGGGCCGCAGCGGGGCGCTGTCCGGGCTGCGGCGGACGATCAGCACGGTCGCGTCGTCCTTGAGCCGGCCGCCGGTGAACTCCGTGAGGTCGGCGCGGAGGGCCGCGGCCAGCTCGTCCGGCGCCAGCCCGGTCCAGCCCTTCAGCCGCTCGCCGAGCGGGTAGAACGTGCCGTCCCGGCGCCGGGCCTCGGTCACGCCGTCCGTGCACAGCACGGCCCAGTCCTCGTCCAGCGGCCACGCGTCGAAGGCCCGGCGCCGCTCGCCGGTCAGCTCGCCCAGGCCCAGCGGCAGCCACTGCCCCTCGTCGCGCTCGGTGATCCGGTCGCCGCGGACGACGTAGTAGGGAATGTGGCCGCAGGACAGCGAGCGGCCGTGGCCGTCGGGGCCGATCTCGATGAGCAGCGCGGTCACGAAGCGCTCCGTGCCGCCCTGCGCGACGGCGCGCGCGTTGTGGCGCTTGAGGGAGGCCTCCATGCGCATCGCCACACCCTCCAGCGTCGCCTCGTAGTGCGCGGCCTCCCGGAAGGACGCCAGCGCCTCGTGGCCGGCGCCGATGGCGGGCATGCCCTTGCCCTGGACGTCGCCGATCACCAGGCGGGTGCCGTACGGCGTCTCGACCGCTTCGTAGATGTCGCCGCCGACCCGGGCGCCTTCCAGCGCCGAGACGTAGAAGCCGGCCACGGCGTACGCACCGGCGCGCAGCGGCAGCTCGTGCAGCATGGCCCGCTGGACCTCGTCGGCGACGAGCCGGGTGCGGTCGAACGCGTCGTCGCGCCGGCGCCGGTTGTGGCACAGCAGCTGGGCGAAGGCGGCGACCACGAAGGTGCCGAGGAGCCCCACCAGCGAGCCCGAAACCGTCCAGTCGGAGAAGTTCACGGAGTAGATGACGGCGCTGGCCACGACGAAGGAGGCCGTCACCACCCCGGTCCAGCGCGCCGAGCAGCGCAGCGCGGCGAACATCGGCGCGACCCCGGCGAAGGAGATGAGACGCACCTCGGGGCCGGTGACCACATCGGCCAACGCGATCAGCACGACAAGGGCGCTCAGCAGCAGCGCGCGCCGGCGGCCCGAATCCTGCAGTCGCGTGAAAGGCATGGCACTTCCAGCATGCGCACAGGTGCCGCAGTCCTGCAGGGGCGAAGGTCCCGTACGCGCCCGCCGGGGGCCCGGTACGGCGGCGGTACCTCCGGCCCGCTACAGCCGGCCCTTGTCGCGGGCGGTGCGGGCGGCCTCGGCGCGGTTGCGGGCGCCGGTCTTCTGGATGGCGGTGGAGAGGTCATTGCGGCCGGTGCCCCGGGAGAAGTGCAGGGCCTGCGCGATCTCGGCGTTGGTGGCGCCACCGGCCACGGCGCAGCACGCCCCCCTCGCGGAGGGCGACGGTCTCGCCCGGGTGCAGCTCCAGGGAGAGGTCGGAGACGGCGCGTACCGTGCCGTAGCTCTTGCTGACCCCCGTGAAACCGACCACGGGCCGCCGGCCGGCGCGGTGACCGGTGTCGGCCGCGGTGGTTTCTGTGGTCGTCATGGCATCGAGCGTCGCCGTTCGGGGCCCCGCGGCGGCAGTGCCGTGCGTCGTGAGAACGGGATGACAGATGTCATGGGAGACGTACGGACAGCCGTGCGAAGCCCCGGCGGCCGGTGCCGCCGGGGCTTCCCCTCGCTTCGTACGCCGCGGGTCAGTTCGGGTTCGTCGGGATGGTGACGACCCGCTGCGCCGGGGTGGTGCCGCGGAGCGCCTGGCCGACCGCGCTCGCGACCTCCTCGACGCTGACCGGCTTCTTGGAGCCGTCGCCCTTGGTGACCATGACGCCCTCGAACGTCTCGCCGTACAGGGCCTTCAGCGCCGGCCGGTCGTAGTACTCGACCAGCTTGCCGTCGACGGGCCGCATCGAAACGAACTTCGGGATGGACTTCTCGGGGCTGAAGGACACCGTGTGCTGCGCGTCCGTCCGTACCGTGATCAGTCCGGACATCGCCGGTTTGGCGAAGGACTTCAGCGCCCGGTTCACCTCGGAGTCCGGGACCGTCGGCTGCTGCATGCTGGTCTTCAGCGCCACCGGCTGCCCGGCGCCGCCGGCGAGCCGGTCCTTGTACGCCTGCGTGACCTTCTGCTTGGCCGCGTCGACGTCGATCGACTTGTACGGCTTGCCGTAGTGCGGGACGGCCTTGCCGGCGACGAAGTTTATGCCGCCGTCCTTGGCCGCGCCCTGCTCGCCGGCCACCGACTTCAGCGCGATGTCCAGCTTCTCGTCGTCGACGATCATCGAGGGCTCGGCCGTACGGGCACCGCCGAACAGCGAGCCGATCACGGAGACCGGGTTGTAGTCGCGGCCCGCCGCGCCCCGGACGGTGGCCTGGGTGTCGATGTCCAGGCCCGCCTTGCCGGGGAGCAGGGTCTGCGGCTGCCCGTCGACGGTCAGCTTCAGCGGCGCGGTCCTGGTGTCCTTCAGCGCCGCGTCGAGCTTCTCGGTGGCCTGTTCCTTGGTCGTGCCGCCGATGTCGACGCCGAGCGCCGTGGTGCCGCCCGGTACGTCGGAGTGGTCCAGCAGCAGGCCGGCGCCGTAGGCCACGCCCGCGAGCACGACGACGCCGCCGAGCACGAGGACGAGCTTGTTCCGGCCCTTCTTGGGCGGGTTGATCGGCTCGGGGATCTTCGTGCGCGGCTTGGGCTTCGGCGCGGCGGGCGCGTCCGGCGCCTCGGCCTCCGCCGGGCCGGCCGCGTGCTGCGGGGCGGCCTGCCACGGCGCCGGGCCGTCGGCGGAGACCGTGGGAATGCCGCTGACGAGGGTGTCGCTGGAGGTGCGGCCGTCCGCACCGGCGACCGGGCCCACCGCGCCGGCCGGCGGCTGCGGGGTCAGCTCGGCGGTGTCGTCGCTCCTCGGCGGCGGGGTGGCACCACCGGTCAGCGCACCACCGGCGAACGGGCCGCCGTGCAGCGCGCCACCGGTCTGCTCGCCGCCCGGCCGCTCGCCGGTGAGGCTGGCCGGCGGCAGCGTCTCGCCCGCCGCCAGCGCCTCCAGGCCGGAGCGCTGCCGGTCGCCGCCGGGGGCGGCCGGCGGGAAGGACAGGTCACCGGTGGCCGGGCCGGTCGTCGGACCCGACGGTCCGGGCGCGCCGGGGGTGGGGCCGCCGGGGCCCGCCGGACCGCCGCCACCGGGCGCCGCGGGTCCGTCGGAGAAGTACGGCAGGACGGAGTCCTGGCCCGGACCCTGCTGTGCCGGCCGGTCGGCGGGACCCGGGCGCTGCCCGGCACCGGGGCCCTGACCGGCACCGGGGCCCTGGCCGCCGCCGGCCGGAACGCCGCCGGCCGGGGTGCCGCCCTGCGGCGCGGCCTGGCCGCCCGCGGACCGCTTGGGCCGGCGCGGCGCGAACCAGTCGCTCGTGGCGGACGAGCCCGCGGACTCCTTCTTCTCCTCGGGCGCGCTCTCGGCGGGCGCGGCGGGCGCCGCCTGCGGGCGGGGCCGCGGCGTGCTGCCGGTGCGCTCGGCACCGGCACGGCCGCCCTGCGCCCCGTCGGCGCCGTTCGCGGCGGTGTCCTCGCCGACCGGCTTGCGCACCACGACCGGCGGGATCGGCCGCGATCCCGGAATGTTGATCTTGATGCGCGTGGTCAGCGTGGTCTCGGTCTTGGGCTCCTCCGACCGCGCTGCTACCGCCTCGTCGGCGTCGCCCTGGCGGGGCCCGTACGGCGGGGTACCCGAGGGGTAGGCGGCAGCGCCGCGCCCCTGGGGCCCGGAGGACGAACTCTCAGATTCACGACTCAAAGCAGGATCTCCCGGTTGGCTCCGCCGCTCGTCATCGACGTGCTTGGGCGGCTCGGCGGCGCGCACCACCATACTGTCCGGCGCGTGCGGGGTATCGGGGTGTGTGAGAACGCTCCCCGTACGGACGTCCGCACGCACCGCGGAACAACGGCCTCGGACGGCCCGTCACATGCCACGACGGGCCGCACCCAGGTTCGCGGAGCGGCCCATCGACGCCGTGGTGCAGATCACAGCGACGGCGATGCCGCCCAGCAGGAAGGCGTACGCGCCGAGGCCGGCGCCGAAGACGAAGTCGCCTTCCGCGCGCGTCGTACTGAGGCCGATCACCGTGATCAGCCAGCCGGCGGCCGGGACCAGCGCCCCGACGACCGAGACGGCCGCCCGCGCGCCGCCGGTGAACAGCGCGGCGGCGCCCGCCAGCGCGAGCAGCAGCCCGCCGGGGAACCACGCCCCCTGCACCAGCGCGCCGGCCACCGCGGTCAGCGCGCCCAGGACGAACAGCAGGACGTACAGCCCGGCCTTCAGCGCGCCGGCGGGCGGGGTCTCCGGCCGCGGCGCCGCGTCGGCGGACTTCCCGGCGCCTCCGCCGGCCGCCCTGCTGCGCTTGTTCGCGTCGTCGTTGCCGCTCATCGCCGTGCCTCCGACCGCTCCGCCGCCGTCTCCGGCCCGTCCTTCGTCCGTACGCCGGCGAACAGGTCGTCCTCCCGCTCGCCGTCCTTCGCGCCGGACGTGCCGCGCACGAGCCGGTAGTGCTCACCGCTGATCAGCGGCTGTCCGAGGTCGTTGGAGAGCGCGAAGAACGGGCCGTCGACCGAGATCTGGGTGACGTGCGCGCGCATCGCGGCGGCCTTGGCCGCGCTGTACTCCGGCGTGGCCGGGATCGAGGCCGTGACCTCCGCGTCCGCCACCACGCCCGGCACGTCGTCCACGTCGGCCACGCCGGGGAAGGACATTCCGGCGGCGCGCAGCCGCTCGAAGCCCTCCTCGACCACGGAGCGCGGGTTGCAGTTCCAGTAGATCTTCTCGATCGCGTGGGGCGCGCCGAGCTCCGGCCGGAAGGCGGGGTCGGCGGACAGGTCTGCCGCGCGCATCGCGACCCGGTGGGCCTGGATGTGGTCGGGGTGGCCGTACCCGCCGTCCGGGTCGTAGGTGACCAGGACCTGCGGGCGGACCTCGCGGACGACCTCGACCAGGTCTCCGGCGGCCGCGTCCAGGTCGGCCTGCCAGAAGGCGTCCGGGCGGTCGTTCTGCGGCGCGCCCATCATCCCGGAGTCGCGGTAGCGGCCCGGGGCGCCGAGCTGGCGGTGGTCGGTGACGCCCAGCTCCGCCATGGCCGCGGCCAGTTCGCCGCTGCGGTACGGGCCGAGCACGTCGTCCTTGTCGGCGGCCAGATGGGCGAGATCGGCGGGGATCACCTCGCCCTCCTCACCCAGCGTGCAGGTCACCAGGGTGACGAGGGCACCCTCGGCCGCATATCTGGCCATGGTGGCGCCGTTGTTGATCGACTCGTCGTCGGGGTGCGCGTGCACCAGGAGCAGACGGCGGGCGGGAAGCTCGGACATGAGGACAGCGTACGAGTCGTACGCACGGCACGGAGAACCCGACCGGGTGATCCACCCGGTCGGGCGCTTCGTCCGCCCGTCACGGCCGGGCGGGTGGTGGAGCCACGGGCGCGGGCGGCCGTACCGCGCGGGCCCGTGGAGTCGGGGTCAGAACTTGATGCCGCCGATCATCCCCGCGACATTGGTGGTGAACTCTCTGATGGTCGGCGCGATCGACGAGCTGGCGATGTAGAACCCCAGCAGTATGCAGACGACTGCATGGCCCGCCTTCAAGCCTGACTTCTTCACCAGCAGGAAGACGATGATCGCCAGCAGCACCACCGCCGAAATCGAGAGTGCCACGGCGGTCACCTCCAAGTACGCACGGACGGAACGGGATTGGGCGGGCAGGGCCCGGGCCGCTTTGGCCAATGGCTCCATACCCACACGCCTCAGCGATCATAACTATCGATCCGCGCGCATATGCCGGTGCACGGGTGCAGAGTGGGGGCGCACACGATCTTGACGAGTGCGGCTGCCGTGAGCCCCGGGGCCCTTACGCTCGACCGCATGACCGGACAGCTCTCATTTCCCCGGCAGCACGCGCGCACCCAGCGCTTCAGCCTGGGCGTACCGCGCGGCTTCAGCGTTTCGCCGGATGGTACGCGCGTCGCCTTCCTCCGCTCCCGATCAGGCACCGATCGGGCGAATCTGTTGTGGGTCCTTGACCTTGACGCCGGGCGCGAGTACGCCGCCGCCGACCCGGCGGAGCTGCTGGGCGGCGCCGACGAGGAACTGTCCCCGGAGGAGAAGGCGCGCCGCGAGCGGACCCGGGAGGGTTCGGGCGGCGTGGTCGGGTACGCCACCGACGCGGCCGTGGAGCTGGCCGCCTTCCCGCTCTCCGGCCGGCTGTTCGTCTCCGAGCTGCGGGCCGGCACCTGCCGCGAACTGCCCGTGCCGGGGCCGGTGGTGGACCCCCGCCCGTCCCCGGACGGCCGGTATGTGGCGTATGTCGCGGAGGGCGCGCTGCGGGTCGTGCCCGTGACGGGTGACGGCACGGCGGACGGCGACGGAGCGGCGCACGGCGACCGCGCGCTGGCGGCACCGGACGGGCCGAACGTCACCTGGGGCCTCGCGGAGTTCATCGCGGCCGAGGAGATGAGCCGGTACCGCGGCTTCTGGTGGTCGCCCGACAGCGAGCGGCTGCTGGCCGCGCGGGTCGACGACTCCCCCGTACGCCGCTGGTGGATCGCCGATCCGGCGCACCCGGACAAGGCGCCCGCCGAGGTGGCCTACCCGGCCGCCGGCACCCCCAACGCCGAGGTCGGCCTCGCCCTGCTGGACCTGAGCGGGGAGCGCACGGACGTCGTCTGGGACCGCGAACGCTACCCCTACCTGGCCCGGGTGCACTGGTCGGCGGCCGGCCCACCGCTGCTCCTGGTCCAGTCCCGTGACCAGCGGTCGCAGCGCTATCTGGCCGTCGACACCGAGACCGGCGCCACCCGGCTGGTGCACGCCGACGAGGACCCGGTGTGGGTCGAGCCGTATCCGGGCGTGCCGGCCTGGACGCCGGACCGGCGGCTGGTGCGGATCGCCGACGAGGGCGGCGCGCGCAAGCTCTTCGTCGGGGACCGGCCGCTGACGTCCGCGCCGCTGCACGTGCGCGCGGTGCTCGATATCGGCCAGGAAGATGTCCTGTTCTCGGCGAGCGCCGAGGATCTGCACGACGTCGGGATCTACCGGGCCTGGTACCGGGGCAGCGGCGACCAGGGCGGCTGGGAGCGGGTGACGGAACGCCCCTACGCCTCGTACTCCTCCGCGGTGCGGGTGGGCGAGACCGCGGTCGTGTCGCACATGAGCGCGGACCGGCCCGGGGCGCGGGTGGAGGTGCTGCGGCTGGCCGCCGACGGCAAGGAGACCCGGCTCGCCGAGATCCCCTCGTACGCCGAGACGCCGGTGCTCACCGCCCGGCCGCGGTTCGTGACGGCGGGCGAGCGGGACATCCCCTGTGCCGTGCTGCTGCCGACCGGCTACCAGGAGGGGGACGGGCCGCTGCCGGTCCTGATGGACCCCTACGGCGGCCCGCACGCCCAGCGGGTACTCGCCGCCCACAACGTCTTCCTCACCTCGCAGTGGTTCGCCGACCAGGGCTTCGCCGTGGTGGTGGCGGACGGCCGGGGCACCCCGGGCCGCTCCCCCGCCTGGGAGAAGGCCATTTCGGGGCAGCTCGCCGACGTGGTGCTCCAGGACCAGGTCGACGCGCTGCACGCGCTGGCGGAGCAATTCCCGCTGGACCTGGACCGGGTGGCCATCAGGGGCTGGTCGTTCGGCGGCTTCCTCGCCGGACTGGCCGCATTGCGCCGCCCGGACGTCTTCCACGCGGCGGTGGTGGGCGCGCCCGTGACCGACCAGCGGCTGTACGACACGCACTACACGGAGCGGTACCTGGGCCACCCGGCCGAGGACCCTGCCTCCTACGTGCGGAATTCCCTGGTCACCGACGAGGGTCTGTCGGGCGCAGCCGAGCAGCACCGGCCGATGATGATCGTGCACGGGCTGGCGGACGACAACGTGGTGGTGGCGCATTCTCTGCGGTTCTCCTCCGCGCTGCTGGCCGCCGGCCGCCCGCACGAAGTACTGCCGCTGTCCGGCGTGACCCATATGACGCCGCAGGAACAGGTGGCCGAAAACCTGCTTCTTCTGCAAGTCGCATTCCTCAAGCGGAGCCTGGGTCTCTCCTAGTACCAGGAATCCCCGGCCGCCCCGCATGGATATGTGCACGCGGACGTGCGGCGGGGCCGGACGAAAAACGACCGGCCGGGGAGACGTTCGGTCTCCCCGGCCGGTCCACGGCACCCGCACGGCCGTACGCTGTCCAGGATGGCGCGTTCGTATATCGGTACTGCGACGGCCAAGTGTCCTTCATGTTAAGGATGTTGGGGACGATATGTCGCCCATGCCGTACACCTTCCATACCTGTCAAGCACGCCCGGGCGTCAATCTGCGCAATCTTCGCTCAAGAAGCGAACAAGCTGGCTACGGTCGGTCCGCAGACTCTTGACTCCGCCGTAAATCACTTGCGAAAGTCCGCTCAACCAGCGGTGCGACTCTGTGCCGCTTCATGTTCCAAGAGAACTCGGCGCGGGGGCACTTCGCGATGACTAGTCCATCCCAGACCGCGGTTTCCAAGACCGACACCCCAGGACTTGGACCCGACGGGCTGAGCAAGGGAAAGGACCGCAAGGGCGGCGAATTGGTCGGCCGTTCGCCGGGCCAATTGATGTGGGCCAGGTTCAAGCGGGACCGCACCGGAGTGATCAGCGCCTATGTCGTGATCTTCTTCTTCGCCGTCGGTCTGCTGGCCCCGGTCATCTCCGCGCTGTACGGCAAGGACCCCTACACGCGGTACGGCATGCTCACGCCGGGCCTGCTGACCAACGGCTACCCGACCCAGCCCAACGGCGGCATCTCGGGCGACTTCTGGTTCGGCATCGAACCGACCCTGGGCCGCGACGTGTTCATGCAGCTCGTCTACGGCATCCGCACCACGCTCTTCACCGCGGTCGCGATCACCATCGCCTCGGTGCTCACCGCCATCGTGCTGGGTGTGGCGGCCGGTTACTTCGGCGGCAAGATCGACTACTTCATCGGCCGGGCCACCGACCTGCTGATGGCCTTCCCGAACCAGCTGTTCTTCGTCGCCTTCGTTCCCGTCGTGGCCGCCATCTTCGTGGCCCCCGAGGACGCCATGCCGACCTGGCTGCGGGCGACCATCCTGATCCTGGTGATGTGGTTCCTGGGCTGGATGAGCCTGGCCCGCCTGCTCCGCGGACAGGTGCTCTCGCTGAGAGAACGGGAGTTCATCGAGGCCGCGAAGGTCTCCGGCGCCTCACCGGCCCGCATCATCCGCCGCGAGCTGCTGCCGAACGTCGTGACGCCGATCCTGGTCCAGACGACGTACATGCTCCCGAACTTCGTGACGTCCATCGCGGGCCTGTCCTTCCTGGGCGTCGGCTACGTCGAGCCCACCCCGGACTGGGGCCGGATGTTCGCGAACGCCGCCGACTACTACCGCAACGACATCACGTACTTGTTCTTCCCGGGTGTGGCGATGGTCCTCTTCATTGTCGCCTTCAACCTGCTCGGGGATTCGGTCCGGGACGCTTTCGACCCGAAGCGGGCTCGATGAGATCCGTTCCATGGGGGGTGCTGCCACCCCGGCATCGCATGAGTCAGGCAGCAGCATCGGATCAACGACAGGCAGGTGCATTTACCGTCATGAGCAGCAACCGTACGCGCAGAACTCACGCCACCCTGGTCGCGCTGGCAGCCGGCGCCCTGGTCCTCACCGCGTGCAGCAGCGGCGCGGGCGCCGGCGGCGGGGACAACGCCAACGAACGTTCCGGCGCCGAGGCGCAGCGCTCCCAGATCGCGTTCGGCGACGCCGCGGCGTCCAAGGGCAAGGCCGAGGAGGTGCCGGGCGCGCAGAAGGGCGGCACCCTCAAGGTCTACCAGCGCGACACCTTCTCGCACCTGGACCCGGCGCAGATCTACGTCAGCGACGAGGGCGCGCTCGCCACGCTGCTCTTCCGCAAGCTGACGTCGTACCACATGGACAACAAGGGCAAGTACACCATCGTCGGTGACCTCGCCACGGACAGCGGCCAGTCCTCCGACGGCGGCAAGACCTGGAAGTACACGCTCAAGGACAACGTGAAGTGGGAGGACGGCTCCCCGATCACGGCCAAGGACATCCGGCACACCTTCGAGCGGCAGTTCGCACCGTTCATCACGGACGGCCCGTACTTCGTCCAGCAGTGGCTGGCGGACTCCACCGACTACCGCAAGCTCCTCAAGGACGGTCCGTACAAGGGGAAGCACCTCCCGGACAGCGTCCTGGAGACGCCGGACGACAAGACCATCGTCTTCCACTTCAAGACGCCGCACCCGGACCTGCCGTACGCCCTGGCCATGGCCGGCTACGCCGCGGTGCAGGAGAAGAAGGACACCAAGGAGAAGTACGACAAGGCCCCGCAGTCCTCGGGCCCGTACAAGATCAAGCCGGGGTCCTTCAAGTCCGGCAAGGGCATGACGCTGGTCAAGAACACCGAGTGGGACGCGAACACCGACAACTCGCGCCACCAGTACGTCGACAAGTTCGACATCCAGTTCGGTGTGTCCTTCCCGGACTCGACCCAGCGTCTGATCGCGGACAACGCCGACAACCAGAACGCGGTCAGCTTCAGCAACCAGGTCGACGCGGCCAGCATGCAGACCGTGACCAACGACCCCAAGGTCAAGAAGCGTTCGATCGACGGCTACCAGCCCTACGTCGGCGTCATCAACTTCAACATGAAGCGGATCAAGGACAAGAAGGTCCGTGAGGCCCTCGCCTACGCGATGCCGACGCAGGCCGTCCTGGACGCGTACGGCACGCCGGGCGGCGGCGAGCTGGCGGGCAGCTACATCAGCCCGACGGTCACCGGCTACAAGGACGTCGACCCCTACGGCAAGCTGAAGAAGCCGCTGGGCGACATCGAGAAGGCGAAGAAGCTCCTGAAGGAAGCCGGCAAGACCGGCATGAAGATCACCTTCGCCTACATGAACGCGCCGGAGCCGCAGAAGTACTCGGTCTCCATCGTCGACAACCTCAAGAAGGCCGGCTTCGACGTCCAGCCGAAGGACCTGCCCTCCGACACGTACTACGACGTGATCGGCAAGGTCGACAACAAGTTCGACATCTACGCCTCCGCGTGGGGCGCCGACTGGCCGAGCGCCTCGACCGTGCTGCCGCCCACCATGGACGGCCGGCAGATCCAGGACGGCTCGCCGAACTACTCGCACTACAACAACCCGGCCGTCAGCAAGGAGATGGACCGCATCTCCAAGATGTCGGACCAGGAGAAGGCGTCCGAGGAGTGGTTCAAGCTCAACGAGAAGATCCTCAAGGAGGACCTGCCGGCGATCCCGACCTTCTACTACAAGCAGATCCAGCTGCACGGTTCCAAGGTCGGCGGCGTCGTGAACAACGACATCATCAGCGGTGTCGACCCGACGAAGCTGTTCCTCAAGAAGTAACCGTGCCCTCGCGCCGGTAACCCTGGCGCCCGGTGTGCCCGTCCGGACCGGACGGGCACACCGCGCGGTCCCCACCCACCTCCTTCCGCTGCCCCACGAGAGCTGCGATCTGCCATGCTTCGTTTCCTCTTCCGCCGGTCCCTCGGCGCGATCGTGATCCTGCTGCTGATCAGCGCGTTCACCTTCTTCCTGTTCTTCGCCGCCCCCCGGGATCCCGCGCTGCTGGCCTGCGGAAAGAACTGCACGCCGGACGCCGTCGCCCTGATTCACAAGAACCTCGGTCTGGACAAGCCGATCCCGGTTCAGTACTGGGACTTCATGTCCGGCATCGTGACCGGGCGCGACTTCGCCCAGGGGCCCTGCCCGGCCCCCTGCTTCGGCTACTCGTTCGCCAACGGCGATCCTGTCTGGAACACCATCGTCGACCGCTTCCCGACCACGATCTCGCTGACCATCGGCGCCGCCGCGGTCTTCCTGACGGTCGGCCTGGGCACCGGCATGCTCGCCGCCTGGAAGCAGGGCAAGCTGCTCGACAAGTTCTTCAGCTCCGCCTCACTGGTGCTGAGCTCGATGCAGATCTACTTCATCGGCCCGATCGTGCTGGCTCTGCTGGTGTACAACCTGGAGATCCTGGGGCAGCCCAAGTACGTGAACTTCACGGACAATCCAGGGGCCTGGTTCATGGGCCTGCTGATCCCCTGGTGCGTGCTGTCGATCATCTTCACCGCGCAGTACACCCGTATGGCGCGCTCCTCCATGATCGAGCAGCTGGCCGAGGAACACGTCCGTACCGCCCGCGCCAAGGGCATGACGCGGGGAACGGTCTTCTTCCGGTACGCCTGGCGCGGCTCGCTCATCCCCATCGTCACCATCTTCGGCATCGACCTCGGGTCGCTCTTCGGCGGCGCGATGATCACGGAACAGACCTTCGCCCTGCCGGGCCTCGGCACACTCGCGGTGAAGTCCGTACAGGACACCGACCTGCCCATGGTCATGGGCGTGATGCTGTTCGCGGCGACGTTCATCGTCCTCTTCAACATCATCGTCGACGCGGCCTACGCGTTCATCGACCCGCGCGTGCGCCTGTCCTAGGAGAGCCACCAGTGACCACACTCACCAAGACCGAGGGCGCACCGGTCCCGACCGGGTCGGACCCCTTCCTGTCCGTGCGCGACCTGTACGTGCGGTTCTCCACCGAGGACGGCATCGTCAAGGCCGTCGACGGGCTCTCCTTCGACCTGGAGAAGGGCAGCACGCTCGGCATCGTCGGCGAGTCCGGCTCCGGCAAGTCGGTGACCAACCTCGCCGTGCTGGGCCTGCACAACCCCGCCTCCACCGAGATCGCCGGCGAGATCACGCTGGACGGCCAGGAGCTGACCGGCGCCGGCGAGCGCACGCTGCAGAAGCTCCGCGGCAACAAGATGGCGATGATCTTCCAGGACCCGCTGACGGCGCTGTCGCCGTACTACACGGTGGGCCGGCAGATCGCCGAGCCGTTCATCAAGCACACCGGCGCGAGCAAGCGCGAGGGCCGGCAGCGCGCCATCGAGATGCTGACCAAGGTCGGCATCCCGCAGCCGAACCTGCGGGTGGACGACTACCCGCACCAGTTCTCCGGCGGCATGCGCCAGCGCGCCATGATCGCCATGTCGCTGGTCTGCAACCCCGCGCTGCTCATCGCCGACGAGCCGACCACCGCGCTGGACGTGACCGTCCAGGCGCAGATCCTGGACCTCCTCAAGGACCTCCAGCAGGAGTTCGGGTCGGCGATCATCCTGATCACCCACGACCTGGGCGTCGTCGCCGACATGGCCGACGAGCTGCTGGTGATGTACGCGGGCCGGGCCGTCGAGCGCGGCACGGTACGGGACATCCTCACCGAGCCGCAGCACCCGTACGCCTGGGGCCTGCTCGGCTCGATGCCGCGCCTGTCGGCCAGCGTCGACGAGCCGCTGCACCCGATCCCCGGCGCCCCGCCGAGCCTGCTCACCCCGCCGAGCGGCTGCCCCTTCCACCCGCGCTGCGCGTTCACCTCCGAGGTGGGCGGCACCCGCTGCGCGGACGAGCGGCCGCCGCTGGCACCGGGGCGCGCCTCGGCCTGCCACCTCACGGCCGAGCAGAAACACACCTTCTTCACCGAGCAGATCAAGCCCCGGCTGGGCTAGGGAGCGACGACCATCATGAGTGAAACGAAAGACGTCACCCTCCCCGCCCCCCGCGACGCCGCCCCCGCGGGCGAACCGCTGCTGGTCACCGAGGGCCTGACCAAGCACTTCCCGATCAAGGGCGGCTTCCCGATCCGGCGGACGATCGGCGCGGTGCAGGCGGTCGACGGGGTCGACCTGACCGTGCACGCCGGCGAGAGCTTCGGCCTGGTCGGCGAGTCGGGCTGCGGCAAGTCCACCACGGGCCGGCTGCTGACCCGGCTGCTGGAGCCCACCAGCGGCAAGATCTCCTACCGCGGCCGCGACATCAGCCACGCGAACCGCAAGCAGCTCGCGCCGGTCCGGTCCGAGATCCAGATGATCTTCCAGGACCCGTACTCCTCGCTGAACCCGCGGCAGACCGTCGGCACCATCATCGGCGGCCCGATGGAGATCAACGGGATCAACCCGCCCGGCGGCCGCGAGAAGAAGGTCCGCGAGCTGCTGGAGACCGTCGGCCTCAACCCGGAGCACTACAACCGCTTCCCGCACGAGTTCTCCGGCGGCCAGCGGCAGCGCATCGGCGTGGCCCGCGCGCTCGCCCTGGAACCGAAGCTGATCATCGCCGACGAGCCGGTCTCCGCGCTGGACGTCTCCATCCAGGCCCAGGTCGTCAACCTCCTCCAGGAGCTCCAGCGGGAGCTGGGCATCGCGTTCCTCTTCATCGCCCACGACCTGGCGATCGTCCGGCACTTCAGCCAGCGGGTGGCGGTGATGTACCTGGGCAAGATCGTCGAGGTCGGCGACCGCGATTCCATCTACACCCGCCCGCGCCACCCGTACACGCACGCGCTGCTCTCCGCGGTACCGGAGGCGAAGTTCACCGAGGACGACGAGGAGCAGCGCGAGCGCATCCGGCTCGCGGGCGACGTGCCCTCGCCGGTCAACCCGCCCTCCGGCTGCCGCTTCCGCACCCGCTGCTGGAAGGCGCAGGAGAAGTGCGCGACGGAGGAGCCGCCGCTGCTCCAGATCGCCGGCAACGCCGCGGGCCACCTGACGGCCTGCCACTTCCCCGAGGAGCCGACGCTCGCCGCCCGCGGCGAGGACATCGTCCTCGACCCGGCCCTGGCGGCGATCGAGGACACAGGAGGTCCTTCGAAGGAGGCCTGACCCCACCGCGGTCCCTCGCGAGGCCTGTTCCCACCGCCGCGGTGGTCCGGGCCGTGGCGGTCTTTCCCGCCGCGCCGGTTGCCCGCGCAGGTCCCCGCGCCCCGTCAGGAGCGCGGGGAACTGCGCGACCGGCCACGACGGCGCGGCAGTCGGCCACCGGGGCTCAGGGGTACCCCCGCCCCGCCCGGCCGCCTATTCGCTCGGCACGACGTGGCGCTCCTCCGCGAAGTGGCACGCGGAGGGGTGCGCCGGCCCCGCGGCCCCCGCGAACCATTCGGGTACGGCCAACGGAGGAACGACCTCGGCACAGACCTCGCGCGCCTTCCAGCACCGCGTGCGGAACCGGCACCCCGACGGCGGATCGGCCGGCGACGGCACGTCCCCGTCGAGCAGGATCCTCCCCCGGCCACCGCCGGGAGGTGCCCCCACCCGGTGCTCCCGCGCCTCGGGATCCGGTACGGGCACGGCGGACAGCAGCGCCTGCGTGTACGGATGCGTGGGGTGCCCGTAGATCTCGTCCTCGGTGCCGGTCTCCACGATCCGGCCCAGGTACATCACCGCCACCCGGTCCGAGATGTGCCGCACCACCGACAGGTCGTGCGCGATGAAGACGTAACTCAGGTCGAACTCGTTCTGGAGGCGCTCCAGCAGGTTCACCACCTGCGCCTGGACCGAGACGTCCAGCGCGGAGACCGGTTCGTCGGCGACGATGATCTCGGGCCGCAGCGCCAGCCCCCGCGCGATGCCGATGCGCTGCCGCTGCCCGCCGGAGAACTGGTGCGGATAGCGGTTCACGTACTCCGGGTTCAGCCCCACCACGTCCAGCAGCTCCTGGACCTTCTGGCGCCGCGAGCCCTTCGGCGCCACCTCCGGGTGGATGTCGTACGGCTCCCCGATGATGTCGCCGACCGTCATCCGCGGGTTGAGCGAGGTGTACGGGTCCTGGAACACCATCTGGATGTTGCGGCGAACGGCCTTCAGGGCCCGCCCGGACAGCGCGGTGATGTCCTCGCCGTGGTAGCGGATCGCCCCGGCGGTCGGCCGCTCCAGGCCGACCAGCATCTTGGCGACGGTGGACTTCCCGCAGCCCGACTCCCCCACGATGCCCAGCGTCTCGCCCTTGCGCAGGTCGAAGGAGACCCCGTCGACCGCCTTGACCGCGCCGACCTGCCGCTTCAGGACGATGCCCTGGGTCAGCGCGTAGTGCCTGACCAGGTCGCGCACTTCGAGAATGGCCTCGGTGGCCTCAGCGGTCATGCGGCGGCTCCTCGTCTCGCAGGGTCTCCTCCCAGAAGTGGCAGGCGCTGGTCCGGCCCGCCGCCACGTCGTACTGCGGCGGCCGGTCCGTGGTGCACCGGTCGCGGGCCCGGGGGCAGCGCGGGTGGAAGGGGCAGCCTGGCGGGATCGCGGTCAGGCTCGGCGGCAGGCCCTTGATCGCGTACAGCTCCTGGCCCTTCCGGTCCAGGCGCGGGATGGAGTCCAGCAGGCCGCGGGTGTACGGGTGGGCCGGCGCGCGGTAGAGGTCGTGCACGGGCGCGTGCTCCACGATCCGCCCGGCGTACATCACCGCGATCCGGTCGGCGACGTCCGCGACCACCCCCAGGTCATGGGTGATCAGAATGAGCCCCATGTCGTACTCCCGCTGGAGGTCGGCCAGCAGGTCCATGACCTGCGCCTGCACCGTGACGTCCAGCGCGGTCGTCGGCTCGTCCGCGATGATCAGGTCCGGCTCCAGGGCCAGCGCCATCGCGATCATGATGCGCTGGCGCATACCGCCGGAGAACTGGTGCGGGTAGTCGCCGACCCGGCAGCGCGCCGCCGGGATCTTCACCCGGTCCATCAGCTCCACCGCCTTGGCGCGCGCGTCCTTCCGCTTCATGCCCTGGTGGACCTCGTACATCTCGCCGAGCTGGGCGCCGACGGAGAGCACCGGATTCAGCGCGGACAGCGCGTCCTGGAAGATCATCGCCATCCGGGCGCCGCGTACCTTGCGCCGCTCCTCGGGCGGGGCCTTGAGCAGGTCCTGTCCCCGGAAGAGGATCTCGCCGCCCGTGACGAAGCCGGGCGGCGAGTCGAGGATGCCCATGACGGCCTGCGCGGTGACGGACTTGCCGGAGCCCGACTCGCCCAGCACGGCGAGCGTCTCGCCCGCGTCGACGCGGTAACTGACGCCGTTGACGGCCCTGGCGACGCCGTCCCGGGTACGGAACTCCACGTACAGGTCGCGCACGTCGAGCAGCGCGGGCGACGCCGCGCCGGGATCGGGCGCGGCGTCGGGGTTCGTCGCGGTGGCCATCGGCTCTCTCCGTCTCCTCAGCGCAGCTCGGGGTCAGCGCAGCTCGGGGTCAGCGCAGCTTCGGTTCAGCGTGGCTCGGGGTCAGCGCAGCTTGGGGTCGAGGGCGTCGCGCACCGCGTCGCCGAGCATGATGAACGCCAGCACCGTGATCGACAGCGCGCCCGCCGGATACAGCAGCATGTGCGGCGCGTTGCGGATGTAGGTGGAGGCGGTGGAGATGTCGATGCCCCAGGAGACGTTGGGCGGCTTCAGGCCCGCGCCGAGGTAGGACAGCGTGGCCTCCAGGGAGATGTACGTGCCCAGCGCGATGGTGGCGACGACGATGACGGGGGCCACCGCGTTCGGGGCGATGTGCCGCAGCAGCATCCGGCCGTTGGAGGCGCCGAGCGCCCGCGCGGCCTGGACGTAGTCGTTCTGCTTGGCGGTGACGACGGAGCCGCGGGCGATCCGGGCGATCTGCGGCCAGCCGAGCAGCACGATGAAGCCGACCACCGGCCAGACCGTCTTGCTGGTGACGACCGAGAGGAAGACCAGGCCGCCCAGGAGTACGGGGATGCCGAAGAAGATGTCGGCGAGCCGGGAGAGCAGCGCGTCCCACCAGCCGCCGAAGAAGCCCGCGAGGCCGCCGAGGAGGCTGCCGAGGAGCGCGGCGCCGGCGGTGGCGCAGACGCCGACGGTGATGGAGGCGCGCGCCCCGTAGACGGTACGGGTGTAGACGTCCCGGCCCTGGGTGTCGAAGCCGAAGGGGTGGCCGGGGGCCGAGCCTTCCTGGGCCTTGGCGAGGTCCGCGCGGTACGGGTTCCCGTCGGTGATCAGCTGCGGCCAGATCGCGATCACGACGAGGAAGAGGATGATCAGCGCGGAGATCAGGAAGACCGGGTTGCGCCGCAGGTCGCGCCAGGCGTCGCCCCACAGGCTGCGGGGCCTGCCGTTGGGGCGTCCGCCGCCCCGTCCGTTCCGGCCGCCCTCCAGGGTCTCGGCCTCGGCCATCGCCAGGGCGGTGGTGGCGCCGTCCCCGTGCGTGACCGCCTCCTTGGGCACGTAGCTCTCAGGCATAGCGGATCCTCGGGTCGAGTACGGCGTACAGCAGGTCGACGACGAGGTTGGCGAAGAGGAAGACCAGGACGAGGACGGTGACGAAGCCGACGACGGTGGGCGAGTTCTGCCGCAGGATGCCCTGGTAGAGCTGGAAGCCGACGCCGTGGATGTTGAAGATCCGCTCGGTGACGATGGCGCCGCCCATGAGCTGGCCGATGTCCGTGCCGATGAAGGTGATCACCGGGATCAGGGAGTTGCGCAGCAGGTGGCGGGTGACGACCCGGCGGCGCGGCAGGCCCTTGGCCACGGCCGTCCGTACGTAGTCGGCGCGCGCGTTCTCCGCCAGCGACGTACGCGTCAGCCGGGTGACGTAGGCCAGCGAGACCAGCGCCAGCACCACGCCGGGAAGGAACAGCTCGGTCAGGTACGCGTCGGTGGAGGCGGTCGGCGTCACCCACCCCCACTTCACGCCGAGCAGGAACTGCAGCACATAGCCGCTGACGAACGTCGGAATGGACACCACGACGAGCGTGAAGACGAGCACCGAGGTGTCCAGCGCGCGCCCGCGGCGCAGCCCGCTCAGCACCCCCAGCGTGATGCCGACGACGATCTCGATGACGATGGCGACCAGGGTCAGCCGCAGGGTGACGGGGAAGGCGGTGCCCATCAGCTCGGTGACCGGCTGCCCGTTGAAGGCGGTGCCGAAGTCCCCGCGGAAGATCTGGCCCATGTAGTGCAGGTACTGCTTCCACAGCGGCTGGTCGAGAAGGAGTTCCTCGCGGATCCTCGCGGCGGTGGCGGGGTCGGGGGCGCGGTCGCCGAACATCGCGGCCACCGGGTCCCCGAGCGCGTACACCATGAAGAAGATCAGGAACGTGCTGCCGATGAACACCGGGATCATCTGGAGCAGCCGCCGGATGACATAGCGTCCCATGGGGTCAGCTGCCGACCTTGATCTGCTCGTAGACGGGCACGCTGAACTGGTTCAGCCGGACGTTGCTCAGCCGGTCCGTATATCCCCCGCTGCCGTTCTGGTACCAGAGCGGGATCACCGGCATGTCCTTGACCAGGACCCGCTGCGCGTCCTGGAACTTCTTCACCGCCGCCTGCTGGTCGGGCTCGGCATTCGCCTCGTCGACCAGCTTGTCGAACTGCTTGTTGCTGTACTTGCCGTCATTGGAGGAGGCGCCGGTGTAGTACATCGGCTGGAGGAAGTTCTGAATGAGCGGATAGTCCATCTGCCACCCGGCCCGGAACGGCCCCTTCATCTTCTTCGCGGAAATCTGGTTCCGGTAATCCGCGAACGTCCCCACCGGATTGCCCACACACGCCTTGTCGTCCTTCAGCACCTTGTTGACGCTGTTGCAGAGCGCGTCGACCCAGTCCTTGTGCGAGCCGGTGTCGGCGTTGTACGTGACGGTGACCTTGCCGCCGGGCAGCCCGCCGCCCTCCTTGATGAGCTTGCGCGCCTCGGCCGGCTTGTACTGGCACGCCTCCCCGCACAGGCCCGCCTTGTAGCCGCCGTCCGCCTTGAGCACCGGCGAGGTCCAGTCGGTGGCCGGGGTGCGGGTGTTCTGGAAGATCTGCTTGGTGATCGTCTTGCGGTCGATCGCCATGGACAGCCCCTGCCGTACCTTGGCCATCTTCTGCGTCCCCCACTTCGGGTCGTACATGGGGAAGGTCAGGGTCTGAATGATTCCGGCGGGCTGATTGATGTACCGATCACCAAGATCCGCCTCGGCGTTCTTCAGCTGCGCGGCCGGAATGTCGTCCGTCAGATCGAGATTGCCGGCCTGCAGATCGGTGTAGGCGGTGTTGTTGTCGGTGTACACCCGCAGATCGACACCCCCGTTCATGGCCTTGTCGGGCCCCTTGTACTTGCTCCACTTCCGGAGCTTCATGGCCGAACCCTTGTCGTACGACTCGATCTTGTACGGCCCGTTCCCGACCGGCTTCTTCAGCCACCCGTCATGGTCCTTGAAAAACGCCCGCGGCAACGGAGCGAACGCCGGATACCCCAGCGTCTGCGGCCACGTCGAGAACTTCTGATTGAGCGCCACGGTAAACGTGGTGTCATTCTTGACCTTCAACCCGGAGAGCGTCTTCGCACTCGGCTTCCCGCTCTCGGGGTGCACCTTCTCATACCCCTCGATATACCCGAAGAAGTAAGCATTCTTCTGATTATTATCGAGATTCGCCCCGTAATTCCACGCATCCACGAACGACTGCGCCGTGACCGGCTCCCCGTTGCTGAACTTCCACCCCTTCTTGATCGTGACCGTGTAGTTCTGCTGGTCCTCGGTCTCGATCTTCCGGGCGAGCATGTCCTTGGCCTCGCCGGTCTTCGGGTCGTACCGCTTCAGCCCCCGGAACACCATGTCCAGGACCTTGCCGCCCTGCACCTCATTGGTATTGGCCGGCTCCAGCGGATTCTGCGGATCCCCCCACGACGAACTGAGCACCCCCTTCCCGTCACCACCACCGCCGCCCCCGCCACCACATGCCGTCGCCACGAGAGCGACCGCCACCGTTCCCACCGCCCACTTCGCACGGGTGGCTCCACGCATCCGGTGCCTCCTCCGACCAATAGGTACGTAGGCCACATAACAGCCCATAGGAGGCTTCCTCGCACCCGTACCTCCCCCGTACGAGCACGCCACGCCGCACATTCCCCCCGAACGCACGAGAGCGGCACCCGCCGCGACAGAACGACACAGCGCCCGGGAGAGCAGACACTCTCCCGGGCGCTGCACCCGGATGGACCAGTGAGGGGGAGGGTCAGGGCTGGGGCGGGCTGACTCGGTCGATGCCGGCGAGGATTCGGCGCTTGCGCTCGATGTTGAACTCGATCAGGTCGCGGGAGAAATCTTCCGGATCCTTCGCATAGAGCGCCTTACCCAGCTCCGACGTAAAAGCGCTCGCCGGGATCCTGTCCTGTCCGTCGGGAAAGAACTTCAGCACCTCTTCCACGGCGGCGAGCGAGTACGCCACCGCAGGCCGGTGCTTGCGCCGCTCGCCTTCCGGAGTCTCCAACAGAAGTGGTCCGATTCGCGTGGAAATCCGGTTGGATACATCAAAGAACTGCCCCGGGTCAATGATCCGGGACGGCTCCGGACCGCCAAAGGCCGGCGGAGGAGGCGGCAGCTCATCGACCATCTCGAAGACGAAACGGCGCTGACGGCCACACCCGGCGCATACACCCTCGTACACCGACACCATCGCACCGCCCTGCTGCTGAAGACTGTGCTGCCGCGCGAAGTCCGCCACACCGCACTCGCACGGGTGCAGATCCATGTACAAGTGAGCTTCCAGTGACGAACGCGCTATCAGCATGATCACGACCTTATACGCTGCCGCACACGACCGTAGGGGACTTGAGGTCACCAGGGGGAGAGCGCGTGGACGGGGCATACGATCCCAGGCTGTTGCTGAGCATGCCCGAGCAGTCGGGGTCATGGGAACGTCAGCGTGATCTGCTCGAGGCCGCCGAGCAGCTGTTGCCGCAAGTACTGCAGCATGTCGGCCGATACCAGGGCGACTTCACGTCGACCGACGAGAGGAACCCCCGCAAGTACTTCCTCGCGCAGAACGAAGCCGGCAAAGAGATCTCCGTCTGGGTGGACGCAGTGCCGCTCCCGGGCGGCATGGTCGCGCGCACGCTGGTCAACACGACGTCCGACCACTACATGATCCATGTGTCGGACCGCGTGCCGCTCAACGAACTGGGACGAGTGCTTTCGCATGGCACCGGTGAATTCCTCGCCTGCCGCGAGCGATCCGCCGCGGGGCTTGCCCCCGTCATGAATGACATGCTGCAGCGCGGTCCGGAACTGCCTGTGGACCGCACCCTGTCGGCCACCGACCGGGGACAGATCGGCCAGCTGAACTGGTTGGCCGAGCGGCATTTCAGTACAACACCCGAGGCAGGGCAGCAGGAACAGGCACGTACGGCATTCTCCGCTCTGATCGACCGATGCGGACTTCGCCCGACGCAGCCTCTCGACGCCTCAGAGGCTGTCGCACGGGAAGCCGACGCGGCGGACATCCGCGTCGATTACGCGACACCCCATATGTCGGCGCAGGCCAAGCGACTCATGCGCGAACTCGCCCGCCCCATCGAACACCTCTCCCCCGCCGACGCCTCCGCGCTCAGCGCATACCGTCGGGCGGAGGCCGAGGCGCGGGGTGCCACGCGGGTGGCGGCGTTCGTCGGCGGGCAGTCCGTTACGGTGCCGCTGCCCGGACTCGACGCGAACGGGCTGCCGTTGCCGCAGAGCCGGTTGAGCGAGAAGGCCGCCGCCTGGGCGGCAGCGCGTACCGAGAGGACCGTCGTCACCGAGGAGCAGTTGCGGGACGCGGCGCTGCGGCACGGCGGCTGGGCGCCACCGCAGAAGGTGATCATCGGTGGCGGGGCCAGCCTGACGGGGCGGGATCCCGACGCATTGCTCATCGACGCGCGCGGCCGGTGGCACCTGGATCCCGGCGCCGGCATCGTGCAGTCCGCCGACCAGACACGGGACATGGCGCAGGCAGGGCTGGAGGACCCTCACACGTACACCGCGCCCACGGGACGGGTGCCGATCGAGGCGGCCCGCGCCTGGGAGGACGAGCTGGCCGTGCGGGGCCCGGTGGTGGACGGGTACGGCCGGTTGAGCGTGGACGCGGACGGCAGACTCGTCGTCCGGATCCAGCCCCAGAGCGGCGGCGGGCACATCGGTGTCGAGGTGGACGGGGCGCCGATCATCGCCACCGGCCTGACGCCGGAGGTGGTGCCGGGCGTCGCGCGGGACAGCCCCAGTGAAGGTCTGCGAGGGGTGGAGAGTCTCGGCGAAGCCGTTCGTGTTCTGGACGAGCGCATACAGGGGCTGGCGGGAGTGGACCCCCGGAGTGCGGCGGCCGTCCGGCAACAGCTGCTTCACACGGAGCGTTCGGGCGGCCGGGCGGCGGATGTGCTCGGGGTGCTGGACGCGGCCGGTATCCGGCAGCAGCTGGGGGACGACAGGGCCATACGTGACTGCTTCCAGACGCTGGAGGCGACGCAGAAGTGGGAAGAGGCGCGTGCCGCGGCCCCGGGCCGCGCCCTGCTGGGTGACGAGGTCGCCGACAACCGCTTCGATCCGCGGGCGGCCCAGCACTGGATCGTCGCCGGCTCCGGCGGTACCGGCGTCGCCAACGCCGAGATCATCCTGCGCGAGAACCCGGACGCGCGCGTCACCATCATGGGCGGCGAGGCCCCGCCCGCGCTCCACCACCAGGTGCAGTACCTGGAGATGACGCACGAGGATTCTCCGTACATGACGAGCGGCCGGCTCGACATCAAGCAGACCCGGCTGGGCGCGGTCGAGACCGTGCCGGGACCCGACGGGAAGCCACTCTTCCGGGTGCCGTTCAAGGACGAGAACGGCAATATGACGGCGGTGGTCGCCGACGGGTACGTCGCCAGCCTCGGCCGTACGAATCCGTTACCGCCGGCCACCCGGGAACTCGCGGAGCGCGTGCGCGACGCGGGTGCCGAGGTCCGGGGGACGCTGCTCTTCGACGAACACCAGCAGTACCTGGGGTACGGGCTGACCTTCCCGGTGGACGGCAGGGAACACCGGGTGAACGTGACCGGCGCGGCGTCCTGGCAGCTGCCGCGAGAGGTCTTCGACCAGCAGACCGTGGTCAAGCTGGGTGCCATGGGGGTGCGGCAGGTCCCTTCCGAGAGTGCGAACGCCGCTCCCGGGTTCGCGCCCGTCGCCCACCAGAGCGCGGCATACGCCCGCGCCCGGGCGGCGGGAACGGTGACCCAGGCATCCCAGGTGCCCGAACGGTGGGTGGGCCCGGCCCCGAGCGCCGAAAGCACGGCCCCCGCTGCCCGGCACTCCGCCGGCGGCACCCCGGCTCAGCAGCCGAACCGGTCGGTGGCCAAGGCTGCCAAGAGCCGGTCCGGCGGTGGAGGCCGGTCGTTCACCGCGCAGCCCCGTAACTCTCCCAAGCCGGGGGCCTCTCGGCCACAGGTCCCCCCGCAGCGGCCCGGCGGACCCGAACAGGGAGGCGGACGGCGGCGATAGGCGAAGGCGCCCGGAGCGTGAATGCTTCGGGCGCCTTCGGGGGGCGGGGTAGGGCGGTCAGGCTGCTCCGACCACGTCTTTTTCTTCGGCGAAGTGGCAGGCCGAGTGGTGGGCCGCCGGGGAGTCGGTGTTCTTGAAGGGGGTGGGGATGGCGAGGAGGGGGGTTTCCTCGGCGCACTTGTCCTGGGCTTTCCAGCAGCGGGTGCGGAAGCGGCAGCCGGAGGGCGGGTTGGCCGGGGAGGGGACGTCGCCGCTGAGGATGATGCGCTCGCGGGCGCCGCTGACCTCCGGGTCGGGGACCGGGACGGCCGAGAGGAGCGCCTGGGTGTAGGGGTGCGTCGGGTGCTCGTAGATCTCTTCGTCGGTGCCGATCTCGGCCATCCGGCCCAGGTACATCACGCCGACGCGGTCGGAGATGTGCCGGACGATGGACAGGTCGTGGGCGATGAAGAGGTAGGAGAGTTCGTACTCGTCCTGGAGCTTCTCCATCAGGTTGATCACCTGGGCCTGGACCGAGACGTCCAGGGCCGAGACCGGCTCGTCGCAGATGATGATCTCCGGGTTGAGCGCGAGGCCGCGGGCGATGCCGATGCGCTGGCGCTGGCCGCCGGAGAACTGGTGCGGGTACCGGTTGACGTACTCGGGGTTGAGGCCGACCACGTCCAGCAGCTCCTGGACCTTGCGCCGCCGGTCGCCCTTCGGGGCCACCTCGGGGTGGATGTCGAAGGGCTCGCCGATGATGTCGCCGACCGTCATGCGCGGGTTCAGCGAGGTGTACGGGTCCTGGAACACCATCTGGATGTTGCGGCGGACGGCCTTCAGGGCACGGCCGGACAGCTTGGTGATGTCCTCGCCCTTGTAGAAGACCTCGCCCGCGGTCGCCCGCTCCAGGTTCATCAGCAGCTTGGCGACGGTGGACTTGCCGCAGCCGGACTCGCCGACGATGCCCAGCGTCTCGCCCCGGTACAGGTCGAAGGAGATCCCGTCGACCGCCTTGACCGCGCCGACCTGCTTCTTGAACAGCACGCCCTGCGTGAGGGGGAAGTGCTTGACCAGGTTGCGGACCTGGAGGATGGGCTCGCGGTCGCCCGCGGCCTGCTCGGCGGACTGCTCAGCCATGGAGCGTCTCCTTCCAGAAGTGGCACGCGCTGCCGCGGTCGTCGGCGACCGTGGCCAGGGCCGGGATCTCCGTACGGCAGACGTCCTGGGCCTTCGGGCAGCGCGGGTGGAAGGCGCAGCCGCCGGGGATGTTCAGCAGGTTGGGCGGCAGACCCTTGATCGCGTACAGCTCCTGGCCCTTCTGGTCCAGGCGCGGGATGGAGTCCAGCAGGCCGCGGGTGTAGGGGTGCGCGGGGTTCTTGTACAGCTCGCGCACGGGAGCGTTCTCGACGATCCGGCCGGCGTACATCACCGCGATCTTGTCGGCGACGTCGGCGACCACGCCGAGGTCGTGGGTGATCAGGATCAGACCCATGTTGTACTCGCGCTGGAGCTCCGCGAGCAGATCCATGACCTGGGCCTGGACCGTCACGTCGAGGGCCGTGGTGGGCTCGTCGGCGATGATCAGGTCCGGCTCCAGGGCCAGCGCCATGGCGATCATGATGCGCTGGCGCATACCGCCGGAGAACTGGTGCGGGTAGTCCCCGACGCGGTTCTTCGCCGCCGGGATCTTCACCTTGTCCATCAGCTCGACGGCCTTGGCCTTCGCGTCCTTCTTGGACAGACCCTGGTGGACGCGGAACATCTCGCCGAGCTGGTAGCCGACGGAGAGCACCGGGTTCAGGGACGACAGCGCGTCCTGGAAGATCATGGCGATCTTCGCGCCGCGGATCCTGCGGCGCTGCTCGCCGGACATCGCCAGCATGTCCTGGCCGCGGAAGAGGATCTCGCCCTGCGGGATCTTCGCCGGCGGCATGTCGAGGATGCCCATGATCGCCTGCGCTGTCACGGACTTGCCGGAGCCGGACTCGCCCAGCACGGCGAGTGTCTCGCCGGCGCTGACGCTGTAGTTCACGCCGTTGACGGCCTTCACGACGCCGTCCCGGGTGTGGAACTCGACGTGCAGGTCACGGACCTGGAGCAGCGGCGTTCCGGCCGCTTCCGGCGTCCGCGGCTCGGGAACGGCCGCGGTCTTCTCGGTGGTGGTCACGTACGCCTCCCTCAGCGCAGCTTGGGGTCGAGGGCGTCGCGCACCGCGTCGCCGAGCATGATGAACGCCAGCACCGTAAGCGACAGCGCACCTGCCGGGTACAGCAGGGTGTGCGGGGCATTGCGGATCTGGGTGGCGGCCTGGGAGATGTCGATGCCCCAGGAGACCGTCGGCGGCTTCAGGCCGACGCCGAGGAACGACAGGGTGGCCTCCAGCGAGATGTACGTACCGAGCGCGATGGTCGCCACGACGATGACCGGCGCGAGGGCGTTCGGGGCGATGTGCCGGAGCAGCATGCGCGGGGTGGACGCGCCGAGCGCGCGGGCCGCCTGCACGTAGTCCTGCTGCTTGGCGGTGATCACCGCGCCGCGCGCGATACGGGCGATCTGCGGCCAGCCGAGCACCGCCATCAGCAGCACGACGGTGAAGATCGAGCCGCCCTTGACGACGGACAGGAAGACGATGCCGCCGAGCAGGATCGGAATGCCGAAGAAGATGTCGCCGATCCGGGAGAGCAGCGCGTCCCACCAGCCGCCGAAGAAGCCGGCGAGGCCGCCCATGACGCAGCCGATGACGGCGGCGAGCAGGGTGGTGCAGATGCCGACGGTGACGGAGGCGCGGGCGCCGTGGACCGTACGCGCGTAGACGTCGCAGCCCTGCTTGTCGAAGCCGAAGGGGTGGCCGGGGGCCGCGCCCTGTGCCGACTTGGACACGTCGCAGGCGTACGGGCTGGTGCTCGTCATGATGCTCGGCCAGATCGAGACGACGACCAGGAAGAGGATCAGAACGGCGGAGATGTAGAAGATCGGGTTGCGCCGCAGGTCCCGCCAGGCGTCGCCCCAGAGGGAGCGGGCCTTGTCCTGTTGCTGGTCCCGCACGACTTCGGAGGCCGCGACGGCGGCTTGGGCGTGGGCCGTGGGGTCGATCACGTCAGGCATACCGGATCCTCGGGTCCAGGACCGCGTAGAGCAGGTCGACGAGCAGGTTGGCGGCGAGGAAGACGACCACGAGCACGGTCACGAAGCCGACCACGGTCGGCGCGTTCTGCCGCAGGATGCCCTGGTAGAGCTGGTAGCCGACGCCCTGGAGGTTGAAGATCCGCTCGGTGACGATGGCGCCGGCCATCAGGCCGCCGATGTCGGTGCCGAGGAAGGTGACGACGGGGATCAGGGAGTTGCGCAGCAGGTGCACGCTGATCACGCGGCGGCGCGGCAGACCCTTGGCGGTGGCGGTGCGGATGTAGTCGGAGCGGATGTTCTCCGCGATGGACGTACGGGTGAGCCGTGCCACGTACGCCAGCGAGACGCCCGCGAGGACGATGCCGGGCAGGATCAGCTCGTCGAACCGCACGTCGGCGGAGACCGACGGGGAGGCGAGGCCCCACTTCACGCCGACGAAGTACTGCAGCAGGTAGCCGGTGACGAAGGTCGGGATGGAGATCACGATCAGCGTGAGCACCAGCACGCCGGTGTCGATCAGGCGGCCGCGGCGCATGCCGGCGATGACGCCGAGCGTGACGCCCACCACCAGCTCGATGGCGAAGGCGACCAGGGTGAGCTGGATGGTGTTGGGGAAGGCGTCCCCCATCAGCTCGATGACGGGCCGGCCGTTGAAGGCCATGCCGAAGTCACCCTGGAAGATGCCCGCCATGTACTGCAGGTACTGGCTCCACAGCGGGTCGTTCAGGTGCAGGGACTCCCGGATCTGGGCGGCGGTGGCCGGGTCGGGGGTCCGGTCTCCGAACATGGCCGCGACGGGGTCGCCGAGCGCGTAGACCATGACGAAGATCAGGAAAGTGGTGCCGATGAAGACGGGCACCATCTGGAGCAGTCGTCGCACGACGTAGCGCCCCATGTGGTCCTCCAGATATGCGCCGACGCGGGCACGGCCGGGCCCGCGGCCTCGTGTGCGAGGCCGCGGGCGGCCGGCCGTCCCCTGCCGCCGTGAGCGGTCGGAATTACTGGGCCCCGCTCAGGGGCTCATGCGTCGGACGGGTCAGCCCTTGACCTTGATGTCGGAGAAGACCGGCACGCTGAAGGGGTCGAGCGTCACGTCGGAGACGTTCTGGGACCAGCCGGCGACGCCGTTCTGGTACCAGAGCGGGATGGCGACCATGTCGTCCAGGACCAGCTTCTCGGCGTCCTGGTAGGTCTTGGTGGCCTTCTTGGTGTCGGGCTCGGCGGCGGCCTTCTTCAGGAGGCCGTCGAACTCCTTGCTGCTCCAGTGCGAGTCGTTGGAGGAGGCACCGGTGCCGTACAGCGGCGTCAGGAAGTTCTCGATCTGCGGGTAGTCCATCTGCCAGCCGGCACGGAAGCCGCTGGTCATCTCACCCTTGGTGATCTGGGTGCGGAAGTCGGCGAAGGTGCCCACGGGGTTGCCCACGCACGCCTTGTCGTCGCCCAGCACCTTGTTGACGCTGTTGCAGACCGCGTCCACCCACTCCTTGTGGGAGTCCTTGTCCGCGTTGTAGCTGATGGTCATCTTCCCGCCGGGGAGGCCGCCGCCCTCCTTGATGAGCTTCTTGGCCTCGGTCGGGTTGTACGCGCAGGCGTCGCCGCAGATGTCCTTGGAGTAGCCGTTGGCGTCGCCGAGCACCGGGGAGGTGAGGTCGGTCGCCGGGGTGCGGGTGCCGTGGTAGATCTTCTCGGTGATCGTCTTGCGGTCGATCGCCATGGAGATGCCCTTGCGGACCTTCTCCATCCCCTTCTTGCTCCAGGCGCCCTTGTCCAGCGGGAAGCTGACGGTCTGCACGATGCCGGCCGGCTGCGAGACGTAGTTGCCCTGCAGGTCGGTCTTGGCGTTCTTGATCTGCTCGGCGGGCAGGCTGTCGAGCACGTCGAGGTTGCCGGCCTGGAGGTCGGAGTACGCGGTGTTGGAGTCCGTGTAGACCTTCAGCAGGACGCCCTTGTTCGCCGGCTTGTCGTCGCCCTTGTACTCCGGGTTCGGCACGAGCTTCATCTGCGAGCCCTTGGAGTACGAGTCGACCTTGTACGGGCCGTTGCCGACGGGCTTGTCGAGGTAGCCCTTGTGGTCGGTGAAGAACTTCTCGGGCAGCGGCGCGAAGGCCTTGTAGCCCAGGCGCGTCGGCCAGGTCGACATCTTCTGGGTGAGCTTGACGGTGAAGGTGTGGTCGTCGACGACCTTCAGCCCGGAGAGGGTCTTGGCGGTCGGCTTGCCCTCGGCCGGCGCGACCTTGTCGTAGCCCTCGATGTCGGAGAAGAAGTAGCTGTTCTTCTGCTGGTTGGTGGCGAGCGCACCGTAATTCCAGGCGTCCACGAAGGACTTGGCGGTGACGGCCTCGCCGTTGGAGAACTTCAGCCCCTTCTTCACCTTGATGGTGAAGGTCTGCTGGTCCTTGGTGTCGATGGACTCGGCGGCGTCGTTGTTGGCCTCGCCGGTCTTCGGGTCGTAGCTCTTCAGGTTGGCGAAGATCATGTCGAGGACCTTGCCGCCCTGCACCTCAGTGGTGTTGGCGGGCTCCAGCGGGTTCTGCGGGTCGCCCCACGCTGCCCGTACGACGCCGGCTTCCGAGCCCGCGCTGTCGCTGCTGCCGCCGCACGCCGAAACCCCCAGGGCCACGGCTATCGCTCCTGCGACCCAAGTGGCGCTTCTGGCACCGCGCATGGGACTGCCTCCTCATGAGTCCATTCTTGACATGGAAAGGAGCCGGTCGTCCGCTGACACCCCTGACAGCGCGCGACCAGCCCCCGATGCTCGTGAGTCGGCGCCTTTCACAGCGCGTGACCCATTGACCCGAGCTCAATAGCCCCCATCCTCAGTCACGTTCGCCCCATTAGCCACGAGTTGCTGGTTACTTTTTGGTCACATCGCGGTGACCCTCGTTCGGAATCCGGACAAAACAATCCATCCAGACGGGCAAAAAACGGACCTCCCGCCGACCGGCGGCTCCCTTGTGTCCATTTTCCGGACGCTCGGCGGGGTGGTCGACGACCCGCGGCGTCTTGACGTCACCAAACATGTGCGGTAAGTGACCCTCTCCGCGTACGAAAGCGCCCCGCCGGACAGGAAGTCCGGCGGGGCGCTCCGTCGCTCTACTGGGGCCCTGCGGGCGTCAGTTGCGTCAGTTGTGCTTGGCGCGCGAGGCGGCGCGGGCGCGCTCGCGGGCGTCCAGGTTCACCTTGCGGATGCGCACGGCCTCCGGGGTGACCTCGACGCACTCGTCGTCGCGGCAGAACTCCAGCGACTGCTCCAGGGAGAGCTTGCGCGGCGGCACGATCGCCTCGAAGGTGTCGGCCGAGGAGGAGCGCATGTTGGTGAGCTTCTTCTCCTTGGTGATGTTCACGTCCATGTCGTCGGAGCGCGAGTTCTCGCCGACGATCATGCCCTCGTACACCTCGGTGCCGGGCTCGGTGAACAGCACGCCGCGCTCCTGGAGGTTGGTCATCGCGAAGGCGGTGACGGCACCGGAGCGGTCGGCGACGAGCGAACCGTTGTTACGGGTCGTCAGCGTGCCGAACCAGGGCTCGTGGCCCTCGTGGATCGAGTGCGCGATGCCCGTACCGCGGGTGTTGGTCAGGAACTCCGTACGGAAGCCGATCAGACCGCGGGAGGGCACGATGAACTCCATGCGGACCCAGCCGGAGCCGTGGTTGGACATGTTGTCCATCCGGCCCTTGCGGACACCCATGAGCTGCGTGACCGCGCCCATGTGCTCCTCGGGCACGTCGATGGTCATGCGCTCGGTCGGCTCGTAGGTCTTGCCGTCGACCTCCTTGGTGACCACCTGCGGCTTGCCGATGGTCATCTCGAAGCCCTCGCGGCGCATCTGCTCGACCAGGATGGCCAGCGCCAGCTCACCGCGGCCCTGCACCTCCCAGGCGTCGGGGCGCTCGGTGTCCAGCACGCGCAGCGAGACATTACCGATCAGCTCGCGCTCCAGGCGGTCCTTCACCTGGCGCGCGGTGACCTTGCGGTCCTTGACCGCGGCCTTGGCGTCCGCGCCCTTGCCGGTGCCGCCGCGGCCGACCAGCGGCGAGGTGTTCGTGCCGATGGTCATCGAGATCGCGGGCTCGTCGACCGTGATCAGCGGCAGCGCGACCGGGTTCTCCGGGTCGGCCAGCGTCTCGCCGATCATGATGTCGGGGATACCGGCGACGGCGCAGATGTCACCGGGGCCCGCCACCTCGGCCGGCTTGCGGGTGAGCGCCTCGGTCATCATCAGCTCGGTGATGCGCACGCTCTGGACCGAGCCGTCGCGCTTCATCCACGCGACGGTCTGGCCCTTGCGCAGCTCGCCCTGCTCGACGCGGAGCAGCGCGATACGGCCGAGGAAGTTGTCCGCGTCGAGGTTGGTGACGTGGGCCTGCAGCGGCGCGGCCTCGTCGTACTCGGGGGCCGGAACGGTCTCCAGGAGCGTGGTGAAGAACGGCTCCAGGTTGGTGCTGTCGGACGGGACGGTGCCGTCCTCCGGCTTGGTCAGCGAGGCGACGCCGTCACGGGCGCAGGCGTAGACGATCGGGAACTCGATCTGGTCCTCGTCCGCGTCCAGGTCCAGGAAGAGGTCGTAGGTCTCGTCGACGACCTCGGCGATCCGGGAGTCCGGGCGGTCGGTCTTGTTGATGCACAGGATGACCGGCATCTTCGCGGCCAGCGCCTTGCGCAGCACGAAGCGGGTCTGCGGCAGCGGGCCCTCGGAGGCGTCCACGAGGAGGACGACCGCGTCGACCATCGACAGACCGCGCTCGACCTCGCCGCCGAAGTCGGCGTGGCCGGGGGTGTCGATGATGTTGATCGTGATCGGGTCCCCGCCGCTCTTGGGGTGATACTTCACCGCCGTGTTCTTGGCGAGGATCGTGATGCCCTTCTCACGCTCCAGGTCGTTGGAGTCCATCATGCGCTCGTCGAGGTTCTCGGCGGCGTGCGCGGCGAAGGCTCCCGCCTGCTTGAGCATGGCGTCGACAAGGGTGGTCTTGCCGTGGTCGACGTGGGCGACGATGGCGACGTTACGAATGTCGTGGCGCGTGGGCATACTTGCGGCGCTTCTCCCGGATTGTGGATGACGGCGCGTACGGTCCGGCACGCGCGCCCGCCGGGCATCATCACGCCACGGCCTCACCCCATGGTACGGGGCTGGCGCGGCAACAGCCGCCCCAGCCCGTTCGCACCCGCGCTGACCTGCTACTTCTTGTAGCCGATGTCCTGATACCTGGGCGTCGCGAAGCCAAAGGCGCCCACATTGGCCAGATCGGACCTGGCCGCGACGAGCTGCGGCTGCCGGTACAGCGGGACCGACCCGGCGGCGGCCCAGATCCGCTGGTCCGCCTGGGCGACGAGATCCCGCGCCGCCTCGGGGTCCAGCTCGGCGGAGGCCTGGTCGAAGAGCTGGTCGATCCGGTCCGTGCCGACCCGGGTGTAGTTCTGCTCGACGGTCAGCGAGCCGTCCGCCGCGGGCCGCGGCTTGGCGTAGATGGGCCGGGCATCTGTGGCCGGGTAGGCGCTGCCCGGCCAGGAGTAGAGCGCCAGGTCGTAGTCGCCGGACGCGATGTGGTCCTGGAAGTAGCTCTTGTCGGCCACCTTCTGGACGGTCGTCCGTACGCCGATCTTCATCAGCATGTCCGAGATCCGGTCGGCGACCGTCCGCAGCTGGGCCGTGCCGGGGCCGTCGGGCAGGACGAAGCGCAGCATCAGCGGCCGGCCGTCCTTCTTCACGAAAACGCTGCTCCGGCCGGCCGCCGCGTCGTCCTGGCCGCGCGCCTGCCGGCCGTGCTCGGCGGCCTTGCCGTCCTTGTCCCCGGCGTCCCCTCCGGGCGCGTCCGCCGCGCCCGGAACGTCCATCCCGGCCCGGACGGCCCGCTCCTCGGCGGGCGCCTTCTCGTCCTCGGCGGCCTGGGCGTGCTCCCGGTCCGTACGCTCCGCGTCTGCCGCGAGCCGGTTCCGCTCGGCGGCGGCCGCGGCCTCGCGGGCCTGGACGGCGCTGAGCGGGCCGGCCGGGCCGGTGCCGGCGACGTCCCGGCCTGCCCCGGGCTTGGTGTCGTCCCAGCCCGCCGCCAGCGCGGTGGTCTGCTGCCGGGCGGCCTCCGCCAGGACGTCGGCCTCGTCCCAGGCGTCCGCGGCGCGGCCGCTCGCCCGCTCGTACGCGGCGTACGCGGCCGACCCGCGGTCGCCCAGGGCGCGCCGCCGCTCCGCACGCGCCGCCGTGTCGTACAGCGTCGCGCTCTGCCGCAGCAGGGCGGCCCGCTGGACGCCCGCCGAGCCGGCGCCGGTCAGCGTGGTGAGCGTGACGGGGGCCGTCGCGGCGGGCCGGTCGGGGTTGGCGCGGCCGGGGCCGCTGTGCGCCCGTCCGGCCCCGTTCTGCGGGCCCGGCTGCCCGTTCTCGCCGTCGGACCGGCCGGTGTCCGCGTCGGCCCGGCCCCGGCCCGCCTCCCGCTCGCCGGGCTGCGCGTCGGTCTTCTCCTCGCCGCCCGCCTCCGGCATCCGCCAGCCCGCTTCGGCCAGCAGGGCCTGGGCCGCGTCGGTGTCCTGGCCGCCCAGCGCGCCGCTGTTGTCGCGGTACCCGGGCTGCCCGGCGAGCAGCAGGTGGCTGCCGACCGGCGCGGCGGGCAGCCGGAGCGGGCCCAGCACCTCCTTCGCCAGCGCCGTGCGGTCGATGGCGCGGGCCACGGCGCGGCGGACCCGCTCGTCGGTGAGCGGCCCGGTGCTGCCGTTGAGGGCGAGCTGGGTGAAGGAGGGCGACAGGGCGCGGTGGACGGTGTAGTCGCGCAGGTGAGCGCGGCGGGCAGCGGCGGCGGCCGCCTCCGCGCGGCGCTCCCGCTCCGCCGTGCGCTCGGACTCGCTGCCGCGGGCCTGCGCCTGGTGGCGCAGCGCGTCGGAGGAGACGGCGCCGCGCGGGGCGTCGTCCCCGACGGCGGCCTGCTGGTTCGTGCCGCGCGCCGTGGTGATCTCCTTGGCGGTGCCGCGGTCGACGTCCGCGACGTCGATCCGGCCCTCGGCCAGCGCCTTCGCCCGTTTCGCCGCGGGCACCTCGGTGAGCACGATCTTCTTCAGCCGGGCCCGGCCGCCCCACCACTTCGTGTTCCGTACGAGGGTGAGGGTGTCCTTCCGGCCGTCCTTCGTCCGTACCCGGAACGGCCCGGCGGAGGGCGCGAGCCGGGAACGCGCGCCGTCGTTGAACGCCGCCGGGCTGCCCATCACACTCTTCGGGTACAGCGGGGTGAAGAGCGACGGCCAGTCGGCGTACGGCCGGGCGAACACCACCTCGACCTCGCCGGACTTTCCGGGCCTGACCTTCTCGATCCGGTCGTAGCCGGCGTTGCGCGCGGTCCAGTAGGCGGCGTTCTTGCCGCGCAGCGCCTTCCACTGGGCGGCGAAGTCGGCCGCGGAGATCCGCCGCCCGTCGCTCCACCGTGCCTCAGGATCGATCGTGTACTTCACGATCTGCTTCGGCTCACGCTGGGTGACCTCGGCGGCCCGGAGATAGTCGGGGTTGCGCTGCGGTACGCCGTTGGCGTCCACGGTGAACAGCGCGGGGAGGACGGCGCCCGCCACGGTGTCGGTGCTCTGCCCGGCGTCGGCCTGGAAGGCGTTGAAGGTACCGGGCAGCTCGTCCACGGCCCAGCGGACCGTCCCGCCGTCACGCAGCGTCGCCGCGGCGGCGGAGGCGATGTCCTGGCTGCCGGCCCCGGCCGCGGCCGGCTCGTCGTCCCCACTGCAGCCGGCCATCAGGGGCAGCGGGAGCAGCGCGCCCGCCGTGAGGAGTGCCACCCGGCGGCGCCCGCGGCCCGCCGCCCGGCCGCCCTGGATGCCGCGCGGTCCGACGTCGTCGGTCATCTCTGTTACCTCCGGGCTCGCCCGCGCGGCGCCGCCGCCGCTGATCACATTCGGCCGACTTTGCGGCTCATCACACCTATGGCCCGTCCACTGAAAACGACGGCGCGGGGCGTGGGGCGGCGACACGGCGGCCGTACTTCCCAAGGCCACCCGGTCGGCCCAATGGGGCGCGGACCGACCGGCATCGCTCCCCTATGCGCCATCGTGACCCGGAATACGGCCCTATCCCTTCCCAACCGCGACTGTGACGCGCGACACTCGCAGGCGCATGAGATTGCCGACCGCACCCTCGGAAGTGAGGGCTCGTCATGTCCTTGCACGATGATCTGACGGCTGTGCAGCGCAGCCTGGAGGACCTGGTCCGCTCGGTCGGGCGCCTGGAGCAGCGGGTCGGCGGCGGGCTGGAGATCCGCCGGGTCCGCAGCGACACCGAGCACCTGCGCGAAAGCCTCGAACTGCTGCGCGCCCAGATGGCTCCCGACTCCTCCGACCGGCCCGCGCCGACCGCGGGACGCGCGGTGTCCGACATGGTCACCATCCCCGACGCGCCGTACGACGCCTCCCTGTGGACCGACGCCGAGGACGAGGGGCTGGGCGCACGCGACCGCCGGGCCCCGTAGGCACACCCCGCTCGCGTCCGGACGTCCCCCTCCCCCCCAGCCCAACTCACCCACCGCTCACGGAGTTTGACGTTGGCCACAGGTACCGAACCTTCAAGGACAACCGGCGCGAGCGGGGTGCACGGTCCCGCTCGCGCCGCCATCCCCGCCCGCCACCTGCGCACCGAGCGCTGGTGGCTCTATCCGGCGGGCACCGCCGCCGGGCTGCTCGCGTTCATCGTGTACTCGACCTGGCGGGCGTTCGCGAACGCCGACTACTACCACGCGCCCTACGTCTCGCCGTTCTACTCCCCCTGCCTCGCGGAGAACTGCGAGACCATGCGCGGCGGCCCCAACTGGGAGCTGTTCGGCGGCTGGTGGGGCCTGTCCCCCGCGCTGCTGATCCTGATCTTCCCGCTGGGCTTCCGGCTGACCTGCTACTACTACCGCAAGGCCTACTACCGCGGCTTCTGGGCCTCGCCCCCGGCGTGCGCGGTCGCCGAGCCGCACAAGAAGTACAGCGGCGAGACCCGTCTCCCGCTGATCCTGCAGAACATCCACCGGTACTTCTTCTACGCGGCGCTGCTGGTCGCGGGCGTACTGACGTACGACACCGCGCTCGCCTTCCGCGACGAGAGCTACGCCTGGGGCCACATGGGCCTCGGCTCCCTGATCTTCCTCGTGAACATCGCCCTGATCTGGGCGTACACCCTCTCCTGCCACTCCTGCCGGCACATCGTCGGCGGGCGTCTGAAGCATTTCTCCAAGCATCCGGTGCGGTACCGGATGTGGGGCTGGGTGAGCCGGCTGAACGCCCGGCACGCGGTGCTGGCCTGGGCCTCGCTGATCAGCGTGGCCGCCGCCGACTTCTACGTCTATCTGCTGTCCGTCGGGGCCTTCGACGATCCGCGGTTCTTCTAGAGCTCCCAGGAAGGGTGCGCATTTCCATGACGCAAGTCGAACGGCAGGCCTGGGACGTGGTCGTGGTGGGCGCCGGCGGCGCCGGGCTGCGGGCCGCCATCGAGGCCCGCGAGCAGGGCATGCGGACGGCCGTCATCTGCAAGTCCCTGTTCGGCAAGGCCCACACGGTCATGGCCGAGGGCGGCATCGCGGCCAGCATGGGCAACGTCAACGAGGGCGACAACTGGAAGGTCCACTTCCGCGACACCATGCGCGGCGGCAAGTTCCTGAACCACTGGCGGATGGCCGAGCTGCACGCCCGGGAGGCCCCGGACCGGGTCTGGGAGCTGGAGACCTGGGGCGCGCTCTTCGACCGCACCCCGGACGGCCGCATCTCGCAGCGCAACTTCGGCGGGCACGAGTACCCACGCCTCGCCCACGTCGGCGACCGTACGGGGCTGGAGCTGATCCGCACCCTCCAGCAGAAGATCGTCTCGCTGCAGCAGGAGGACGAGCGCGACCACGGCGCGTACGACGCCCGCCTGAAGGTCTTCCAGGAGTGCACGGTCACCCGGGTGCTCAAGGACGGCGACCGGGTCGCCGGGACGTTCTGCTACGAACGCGAGTCCGGGCGGTTCTTCATCCTGGAGGCCCCCGCCGTGGTGCTGGCCACCGGCGGCATCGGCAAGTCCTTCAAGGTGACCTCCAACTCCTGGGAGTACACCGGCGACGGGCACGCGCTGGCCCTGCTCGCCGGGGCGCCGCTGGTCAACATGGAGTTCGTGCAGTTCCACCCCACCGGCATGGTCTGGCCCCCGTCGGTGAAGGGCATCCTCGTCACCGAGTCGGTCCGCGGCGACGGCGGCGTGCTGCGCAACAGCGACGGCAAGCGCTTCATGTTCGACTACGTCCCGGACGTCTTCAAGGAGAAGTACGCGCAGTCCGAGGACGAGGGCGACCGCTGGTACGAGGACCCGGACACCAACCGCCGCCCGCCCGAGCTGCTGCCCCGCGACGAGGTCGCACGGGCCATCAACGCCGAGGTCAAGGCCGGTCGCGGCTCCCCGCACGGCGGCGTCTTCCTGGACGTCTCCACCCGCATGCCCGCCGACGTGATCCGGCGCCGGCTGCCGTCCATGCACCACCAGTTCAAGGAGCTGGCGGACGTGGACATCACGGCGGAGGCGATGGAGGTCGGGCCGACCTGCCACTACGTCATGGGCGGCGTGGACGTCGACCCGGACACCGCGGCGGCGACCGGCGTCCCCGGCCTCTTCGCCGCGGGCGAGGTGGCCGGCGGCATGCACGGCTCCAACCGGCTCGGCGGCAACTCCCTCTCCGACCTGCTCGTCTTCGGGCGGCGGGCCGGGATGTACGCGGCGGAGTACGCCGCGGCGCTGGCCGCCGGCGAGCGGCCCGCCGTGGACCCGCTGGAGACCGGGGCCGCGGAGGCGGAGGCGCTGCGGCCGTTCAGCGCGGAGGGCTCGGGCACGCCCTCCGCCGGGGTCCCGGCGGAGAACCCGTACACCCTGCACCAGGAACTCCAGCAGGCGATGAACGACCTGGTCGGCATCATCCGGCGGGAGCCGGAGATGGAGCAGGCGCTGGAGAAGCTGGCGGACCTGCGGGTACGGGCCCGGCGGGCCGGGGTCGAGGGCCACCGGCAGTACAACCCGGGCTGGCACCTCTCCCTGGACCTGCGGAACATGCTGCTGGTCAGCGAGTGCGTGGCGCGGGCCGCGCTGGAGCGCAAGGAGAGCCGGGGCGGCCACACCCGGGACGACCACCCCGAGATGGACCGCCGCTGGCGCCGGGTCAACCTGCTGTGCCGGCTGGCCACGACCGACGGCCGACCAGGACTGCCCGAGGACCCGGCGCTCGCGCACATCCGGCTGGAGCGGCGGGAGATGCCGGCGATCCGGGGCGACCTCGTGGAGCTGTTCGAGCGGGACGAACTGGCGAAGTACCTGACGGACGAGGAGCTGAGCTCGTGAGTTCGTACGACGCGCACTTCAGGGTGTGGCGGGGGGACGCGGCGGGCGGCAGCCTCGGCGACTTCACCGTCACGGTGAACGAGGGCGAGGTGGTGCTGGACATCATCCACCGGCTGCAGGCGACCCAGGCCCCGGACCTGGCGGTGCGCTGGAACTGCAAGGCCGGAAAGTGCGGTTCGTGCAGCGCGGAGATCAACGGCCGGCCGCGGCTGCTGTGCATGACGCGGATGTCGGTCTTCGACCGCGCGGAGACCGTCACCGTCACCCCCATGCGGGCCTTCCCCGTCATCCGCGACCTGGTCACGGACGTCTCCTTCAACTACGCCAAGGCCCGCGAGGTGCCGTCGTTCATCCCGCCCGCCGACCTCAAGCCCGGCGAGTACCGGATGCAGCAGGAGGACGTGGGGCGCGCGCAGGAGTTCCGCAAGTGCATCGAGTGCTTCCTCTGCCAGGACACCTGCCATGTCGTCCGTGACCACGAGGAGAACAAGGAGGCGTTCGCCGGCCCCCGCTTCCTGATGCGCGTCGCCGAGCTGGACATGCACCCGCTGGACGCCGCGGCCGGCGAGGGCCTGGACCGCAAGCGGGCCGCGCAGGAGACCCACGGCCTGGGCTACTGCAACATCACCAAGTGCTGCACCGAGGTCTGCCCCGAGCACATCCGGATCACCGACAACGCGCTGATCCCGCTCAAGGAGCGGGCCGTGGACCGTAAGTACGACCCCCTGGTGTGGCTGGGGAAGACGATCCGCCGGCGCCGCTCGGGGTGACCTCCCCCGGGCGGGGCGCGCTGCTCAGAACAGGCTGAGCAGCGCGTCCGCCGGGTCCACCGGCTTGGTGTCGCCGTCGGGCAGGTCCAGCTCGAACCAGACGGTCTTCCCGCGGGGTGTGCGGCGGCTGCCCCAGCCCCGGCTGAGGAGGCCGACCAGCTGGAGGCCGCGGCCGCCCTCGTCGGTGTCCCGCGCGCGCCGCCGCCGCGGCTGGGCGAGATCGGCGTCCCAGACCTCGCAGACCAGGGTGCGGTCCAGCAGCAGGCGGAGCCGGATGTCACCGTGGCCGTGCCGCAGCGCGTTGGTCACGAGCTCGCTGACCAGCAGCTCCGTCGTGTCGACCAGGGCTTCCAGGCCCCAGTCGGTGAGCTGGTCGCGGGCCAGTTCGCGGGCGCGGGCGACCGAGCGGGCCTCGGGCGCGAGGCTCCAGTCGCCCACCGCGTCCTTGGGCAGGCCGTGCACCCGGGCCATCAGCAGCGCGATGTCGTCCTCGCCGTGCCGGGTGTCCAGCGCGGAGAGCACGTGGTCGCAGGCGTCCTCCAGCGGCCGGCCCGCCGCCGACAGGGCCGCGCGGAACGCCTGCAGCCCCTCCTCGAGCGGATGGTCCCGGGACTCGACCAGGCCGTCGGTGTACAGCGCGAGCAGCGCCCCGTCCGGCAGCTCGACCTCGGTCTCCTCGAAGGGCTCGCCGCCGACGCCCAGCGGCATGCCGGGCGGTACGTCGAGGAGCAGGGCGTCCTCGCCCTCCTCCACCAGGACGGGCGGCAGATGGCCGGCGTTGGCGAACGTACAGCGCCGGGTGACCGGGTCGTAGACGGCGTACACGCACGTGGCGAGGTAGACCTCGGAGAGGTCGGCGGCCCGGTCGGTGCGCCGGGAGCCCACATGGGCACCCGCGCCCGCCTGCGCACCGGCCCCTGCACCGGTCTCCGCGCCCGCGTCCGGCCCGGCGTCGCCCTCCGCTCCGCGCCCCCGCGGGCCCGAGCGCGCCCCGCTGCCCGTGGCACCGAGCCCGCGCGCGATCTCGTCGAGCGCCGAGAGCACCTCGGCGGGCTCCAGGTCCAGCAGGGCCAACGTACGTACCGCCGTACGGAGTTCTCCCATGGCGACAGCGGCGCGCAGGCCGCGGCCCATGACGTCGCCGACGACCAGCGCCGTGCGGTGGCCGGGCAGCTCGATGACGTCGAACCAGTCGCCGCCGACCTCGGTGGCGGTCGTGCCCGGCAGATACCGGCAGGCGATGTCCAGGCCCGCCGCCTCGGGGTCGCCGGGCGGCAGCAGGCTGCGCTGGAGGATCAGCGCGCGCTCGTGCTCGCGGCGGTACAGCCGGGCGTTGTCGATGCAGACGGCGGCGCGCGCGGCCAGCTCCACGGCGAGGGCCGTGTCCCGCTCGCCGAAGGACTCGCTGCCCTTCGTACGGGAGAACTGCACCAGGCCGACGACGGTGTCCCGGGCGACCATGGGCACGGCGAGCGTGGAGTGCACGACGGCGCTGCCCAGTTCGGGCCGCTCGTCGGTCTCCCGGCCCGGGATGATCTGCGCCTGGGCGGTGCGGAGCGCGCCCGCGCAGGGGGAGTTGAAGGGGAAGCGGTGCACCGCGCCGACCGCGACCGTGCCGTCGTCGTCCGCCGCGTCCCCGCCGGGCACGCCGCCGCCGCTGCCGCCCTGGGGCAGCGGCCCGTCGGACACGGCGCTGGCGAAGGCGACCCGGCGCAGCTCGGCGCTGCCGTCGGCCATGCCGGGCGGCGCCTCGTCCCCGGCCAGCAGCCCTTGGTAGAGGTCGACCGAGGCAAGGTCGCAGAACTGCGGTACCGCGACGTCCAGGAGCGTGCGCGCGGTGGTCTCCAGGTCCAGGGAGTTGCCTATCCGCGCCCCGGCCTCGTTCAGCAGCGCCAGGTTCCGGCGGGCGTTGGCGGCCTCCCGCTCGGCGCGGCGGCGTCCCGTGACGTCGGAGGCGAGCGCGGCGACGCCGATGGGGCGGCCGCTGGCGCTGTGCAGCCGGTACAGCGACACCGACCAGCGGCGGCGCTCCTCCTCGCCGTGCGGGGTGCCGATCAGCTGCATCTCGGCGACCGGCTCACCGGTCTCCAGGACCCTGCGCAGCGCGGCGTTGAGCCGGTCGGCCTCGGGGCGGGGGAGGTAGTCCTCGGGCGCCGCGCCGCAGAAGCTGTTCGGCGTGCCGCCGAAGACGGTGGCGAAGCGTTCGTTGACCCGGCGCAGCCGCAGGTCCGTGCCGAAGAGCATGAAGCCTATGGGGGACTGTCCGAAAACCGCCTGCGCGGCGGCCAGGTCGGTCTCGATGCCGCGCAGCGCGCGGACATCCACGACGAGGCAGACCGCGGCGCGCTCGCCACTGCCGGTCTCGGACGGCATGACGTAGATCTCGGCGAGGCCGTCGACGGGGGCGTCCGGGCCCGTGCGGTAGGGCACCAGGCCGGTCCACTCGCGGCCGTCGAGGATCTCGCTGACCGTGCGGTGGCCGGCCTCGCGCAGCTCGCGCGGGACGAAGGCCTCCACGGGGTCCTGGCCGATGGCGTCCTTGGCGGGGATGCCCAGCATGTCGGCGGCGCGGCGGCTCCACTGCTCGATGCGGCCGTCGGGTCCGAGGGCGAAGGAGGCGACACGGATGTAGTCATAGATCGATCCGGGCGCGCTGCTCTGCCAGACCGGCGGACCGTCCGGTGCAGCCGTACGGCCCGACCCATCCCTCATCGCAGGGTGTTCCTCACCCGCTGACATCTCGCTCACGAGCCCCGTCCCCTCCAGCTCATCGTGCCCGGACCGGACAGGCCGAGTATCCAGCAACACGGCTATCCGGAACACGGTCTTCACGATCACAGCACAGTCTCGATCGCAGGTCATCGACAAGATCTCGATGAATTCGCAACGATCGTGACCCACCCTGACTCATAACCAGCCACGGTGCGCTCCAACCTCCCCACCAGGCACGAAGCAGTGATTTCTGCTCACGGTCCGCAGGGGGCGCGGCCGTCCGGCGTGCCTCAACCGGTCTCGGCGAGCTCGAACCACACCGTCTTACCGCTCCTGCCCCGTCGGGTGCCCCAACGACGGGCGCTGCATGCCACCAGCTGCAGTCCCCGGCCACCCTCGTCGTCGGGGGCCGCCGTGCGCTCGCGCGGCGGGTCGGGCAGCGGGTCGGACACCTCCACGAGGAGGTCACCCCCGCGCAGCCGGACGATGCGTACGCCGATCGGCCCGCTGGCGTACCGCAGGGAGTTCGTCACCAGCTCGCTGACCAGGAGGACCGCCACGTCCACCGCCGGCTCCAGATCCCAGTCGTGCAGCGTCTCGCGGACCATGGCGCGGGCCGTACGGACCACGCCCGGCTCGGCGGGAAAGCTCCACTCCGCGATCGGGGGGACCGCGGCCGTACCGAGGCGGCGGGCCTGCGACGCAGGAGACCCCGGGGGCCCTGCCGCTGCGCTGTCGCTCACGCCGATCACTTCCCCAGCCCGATGCTCCCCCGGCGGTTTTGTACATTTTGAGGGGGGGTTAATCAGCACATACCCGATATCAGGGCTCGGTTATCGCCCCAAGAGGGTCATCGCGGTGCATCGTGGCGCGAACGGCGTAGCCGATCAGTCGAGCGCCCCCTGCCTCGTGAGCCTGCGCACGGCCTCCGCCACGGCCGGCCGGTCCTGGTCCAGCCAGTCCACCGCCCCTTCCTCGCCGGGCGCCAGCCAGCGCAGCACATCGTGGTCCTGAAGGGGCCGCGGAGTCCCGGAGACCAGCCGTACGGTCCACACCTGGAGCACCAGTCCGGGTTTCAGCGGCCACTCCCCCGGGATGCGCGCCAGCGGCTCCACGGCCACGCCCAGCTCCTCGCGCAGCTCCCGCACGAGCGCCTGCTCGGGCGTCTCACCCTCCTCGACCTTGCCGCCGGGCAGCTCCCAGCGGCCGGCCAGCTCCGGCGGCGCACTCCGCCGCGCGGCCAGCAGCCGCCCCCGGTCCAGCACCGCTCCGCCCACCACCACGCGTACCGCACTCATGCGCCGCAGCTTATGCGGCCCCGCTCCCCTTCCTCCCCGGACCCGGAGGCCTCAGGCGGTGGCGCGGTCGACCCGCTCGACCACGTAGAGCCGCTGGTGTCCGCGGTCGTCGAGCCGCTCGGCGACCTGTTCCGCCTCCGCGCGAGTGGCGTACCGGCCGACGCGGTAGCGGTTGCCGTTGTCGTCCTCGCGGATGACCAGCCACGGCAGTACGACGCCACTGTCGGTCATCGCGCTCCTCCGTCCGCCGTCCTGCGCGCGGTAGCGCGCCCGTCCTGCACTAACACCGAAAACCCGTTCCGCATATGCCCGAGCCTACGCCCGACCTTCACGCAACGGATACGTCTTTGCACAAAGAGACACCGAACCGGCCATGCCACCGTCCACATGCGATAACAGGCGTCCCGCGCACCACGGACGGACGGCCCGGAAGGCCCACGAACGACGGCCGCCCGGCACCGAGGAGGTGCCGGGCGGCCGGGCGGTGTGCGGGCGGCGGATCAGGCGCCGGCGCCGACCTTCTCGGCCGGGCCGCGGCCCTTGCCGTCACCGTCGGTGTCCGCGTCCTGCTCAGCGGCGGCCAGCGCCTCGGCCTCGGCCGCCACGAGCGACGGGTTGCGCCAGGAGCTGCGGACGCCCCAGTAGTAGAAGGCCAGGGCGATCACCACGACGACGGCGAGGTCCACGCCCTGCGGGATGAAGCCGCGGCCGCCGAACTCCGTGCCGCCGCAGTACGACACCGCGGCCATCACCAGGAGGTACGCCACCATCCAGGAGCCGGCCTTCAGGTGCGGCTTCAGCTCGGCCCACGGCTTGCGCAGCTCGTACCAGGCCCAGACCGGCAGGCCGACGGCCATGATCAGGATGACCTTGCCGGTGAGCGGCCAGCGGCCCCAGTAGAGGACCAGCGAGCCGAAGACCATGGCGATCGGCGCGATGACGGGCATGGCGCGCAGCTGCACCGGGCGCTTGAGGTCCGGCGAGAGGCGGCGCAGCGACATCACGGCGACGGGGCCCGTGATGTAGGAGATGACCGTCGCGATGGAGACGATCTCGGCGAGCGAGCCCCAGCCGCGGAAGACCGCGAGGAACAGGAACGCGATGACCAGGTTGAGGACCAGGGCCGGGCGCGGCACACCGGTCTTCTTGTCGACCTTGCCGAAGATGCCGGGCAGGTGGCCGTTCTCCTGCACGCCGTGGATCATGCGCGAGGTGGTGGCGGCGTAGATCATGCCGGTGCCGGACGGGGAGATGAAGGCGTCCGCGTACAGCAGCATCGCCAGCCAGTTCAGGCCCCAGGCGAGCGAGAGGTCGGCGAGCGGGGAGTTGAAGCCGAGCCCGGCCCAGCTGCCGGCCTCGGTCAGGTCCTGGGCCGGTACACCCATCAGGAAGGCGACCTGGAGCGCCAGGTAGATGACCAGCGCGATCACGATGGAGAGGATGACCGCCTTGGGCAGCGACTTGCCCGGGTTGCGCGCCTCGGCCGCCATGTTCAGCGGGGACTGGAAACCGTTGTAGGCCCAGACGATGCCGGAGAGGGCGACGGCGGTGAAGACCGCGCTCCAGCCGTTCGGGGCGAAGCCGCCGAACTGCTTCACGTTGCCGGTGTCGAAGTGCGCCAGCATGAGCGCGCCCGCGGTCATGATCGGCACGACGACCTTGAAGACCGTGATCGCGGTGTTGGTCTTCGCAAACAGCGTGATCGCGAACCAGTTCAGGAAGAAGTAGAAGACCAGCAGCACGCTGGCGCACGCGACGCCGGAGCCGGTGAGCTCCTTGCCGTCGTACAGGCCCTGCGCCCAGCCGAAGTCCCAGGAGCTCATGTACTGGACGGAAGCGGTCGCCTCACCGGGGATGACGGAGACAATCGCGATCCAGTTGGCCCAGGCGGCCAGGTAGCCGGCCAGCGAGCCGTGCGAGTACTGGCCGTACCGGACCATGCCGCCGGCCTTGGGGAACATCGCGCCCAGCTCGCTGTAGGTGAGGGCGATGGTGAGCGCGACGACCGCGCCGATGACCCAGGCCAGGATGGCGGCGGGGCCGGCGATGGCGGCGGCCCGCTCGGCCCCGAACAGCCAGCCGGAGCCGATGATCGACCCAAGTCCCGTGGCCGTCAGGGCGATGGTCCCGAGGGACCTGCGGTAGTTCGAGTGGGAGCCCTGCTCCGCGCTCGAGGTCTTCGGCGTGCTCAACGTGCTTGGTCTCCTGATCTTCCCCCACGGCCGTGCACAAACTTCGCCATCGTAAAAGCGAAACGGAAGATCGGAATCCAAGGAAGGGTCAAATACCCCCGCTCACTGAGGGGGTGTGAGTTTTTCAACATCACCTCCCATCCGGCAAATGCGGACAAATAGCCCCAGAAAGGCTGCCGGAGTGGGAGGTTACGTGCCGGTACGCACGGTGAGCGGCGGAAGTTGGGCATTGCGGCGCATTGCGACGCCTGCCGTCACCCTCACTTCACCGGGAGGTGGTACGCGACCCGGTGCCGGTCGGCGAGCATGACCACGTCGGCGGTCTCCACGGGGCGGCCGCCCGCGTAGTACGTCCGCGAGACGACCAGGACCGTGTGCCCGGGGACCCCGCCCAGCGCCATGGCCTCCTCGGCCAGCCCCGGCCGCGCTCCGACCTCCTCGACGACGTTGTCAACGATCAGGTCGATGGCGGCCATCCGCTCGACCACGCCGCGCCCGGCCAGCGGCCCCTCCTCGGGCAGCATCACGGGGGTCCGCCCGGTCACCTCCAGCGGCTCCCAGGAGGTGGAGAGCATCGCCGGCTCGCCCTCGGTGCGGAAGAGGTAGTGGGTGCGCATGACCCGCTCGCCCGGCCTGATGCGCAGCCGGTCCGCTACGGCCTCGCTCGCCTCGTCCTGCTCGCTGCTGGACTCCCAGGTGCCCTTGACCTTCTCGTCCGACTGCTCCTGGCGGAACGGCGTCGCGCCGGCCCCGGTGCGGTAGCCGGCGCGGGCGACGCGGCGCTGGGCGGGGCGCTCCCGGACGTAGGTGCCCGATCCCGAGCGGCCCTCCACCAGCCCTTCGGCCATCAGCACCTTGCGTGCTTCCAGCGCGACGGTGTCCGAAACGCCGTACTCCTCGCGGATGCGGGCCTGTGAGGGGAGGCGGGTGTGCGGCGGCAGCACGCCGTCGACGATCTTCTGACGCAGGTCACCGGCGACGCGAAGGTACGCGGGCTGCTCACCGAAAGGCACATGCCCTCCCAAGGGCTTGACAGTCAGCAACAGCGTGGCAACCCACCGTTGTCACCCGCAAGCCTGGGCCACTTATTCACCCGATGTGATGAAACGCAGCTCAGCAGGCATACGAGCGGGGTCCCGCGCGCCCCGGCGCGCGCCTCTGCCGAGCGCCGACACCCCTCGTGAGCCCGCGAGATCGGCGCGTCCCTCGCGTCACCGGCGCCCTCTCTCCCTCGCGTACGCATATGCATCCGCACACCCCCTCGCAAGTGCAGCCGCATCCGCACCATCCGGCCCTCCTGTGCCCGCCTCCCGACCGGCGAGGATCAGCCGCGTCGCACGGGCCGGTTTCCGGCCATCTCCCCGGGGCCCCGTGGGAGGATCGGCGAAGGCGTACGCCGCCGTCGGCACGCCGTTCAGGGAGTCGGCGCACGCGTGCGCCGTCCCGGGAAAGGAGCCCCCCGTGCCCGCACCCGACCCCACCTCCTCCGGACCGGCCGGCCTCACCCCGCTGCCCGACGACTGGGAGCGTGCCCTGGCGATCGTCGCCCACCCCGACGACCTCGAATACGGCGCGGCCGCTGCGGTCGCCGAGTGGACGGACGCCGGCCGCGAGGTCACGTACCTGCTGGTCACCCATGGCGAGGCGGGCATCGACGGGATCGGCCCGGACGAGTGCGCGGTGGTCCGCGAGGCCGAGCAGCGGGCGAGCGCGGCGGCGGTCGGCGTGCAGAACGTGGAGTTCCTGCACCACCCCGACGGCGTCATCGAGGCCGGGCTGCCGCTCCGCCGCGACCTGGCGGCGGCCATCCGCCGGCACCGCCCGGAGCTGCTGCTCACCATCAACCACCACGACACCTGGGGCGGGGTGCACTGGAACACGCCCGACCACCGGGTGGTCGGGCGGGCCGTCCTGGACGCGCCGGGCGACGCGGGCAACCGCTGGATCTTCCCCGAGCTGTTCGAGGAGCACGGGCTCGCGCCCTGGAACGGCGTGCGCCGGGTGGCGGTAGCGGGCTCGCCGCACCCCACGCACGCCGTCGAGGTCGGCCCCGGCATCGAGCGCGCCATCGCCTCGCTCGCCGAGCACCGCGCGTACATCGAAGGCCTCAACAGCGGGGCCGAGGCCCCGGAGACCTACGCCCGTGACTTCATCGAGCAGATGCTCGGGGCGGCGGGCGACCGCCCGGCCGTCACCTTCGAGGTCTTCCCCCGCTGAGCGCTTTCAGGAACGCCGCCGGGCCTCCTGGGTGGTCGTCGTCCCCTCCCCTGACGTGACGACGGCCGCCAGGTCCGCGCCCGCACGGAGCAGCGCCACGGTACGTGCGGCGATCCGGTCGAGCCGCTGCCGCAGGATGCGCCGAGTCTCTTCCAGGCCGTCGAGCCGGTGCAGGGCGCCCATGATCTCGCGCACTGCGGGGATGCCGTGACCACTGCTGCGGAGGGCCGCGACGATGCGGGCCGCCCCGATGACCTGAGGACCGTAGCGACGTGCGCGCAGCGACGTCACCCGCTCGGGGCTGATGAGTCCTTCCTGCTCCCAGAAGCGCAGGGTCGAAGGGCGGACTCCGAGCGCCGCGGCCAGCTCCGTGATCGTCATCGCGTCGGCCTCCCGCTCGTCCCCGGGCGTGTCCGCCTCGGCCCTGATCGCACGCAGCGCTTGCTGAGCGCGCAGCGCCTCGTCGCGCTCCCGCGCGAGCCGGACATGGACCGCACTGACCGCCGAGGCCGCCTCCGCGAGCGTCGCGGTGCGCAGCTCCGAGAGCAGCTGCCGGGCCGCGACCGGCCCGACGGCACCCGCGAGTCCGCGATACGCCCGCAGCGCGTGCACGTGGACCGGCGCGTACGTGCGGTAGCCGTTGGCCGAGCGGGGAGCCGGGGGAAGGACCCCCAGCCGCTCCAGGTCGCGCACCTGCTGTACCGAGTACCCCGTCTCCCTGGCGACATCGGCCGTCCGGAGCGGACCGTCCGCCGGCTCGTCCGTCATGCCGACCCCACATAAGCACTTGAAGCTGATGCTTGAACCATGAGTATGGAGCAGATCATCGCGGCCGTGCGGGCTCTGGACGGCGCGCTCGTGGTTCTCCCGGCGCCGGGCGGCGACTTTCCCGAGCTCGCTCGGGGGGACGCGTTCTTCTATTACGCCCCCGACGGCGACGTGCCCCGGAATGTTCAGCCGTACGGGACGATCGTCACGAAGAACTACCCCGGCGACGAGGCTTCCGACCTCGATCCTCCGGGCCGCTGGCGGGTGAACGTGCACGTCGGCCGTGCGGCGTTCCGGCAGCTCACCGGGGAGGAGCCGGGCGGCGGCGGCCCCCGCGACCACACGGCCGCCGACAGCGTGCTGCCTCATCCGGTGTACGGCGCGCTCGGCTGGGTGTCCGTCGTCAATCCCGGCGGGAAGACGACGGACACGGTCGTGCACCTCCTGCGCGGCGCTCACGACGCTGCTCGCACCCGGTTCGAGCGGCGGCACGGACCGGAGCGGTCGCCGGACTGACGCGTGCGGCGCGGCCCTATACGGCGGTTCCGGCGCGCGCGTCCCGCACGTGCCCCGCCGCCCGCTCCGCCTCGCGGACGACCTCTTCGGTGTCGACGCCGACCAGCTCCCCGTGCGCCTTGCGCAGCTGCCCGTCGACGAAGACGTAGGAGACGTTCGGGGGCTGGCCGTTGAGGACGATCTGGCTGACCCAGTCGAAGCGGGGCGCGAAGTTGAGGGTGCCGGGGTCGAGGACGAGGACGTCGGCACGCTTGCCGGGGGTGAGGGAGCCGACCTGGTCGGCCATGCCGATGCACTCGGCGCCGCCGAGGGTCGCCATCCGCAGCACGGCCGGGATCGTGGGGTGGATCTCGGCGTCCTCGTGGCGTGCCCGCTGCAGCCCGACCGCGGCCTTCATGACGTTGAACATGTCGGAGGTGTCGTTGGTCCCGCCGTCGTGGCCGAGCCCGGCCCGGACCCCGCGCCGGTGCATCGCGGGCAGCGGCATGATGCCGGAGGCCAGCCGCATGTTACTGAGCGGGCAGTGCGCCACCCGTACGTCGTGGTCGGCGGTGAGCGCGATCTCCTCGTCCGTGAGGTGGATCGCGTGGTTCATGAGCAGCCGGGGGCCGAAGGCGCCGGCCTCGCGGAGCGAGCGGATCGGGTCGTCGGCGCGGTCGTCGCGGTGTTCCAGGACGTGGGAGTTGAGCATGGTGCCGAGGTCGTCGGCGACCTCCCGGAAGCGGCGCAGCTCCGGTACGGCCCGCATGCCCGCGTGCACCGAGACCTGCGCGGAGGCCAGCGGCAGCGGGTCCAGCAGCTCCTTCTTCACCCGGGGGATCAGGTCGATCGTGCCGGCGTTCTGGGTCATCGCGTACACGAAGCGCAGGCCGGTGTCGTCCAGCGCCCGTACGTAACTCTCGCTGGTGTCGTACGGGATGGCGTGCACCCAGTCGACGACGGTGGTGACGCCGGCCTGGAGGGCGTCCAGGGCGGCGAGGTGGACGAAGCGGTACATGTCCGCCGGGTCGATCTTCGGGAGGGTCGATCGGTTGCAGGCGGCCAGCCAGCCGTTCAGGTCCTGGTCGGCGCAGCCGCCGCGGATGCTGGACTGCCACAGGTGGTTGTGCAGGTCGACGAAGCCGGGCAGGACGAGCCTGCCGCGCGCGTCGATCACCCGGGCGCCCGCCGGCGCCGTGAGGCCGTGGCCCACCGCGGCCAGCCGGCCGCCGCGTATCAGCACGTCCGCGTTCTCCAGGGCGCCCAGCTCGCCCTTCCCGAGATCCGGGTCCATGGTGAGAACGAGGTCGGCGCCGCGCAGGAGGGTGCCGCGCCCGCCGTCGCCGGGTCTCGGCGGTGCCTCCGGCCGTGGCGCCGCGCCGGCGATGCCCGCGGCCAGCGGCACACTTCCCAGACCTGCCAGAACCGTTCTGCGCGTCAGTTTCGGAAAACTCATTCCGCCGTTGTACCGCGGGTAACACTCGCCCCCGAGAGGCGACTTCCAGCCAACTGACTCTCTGTCAGTTCTACCGACCGGCCCCACCGATTGCTCGTATCAATACACGAGTTGACCGTACGTCAGGCCCGCGCCGAGCTGCTCCGCAGCAGTCCTCGCACCGCCGCGAGCGAGCGGCGCGACTCACGCGTCCACACGGCGCTCACATACACATGCTCCCCCTCCGGCTCGAAGGTGAACGTTCCGCCGTTCCCGGCCGCCTCCAGCCGCTCGGCCAGCAGCCGCGCGTCGGCGGCGAAGAGGTCCCGACCGCCCTGGAAGACGTGCACCGGCGGCAGTCCGGTCACGTCGGCGAACTGCGGGCTGAGCAGCGGGTCGCGCGGATCGGTGCCGTTCGCCCACAGCCGCCCCGCCTCGATCAGGTCCTCGGTGCGCAGCAGCGGGTCGAACGGTTCGAGGGAAGGCAGCGCGGGATGCGACATGGTGAGGTCCAGCCAGGGCGAGAACAGCAGCACCTGGCGGGGCCGGCCGGCGCCTGTGTCCCGGTACGTGAGGGCCTGGCCGAGCGCGAGCCCGCCGCCGGCCGAGTCGCCCCCGAGCGTGACGGCGCCGGGCCCCGCCTCGGCGCACAGGCCCTCGTAGACCTCACGCAGCAGGGCGTACGCCTGCCGCGCGTCACCCTCGGGCGCGAGCCGGTAGAGCGGGACGGTGAGGGTGACGCCGGTGTCCTTGGCGGCGTGCTGGAGGAGCCACCAGTGGGGCTCCTGCAGCGGGAAGGCGTACGCGCCGCCGTGCGTGTAGAGCAGGTGCCGGCCGGTGGCCCCACGGCGCGGGGTGAGCCGCAGGGCCGGGCGGCCGGCCACCACGGAGCGGGTGACCGCGTACCGGGCGCGCAGCGGGGCGGGGACCGGTGCGGCCTCCGGTGCCGGTGCCGGTGCCGGTGCCGGTGCCTCCGAGACCGTCCGCCGCGTCCCCGCCATCCGTCACGTCATCCCTTCGCCGTACCTCTCACCGGGCCTCGTCCGGCGCCCCGCCACGGGCGCGGCCCCGGTGTCCGCCCCGGCGGCGTCCTCGGCACCATCCTTCGGGCGGTCCGCCGCGGAGTCCAGGAACCCCGCCGCCAGCGCGGCGAAGTCCGCCGCCCGTTCGATCTGGGGCATGTGCCCCGTGGCCGGGAAAAGATGGCTGCGGGCGTGCGGCAGCGCGGCCACCGCGGCGTGGAAGTGCGTGACCGGCAGCACCTTGTCCGCGTCGCCCCAGACGACCAGCGTGGGCACCCGGGCCGCCGCCGTCCGTGCCAGCAGGGCGCGGCGCCAGCCGGGGTACGTCCCGAGGGCCGGCACGCCCAGGCTCAGCAGCGTGGCGACGAACGTGCCCCGGAAGTCCGGCTGCCCGCCGACCTTTCCCGCGTGCCGGATCATCTCCTCGGTGGCGTGCCGCGGGTCGTGGAACAGGTCCCGGTTGACCTGGACACCGGCCGCCCTCGCCCGTCCCCGGAACCGCCTACCGATCCCGGGCAGCGCGGCCAGCACCGCGTACCCCATCGAGCCCAGCGAGAGGTTGGCCTCGCGTCCGAAGCCGGCGCTGTTGGCGAGCACGAGGGTGGCCACCCGGCCGGGGTGCTCGGCGGCGACGGTCATGGCGACCGCGCCGCCGAGCGAGTTGCCCATCAGGTGTACGGGCCGCCGCTCGCCGAGGGTGTCCAGCACCCCGACCACGGCCCGCGCGAAGGTGGCGAGCCCGGCGCGGCCCGGCATGCGGCGGGTCAGCCCGAAGCCCGGCAGGTCGGTGCTGAGGACCCGGTACCCGCGCGCGGCGAGCAGGTCGTGGGTGAGCTGCCAGTCCTCCAGACTGCGGGCGATGCCGTGCAGCAATACGACCGGCGGGCCGTCGGCCGGGCCGCTGACGCGTACCCGGACGGGGTGCCCGCCGACCTCCACGTAGATCGCGTCGGCGGCGGTCACTTGGCGGCCTCGGCTCGCGTGTGCGCCTGCGGCCGGCCCGGCGCGTGCCCCGGCGCCCGGCCCGGTGCCTGCGGCCGGCCGCGCACCGCCGCGCGGGGCGTGGGCTTCAGCGAACGCCGGAGGTTGGTGCGCATCGTCGTGGCGGCGTCGAGCACGTAGTTCTGGCGTACCTTCCACGGCCCGCGGTCGCCCTGGCGCGGGAAGGCGTCGATGGAGCGCTTGACGTACCCGGCGGCCAGGTCGAGGAGCGGGCGTTCGGCGAGCGGGCGCCCGGGCTCCGGCACCACCGCCGCGTAATCGTTCCGGTCCATGAAGTTCAGCACCTTGCACACCAGCCGCGACGTGAGGTCGGCGCGGAGCGTCCAGGAGGCGTTGGTGTAGCCGATGCACACGGCGAAGTTGGGCACGCCGGTCATCATCGCGCCGCGCCACACGAACTGCCGCGACAGCTCGACCGGCCGCCCGTCGACCCGTGGCGCGATGCCCCCGAAGGCGAGCAGCTGCAGCCCGGTGGCAGTGACGACCACGTCCGCCTCCAGCACCTTGCCCGACGCCAGCCGGATGCCCTCGGGCACGAAGCTGTCGATGTGGTCGGTGACGACCTCGGCCCGGCCCTGCTTCAGCGCCTTGAACAGATCCGCGTCCGGCACCGCGCACAGCCGCTGGTCCCACGGGTCGTACGACGGCGTGAAGTGGTCCCGCACCGCCTGCTCGTCCTTCAGGACCCGGGTGTTCAGGCGGGTCAGCAGCTTCCGCGCGGCCTGCGGGCGGCGCCGGCAGAACTGGTAGAAGCCGATGCCGAAGAGAATGTTCTTGGTGCGGACGGCGCGGTGCGCCACGCCCGCCGGCAGCGCGCTCCGCAGCTTGTCGGCGATCCGGTCCCGGCCCGGTACGGCGCTGATCCACGTCGGCGTGCGCTGCAGCATCGTGACCCGGTCGGCCCGCCCCGCCATCGCGGGGACGAGCGTGACGGCGGTGGCCCCGCTGCCGATGACGACGACGCGCTTGCCCGCGTAGTCCAGGTCCTCGGGCCAGAACTGCGGGTGCACGACGGTCCCGGTGTAGCTCTCGATCCCGGGGAACTCCGGCGCGTGCCCCCGCTCGTAGTCGTAGTACCCCGCGCAGGAGTACAGGAAGTCGCAGGTCAGAGTGGTGCGTACCGGCTCTCCCTGCGCGCCCTCCGGCCGCCGCTCGACGGTCAGCGTCCACCGCGCGTCCGCGGTCGACCAGTCCGCCGAAACCACCTTCGTGCGGTAGTGGATGTGCCGGTCGATGTCGAACTCGGCCGCCGTCTCCTTGATGTACCGCAGGATCGAGGGTCCGTCGGCGATGGACTTCGCGTCCCGCCACGGCTTGAAGGGGTAGCCGAGGGTGAACATGTCCGAGTCCGAGCGGATGCCCGGGTACCGGAAGAGATCCCAGGTCCCGCCCATGGCGTCGCGGGCCTCCAGGAGCGCGTACGACCGGCCGGGACACTCGGTCCGCAGCCGGTAGGCGGCGCCGACGCCGGAGAGGCCGGCGCCGACGATCACGACGTCGAGGTGCTCGGGGAGCGGGCGCCCGTCGGCCGGGCGCTCGGAGGTCGGCTGCGAGCCTGCGGAAGTCGTCATGGTCACAGTCTGCGGAACGCGCCCGGCGGCGTTCTTGACTTCACACGACACGTATTTGACTCTGAACGACATGTCTCCGCCCCTCAACGACATGCGCCTGGCCCTGAACGACATGTCAGCGACCAGCCCGGCGCACCCGTGACGGGGTCGGCATGTCGATGATCAGGTCGGCGGGGCTGCGCGGCTTCCGGGCGACCGTCGCCGAGCTGGGCGGCAACGCCGAGGAGTACGCCACGGCCACCGGCCTGCCCGTCGCGGCGCTGGACACCGACGACCTGCTGGTCGACGACCTCGCCGTGACCGAGGTCCTGGAGCTCGCCGCCACCGCGCTGGACCGCCCCGACCTCGGGCTCCGCGTCGCGTCCCGGCAGGATTTCGGCATGCTGGGCGCGCTGGCCCTGGCGATCCAGAACTCGCCCACCGTCGCCGACGCCCTCGAATGCACCTCGCGCTACCTCTTCGTCCACGCGCAGGCCCTCAGCCTCACCCTCGAACCCGACCCGTACGAAGCGCCCGGCATCGCCGCGCTGCGCTACGGCCCGCACCCCGGCCTCCCGGCCCCCGTCCAGGGCACCGACCTGGGTCTCGGCTTCCTCCACCGCGCCATCCAGTTCCTCGTCGACGGCCCGTACGGCCTGCGCACCGTCGAACTCCCCTACCGCCCCGCCGCGCCCCTCGCCGTCTACGAGGAATTCTTCGGCGCCCCCGTACGCGTCGGCCGCCCCGCCGCCCTCCTCCGCGTACCGAAGAGCCTCGGCGACCGGCCGCTCGCGGGCGGCGACGAACACCTGCGCCAGCTCGCCCTGGCCTTCCTCGCGGAACAGGCGCCGGGCGACCGGGCCAGCCTCGTCCTCCGGGTCCGCGGCGCGGTGCAGCAGTCGCTGGGCACGGCCCCGCCCGACATCGGCGCGGTCGCCCGGCTGCTCAGCATCCACCCGCGCACCCTGCAACGCCGGCTGCGCGAGGAAGGCACGACGTACGCGGCGATCCTCGACGACGTACGCCGCCAGGCGGCCCGCCACTACCTCACCGGCACCGCCCTCCCCATGACCCAGATCGCCGCCCTCCTCGGCCTCTCCGAACAGTCGGCCCTCAGCCGGTGCTGCCGACGCTGGTGGGGGGTGTCGCCGACGGCGGTGCGGCGCGGGGACGCCGCGACAGATGTCGCCCAGGGGTAGGGGGCTGTCGCGCAAGGATGAGCAGCTAAGGGATGAGTCGCTGTCGCGCAGGGACAAGCGTCTGTCGCGCAAGGTCAAGTACGGTGCCGCCCTCCCCGGGCAGACTGGTGCCTGACTGATGCCGCCCGCAGACCGCCCGCCGCCGGCCGCACGGCCGCCGAGCCCCTTGGAGGAGCCCATGCCCGCAGCTCTCGCCCCCTACCGGTTCGCCGGCGGCACCGCGGTCCTGACCGGCGCGGCGAGCGGAATGGGCGAGCACATGGCCTACGGCCTCGCCGCGCGCGGCAGCGGTCTCGTCCTCATCGACCGGGACGCCGACCGGCTGGCCACGGTCGCCGACCGGATACGCAAGGACCACCCGGCCCTGCCCGTCGACACGCACGTGGCCGACCTCGCCGACACCGCGGGCCTGGACGCCCTCGTCGCCCGCATCACCGCGGCGCACCCACGGATCACCCTGCTCATCAACAACGCGGGGGTAGCGCTCGGCGGCCGGTTCGAGCAGCTGACGGCCGAGGAGTTCGACTGGGTCATGGCCATCAACTTCCGCGCCCCGGTGGCCCTCACCCGCCTCTTCCTCCCGCACCTGCTGCGCACGCCCGGCAGCCACATCGTCAACCTCTCCAGCCTGTTCGGGCTGATCGCGCCGCCCGGCCAGTCGGCGTACGCGGCCAGCAAGTTCGCCCTGCGCGGCTTCAGCGAGTCGCTCCGCCACGAGCTCGCCGACCGGGCCACCGGCGTCACCACCGTCCACCCCGGCGGCATCCGCACCCGTATCGCGGAGACCGCCCGGCTGGCCGCCGGAACCACCGAGGCCGAGATCCGCGCGGGCAAGGAGTCCTTCGCGAAGCTGCTGACCTACCCCGCCGACAAGGCGGCCGAGCAGATCCTGACCGCCGTCCGCACCCGCCGCCCCCGCCTCCTCATCGCCCCGTCCGCCGTCGTCCCCGACGTGCTGGCCCGCCTCTTCCCCGCCTCGTACATGAACGTCATGAACCGGCTGAGGCCGGCGGCGGGCCGCAGGGCGACGGCTACAGCGAAGTCCTGACGCCAGGTCAGCCCTGACGTCCGACGGGTTCTGGCTGCCCGTCAGCCCTTCTTCGGGCAGGGCTCGTGCTTCCCCTCGCTCCGGGCCCGGGCGTACGCCTCGCCGGTGGCCGTGAGCCACTTGCCCTGCTGCTTCACACCGGGGCAGAGGAAGGGCGGGAAGTGAACGGCGCGGTACCCGGCGCCGCGCGGCAGCTCGCCGGTCATCTCGAAGGGCTTGTTGTCCGGGCGGCTGAGGACCATCTCCGCCGGGGTGCCGGCCACCTGGTAGTGGATCCGGTACCGCCAGCGGCAGTGGCCCTGCTTCGACGTGGCGTGGATCAGGAACGCCTCGCTCTCGTTCTGCTTGAGCGTGATGTGCTTGGCGTGCGGGCCGGTGAAGTACGGCTCGCTCTTGTCGACGCCCTTGGCGGTCGTGGTGGTGGTCATCATCCTGGGCGTCGGCGAGTCGACGGCGACCTCCAGCGGGATGACGTGCGCCTCGCCCTGGCTCGGACTGAGTACGAGCGTGCCGCCGAGCGGCGCCCCGCACTGTCCGCCCTCCACCTCGGGCACGATGTCGGTGATCCGCACCTGCTGGGCGGCGCGGCCCTCCAGGGTGACCATCCACTCGGAGGCCCCGACGTCGACGACGTCCGCCTTCTCCCGCCAGTTCGGCGTACCGAGCATCGCCGCGGCGGCTCCGTCGCTCTTGCCGCCGCGGATCACGTACGTGCCGTTCTCCTTGACGTCCTGCACCTCGACGACGTCGATGGCGCCTTCCGGCGAGATCCGGTCCGGCAGCCGGTCGAGCGAGAACACCGACTTCGCCGCGCCCACCAGCACGTCCTGGAACGTCACGGCCGCCACGCTCAGCAGGATCCCGGCCAGCCAGGTGGCGGGGCTGCGCAGAAAGCGCAGCCGGCTCGGGCGTTCCTCGGGGGCGGGCCGGGGCCGGCCACCGCGGCGGACGCTGGCCCGGGTCAGGGCCCCGTTCCCGTTCCTCCGGGCCGCCGGTCGGTTACTGGGCATGGCCGGTTCGTACCTCCTCCGGGGCCGGCTCCGTACCGTGCCCCCGACGTCTCATCACCAGAACGGCCACCAGACACGCGGCGCCCGTGGCCCAGCCCCACGCCGTGCCGAACCGGACGGCGTCACCGATGGCCAGGTCGAACGACGTGAGAGCGTCCGTCGAATCCTGCCGCGGAGCCAGCGGCCACGGCAGCGCGCTGTCCTTGTCGTCACCGCCCACGACAGCGCCCTCCACGACGGCGGCCGCCACCGCGGCGAGCAGCGTCGCGTACCAGCACCGCATGAAGAGGCGCAGCGGGCGCCGGGCGTCGGCGCGCCGCATCACGGCACGCAGCGCCACCGCCAGCGCCACCAGCAGCACCAGGCAGACCAGGAGCGTCGCCAGCCATCCGGTGGTGGTCTCCGTCGGCAGGGGGCGCAGCCGCAGCGCCGGGTAGAGGATTCCGCTCCACTCGTCCGCCGGTTCCGGCGGCCGGTACGGCAGCCAGAGTTCGGGGTCGAAGGTGAGGGCGGGCTCCTGTTCCAACCGGCGTACGTTCATGTGCCGCAGGACGGGACCGCCCGCGACCGCGAGCAGCACCGCCGGAATGAGCGCCGCGAACACCGCCTCCCAGCACTCACGCCGCGTGCCGAGCGCCGGCGTCACCGGCTCTTCGTCACCGGTTTCGCCGGTCACCCGCAGGAGTTCCCGTACCGGCGCCCAGTGCCGCAGGATCCACAGTTCCGCCCACGTCAGAATCGGCATCCAGAAGAACAGGAGGGCGAACTGCGCGGACCCGCCGGAGCCGCCCGTCTGCCGGGCCAGCACGAGCTGGTCATGGGACGTCGGCAGGTACGTCCACTCCAGCGGATGCAGGACCGGTCCGATCAGATCGGCGGCCCCCGCGGCCAGCAGCGCGGCTCCGAGCAGCGCCAGGCACGTACCCCACCGCGGCCGCAGCCCCGGCGCGCTCCGCAGTACGGCGTAGGTCAGCGCGGCGCAGACCACGACGAAGAGAAGCTGAGGCAGCCACCCGCCGACGTGGCCTGGGTCCCGCACGACGAACCCGACGGCATCCAGGCCGAGCAGTCTGGCCTGCCCGGTGAGACAGAGCTCCTGGACCGCCAGGACCCGGCGGCACACCGGCACGAACCCGAACAACAGGCCGGCCTGGGCCGCGGCGGAACTGCCGGCCAGCAGGACGGACAGAACGCGGTTCACCGTGAGATCCCCCGAAAACACATGTCATCAGCGCCACCGCTGGGGCGTTCCGCACCAGCACGAGCACCGATCACAGACCGCTCACCAGTGTGCACTACAGGCCGCACACGCACCATGCGCAGCTCAGCTCAACTCCCCCTCTCACCGCGCCGCTTCTGCACCCCTCTCACCCGTCCCCGTACTTGGCCGCGTACTTGCGGGCGATCTCCAGTTGCTCGCGTTCCATCCACGGTGCGGCGGCCAGCATGTCCGGCAGCGTCTTGCGCTCGGTCGTCACGGCGCGGAACAGCCGCCCGACGGTCACGTCGTGCTCGGGCCGGTCCACCACCTCGACCGCGTCCCCGGCCCGGAACTCCCCGGGCCGTACGACGCGCAGCATCACCCCTGGCGAGCCCGCGAGCGTGAACCGCCGCAGCCAGCCCTTCTCGCCGAGCCAGCCGGCGAACGTACGGCACGGAATCCGGCCGCCCGTCACCTCCAGCACGACCTCGTCCCCGATCCGCCACCGCTCGCCGACGAGCGCGTCACGCAGATTCATGCCGACCGTGGTGAGGTTCTCGCCGAACGCCCCGTCGACGAGCGGCCGCCCCAACTCCCGCTCCCAGTCGTCCAGTTCCTCGCGGGCGAACGCGTAGACGGCCCGGTCGTCGCCCCCGTGGAACCGCAGGTCGCAGACCGCGTCCCCGGCCACCCCGCTCGCCCCGACCCCGGCCGGCCCGGGCGCCGCCACCCGCACGGGCCCGCCCACCGGCCGCTTGTCGATACCTGTCGTCCCGGACGGCGCATCGGTGTACTCGACCGCCCTCGCCACCCCGACATTCACACTGAGGATCTCCATGATCCGAACCTATGCCGCCCGGCAAGTGCTTTTCGTCAGCGTGCCCGAGTCGTTGATCAGCAGCTCGGGGACGTCATCCTCGTAGAAACGCACCTGGCCGACGACTCCCACGGTCCGGGAATGCGGCGCAAGACGTTCCACGAGTGCCTCGAATTCCGGCAGAACCTCGGCATGAATTTCCTGCCGCACCGTCAGAGCCCAGCCTCCGGGCTCCTGCCCGTATCCGCCGGGCTTCTGGACGAGTTCGCCGATCAGCACCCCGCCGATGCGTACCGCCGGACCGCGCTCCGCGAGCACCGGGAACATGCCGTCCACCTCACGGTCCCCGGGGTCGAGATGCCACCGCAGGTCGGCGAGCAAGGTGTCCGGTACGGAGGCCCGGAGGTCCAGGGCAAGGTCCACGGCGTACAGATCGCTCATGGCCTCAGCATCACTCATGGCCTCGCGGCATCGCTCATGGCCTCGACCTGGGTGCGAGGCACCGCGATGAAGTTCCGGTTACGCGTCGGAGGCGCCGTCCCGAGTGGCGAACGAATGCACGCAGCCACTAACTGTGGACATGTCCTCATTAGGCACTTTCGTGGCGGCATCGGCCGTGTCACGGGTGTGCTACGCCCCCCTACCCTCGATTGCACCGCCCATAACGGCTTGATAGACATGACTCCGCTTATGTAGCCGTCCAGCCCGGCAGGGGGAGCCAGATGAAGTTCGACATGGGTGCGCAGGTGCTGTCGACCCTGCAGACGAAGTCGCGGGGATCGAGCGAGGACCTCGGCGGACTGATCCGCCAGCTCGTGGACGCCGCCGCCCCTCTGGAGGGCAAGTTCAACGGTTCCGGCAAGGCGGCCTTCGACCAGTTCAAGGCCCGTTCCGACGAGATCGCGTCCTCGCTGCAGAGCTCGCTCTCGGGAATCCTCGGCGGCCAGAAGGGCATGGACTCGGCGTTCAGCTCGGGTGACCAGGAGCACGGCGACAACGCCCGCACGCAGATGTCGTCGGCCAATTTCGACGCGGCCCGGTTCGGCGGCCGCTGAGCCACAGGGATTCCGGCCCGCTCTCACCACGGACGGCGGGCCGTTGATTCTTCGATCCTTCGACGGACCCCGGCAGCCGGGCCGTCGAGCTGATGGAACTTTCACGGGGAGTGAGTGTTGATGGGTGCTGCGGGTCAGGACCGTCGTTCGTACGACACGGGTGCGTCGGCGGATGCGCAGGGCAATATCCAGACGGTGATC
>NZ_JBEYUN010000016.1:0-212380 GCF_040643545.1 Streptomyces sp. NPDC047117 | reverse complement strand
GTGGTGAGGTCCTCGATGATCCGTTCGGCGATGGCGACCTTGTGCTCGGGAGTACGGGCCTGGCCCTCCTCGTCGATGGTCAGCGCGATCAGCGCAGCGCCGTGCTCCCGGGCCAGCGCGGTGACCTTCGCGAAGCGGGACTCCGGGCCGTCGCCGTCCTCGTAGTTGACGGAGTTGATCACCGCGCGGCCGCCGAGCTTCTCCAGGCCCGCCTGGATGACCGGGACCTCGGTGGAGTCCAGCACGATGGGAAGGGTGGAGGCGGTGGCGAAGCGGCCGGCCAGTTCGGTCATGTCCGCCACGCCGTCCCGGCCGACGTAGTCCACGCACAGGTCCAGCATGTGCGCGCCCTCGCGGATCTGGTCCCGGGCCATCTCCACACAGTCGTCCCAGCGGCCCTCCAGCATCGCCTCGCGGAACTTCTTCGAACCGTTGGCGTTGGTCCGCTCGCCGATCGCCAGGTACGAGGTGTCCTGCCGGAACGGGACGGTCTGGTACAGCGAGGCGGCGCCGGGCTCGGGGTGCGGGCGGCGCTCGGTCGGGGCGGTGCCGCGGACCCGCTCCACGACCTGGCGCAGGTGCTCGGGGGTGGTGCCGCAGCAGCCGCCGACCAGGGACAGGCCGTACTCGGCGACGAAGGTCTCCTGGGCGTCGGCCAGCTCACCCGCCGTCAGGGGGTAGTGCGCGCCGTCCTTGCCCAGGACCGGCAGGCCCGCGTTGGGCATGCAGGAGATCGGGACGCGCGAGTGGCGGGCCAGGTAGCGCAGGTGCTCGCTCATCTCGGCCGGACCGGTCGCGCAGTTCAGGCCGATCATGTCGATGCCCAGCGGCTCCAGCGCCGTCAGCGCCGCACCGATCTCCGACCCCAGCAGCATCGTCCCGGTGGTCTCCACCGTCACGGAGCAGATGATCGGCAGGTGGGTACCGGTGGCCTCCAGGGCGCGGCGGGCGCCGAGGACGGCGGCCTTGGTCTGCAGCAGGTCCTGGGTGGTCTCCACCAGCAGCGCGTCCGCGCCGCCGGCGATCATGCCCTCGGCGTTCTGCTGGTAGGCGTCCCGCAGGGTGGTGTAGGGGGCGTGGCCGAGGGTGGGCAGCTTGGTGCCGGGGCCCATGGAGCCCAGCACCCAGCGCTGCTGCCCGGTGGAGGCGGTGAACTCGTCGGCCACCTCGCGGGCGATGCGCGCGCCGGACTCGGACAGCTCGAAGACCCGCTCGGGGATGTCGTACTCCGCCAGCGCCGCGTGGTTCGCGCCGAAGGTGTTGGTCTCCACGCAGTCGACGCCGACGGCGAAGTACTCCTCGTGGACCGAACGCACGATGTCGGGTCGGGTGAGGTTGAGGATCTCGTTGCAGCCCTCGAGCTGCTGGAAATCGTCCAGGCTGGGGTCCTGGGCCTGGAGCATGGTGCCCATGGCTCCGTCGGCGACCACGACGCGCGAGGCGAGGGCCTCGCGGAAGGCTTCGATGCGGGCTGAGGGTGTGGTCGTAGGCGTGTGCGAGGCCATGGAGATGCTCCCGTGGTTGCGACGGCTGTCGGCTTTGCGCCTTCCGGTACGAGGGCGCACCGGGCCAGCCTAGCTGGCGGGCACCTTTCGGTGGCGGGCGTCCCACGGCGTGGGACGGCGGGGCACTCGTACGGCAGGGGTGGCCGCGGCACGCGGCTGACCTGCGCGGGGTGGGGCGGTGGGCGTGGCGTCCGCCGGGCCATGATCATGGTCCGGTGCGCGACCCACTCCCCTGGGGTCGGCATCGACCGATATCGTTTGGCATTGTCGAACCGCTCTTCCCGGAGGTAGCTCCATGGCACGGACCATTCAGTCGCTGGAGCGCGCCGCGGCCATGCTGCGGCTGCTGGCCGGCGGCGAACGGCGCCTCGGGCTCTCCGACATCGCCTCCGCGCTGGACCTGGCCAAGGGCACGGCCCACGGGATCCTGCGCACCCTCCAGCAGGAGGGCTTCGTGGAGCAGGACGCGGCGTCGGGCCGGTACCAGCTGGGCGCCGAGCTGCTGCGGCTGGGCAACAGCTACCTCGACGTGCACGAGCTGCGGGCCCGCGCCCTCGTCTGGACCGACGACCTGGCCCGCTCCAGCGGCGAGAGCGTCTATCTGGGCGTGCTGCACCAGCAGGGCGTGCTGATCGTGCACCACGTCTTCCGGCCGGACGACAGCCGCCAGGTGCTGGAGGTGGGCGCCATGCAGCCGCTGCACAGCACCGCGCTGGGCAAGGTCCTCTCCGCGTACGACCCGGTGGCGCACAGCGAGGCGGTGGAGGCGCCGCGGGAAGCGTTCACCGCGCACACGCTCACCGATCTGGAGGACTTCGAGGGCGTGCTGGATCTCACCCGCGCCCGGGGCTGGGCGGCGGACGTGGAGGAGACCTGGGAGGGCGTGGCGGCGGTGGCCGCGCCCATCCACGACCGGCGTCGGATGCCGGTGGGCGCGGTGGGGATCTCCGGCGCCGTGGAGCGGGTGCGGCGGGAAGGGGAGCTGCGGCCGGAGATCATCGCGGCCGTGCGGGACTGTGCGCGTGCCGTGTCCAGGGATCTGGGCGCACAGCGCTTCTAACCGGTTTGTCCGGTATTTCGGCTTAGGTTTTCCCTCACAGAACCCTTGACGGGCTACTGGCCGTAAACAAAACTGCCGTTCGTCGGTCGGCATTGTCGAACGCAATACGACGATTGTCGTATGGTGGTCAGTGCCGGATCGCCGACCAACGCCCTCACCGAGGGCTCGGACCACCGGAGGGACCCGGGGTACGGCGCATCTCGGTGTCCATCTGGACGAAGGACAAAGGAGTCGCGGGTGTCCAGCTCCGACATCTTCATCAGCGAAACCATCGGTACCGCTGTGCTGATCCTGCTGGGCGGTGGCGTGTGCGCCGCCGTCACTTTCAAGCGCTCGAAGGCCCATGAGGCCGGCTGGGTGGCCATCTCGCTCGGCTGGGGATTCGCCGTCCTCACCGGCGCGTACATCGCCGCCAAGTCCGGCGCGCACCTGAACCCCGCCGTCACGGTCGGCCTGGCCATCCAGGGCGGCATCGAGTGGAGCCAGGTACCGGTGTACTTCGCCGGCGAGCTGCTCGGCGCGATGATCGGCGCGGTCTGCGTGTGGCTCTCGTACTACGGGCAGTTCAAGGCCCACCTCACGGACCCCGAGGTCATCAACCCGCCGCGGGGTGACGAGGGTCTCGTCGACCAGGCCCAGGCCCCCAAGGCCGGCCCGGTGCTCGGCGTCTTCTCCACCGGCCCGGAGATCCGCAACGCGTGGCAGAACCTGGTCACCGAGATCATCGCCACCATCGTGCTCGTGCTGGCGATCCTGACCCTCGGCCTGAGCGACGACGGCAAGGGCGTCGGCCCGCTCGGCAGCATGATCGTCGCGTTCGTGGTCGTCGGCATCGGCCTCTCGCTGGGCGGCCCGACCGGTTACGCCATCAACCCGGTCCGTGACCTCGGTCCGCGCATCGTGCACGCGCTGCTGCCGCTGCCGAACAAGGGCGGCTCCGACTGGGGCTACGCCTGGATCCCGGTGGCCGGTCCGCTGATCGGCGGCGCCCTCGCGGGTGGCATCTACCAGCTCGCGTTCGCCTGAGCCGCCGCAGCAGAAGCCGTACGAGACAAGAGCCGCACTCCCCACAGCACCTCCTGGAGCACACACCATGAGCGACACCCACACCACCGGCCCGTTCATCGCGGCCATCGACCAGGGCACGACCTCCAGCCGCTGCATCGTCTTCGACCGCGACGGCCGCATCGTCTCGGTCGACCAGAAGGAACACGAGCAGATCTTCCCCAAGCCCGGCTGGGTCGAACACGACGCCACCGAGATCTGGGAGAACGTCCAGCAGGTCGTGGCCGGCGCCATCGACAAGGCGGGCATCACCTCCGCCGACGTCAAGGCCATCGGCATCACCAATCAGCGCGAGACCACGCTGATGTGGGACAAGAACACCGGTGAGCCGGTCCACAACGCCATCGTCTGGCAGGACACCCGCACCGACGCGCTCTGCAAGGAGCTGGGCCGCAACGTCGGCCAGGACCGCTTCCGCCGCGAGACCGGCCTCCCCCTCGCCTCGTACTTCGCCGGACCGAAGATCCGCTGGCTGCTGGACAACGTCGAGGGCCTGCGCGAGCGCGCCGAGCGCGGCGACATCCTCTTCGGCACCATGGACTCCTGGGTCATCTGGAACCTCACCGGCGGCGTCAACGGCGGCAAGCACGTCACCGACGTCACCAACGCCTCCCGCACCCTGCTGATGAACCTGCGCACCCTCCAGTGGGAGCCCAAGATCCTCAGCTCCATCGGCATCCCCGCCGAGGTGCTGCCGGAGATCAAGTCCTCCGCCGAGGTGTACGGCGAGACCGCCTCCGGCGTGCTGGCCGGTGTCCCGGTCGCCTCCGCGCTCGGCGACCAGCAGGCGGCCCTGTTCGGCCAGACCTGCTTCGCCAGCGGCGAGGCCAAGTCCACGTACGGCACCGGCACCTTCATGCTGATGAACACCGGTGGCGAGCCCGTCAACTCCTACAACGGCCTGCTGACCACCGTCGGCTACCGCATCGGCAACGAGCCCCCGGTCTACGCCCTGGAAGGCTCCATCGCCGTCACCGGCTCGCTGGTGCAGTGGATGCGCGACCAGATGGGCCTCATCAACTCCGCCGCCGAGATCGAGACCCTGGCCTCCACGGTCGAGGACAACGGCGGCGCCTACTTCGTACCGGCCTTCTCCGGCCTGTTCGCCCCGTACTGGCGTTCCGACGCGCGCGGCGTGATCGCGGGCCTGACCCGGTACGTCACCAAGGCGCACATCGCGCGCGCCGTCCTCGAGGCCACCGCCTGGCAGACCCGCGAGATCACCGACGCCATGACGAAGGACTCCGGCGTCGAGCTGACCTCGCTGAAGGTCGACGGCGGCATGACCTCCAACAACCTGCTGATGCAGACGATCTCGGACTTCCTGGACGCTCCCGTGGTGCGTCCGATGGTCGCCGAGACCACCTGCCTCGGCGCTGCCTACGCGGCCGGCCTGGCCGTGGGCTTCTGGTCCGGCACCGACGAGCTGCGCGCCAACTGGCGGCGGGCCGCCGAATGGACCCCCCGCATGGAAGCGGCCACCCGTGACCGCGAGTACAAGAGCTGGCTCAAGGCCGTCGAGCGGACCATGGGCTGGATCGAGGACGAGGAGTAATCACATGAGCACCCTGCAGAGCGTCCCGGCACTCGGGACGCACCCGGCCGACGGTTCGCTCCCGAGCCGCGCCGAGACCCGGGAGCGGCTCGACAAGGCGACGTACGACCTCCTGGTGATCGGCGGCGGCATCCTGGGCATCTCCACCGCCTGGCACGCCGCGCAGTCCGGACTGCGGGTGGCCCTGGTGGACGCCGGCGACTTCGCCGGCGCCACCTCCTCCGCCTCCTCCAAGCTGCTCCACGGCGGCCTGCGCTACCTGCAGACCGGCGCGGTGAAGCTGGTGGCGGAGAACCACTTCGAGCGCCGCGCCGTCTCCCGTCAGGTCGCCCCGCACCTGTCGAACCCGCTGACCTTCTACCTGCCGGTCTACAAGGGCGGCCCGCACGGCGCGGCCAAGCTCGGCGCGGGCGTCTTCGCCTACTCCGCGCTCTCCGCGTTCGGCGACGGCGTCGGCCACGTCATCAGCCCGGCCAAGGCCCAGCGCGACGTGCCGGAGCTGCGTACGGAGAACCTCAAGGCCGTGGCCGTGTACGGCGACGACCAGATGAACGACTCCCGGATGGCCCTGATGACGGTCCGCGCGGCCGCCGCGGCCGGCGCGACCGTGCTGAACCACGCCGAGGTCACCGGGCTGCGCTTCACCCAGGGCCGGGTCACCGGCGCCGACCTGAAGGACCGCACCGACGGCACCGAGTTCGGCGTCAACGCCCGCCTGGTGCTGAACGCCACCGGGCCGTGGGTCGACCACCTGCGCAAGATGGAGAACCCGGGCGCGGCCCCCTCCATCCGCCTCTCCAAGGGCGCGCACCTGGTCCTCAAGCGCACCTCCCCCTGGAACGCGGCGCTGGCCACCCCGATCGACAAGTACCGCATCACCTTCGCGCTGCCGTGGGAGGACCAGCTGCTGCTGGGCACCACCGACGAGGAGTACGAGGGCGACCCGGCCGACGTCGCGGTCACCGAGAAGGACATCAAGCAGATCCTGGACGAGGCCGCGTTCTCCGTCCGCGACCAGCAGCTGGACCGCGACCTCATCAACTACTCCTTCGCGGGCCTGCGGGTGCTGCCCGGCGGCCCCGGCGACACCTCCAAGGCCAAGCGCGAGACGGTCGTCACCGAAGGTGCCGGCGGCATGCTCTCGGTGGCCGGCGGCAAGTGGACGACGTTCCGGCACATCGGACGTACGGTCATGAGCAAGCTCGCCGCGCTGCCCGGCCACCCGCTCGGCGAGAACATGGAGCCCGTCTCCGAGCTGCCGAAGAAGCTGCCGCTGCCCGGCATCGCCAACCCGCAGGCGGTCGCGCACCGGCTGCTGGTCGACGGCGGCACCCCCGGCCCGCGGATGTCCGCCGACACCGCCCGCCACCTCGCCACCCACTACGGCTCGCTGTCCTTCGACATCGCGCGCCTGGCGAACGAGGACCCGGCGCTGGCCGAGCGGATCCACCCCGACGCGCCCGAGATCTGGGCGCAGGTCGTGTACGCCCGGGACCACGAGTGGGCCGAGACCGCGGACGACGTGCTGCGCCGCCGTACGACGCTGACGATCCGGGGCCTGGCCACGGACGAGGTCCGCGCGAAGGTGACGGACGTGCTGGCGGCCCGCAAGAGCTGAGGCACCGCCCGGCGGTGGCGGTCCGCCGGCGAGGACGGGGCGGGATTCCGGGTACCGGGGTCCCGCCCCGACGCGTTCCCGTGGGCATAATGGCCTCCCATCAGACATCCGATGTCTGACGGCAGTTTTCGGGCTTTCAGGCGTTCCGAGCGGGGAGGTCGGCCATGGCGGTCACGGACGAGGCCATCGAGAAGATCAAGGGCATGATCGTCTCCGGCGCGCTGCGCCCCGGCGACCGGCTGCCCAAGGAGAGCGAACTCGCCGCCGAACTGGGCCTGTCCCGCAATTCCCTGCGCGAGGCCGTCCGCGCCCTGGCGCTGATCCGCATCCTGGACGTCCGCCAGGGCGACGGCACGTACGTCACGAGCCTGGATCCCCAGCTGCTGCTGGAGGCCATGAGCTTCGTCGTGGACTTCCACCGCGACGACACCGTCCTGGAGTTCCTCGCCGTCCGCCGCATCCTGGAGCCCGCCGCCACCGCGATGGCCACGGCCCGGATCACGCCCGAGCAATTGGACGCGCTGGACGCACAGCTGGACGCGCTCGGCACGGCACCACCGGTGGAGGACCTGGTCGCCTGTGATCTGGAGTTCCACCGCAGCATCGTGGCCGCCTCGGGCAACTCGGTGCTCTGCTCACTGCTGGACGGCCTCTCCGGGCCCACCACGCGCGCCCGTATCTGGCGCGGGCTGACCCAGAAGGACGCGGTGACCCGCACCCTCACCGAGCACCGGGCCATCGTCGGCGCGCTGCGGGCCCGCGACGCGGAGGCCGCCCGCGCCTGGGCCACCGTGCACATCGCCAGCGTGGAGCAGTGGCTGCGGGCGTCACTGTGACGGGCGCTCGCGGGTGAGGCCGGCGGGCCGTTCCGGCAGCGGTCGGCGAGCCGTGAGAACCGGCCGTCGTGCCGGGCGGCCCGTGACTGCCGGCGGGCCCGCGCGGCGGCCTGAGCCCGGCGGTGGCACGGAGGGACATCCGATCTGTGCCGCGCTCCGATGTATGGCCTCGGCGCCCCGTCATCGCCGGTCAAACGGCTGATGGTTGACAGGAACAGATCGGATGAATGAGCACTCGTTAGTGCAGAGGGGCTGCGTTCGGGTACCACGGACGCCGTAGGCTGGGGGCGCACGGAACGGGAACAGCAACCGGTGGCCGCCGAAGAAGGGCCCACCGGCCGGAAGGAGGCGTTGGGTGATCGAGCTGGAGGGGGTGCCCGAGCTGATCGATCCGGTCATGGTGGCCGCGTTCGAAGGCTGGAACGACGCCGGCGACGCCGCCTCCGCCGCGGTCGCGCACCTGGACCGGGAGTGGAAGGGCGAGGTCTTCGCCGCGCTGGACGCCGAGGACTACTACGACTTCCAGGTCAACCGCCCCACCGTCTTCATGGAGGACGGCGTACGCAAGATCACGTGGCCGACGACCCGGCTCTCCGTGGTCCGGGTGGGCGGCGACAAGCCGCGCGACCTGGTACTGGTGCGCGGCATCGAGCCGAGCATGCGCTGGCGGTCCTTCTGCAACGAGATCCTGGGCTTCGCGCACGAGCTGGGCGTGGAGATGCTCGTCGTGCTGGGCGCGCTGCTCGGCGACACCCCGCACACCCGCCCGGTCCCCGTCAGCGGCGTCACCTCCGACCCCGACCTGGCGCGCACGATGGACCTGGAGGAGAGCAAGTACGAGGGCCCGACGGGCATCGTCGGCATCCTCCAGGAGGCCTGCACGCACGCCGGGGTGCCCGCGGTGAGCCTCTGGGCCGCCGTGCCGCACTACGTCTCGCAGCCGCCCAACCCCAAGGCGACGCTGGCCCTGCTGAACCGCCTGGAGGACCTGCTGGACCTGCGCATCCCGCTGGGCGAGCTGAGCGAGGACGCGCGGGCGTGGCAGCTGGGCGTGGACCAGCTCGCGGCCGAGGACAGCGAGGTCGCCGAGTACGTCCAGTCGCTGGAGGAGGCCCGGGACACCGCCGAGCTGCCGGAGGCGTCGGGCGAGGCCATCGCGCGCGAATTCGAGCGCTATCTGCGGCGGCGGGACCCGCAGGCCGGGCCCGGCCTGGCCACCGACGGCGGGCTCGCCGACGGCCGCGACGGCTCCTACCTGCGCGACTCGCCCAGCGGACGGACCCGGCCGCCCAGGCCGCCGAAGCCGGACGGCGGTCAGGGCCCGGCCCGTGCGGAGGACGGTTCCGCGAAGCAGCAGGGCAGGCCGGAGCACGAGCAGGGCGAGGAGCGGGACGCCGGCCCGGAGGCCGCCGAAGCCTCCGAGGACGCGGACACGAAGAGCTCCGGGGGCACGCCCCCGAAGGGGCCCGGGGGTACGGACACGAAGGGTTCCGGGGGCGCGGACCCGGCGGCGCCGGCGGATCCGCCGGACTCCGCGGATCCCGATACCTCGGAGGACTGACCGGAACGGAGCGGGGCGGTGCATTTGCACCGCCCCGCTTCGTCGTTCCCGCCCCCGAACAGGTGGTCAGCGGGCACTTGCGTCCCAGCGCCCCGCGTACGTCTCCGTAGTGTTTGACCGCTTGACGGGGTGTCATAGGTTTCCGGCCGATTTGCCCACGCTTCCCACTTCGGCCGGATCCCAAACACAGGGGCCCTCACCCGCTGGACGAAGGCGGACGGAGGTAGCAGGGTGACGCCCCGGAGCCCCGGCGACACAGCGCCGCAACATCCGGTACACACCGCCGTTGCACGTAGCGGCGTGTACCGGGTGCGCAGCCGACGAGCGGCAGGGCAGGGCACGGAGCAGCACCCGAAGGGAGCGGTCCCAGCGATGACCGATCAGGCACCTCCCGGTACGGGCCCCGGTATGGCGGGCCCCGGACCCGACGGAGCGGGATTCACCTACCAAGGAGCCGAACCGGAGCTGATCGTCGTCGCGCGGGCCGAGCCCCGGCTCCGCGCCGGCGCGGGCGGCGTACGGTCGGCCTCGGGCGCGGACATCTCCGCGCTGGAGATGTTCCTCAGTGACCAGCAGCTCACCTTCGAGCCGCTGTTCGGCAACGAGGACCGGATCCGGGCGGCCATGCCCCAGGAGCCCGCGGCGGGCACCGGTACGCTCCCGGACCTCACCCTCTTCTACCGGGTGCGGGGCGGCGAGAACCGGGCCGTGGAACTGACCGCCCGGCTCTCCGCCCTCCCGGAGATCGAGACGGCGTACCTCAAGCCGGGTGCCGTGCCCGCCTCTTCGGCCGCCCGCGACCCCGAGGAGGGCCAGGGGCGCAAGGAGGGTGCGCCGGCGACGCCCGACTTCACGGGCCGTCAGGGCCATCTCGGCGCGGCGCCCGAGGGCGTCAACGCCGTGTGGGCCTGGCAGCGGCAGGGCGGCGACGGCGAGGGCGTCACCATCATCGACGTCGAGGGCGCCTGGCAGCTGGGCCACGAGGACCTGTCCGAGCGGCTCGCCGGCGTCGTGGTCGGCACGCCGTACCAGGACCTGGCCTGGCGCAACCACGGTACGGCCGTCCTCGGTGTCATCGGGGGCGACCGCAACGACAAGGGTGTGGTGGGCATCGCGCCCGGCGCGGTGACCGCCGCCGCCTCGATCCAGGGCATCGGTTCGGCGGCCGCGATCCACGCGGCGGCCGAGCGGCTCTCCCGCGGGGACATCCTGCTGGTCGAACTGCACCGGCCGGGCCCCCGGTTCGACTACGAGCACCGCGACGACCAGCGCGGCTACATCGCGCTGGAGTGGTGGCCGGACGACTTCGCCGCGATCCGCTGGGCGACGGCGAAGGGCGTCGTCGTGGTGGAGGCCGCCGGCAACGGCGCGGAGAGCCTGGACGACGCGCTCTACGAGCGCCGCCCCGACCGCTTCCCGGAGTGGTGGCGCAACCCCTTCAACCCCTCCAACCAGGCGTCCGGCGCGATCTTCGTCGGGGCCGGCGCCCCGCCGCCCGGCACCCACGGCCGCGATCACGGCCCGGACCGGTCCCGGCTGGGGTTCTCCAACTACGGCAACCGGCTGGACGCCCAGGGCTGGGGCCGCGAGGTCACCACGACCGGCGGCTTCTGGGACCGGCCCGGCGACCTCCAGGGCGGCACCGAGGAGATCGCCTGGTACACCGACAGCTTCTCGGGCACCTCATCGGCATCCCCCGTCGTGGTCGGCGCAGTGGCGTCGCTCCAGGGCATGCTCAAGGCCGCGGGCCTGGAGCCGATGGGTCCCGAGCAGGCACGTGACGTGCTGCGGAACACCGGGTCCCCGCAGCAGGACGCGCCGGGCCGGCCGGCCTCCCAGAGGATCGGCAACCGGCCCGACATCAGGGCGGCGGTAACGCACCTGGTGCCCACCTCGGTCGGCTCCGGCCAGGCCGAGCGGTACTGGGACGAGTTGCTCCCGTACCCCCGAGAACTCCCCCCGCGGCTCCGGCTTTTCGTGGCCGGCGCCTGGCGGAACCTGAACCGGCCGGCGCCCGAGGTGCGCCAGGCGGTGCACTCCGCCTTCGCGGGGGGACGGCCCGACGTACGTGTGTGGTACTCCGACGACGAGGTCGTGGGTCTGGTCATCACAGGCTGACGAGCTGGTCGTCACCGGCTGAAGCACACCAACAAGTCAGGGAAAGGTAGCAATGACCACTCAGATGAACCCGCTCGCGCAGCTCGGTCAGCTCGGCCAGCAGCAGCCCAGCACCTCCCCGTTCGGTCAGCAGGGCATGGGCCAGCAGTACGGCCAGCAGCAGCCCTATGGCCAGCAGCAGCCGTTCGGCCAGCAGCAGCAGCCGTTCGGGCAGATGCAGCCCCAGCAGCAGGGCGGGATGCTGGAGCAGCTCCAGCAGCTCGGCCAGCAGCAGCCCTTCCAGGGCCTGCTGCAGCAGTTCGGGCAGCAGATGGGCCAGTCGCAGCAGCAGGAGCACCAGGTCCTGCAGCACCTCCAGCAGGTCACGCAGCAGGCTGTGCAGCAGGTCGTGCAGCAGGTCCAGCAGCAGCAGCTGCGGGCCGGCCAGGCGAACGGCTTCGTCGCCGTTCCGCAGCCGATCCCGGGTCACCCCCGCGCGATCTTCCTGCGCATCGAGAACGAGATCCGCGTGCTGAACAACCCCAACGACACCACCTTCGACCAGGTCTCCGAGGCCTTCCGCAGCGGTTTCCAGGTCATCGGTGTCTGGGAGCAGCAGACCCCGCACATCCTGCGCAGCATCCAGATCCGCAAGTTCTGACCGGCGGACCGGGCGCACACCGGGTCACCGGCTGACCGGTGACCCGGGTACCGGAAAACCAGCGGGGCGCTTCCTCCTCGGAGGAAGCGCCCCGTTACGTCTGCCGGGTCAGCGGGTCACAGCGCCACACCGAGCAGCGCGTCCACGGCCCGGGACACCAGGCCCGGCGCGCCCTCGTCGGTGCCGCCCTCCGCCTGCTGCCGCTCGGCCCAGCGGTCGACGGCGGCGAGTGCGGCCGGCGAGTCCAGGTCGTCGGCGAGCGCCTCGCGCACCTCCTCGACGAGCGCCTCGGCGGACGGGCCGTCGGGCCGGGAGACCGCGGCGCGCCAGCGGGCGAGCCGGTCCACGGCGTCCTGCAGGACCTGGTCGGTCCACTCCCAGTCGGCACGGTAGTGGTGGGCCAGCAGGGCGAGCCGGATCGCGGCCGGGTCGGTGCCGTCCTGCCGCACCTTGGAGACGAAGACGAGGTTGCCCTTGGACTTGGACATCTTCTCGCCGTCCAGCGCGACCATCCCGGCGTGCACGTACGCCTTGGCGAAGGGGTGCTCGCCGGTCAGCGCCTGGGCGTGCGAGGCGCCCATCTCGTGGTGCGGGAAGGCGAGGTCGGACCCGCCGCCCTGCACGTCGAAGCCCATGCCCAGGTGGTCCAGGGCGATGGCGACGCACTCGATGTGCCAGCCGGGGCGGCCCCGGCCGAGCGAACCGCCGTCCCAGCTGGGCTCGCCGTCGCGGGCGGCCATCCACAGCATCGGGTCGAGCGGGTTCTTCTTGCCCTGGCGCTCCGGGTCGCCGCCGCGCTCGGCGGACAGCAGCCGCATCGCCTCGGCGTCGAGGTTCGAGACCTCGCCGAAGTGCGGGTCGGACTCGACGGAGAAGTAGACGTCGCCGTCCAGGTCGTACGCGGCGCCCGCGTCACGGAGGCGCTCCACCAGCGGCACGATGCCCGGTATGGCCTCGACGGCGCCGATGTAGTCCTTCGGGGGGAGCATCCGCAGGGCGGTCATGTCCTCGCGGAAGAGGGCGGTCTCACGCTCGGCGAGCGCGGTCCAGTCGTCGCCGGTGGCCACGGCCCGCTCCAGGAGCGGATCGTCGACGTCGGTGACGTTCTGCACGTAGTGGACCTGCCGCTTCGTGTCGAGCCACACGCGCTGAACGAGGTCGAACGCGTTGTAGGTCGCCGCGTGCCCCATGTGGGTCGCGTCGTACGGCGTGATGCCGCAGACATAGAGACGGGCGACGGGACCGGGGGCGAGTGTTACCCGTCCGCCGGTCGCGGTGTCGTGGATCCTCAGGTCGCGGCCCTGGCCGGGCAGGGCGGGGACCTCAGAAGCGGGCCATGCATGCATGACATGAGCGTAACCGGACGCAGCTTCCGGATACGAACCGGAGTGTGGGTCTTGGCCTGATAGGCGCTCTTGCGCCTTCGGCCAGGCTGTGCGTCACCGGGCCGAACTGGTCACACCGGGGGCCAGGGAATCGCGGGCCACTCGCCGCCGGGCTGCGGATGGACACCGGAATTCAGCATTCCGGCGATCCGCTCGCGCAGTGCGGCGATCTCGTCGGCGGTGAGACATTCGGCCAGTCGGGCGGCGAGCAGCTCCCCGTCCGCTGTCTCCGCGGCCAGCCGCTCCAGCACCGCGACGGCCTCCTCGGTCAGCGGTTCGCCGGCCCATCCCCACAGGAGGGTGCGCAGCCGGTCCTCCACGTGGAAGGTCACACCGTGGTCGATGGCGAGGACCCGGCCGTCCGCGGTGGGCAGCAGGTGGCCGCCCTTGCGGTCCCCGTTGTTGATCACCGCGTCCAGGACGGCGAGCCGGCGCAGCCGCGGATCGTCGGCGTGCACGAGGAGGGCGGTACGGCCCTCACCGACCTGCGCGAAGCCGACGGCCTTCCAGCCGGGCTCGGGCTCCTCGGTCTCGACCAGCGCCAGCAGCTCGGGGCTGTCGCCCTCGTCGGAGGGGTCCACCCACTCCTGGACCATGCCCTGCCCGTACGGGCCGTCGCGCAGCACCGTGGGCGGGATGAGCTCCCAGCCCGTGGCGCGGGAGATCTCGTACGCGGCGACCTCGCGCTGGGCGAGCGTGCCGTCGGGGAAGTCCCACAGCGGGCGTTCCCCGGCGACCGGCTTGTACACGCAGTGGCCGGTCCGGTCCCGGTACGTGACGGAGCAGTACAGGACGGCGTTGGACGCCTCACGGACCCGGCCGAGGACGGTGAGCTCGCCGTGCTCGAGGTGCTTCTCGAGCTCGGCGGGCGTCAGGCGTCCCGCCGGTATCCGTTCTGGCGCGGACATACGTGTCCCTCCGGGTCGAGCGGCAGGCTGCACAGCGGGCACGGCGGGCGGCCGGCGTTCACGACCTCCAGGGCCCGCTTGGCGAAGGCGCGGGCCATGGTGCCGGTGAGCCGGACGCGGAGCATCGGGGGGCCGTTCTCGTCGTCCTGGAGCAACCGCTCCTCGGCCTCGGCGAGGTCCTCGTCGTTGTCGGCGTCCAGCTCCACCAGCGCCTGGGCCTCGACGATCATCCGCTCCTCGTCGCCGTCCCAGGCCAGGGCCATGGTGCCGACGCGGAACTCCTCCTCCACCGGGCTCTCCAGCGGCGCGGTGTCGGAGATCTCCGAGGGGGCGACGGCCGGCACCGGGGCATTGCCGCCGCTGCGGCGCACCACCTCGTCCAGCAGCTCGTCCATGCGCTCGGCGAGTGCGGCCACCTGGGTCTTCTCCAGGGCGACGCTGGTGGTGCGGCCGGCCGCTGTGGCCTGAAGGAAGAAGCTGCGGCGGCCAGGCAGCCCGACCGTGCCGGCCACGAAGCGGTCCGGCGCGTCGTAGAAGAACACCTGACGGGACAAGGTCCTGCTCCGATTGCTCGACTGCGGGGATCTGTGGTCACGGACAAGGATCACAGGTGGCGTGGCGGGCAGCGCCGTCGCACCACCCTACTGCGCCCGCTGATCACGATGCTCCCGCGCCACCGCCGATCGCCGCGTCGCGCTCCGCTGAGGCGCCGGAGCCGTCCTCCTTCGGGGCCAGCGAGCCGAGATCCCCGGTGTCGCCGAGCCGCACGAGATACGGGCGCAGCGGCGTGTAGCGGACGACCGTCACCGAGCAGGGCTCGACGGACACCCGCTGGAAGAGGTCCAGGTGCATGCCGAGGGCGTCGGCGACCAGCGACTTGATGATGTCCCCGTGCGAGCACATCAGGTAGACCGCTTCGGCGCCGTGCTCCTCCTCGATGCGCGCGTTCCAGGCCCGGACCGCGTCCACGGCGCGGTTCTGCATGGTGCGCATGGTCTCGCCGCCGGGGAAGCCGGCGGCGGAGGGGTGCTGCTGCACGGTGGTCATCAGCGGCTCGTCGGTGAGTTCGCCGAGCTTGCGCCCCGACCAGTCGCCGTAGTCGCACTCGTTGATGCCGTCCTCGATGTGCAGCGGGAGGTCCGGGCGCGCCGCCAGCAGCGGGGCCAGCGTCTCGCGGCAGCGCTGCAGGGGGCTGGCGACCGCGGCGGCCAGCGGCACGCCGGCCAGCCTGTCCGGCAGCGCGGCGGCCTGTGCGGCGCCCCGCTCGTCCAGGGCGACGCCGGGCGTGCGCCCCGCGAGGACGCCGGAGTTGTTGGCGGTGGAGCGGCCGTGCCGTACGAGGATCAGCGTGGGCATGGCGACCACCCTACGTGCCTGCCGCGAGCGGAGGACGTGCCGCCCGGGGGCCGATCTGGCAGGAGTGGACCGGGGCAGCGAGAATGCCCCATGTGATCGTGGATTGTGCCATCTACCGGAACGGCCGGCGGATCGAGAAGCCGGCGGGATACTCCACCGCGCTCGACGAAGCCCGCGCGGAGGGGCACTCCTTTCTGTGGCTCGGCATGCACGAGCCGAGCGAGGAGGAGTTCGAGCAGGTCAGCGAGGAGTTCGGGCTCCACCCGCTGGCCGTGGAGGACGCACTCAAGGCCCACCAGCGGCCGAAGCTGGAGGTGTACGACGACTCTCTGTTCATGGTGCTGAAGCCGATCGCCTACGACGACGAGGACAGCAGCATCAGCTCCGGCGAGCTGATGCTCTTCATCGGGGACTGCTTCGTGGTGACCGTGCGGCACGGCGAGGGCAGCCCACTGGCCGCCGTGCGCCGGCGCCTGGAACACGAGCCCGAGGTCCTCAAGCAGGGCCCGACGGCGGTCCTGTACGCGGTCAGCGACGCGGTGGTCGACCACTACATCGACGTGGCCGCGGAACTCCAGCTCGACCTGGACGAGTTGGAGGCCGACGTCTTCGCGCCGGTGGGCTCGGACGTCAAGAGCGGCGCGAGCAGCAAGAACACCGCGCAGACGATCTACGCGTTCAAGCGCGAGGTGCTGGAGTTCCGGCGGGCCACGGGGCCGCTGGCCGAGCCGATGTCGCGGCTGCAGAACCCGGGCGTACCGTTTGTGCACGACCAGGCGCGGCCGTTCTTCCGCGACGTGGACGACCACCTCACCCGGGCCAACGAGTCCGTGGAGGGCATGGACCGGCTGCTGTCGGACATCCTCTCCGCCCACCTGGCCCAGATGGGCGTGCGGCAGAACGACGACATGCGCAAGATCTCGGCCTGGGCGGCGCTGGCCGCCGTACCGACCATGATCGCGGGCATCTACGGCATGAACTTCACGCACATGCCCGAACTGGAGTGGACCTACGGCTATCCCGGGTGCCTGCTCGTCATGGCCGTACTGGAAGTGCTGCTCTACCGGATGTTCAAGCGGCGGGGGTGGCTGTAGGGCCATGGGGCGGCGGCTGCAGGGCCGTGCCCGGGGTGGCTGTGGCCGTCAGGCGAACTCCGGCGCCGCCGCGGCCGGGCCGCCCAGCGCGTCCCGCCGTTCGGGCATCCGCAGGGTGACCATCCGCCGCCACCCGAAGGCCCGCTCGTAGGCGTACACGGCGTGGATGCCGCCCGTGAGCACCGCCCGCTTCGCGCGGGGCCAGCGCAGGATGTGGCCCATCCGCTCCATCACCGCGAGGCTGACGTCGCGGTAGACGGCGATCTCGGCCTGCACGCTCTCGTGCAGCATCCGCCGGATCTCCTCCGCGTGCCCCTCGTCGGACAGCCGGAGCAGCTCCTCGTGGCAGTACGCGAGGTGGTTGTCCTCGTCCCTGGCGATCATCCGGACCGCCTTGCCGACCTCCGGGTGGTCACCGAAGTGCTTCACGAGCAGCGCCATCTGGGCGGCGGCCCGTTCCTCGGTGATCCGGCTGTGCGCCAGGTACGTGACGATGTCCGACTCCGTCAGCGGCTCGTCGCGCTGGAGCTTCTCGTGCGCGAGGCCGATGCCGCGCCGCTCCAGGAGCATGGTGTAGTCGGCGGCGGCCGGGACCGCGACGGCCTGGAGCCCGCGCCGCCGCAGCAGGGCGTTGAAGATCCGGCCGTGCTTCTCCTCGTCCGCGCCGTGCCGCGCGATCTTGCGGGCCATCGCCCGCTGGCTCTCCGGGACCAGCACGGCGATCCGCCCGTTCTCCCACCCGCCCTGGGTCTCGCCGCTCGCGGCGATGGAGCAGAACAGCCGGAAGGACTCGTCGTGGTCCAGGATTTCTTGGAAGAGACTTTTCGCCGTGAGCATCGACGGACCTCCATGACTCCACCTCGAACAGGACACCCGCAAAGGAAAAGTCAAGTGCGCCGCGGTGTCCGCGGCAACACGAAGCCCCTCGAACTCCCCCGAACGATGGACCGTGGGCACATATGCGGGGCGTAACCACCCCGGGCGTCGGCGCGTTGTGCTGTGTGACGGCCGTGGCGGGGAAGACCCCCGAGCCCCCACCACGGCCGCAGTCGTCCGGCCCTGGGGCCGTCCCCCCGCCCCCAGGGCCGTTCTCCTGCCCCGGGCCGCCCCTCGCCGTTCTCCTGGCGCCGAAGGCCCTGCCGGCGGCTCAGGCCAGGCCGGCCCGCTCCAGCGCCTCGGTGCCCGCCCGCAGCGCGGCGAGCCGCTCCTCCAGCGTGAAGCCCGCCGGGGACAGCGTCAGCGTCGTCACCCCGGCCGCCGCGTACGCCTGCATGCGGTCCGCGATCCGGTCCACCGAGCCGAGCAGGGTGGTGGAGTCGATCAGCTCGTGCGGCACGGCCGCCGCCGCCGCGTCCTTCTCGCGGGCCAGGTACTTGTCCTGGATCTCCGCGGCGGCCTGCTCGTAGCCCATCCGCTGCGCGAGCCGGTTGTAGAAGTTCTGCTTGCGGCTGCCCATGCCGCCCACGTAGAGCGCGGTGTACGGCCGGAACGCGTCGGCGAGCGTGGGCACGTCCTTGTCCTCGCCGACGGCGATCGGCAGCGTCGGGCAGACGTCGAAGCCCTCCATGGTCAGCCCGGCCTTCTCCCGGCCCGCACGCAGCGGCGCGATCGCCGTGTCCTGGAGGTGCTCGGCGGCCGGGAAGATCAGCAGCGCGCCGTCGGCGATCTCACCCGTCTGCTCCAGGTTCTTCGGCCCGATCGCCGCGATGTAGAGCGGGATGCGCTCGCGCTCGGGGTGCACCGTGAGCTTGATCGGCTTGCCGGGGCCGTCCGGCAGCGGCAGCGTCCAGTGCTCGCCCTCGTAGGACAGCCGCTCGCGCGACATCGCCTTCCGTACGATCTCCACGTACTCCCGGGTGCGCGCCAGCGGCTTGTCGAACTTGACGCCGTACCAGCCCTCGGAGACCTGCGGCCCCGACACGCCGAGCCCGAGCCGGAAGCGGCCGCCGGAGAGGGAGTCCAGGGTGGCGGCGGTCATCGCCGTCATGGCGGGCGCGCGGGCCGGGATCTGGAAGATCGCCGAGCCGACGTCGATCCGCTCGGTCTGCGCGGCCACCCAGGACAGCACGGTCGGCCCGTCGGAGCCGTACGCCTCCGCCGCCCAGCAGACCGAGTACCCGAGCCGGTCGGCCTCCTGCGCCACGGCGAGGTTGTCCCCGTCCATGCCGGCACCCCAGTAACCGAGGTTGATCCCGAGCTTCATGCGGCTCCCCTCACTCATCGATGACGATCATCCGCCGTCATATGCGATGTCCGGTGCCCGGCGCTACGGGTAGCACCGGATCCATCGGATTACTCATCAGTAATGATGCTGTCCGGGGACTGTAACGCGGGGCCGGGACGGGGCGTAAGACCTGCCGGAGACGTGCCGTGGCGGACCCCGTGCCGGGCGTTGTCCACAGGCCGCCGCACGGCGTTGTCCACAGGTCCCCGCGAGCCCGGGACAGGCCAGTAACCTCAGGGCCCATGGAGCAAAGGCACCTCGGCCGCACCGGCCTGCGCGTGTCCCGTCTCGGCCTGGGCACGCTGACCTGGGCGCGCGACACGGACGACCGCGACGCCGCCGACCAGCTCAAGACGTTCTGGGAGGCGGGCGGCACCCTCGTCGACACCGCCGACGTCTATGCCGACGGCGGCGCCGAGTACCTCCTGGGCCGGATCATGGAGAGCCTGATCCCCCGCGGCGACCTCGTCGTCGCGACCAAGGCCGGCAGCGTGCTGGAGGCGGACCGCCGGGTCGACGGCTCCCGGCGCCATCTCCTCGCGGCGCTCGACGACTCCCTGCAGCGCCTCGGCACCGACTACGTCGACCTCTGGCAGGTCCACGCCTTCGACCCGTACACCCCCATGGAGGAGACCCTCCAAGCCCTGGACACGGCCGTGACCAGCGGCCGCGCCCGCTATGTCGGCGTCACGAACTTCTCCGGCTGGCAGCTCGCCAAGGCCGCCACCTGGCAGCTGGCGGCGCCGGCCGTACGCACCCGGCTGGCGAGCGCGCAGATGGAGTACTCCCTCCTGCAGCGCGGCATCGAGCGCGAGGTGGTGCCCGCCGCGCTCGACCTCGGCCTGGGCCTGCTGCCCGCCTCCCCGCTCGGCCGCGGCGTCCTCACGGGCAAGTACCGGCAGGCCACGCCGCCCGATTCGCGCGGCGCCTCCGAGCACCTCGCGCCCTTCGTCGCGCCGTACCTCGACGACACGGCCGGCCGGATCGTCGACGCGGTCGCCACGGCGGCGGACGGCCTCGCCGTCACCCCGCTCCAAGTCGCCCTGTGCTGGCTCCGCGACCGTCCCGGCGTCACCGCCCCGCTCCTCGGCGCACGCACCGCGCAGCAGCTCAGGGCGGCTTTGTCAGTGGAGACCCTTAGTCTTCCTGACGAGATCCGGCATGCACTGGACGACGTCTCCGCGCCTGTGCACCGCTACCCCGACCACGACTGGAGCACCCTGTGAACACCGACCAGCCCACCGGCGCCCCCGCCCCTGCCGAGGCCCCGGACCCGCCGGCCCCGGCGGGCGCCGACGGCTCGGGCGACGCGACCACGACGGGCCCGAGCGGCCCGGCGGAAGCCGATGGCGCGAACGGTGCTGCGGGTGGCCCGGGGGGCGCTGACGGCACGTCGGGCGCTGCGGGCGGCTCGGCGGGTGCGGAGGGCACGTCGGGCGCTGCGGGCGGCTCGGCGGGTGCGGTCCGGGAAGGCGATGGCGCGGGTGGCGCCGCGGGTGCGGGTGGCTCGGCGGGCGCTGCGGGTGCCGGCGCGGGTGGCAGCAAGGCGTCCGCGGCCGCGCTGGCCGCCGCGGTGCGGGCGGTCGAGAGCGGCGAACGGTCGGCAGCCTCGTTCTTCAACGAAGCCCCGCGCGGACCGGCTCCGTCCGCCCCGGGCGCGCAGCGGTCGCCGGGGGCGCAGCGGTCGCCTGGGACTCCCGCGCCCGGGGCCCCGGGCGCGGGGCCGGCGGGCCGTTCGGGCGGACCGAATACCGCAGACGGCGGACCGAATGCCGCAGACGGTCGGGGCGGCCCTGGCGGCCAGGGGGGTCCGGCGGCTGGCCCCGGCTCCCGCGCGCATGGACCGGCAGGTCCGGCGGTGGGCTCTGGTGGTGCTGGTGGCTATGGGCCCGGCGGACAGGGGGCCGGTGCGCAGGGCGCTCCGTACCCTTCCGGGTACGCGTCGGGACCGGCTGCGGGCCCGGGAGCAGATGGCCCGGGAGCGGGCGGCCCCGGCGTTGGAGGACCTGCGGGCGGCGGCCCGGCGGGCGGCGCGAACGGTCCCGGCGGAGCGTACGGGCCCGGTGGCAGCCCGCAAGGGGCGCGGCCTGACGGACCTCAGGGGGCCGGTGCGTACGGGGATGCGGCGCACCAGGCGCCGAGTGGGCCCGTCGCGCCCGGGATCGCCGGGGCGCGGCACGTCCTCACGGCCGGTGGCGCGCCCGAGACCCTCGCGGAGCAGGCCGTACGCGCGCTCGGCGAGCAGGCCGGTGAGACGCTGCGCGAGGACCCCTGGCGGCTCCTCTCCGTCGCCGGCGTACGGCCCGAACAGGCCGACACCTTCGCCCGCACCCTGCTCGGCCCCGAGTGCGGCCCCGGCGACGAACGCCGTGCCCAGGCCCTGATCGGCTGGCTCCTGGAGCAGGCCGCGCTGGCGGGCCACTCCGCCCTGGAGGCGAGCGCTCTGCGCTCCGCGCTGGCCGCCCGCTCCGTTCCGGACCCGGACGAGGCCCTGCAGACCGCGATCGCCGAGGGCGAAGTGCTGGTGTTCCAGGACGCCCTGGACGACCCGTCCGCGCCGCCGCGCCCGGCGGACGCGGAGGACGACGAGGAACAGCCCGTCCGGCTGCTCTTCGGCCTCGACCGCTTCGCCATGGCCGAGGAGAGCGTCGCGGACGGCCTCTCCCGCCTGCTCAACACCTTCGAACCGCTCCCGGAAACGGACGAGGAAGCCGCCGCCGACGCGGCCGGGACGCCCGCGGAAGAGGACACACAGTCCCCCGAAGCCGCCACGAACACGTCAGCCGACACGGGCACCTCGGCCGGTACGAACGCGGAAGCCAGCACCGCAGAACAGACCGGTACCGACGCGGAAGCCGGTGCCGAAGCGCAGGCCGGTGCCGACGAACCGGCCGGTGCCGAGCCCGCCAACGAAGTCCCCCCGCGTCCCGTCCGGGTGTCGGCCGCCCGTTGGGAGGCCGTCGCGGCGGCCGCGCCGTCGTCCTCCGCCGGAACGCTGATCCGGGCCGCGGCGCAGAGCGGCCTGGTCGCGCACACCGGCGGCGAGGCCGCACGCGCCGAACCCGCCGCGCTGATCGCCGCGGCCCGCGCACTCGGCCTGCGGGCCGCCGGCGCCGCCCACACGGCGGACGGCCGCCGCCGGCTCGCCGACCTCGTCACCGAGGCCACCGCGCACTACGAGGCCGCCGACCTCCCCGCGTCCGCCTCCACGGCGCCGGCCGGCGCGTCGGCAGAGTCCTCCCCCGCCGTCACTCTCGGCGGGCTGCTCGCGGGCCGCGAAGGCCCCGGCCGGGACGCGGACGGCTCGCTCGCCCTGGACCTGCTCGTCGTCCTGGACGCTCCGCAGCTGGACCTGGAGACCGCCGCGCTGCTCATTGAGTCGCTGGCCGACGGCGCCCGCCTCGTCCTCAGCGGCGACCCCGGCGTGCTCTGGTCCGCCGGCCCCGGCCGGCTCTTCGCCGACGTGCTCGCCGCCCGCTGCTGCCCGCAGATCGCCTCCCGTACGCCCGACTTCGGCCCCATCGGCGAGCTGGTCTCGGGCATCGGCATCGGCGAACTGGCGCAGGTCGAGGCGCCGGAGAAGGAGGTCGTGATCGTCCCGGTGCGGGACCCCGGCGAGGCGGTGCACCGTACGGTCCAGCTGGTCGCCGACTCCGTACCGCGCGCGATCGGCGTGCCGACGGCGGAGACCCAGGTCATCACCGTGGGGCACGGCGGAGCGGCCGGCACCCGCGCGCTCAACGCCGCGCTCAAGGAGCGTCTCAACCCCGGCCCGGGCAAGTTCGGCGGCTTCGACCCCGGCGACCGGGTGGCGTACAGCCCGGCCCCCGGCCGTACGGTGCCGGGCCAGGTCATCGGTGCGGACGCGGACGGGCTGCGGCTGGAATGCGGCGGCGCGCCCGTCGTCGTCCCCCGCGACCAGGTGGCGAGCGGCGCGCTGCGCCACGGCTGGGCGCTCACCGCGCACCAGGCGGTGGGGATGCGCTGGCCGGCGGCCGTGGTGGTGGTGCCGGGCGACGCGGCCCCGGGGCTGACCCGCTCGTGGGTCTACACCGCCTTCGGGCGCGGCGAGCGGCACCTGTCCGTGGTCCAGGGCGCGGACCAGGCGCTGCCCCGCGCGGTGGCCGAGATCCCCGCCAAGGAACGCACGACCCGCCTGCGTACGCTGCTCCAGCTCCAGCAGACCCAGTGGGAAGAGCCCCCGGCCTGACGCCGAGGACAGATGACACGGGGCCCGCCCGCACCACAGCGGACGGGCCCCAGCGCCTCAGCTCTGTCGCGGCGCCTCAGCGTTCCCGGTCGGCCGCCTCGGCCGCCTCGATCGCCTCCACTCCCGGTCCGCTGCCGCGGGCTCCGGAGGCCGGGCGATTGCGGGGGCGGGCGGGGCCCTCGGCGGGATCGGGGTCCAGGAGGTCGTTGTCGGGGTCGTCGGACGCGTGCGCTGCGTGGTCGTCCTCGTCGTCGAAGTCCAGCTCCTCGTCGAAGACGGAGCTGACGTCGAAGCGACAGACGACGCGCTGCGGATCGGCCTGGTCGAAGGGGGCGGCCAGCCACTCGCCCGGCTCCGGCGGCTCCTCCGCCGCCGCGACCCAGAGCGTGGAGTCGCCCTCCTCCAGGCCGAACTCCTTGTGCCGGGAGGCGATCTCGTCCGGCTCGTACTCCCCGAAGAGCACGCCGAGCGCCGCGTGCACACTGCTGCCGACGACGGCGGACGCGGCGTTCCCGCCGGGCTTCGCCGGGCTCTGCGCGGCGCCCGGCTCCGTGGCCGACCCGGGGTCGAGGTCGGCGATGCGCTGCGCCTGCGACAGCAGCCGCTGCGGCTCCACGACGGTGTAGTCCCGGCGGATCAGCACGCTGAGCGCGCTCGGCTCCTCGGGCCCCGCGTACGCGGGCAGCCCGTCGCTGCCGGGGATCTCGAACGGCGTGACCTCGTCGTAGGTGTCGTAGAGCAGCTCGTCGTACGCCTCGGCCGCCGCGGCCAGTTGATCGAACGCGGCGTAGACGGCGGCATCGTCCTCACCCGAGCGGCGTTCGACCGCGTCGAGGTGACGGTCCAGCGCGGCTTTGACCGCCTCGGCGGCGGCACGTACCTCGGCAGCGGAGGGCTGCGCAGCATCAGACATAGTGCAGACGCTATCCGTACCCGGGCCGGTCCCGCACAATAGATGCGATGCCGGAATATGAATTCTGCGATGTGTATGTGCCGCGGGGCGTCTCCCGCAAGGCCGCCACACGCCTGCTGACCGACCACGCCGAGTACGGACACTGGGAGTTGGACCGCCTCCGCCTGAACCCGGACGGCAGCCGCAAGGTGCGGCTGCGCCGCCGGATCATCCGCCAGATTCGCGCGACCTGGTGACACGGGCCCGTGAGGGGTCCGTGCCACGCTCCGTTCGCCACGCCGGTCGAGAGCCGAAAGCTGCCCCGCCCCGGATTTCCGGAGGCGGGGCATCACCCGAGGGTGCGGATATTTCTCCCGGTTTGTTCCACTTCGAGAAGTAGCGCGACGGGAATTCGGTCCGTCTGCCGCCTCACCGAAAAAGGCCAGTTCCGTACGCGCGGCGGCCGATAATCGCCCCTGCGCGGCCCCTCGGCGGCCTCACCGGCATTCCCGCCGGCCCGGCATCCCCGCAGCACAACGGGACCGGAAGCGGCAGCCCCTTCTTCCGGCCGCCCGCTAGCCGCGTACCCCGCTCGCCGTACGAGCCTTGCGGTACAGGATCACGCCCGCACCGAGCAGTGCCGCACCGGCCGGAAGCAGTGCGCCGACCGGGCCCGGGCCCGTCTCCGCCAACTGCTGGCCCCCGGCCGGCCGGGAATCGGCGGCGGGCGTGGTGACGATCTCGTGGTGCGAGTGCGGCGGCGTCTGCGGGTGCATGTCCCCGCCCTCGTCACCGCCGCCCGGGTGCGACGGCTGCTCCGGGTTCTCGGGGTGGTCCGGGTTGTTCGGGTTCCCGGGGTTGTCAGGCTGACCCGGGTTGTCCGGCTGACCGGGGTTGTCCGGCTCCCCCGGGTGGTCCGGCTCCTGCGGGGGCGGCCCGTCGTCGCCCGGGGGCTGGGACGGGCCCGGCTCGTCCGGGTTGCCCGGCGGCTCGGTGGAGCCGTCGCTGCCGCAGTCCTGACCGGTGGCGCGGTTGAGTCCGCCGATGACGTTGACGCTGTTGCCGCAGATGTTGACCGGGACGTTCACGGACACCTGCACGTTGTTGCCCGAGCCGACGCCCGGGGAGTCGTGCGTGCCCCCCTGGGCCCCGGCGGAGGGGCCCGAGCCGTGGCCGTGCTGCCCGCCGCCCGAGGCGTTCCCGCAGCTGTTGCCCGCCGCCGGGTTGAGCAGGCCGACCACGTTCACGGTGTTGCCGCAGACGTTGACCGGTACGTCCACGGGGACCTGCACCGAATTCCCCGACAGCACCCCCGGCGAATGAGCGGCCGAGCCGCTCGTGCCCGAATCGGCGTGCGCGTAGCCACCCGAAACGGCGAGTACGCCGCCCGCGGCCACGACAGTGATCAGGCTCTTTCTCGCGACCTTACGCATAGGTCGTCCCTTCCCCATTTCGCTTTTCGAAGGGCGGACGGAGCGTGGGTTTCCGTCCCCCCGGGGCGGACGGTCGTGGGTGTCCGCCCGCCGAAAGCCGGTCGGCCCCGGAGCGCATGGCATGCGCCGCGGAGCCGACCGGATCACTCCCCCCTGGGGGTGATGCCCAACGTCACTTGTTGACGCAGGTGTTGCCGAAGGCGGGGTTCAGCAGCCCGATCACGGAGATCGTGTTGCCGCAGGCGTTCACCGGCACGTGAACCGGAACCTGAACGACGTTGCCGGAAAGGACACCCGGCGAGTGGACGGCAGCACCCTGCGCGCCCGAGTCGGCAACGGCCAGACCCGCACCGGCGAGCACGAGACCACCAGCAGCAGCCGCAGCAGCGACGACCTTCTTGATCATTGTTCCTCCTTGTAGGCAATGCGACCGCAAACTTCGGGCCGCATTTCCTGTAACGAGGAAGGCGTAATGAAGCTACGAGCCTATGGTTGCATTCACTCTTTTCAGTTAAGTGCTCACGAAAGGCTGACCTGAGTTGACGTCCGTGGTGGACGTCGGCGTCAGCCCCGTGCACCTCCTTGCCCCTGCTCAGGGACCCGTCGGCCCGGCACGGCGAAGGGTCGCTCCGCTCGGTGAACCGGTCGTCAGCTCTGCTCGATGAACCGGTCGAGGACCCGCGTGCCGAACTTGAGGCCGTCCACGGGGACGCGCTCGTCCACGCCGTGGAACATGCCCGCGAAGTCCAGCTCCGGCGGCAGCTTGAGCGGCGCGAAGCCGAAGCAGCGGATGCCGAGGTCGTCGAAGGACTTGGCGTCCGTACCGCCGGAGAGCATGTACGGCACGGCCCGCGCGATCGGGTCCTCGGCCTTCAGCGCGGACTGCATGGCGTCGACGAGCGCGCCGTCGAAGTCGGTCTCCACCGCCTTGTCCGCGTGCACGTCCTCGCGCTTGACCCGCGGCCCGAGGATCCGGTCCAGGTCGGCGAGGAACTCCTCTTCGAGGCCGGGCAGGAAGCGGCCGTCGACGTGCGCGGTCGCCTGGCCCGGGATGACGTTGACCTTGTAGCCGGCGCCCAGCTGGGTCGGGGCCGCGGTGTTCTGCAGCGTCGCGCCGATGATCTTCGCGATGCCGCCGAGCTTCGCCAGCGTCTCGTCCATGTTCTCGGGGTCCAGCTCGGTCCCCAGGGCGTCCGACAACTCGTCGAGGAAGGACTTCACGGTCTTGGTGACCCGCACCGGGAACTTGTGCCGCCCCAGCCGCCCGACCGCCTCGCACAGCTCGGTGATCGCGTTGTCGTTGTTGGTCATCGAGCCGTGGCCGGCCGTGCCGTCCACGGTCAGCCGCATCCAGTGCATGCCCTTCTGGGCCGTCTCGACGAGGTAGAGCCGCAGGTTCTCGTTGACGGTGAAGGAGAAGCCGCCGACCTCGCCGATGGCCTCGGTCACGCCCTCGAAGAGGTGCGGGTGCTTGTCGACCAGGTAGCGCGCGCCGTACACGCCGCCCGCCTCCTCGTCCGCGAGGAACGCCAGCACGATGTCGCGCGGCGGCTTGCGGCCGGAGCGCAGCCGGTCGCGGACGACCGCCAGGGTCATCGCGTCCATGTCCTTCATGTCGACCGCGCCGCGGCCCCACACGCATCCGTCGGCGATCTCGCCGGAGAAGGGGTCGTGCGTCCAGTCCACGGCGTTGGCGGGGACGACGTCGGTGTGCCCGTGGATCAGCAGCGCGGGGCGTGAGGGGTCCTCGCCCGCGATCCGGGCCACCGTGGAGGCCCGGCCCTTGTGGGACTCGAAGATCTGCGGCTCCAGGCCGACCTCGGCCAGCTTCTCCGCGACGTACTCGGCGGCGGCCCGCTCCCCCGGGCCCGAGTGGTCGCCGTAATTGCTCGTGTCGATCCGGATCAGGTCGCGGCACAGGTCGACGACCTCGTCCTCGCCGGTGACGCCCGGGGCCGGCTTCGATGCGGCCGGTGCGGGCTTGGACTCGCTCACGCTGCCTCCTCATGGTTCACGGCCGCGGCTCGCGCCGGTACGCGCGGTCACCGCGGCGGGGTCCGCTGCCATCCTCCCTCTCCCCCGGCCCGGGCCCAAGGCCGCAATCCTCCCGACACACGCTGGTCACAGGCGTGCGGGTGGCGGCCGGTCCGGCACCCGCCACTGCCGCGCCCATTCCCGTCCGAGGTGGCCGGCGCCGCCCCCTCGGCCGAGCGCGTGATCGACCACCCCCAAATGTTTGCTATGGTTTTCCACGTCGGAAGGGCGCAGACGGCCCGCCCGACAGACACCTTGTCCGGGTGGCGGAATGGCAGACGCGCTAGCTTGAGGTGCTAGTGCCCTTTATCGGGCGTGGGGGTTCAAGTCCCCCCTCGGACACCAACCGGTTCCCCACGGTCTCCCGCAGACCGTGGGGAATCGTCGTTTCCGGGCCCGTGCGTGCACCGCGGGGGCCGGTCCTCCGTGCAGGACCCCGGCAGGCGACTCTCCGCGATAACCCCGTGCGTCACGGTAATAACCCCGTGCGTCACGCCGGGCGCACTCATTACGCTGCGCGGGCCGGACGGCCGACGGATCAGTACAGCGCGGGAGGGAGCTGCCTTGGGCGGCACGGAGAAGGTTCTCGTATTCGACGCGGACGACACCCTGTGGGAGAACAACGTCGTCTTCGAGCGGATCATCGAGGAGTTTCTGGACTGGATGACCGACCCGGAGATCGGGCTGCGGCTCGGCCGGGAGGGCGTACGCACGGCGTTGGACGCCGTCGAGGCGGCGAACGCGAAGGCGCACGGCTACGGCAGCAAGGTGTTCCTGCGCAGCCTGGGCGAGTGCCTGGCGCAGCTGCACGGCCGGGACGCCACCGCGGAGGAGCTGGCGCGGATCGCGGCGTGGGCGGCGTCGTTCGACGGGGGCACCGTGGAGCTGATTCCCGGGGTCGCCGCCACCCTCGCCGAGCTGGCCGCCCGGCACGAGTTGCTGCTGCTGACCAAGGGGGACGCGGAGGAGCAGCGGCGGAAGGTCGACAACTCCGCGCTGGCCCACCACTTCCGGGGTGTGCACATCGTCGCGGAGAAGGACCTCTCGACCTACCGCGCCCTGGTGCGGGAGTACGCGCTGGCGCCGGATTCGGCCTGGATGATCGGCAACTCCCCCAAATCCGACATCCTGCCCGCGCGTGCCGCCGGGATGAACGCGGTGTTCATCCCGAACGACCACACGTGGGTGCTGGAGCACAGCGAGCTGGATCCCGCGGACGAGAAGGTGCTGCGGCTCACCGCCTTCCCGGAGCTGCTGCACCACTTCTGAGGCGGCTACTCCATAAGCGGCGCACCCTCCCCCGTGTCGGGGCCCTGGGGCGGATCGCCCAGGTCCAGCGTGCGGGTGATGCCCGCTTCGGTCAGGAATCGTTCATCGTGACTCACCACGATCAGTGCTCCTTCGTAGGCGCCGAGTGCGGCGACCAGCTGACGTACCGACGCCAGGTCGAGGTTGTTGGTGGGCTCGTCCAGCAGCAGGAGCTGCGGGGCGGGCTCGGCGAGCATGAGGGCGGCGAGGGTCGCCCGGAAGCGTTCGCCGCCGGAGAGGGTGGCGGCCGGCCGGTCGGCGCGGGCGCCCTTGAACAGGAAGCGGGCCAGCCGGGCCCGGATGTGGTTGTCGGTGGCCTGCGGGGCGAAGCGGGCGACGTTCTCGGCGACGGTCAGCCGGTCGTCGAGCACGTCCAGCCGCTGGGGCAGGAAGCGGTGCGGTACGTGGACCGTCGCCTCGCCCGCCGCCGGGGCGAGTGCGCCGGTGACCGTGCGGAGCAGGGTGGTCTTGCCGGAGCCGTTCGGGCCGACGAGCGCCAGCCGCTCGGGGCCGCGCAGTTCGAGGTTGACGTGGGTGCCGCAGCGGGTGGTCACGTCCCGCAGGGTGAGCACGCCGCGGCCCGGCGGCACGGCGGTGTGCGGCAGGTCGACGCGGATAGTCTCGTCGTCCCGGACCGCCTCGGCGGCTTCGCTGAGCCGTTCTCTGGCCTCCTTGAGCTTCTCGGTGTGCATGATGCGGTGTTTGCCGGCCGAGACCTGGGCCTGGCGCTTGCGCTCGTTCATGATGACCTTCGGCTCGCGCTTGTTGGCCGACATCTTGTTGCCGTAGCGGACCCGGCGGGCCAGCTTGACGTGGGCGTCGCCCAGGTCGCGCCGCTGGCGCTGCACGTCGGCCTCGGCGACCCGCACCATGCGCTCGGCGGCCTCCTGCTCGACGGCGAGCGCGGCTTCGTAAGCGGTGAAGTTGCCGCCGTACCAGTGGACCTCGCCGGCCCGGAGGTCGGCTATCCGGTCGACCAGGTCGAGCAGCTCCCGGTCGTGGCTGACCACGACCAGCACGCCGGACCAGCGCGCGACCGCTTCGTACAGCCGGGCGCGGGCGCGGCGGTCGAGGTTGTTGGTGGGCTCGTCGAGCAGCAGCACGTCGGGGCGGCGCAGCAGCAGGGCGGCCAGTCTGAGCAGTACGGACTCGCCGCCGGAGACCTCGCCGAGGGTGCGGTCCAGCTCGATGCCGTCCAGGCCGAGCTGGTCGAGGGTGGCGCGGGCGCGCTCCTCGACGTCCCAGTCGTCCCCAACAGCGGTGAAGTGCTCCTCGCTCGCGTCGCCCGCCTCGATGGCGTGCAGCGCGGCGCGGGTGCGGGCGATGCCCAGGATCTCGTCCACGGGGAGGGCGGCGTCCAGGGTGAGATTCTGCGGGAGGTAGCCGACGTCGCCGGTGCTCTGCACACTGCCGGCAGTGGGGGTGAGCTGGCCGGCGACGAGCTTGAGCAGAGTGGATTTTCCGGCGCCGTTGAGGCCGATGAGGCCCGTGCGGCCCGGGCCGACGGTGAGCTGGAAGTCGTCGAGGACTGCGGTGCCGTCGGGCCAGGCGAAGGTCAGGCCGGTGCAGACGACGGAGGCGGCGCGGTCGGAACGGTCGTTCGTAGACATACAGGTCTCCTGGAGCGGGCGTGGGCTGATGAGGAACAGCACAGGGAGACACCGCTGAAGCGGGGGACCGTGAGGTGCCGGCCACCGAAGACACGTACGGAGTGTCGTACGCGTTCCACGTACATGTCCGCGTACGCGGGGCGGCTGGTCGGCCGTCGTGGGCACGAGGGCACGCCGAGGTCGGGTCACGGTGCGCTGGGATCAGCGCGGCGTCTCAGGACCTCAGACGAGCAACGGCCTTCTCCAATCGACGGCAAAGGGGCCGGAAATGACGCTACGCCGAGCGCGACGAAAACACAAACGCTATTTTCGTAGCGTTAGTGAGGAACGGTTTCCGCGCGCCCGGCGGGACGGAGCTCGGCGGGATGACGAGCGGCGTGACGAGGGCGACCCGGCGTTACGCGCGCGGCCGCAGACGGACCCGCGCCGGGCCCTTGGCCTGCAGGGTGATGCCCGCACCCACCGGCACCTCGGCGTCGTCGGCGGCCTCCGGGTCGTAGGCGCGCAGCAGCGTCGCCAGCGCCAGGACCGACTCCAGCATCGAGAAGTGCTGGCCGATGCAGGCCCGCGGGCCGCCGCCGAAGGGGAACCACGCGTAGCGGTGCCGCCCGGCCGACCGCTCGGGCGTGAACCGCTCGGGGTCGAAGCGCTCCGGCTCCTCCCACAGGTCCGGGTTGCGGTGCGTGACCCACGGGGCGACCACGACGTCCGAGCCGGCTCTGATGCGGTAGCCGCCGATCTCGGTGTCCGCGACGGCCCGGCGGCCAACCACCGGGGCGGCCGGGTAGAGGCGCATGCCCTCCTTGAGCACCCGTGTCAGGTACGGCAGCCGTTCCAGGTCGGCGGAGGTGGGCGCACGGTCGCCCAGCACCTCGTCGATCTCCCGCTGGGCGCGCGCCCGCTCCTCGGGGTGGCGGGAGAGCAGATGGAGGGTGAAGGCCATGGAGGTCGCGGTGGTCTCGTGGCCGGCGAGCAGGAAGACCAGCACCTGGTCGCGGATCTCGGTCGCGTCCAGGCTGCCGTCCTCCTCGCTGCCCGCCTGCGCGAGCAGGGTGAGCAGGTCGTCGCCCGCGGGGCCGTCGGGGGCCGCGCGGCGCTCGGCGATGATCCGGTCGCAGACCGCGTACACCTCGCCGATCGCGGCCATCGCGCGGCGGTTGCCCGGCGTCGGCCACTCGCGCGGCAGGTTCACCGGCGCGTACGCGCGGCTCAGCGCATAGTCGTTGATCACCGGGAAGGAACGGTGGATGACCTCGACGGCGGCCTCGACATCGGCACCGAAGAGGATGCGCGCGACCGTCCGCAGGGCCAGCCGGCTCATCTCACCGACCAGGTCGACGCCGTCCCGGGCGCGCCAGCGCTCGACGACCGCGGCGGCCTCCTGGGCGATGGCGTCGGCGTACCCGTCGACCCGGCGCTTGGTGAAGAGCGGCTGCACCAGCCGGCGTTGCCGCAGATAGTCGGCGTCCTGGCTGGTGAGCAGGCCGTTCCCGAAGGCGGCGCGGACCTCCGCGTAGAAGGGGTTGTCCTTGCGGAAATTCGTGGCCTCCGTGCCGAGCACCTGCTGCACGCCCTCGGCGGAGAACACGCCATGGACGACGGTCCGCAGTCCGGGCGGGCCCGCGGAGATCCGCACCACGTCACCGTGGTCGCGACGGGCCCGGAGGAAGGCCCCCAGGGAGTCCTGCTGGAGTTCGAACATCGCCCCGAGGAGCGGCAGCCCCTTGGGTCCGGGTATCGCTTCTACGGGGCCCGCCCCGGTGTGCGCATCATTGTCAGTGGTGGCAGTCATACCCCGGGCCCTACCCCAAAGCCCGTCTCGATACGACGAGTTGAGGACCACACCCGGGGGCCGTTCGCACCGGCCCCGGTGCCCCGTACGATGGACCGGTGATCAACAAGCGTTCCCGCCGACCCGCCGACCGGGCCGCCTCCTGCCGTGTCACGGTGTGCCGCGGCTGCTGCTGCGGCGACGCGAGCAAGATCCCCGGCGTCGACCACGCGAGCCAGATCCCGCGGCTGCGCGCGGCGCTGGACGGCGCCGCCCCGGTGCGCGCCTCGGAGTGCCTGGACGTCTGCGACCAGGCGAACGTGGTCGTGGTCCAGCCGTCGCCCGAGGGGCGCGCGGCGGGCGGCCGGCCCGTATGGCTGGGCCTGGTCAACGACGACGACGCGCTGGCGGACATCGCGGCGTGGATCCGGGCGGGCGGCCCGGGCATCGCCGAGCCGCCCGGCATCCTCGACCTCTACGCGATCAAGGTCTCCCGCCGCGTCAGCGAGGGCCTGCCGGGCTGACGGCGGGAACGGCCCCACGGCGCGCGTGCGGCCCGTCCGGGGCCGCCCCGCGGGTGCGGGGCCCCGACCCGTACGGAAGCCGCCTCACGCGTGGCAGTGGCCCTCTCCGTCGCCCTCCCGGGGCAGGTCCAGCGCCGGGTTGCGGTCGAAGAAGCCGGTCGGCCTGAGAGTGAAGCCGCAGCGGTCGACGGGCATGACCGGCCAGTCCTCCAGCCGCGGCAGGTGGGTGGGGCCGAAGGTGTGCCAGAGGGTGAGGGCGGTGTCCGAGAGGGACTCGCCCGGCGCGCTCCAGGCGCTGACGCCCGCGCCTCCCGGGTGCTGGTTGGGGTAGTCGCCGTCCGGGTAGCGCCGTTCGGGCCGGCCCGCGGTGATCCACAGGTGCTTGGTGGCGTACGCGACGCGGGCCGCGACCGGCGAACCCGGCCGCGCGAGCAGCGTGGGCCCGGGCTGCGGCTGGAGGGTGTACGCGACGGGCTGCCCCATGCGGTTGCGGGAGCCCGGGTTGGTGATCCGCCAGCGGCGCCCCGCGGCCGGGTCGGCGAGCCGGCCGCCGTCCCCGGAGTCGGTGACCGGCGTGGCCCGGACGGTGAAGGCGTTGCCGTTCGGGTTGTCCGGACCCATGGGCAGCGGGACGACGTCGACCTCCTCGACGGTGTTGGCGTGCCCGTCGACGGCCGGGTCCAGCCGGGCGCAGAAGAGGTGCTGGTGGTACGGCGCCTGGAGGCCGGGCGCGATCTCGGTGGCGTACGGCGACTCCGTACCGGGTTCGGCGGCGGAGGTCTGCACCAGGCCGGTGGACTTCACCTCGAACTCGATCGTGCCGTCCTGGTAGAGGTACCAGTAGAAGCCGTAGTCGTAGTTGCCGAGGGTGGCGATGTACGAGAGGACGAGGCGGCGGGAGCGGCGGCTGTCGGCGGTGAAGCCGTCGAACATGTTGGTGTGCTTCCAGAGCAGCCCGTGGTCCTCTTCGTGCAGGCAGATGGCGTTCGGCAGCGTCTCGGGGTGCCCGGTGTCGCCGGCCACGACGGCGTCGACGTACCGGATCTCGCCGAGGCAGTCGCAGCCCAGGCGGAGCGCGTTGGCGTTCCGGCCGAGGGTGTACTCGCCGACGTCGAGGTAGCAGACCCAGTTGCGCGCGGGGTCCGGCTCGGCGTACGGCACGGCCATCTCGGCGAGCGAGGCGCGGTGCAGCACGGGCCGTACGCGGTCGCCGTCGCGGAAGCCGATCTCGTGCAGGACCAGGCCCTCGCGGGCGTTGAAGTCCAGCCGCAGGCGCCAGTTCTGCCAGGTGAGGACGTGGTCCTCCAGGGTGAAGGAGGGCCCTTCGGGCTGGGTGATCTCCAGCGGTTTCAGGTCCGTACGAGCGGGGCCGGTGAACTCCGCTTCGTAGCGGCCGCATTCGGCGGGCACGGGGACGGCGCCGGTGTCGATGAGGCGGAGGACGCGGCCCTCGGTGAGGTCCACGTCGGCGACGAGGCCGCCGACCGGGTGCGCGAAGGGGTTGTCGGACTCCGAGCAGCGCAGGAAGGTCAGCGAGCGCAGCATGCGCCGGCCGGTCTCCTCGGGCCTGCCGAAGTTCCCGGCGGCGAGCGGGGCCGCGACGACCAGGTCGAGGTCGGTGATGCCGCGGTCGGCCATGGCCTTGCGCCAGCCCGCGTCGGCCTTGACGACCGCGTCGCAGCGGTCGAACTCCTCGAAGAGCAGCGGCGGCTGTCCGTCGGCCACCGGGTCCAGCGGGCGGTACGCCACGAGGGCGCGCGCCGTGATGTCCACGAGGGCCTCGGCGGCGGCCCCGGTGGCGGGCTCCAGGAGGGTGACGCGGAGCCGCCGTACGACGGGGTCACCGGGGCGGTGCGCGGCGACGGTGTGCCGGTCCGGCTCGTCGAGGAGGACGAGGGGGAAGCGGGTCGTGTCGTCCGCCCGGCCGGACGCGGTCAGCACCTCGCGCGCCGTGTCGATCTCGTGCGCGGTGAGCGGGTCGAGCGGGTGCCGGACCTCGGTGGGGGCTTCGGCTGCGGCGGTCATCGACGGTTCTCCTGCCGTACGGCGGTCGTCTCGGTCGCCTCCTGTACGGCGGCCATCGGCGGTCTCGTCCCGTACGGCGGTCATCGGCGGTTGTCCTCCCGTACGGCGGTTCCGGGGTGCGGCCCCGGCTCGGCGGTGGCCGCCTTCTCCAGCTGGAAGGCCTCGTTGCCCAGGCCGATCCGGGCGTGCACCCAGGGGCGGACGGCACGCAGTACGCGCCCGTGCACGAGTCCGGCGACGGCGGCGAGCCCCATGAGGGCGGGCAGCAGCCAGTTCAGCGGGGAGCCCGCCCCGGCGCCGACCAGGACGCCGAAGTCCTTGACCGCGTAGACCAGGACGACCAGCAGGGCGAGTCCCGCGACGGCGGCGGCGGTGAGCCGGCCGGCCTGGGCGCGGCCCGCGCCGCGGCGTACGAAGAAGGCGATGACCGCTGCGCATGCGGTGGCCATCAGGGCGATGACCCCGAGGGCGCCGAGGTTGCCGCCCCACGTGAAGAGCCGCAGGACGGGTGTGGTCGGGTCGCCCGCCGGCGCCCGGTCGGTGACCGCGAACGCCACGACGACCAGGAGCGAGACGACCGTCTGCAGGAGGGAGCCGAGGGCCGGGGCGCCGCTGGCCTTGGAGGTGCGGCCGAGGGGCGCGGGCAGCAGGCCCTCGCGGCCCATGGCGAAGGCGTAGCGGGCCACGACGTTGTGGAAGCTGAGCATCGAGGCGAAGATGCCGGTCACGAAGAAGACGTGCAGGACGTCGGTGAACAGGCCGCCGAGGCGCGGCTCGGCGAGGGCGAAGATCAGCCCCGGGCCCTCCTTGCCGGCGGCGGCCACGACCCGGTCGGGCCCGGTGGCCACGCCGATGAGCCAGGAGCTGAGGGCGAAGAAGACCGCGGAGAAGCCGACGGCGAGGTACATCGCGCGGGCCACGACGGTCTGGGGCCGGCTGGTCTCCTCGGCGTACACCGGGGCCTGTTCGAAGCCGAGGAAGCCGGCGACGGCGAAGCACAGGGCCGTGCCGAGGCCCGCGCCGCCCAGCGTCGCGGGGTCGAAGGCGTGCAGGGAGAGGCCCTGCGGGCCGGGCTGCGTGGCGAACGCGAAGTCGAAGACGACGATGAGGGCGACCTCGACGAGGAGCAGGACGCCGAGCACTCGGGCGTTGAGGTCGATCTTCAGGGCACCGAGGGCGCCGGTGAGCAGGACGGCGAGGAGGGCGGGGACCCACCACACGACGGTGATGCCGAAGAACGTGCCGAGCAGCGCGGCGAATTCGAAGCCGAAGATGCCGTAGATGCCGACCTGGAGGGCGCAGTAGGCGGCGAGCGCGACGAAGGACGCGCCGGCGCCCGCGGTGCCGCCCAGCCCCCTGGCTATGTAGGCGTAGAAGGCGCCCGCGTTGTGCACGTGCCGGCTCATCTCGGCGTAGCCCACGCCGAACAGCGCCATCACGACGCCGAGGATGACGAACAGCAGCGGCTGCCCGACGATGCCCATGACCTGGTACGTGGTGGCCATGACGCCGGCCACGACCATCAGCGGGGCGCTGGCGGCCAGTACGGACAGGAGCAGGCCGGCGGTGCCGATGCGGCCGGCGCGCAGGGCGCGTTCCTGTCCCTTGAACGTGCTGATCTCGTGCGTACTGCCGGTCGGCATGGCGGAACGGTCCTCTCGGGGGGACGGCGGGATCAGGTGGTGTGCAGGGCGGTGTCGCGGGCGGCCCTGAAGGCGCGCGCCGGGTCGCGGCCGGGGTAGCTCCACGGTTCGGCGGTGACGTACGGGCCGATGCGGTGGAAGAGGGCCGCGGCCTCGGCCAGGCGCCCTTCGCAGAACTTGGCGTGGGCGAGGAAGTTCAGGTCGACCTTGCCGCGCGGGTGGCCGGAGTCGCCCTCCCATTCCAGCCACCAGTCGAAGGCGGTCTTCATGGCCTGGCGGGCGCGGCGGGTGGCCCAGTGGCCCGACGCCACCGGGTCGGCGGGCTCCAGCCCCGCGGCGGCCAGGACGCGGTACCGCTCGGCGTGCGCGACGACGGGCAGGACGGCCAGCGGGGAGTCGGCGGGGGCCTGTTCGACGGCCCAGGCGGCGAAGTCGTAGACCTGGTGCAGCGGGTCGTCGGTGTCGCCCTGCTGGTGTTCGGCGAGGCAGGCGGCCATGAGGTGGTGGGCGTGGTGGTGGCCGGGGTGCCGGGCGCGCACCTGATCGAAGGCGTGCTCGCGCGCGTCGGGGGTGCCGGTGGCGCGGGCCAGCAGCAGCGCGGCGAGCCAGGGGGTGGGGTCGGCGGGCGCCATCCGGGCAGCGGTCAGGCAGCTCTCGCGGGCGATCTCGGCGGGCTCCCGGCCGCGCAGCGCCCGGTGGACCGTGGCGGCGGCGACGAAGGCGGCGGCGTCGGGGCTGTCGGGCTCGGCGAGCTGCCACTCGCGGGCCCAGACGGCGCCGGTACGGGCGGCGCCGAGCGCCATCAGGCGGTGGCCGCGGCGGTCCCAGTCGGTACCGGTGGCGGCGAGGAGGGAACGGGCGGCGATCCAGCGGCCCTGCGCGAGGGCGTCGAGGGCCGCGGCCAGCTCGGCGTCGTCGAGCGCGGGGCGGACCGCGGCGGGGTCCTTGCGGCGGGGGCGCCCCAGAGGTGGGGGTGGGGGCGGTGGAGTCATACGAGACGTCTCTCCACGGCGCTCTTCCCTCCGGAACCCCGCGCGGGGCGGACATGTGCAGGTTTGATGAACGGATCGACACGAGGTGATCACAGACAGCAAACCGGCCCCCAGGGGTCTCCGTCAACCCCCGTCCGAGTGACCTCGGTGGACACCAACACCCCCACAGGCAACGCCCGTTCGGCAGCGCTCCACGGAAGCCGCGTCCCCCCTCTCCCGCCCTCCACCTCCCGCCCTCGTGCAATTAATAATGGCGAGTATTAATATGGGACCCATGGCGAGAACGGCGGGCACCGAGACCCGGGACAAGCTGATCCGCGCCGCGGAGGAGATCTTCGCGGCGCAGGGCGTCGACGGCGCCCAGACCCGCGACATCGTGCGGCTGGCCGGCCAGAGCAACCCGTCGGCGGTGCAGTACCACTTCGGGTCCCGCGCGGGCCTGCTGGACGCGGTGATGGCGGGCCGGCTGGGACGTACGGAGGCGGCGCTGGCGCCCGTCCTGGAGGAGCTGCCGGACCCGCGCCTGGAGGACCTGGTGCGCGCGCTGGTCACGGCCGAGGCGACCCAGCTGAGCGACGTACGGGGGCTGCGCTGCCTGCGGATCTCCGCGCAGCTCAGCCACGAGAGCGGCATCCGCACCCGGACGCCGCACCCCACACTGGCGGGCACCGCGTACTGGCGGCTGATCGAGCGGATCGAGGCCGCCCTCGCGGCGGCGGAGCTGCCCGAACCGGTCCGGCTGGAGCGTACGGACCTGGCGCTGACGCTGATCGGCGCTGCGCTCGCCGACCGGGCCCGGCAGTACCTCGACGGCGCGCGTCCGCTCACCACGGAGCCCGTCTTCCTCGCCGACCTCGTCACGACCACGGTGGCGCTGCTGCGCGCCCCCGCCCCGGAGCAGGGGTGACCCGCTCCCCGACACAGGAGTGCACGATGACCGATCTGACCGGCAGGACCATCCTCATCACCGGCGGCGCGCGCGGGCTGGGCGCCGAGGCGGCGAAGCAGGCCGTCGAGGCCGGCGCGCGCGTCGTCCTCACCGACGTGCTTGCCGAGGAGGGCGCGGCCACGGCGGCGGCGCTGGGCGACCGGGCCCGTTTCCTCGTCCACGACGTGACGTCCGAGGAGGACTGGCAGCGGGTGGCGGACTTCGCGGTCGCGGAGTTCGGTGGCCTCGACGGGCTGGTCAACAACGCGGGCATATCCACCGGCCAGCCGCTGGAGACCATCTCGGTCGACTTCTTCCGCAAGGTGATCGACATCAATCTCACCGGCGTCTTCATCGGCATGAAGACCGTCATCCCGCTGATGCGGGAGCGCGGCGCCGGCTCCATCGTCAACATCTCCTCGGCGGCCGGGCTGATGGGCCTCGCGATGACCGGCGGCTACGGCGCCTCGAAGTGGGGCGTACGCGGCCTCTCGAAGGTCGCCGCCGTGGAGCTGGGCACGGACCGCATCCGCGTCAACTCCGTGCACCCGGGCATGACGTACACCCCCATGACGGCCGGCGTCGGCATCCAGCAGGGCGAGGGCAACTACCCCAACACCCCGATGGGCCGGGTCGGCGAGCCGCACGAGATCGCGAGCGCGGTGGTCTACCTGCTCTCCGACGCCGCGTCGTACGTGACCGGCGCCGAACTGGCGGTGGACGGCGGCTGGACCACCGGGCCGACGGTGAAGTACGTGATGGGGCAGTGAGGCGGGCCGGGCGGCCGGTGGGGCACCCGGCGACTCGCCCGGTGCGGCATCCGGCGGGGCCCCGTTGCGGCATCCGGCGGGGCCCGTTGCGGCGCCCGGCGGGGCGGCGGCCCGCGGCACTGCCCGCCGCCGGCCCCCGACCGACCGCCGCCGGCCGTCTGATTGCATGGCCCCATGACCGATCAGCAGCCGGACGGGACCGGACCTCAGCAGCCGCTCAACGCCGACGAGGTCCTCGACATCGTCGACGAGCACGACCGGGTCGTGGGGCAGGCCCCGCGCGGTGAGGCGTACGCGCGCCGGCTGCGGCACCGCTGCACCTTCATCCTCGCCCGGGACGCGCAGGACCGGATCTTCGTACACCGCCGCACCGCGCAGAAGCTGGTCTTCCCCTCGCACTACGACATGTTCGTCGGCGGCGTGGTCGGCGCGGGCGAGTCCTACGACGACGCGGCGCTGCGCGAGGCCGAGGAGGAGCTGGGCGTGACCGGACTCCCCCGCCCCGAACCGCTGTTCAAGTTCCTGTACGAGACGCCGGAGCACACCTGGTGGTCGGCGGTCTACGAGGTGCGCTGCACGCTGCCGGTCGCCCCGCAGGCCGAGGAGGTGGCCTGGCACGCGTTCCTCACGGCGGAGGAGCTGGCGGCCCGGCTGCCGGAGTGGGAGTGGGTGCCGGACGGCCTGGAGGCGTTCCGGCGGTTGCGCGACTGGGAGGCCGCCGGGCGGCCGGCCGCCGGATAGGGTACGCCTCATGATCTTCACGGACCGCGTGCGGGCGCTCGCCGCCGACCTGCGGCTGTGGTTCGCGCCCGGGCGGCTCCGCAGCGAGGGCACCACCCCCGACTACCGCTTCTCGCTCGCCAACGAGCGCACCTTCCTGGCCTGGCTGCGCACGGCGTTCGCGCTGATCGGCGGCGGCTTCGCGGTCGACCAGTTCCTGCCGTCGCTGCACCAGACGGTACGGACGGTCTTCACGGTGGCGCTGCTCGCGGGCGGCGCGCTGTGCGCCGTGCGCTCGGTCAACCACTGGGTGCGCTGCGAGCGGGCGATGCGGCACGGCGAGGACCTGCCGGCCTCGCGCTTCCCCGCACTGCTGGGCGCGGGCGTCGGGCTGCTGGCGGTGGCCATCGCGGTGGTCGTGCTGCTGGGCTGGACGCGCTGACGATGAGCGGCGGGGAGGAACGCCCGGCGCCGGTCAGGGACCCGGGCCTGCAGCCCGAGCGGACCCGGATGGCGTGGCGGCGTACGACGCTGTCGTGCGCGGTGGCGGTGGTACTGGCCTGGCGTCAGGTGCTGGTCACCGGCGGGCCCACCGCGGCGGAGGTCGTCCTCGTCGCCCTGCTGGTCCTCGCCGGGCTGGCCTTCCTCACCGCCGCGCACACGCGCATGCGCCGGCTGGCCGCCCCGGCGTCCGAGGGACCACCCCGGACCATGGGCATCCGCACGGCGCTGCTGGCGACCGGCTGCACGCTGATCCTGGTGGGGCTGGGCGCGGCGATCACGCTGTAGCGCCGCGGGGCTGCAGAACCGCGGGCGCGGCAGAACCGCTGGCCTGGGGCGTCCAGCCCCGATCCCGGCCATGAGCCCCCTCACCCCGTCCCCCCCCTCAGCCCCCGAAAGCCCCCTTCGCCGCCCTGCGGATCTCTTCCGTCAGCGCCTCGGGCGCGGTGGCGTTCGCGCCGTGGCCCTGGCCCGCGAGGGTCACCACACGGGCGTCCGGCAGCACGGCCGCCAGGTCCGCCACGCGTTCATGCAAGTGCGGGAAGCTCTGCTCGCCCTGGAGCAGGGTCACCGGCAGGCCGAGCGCGCCGTACCGGTCCACGCCGAGGCCGAGGGCGTCGATGATCTCGTCCTCGACGATCTGCGCCTCGGCATGCGTGGCGATGAGCGCCTGCACGCGGGGGTCCTTGAGCATCTGCTCGACCGCCTCGGCCGGCATGCCGGTGATCGCGCGCGAGTGGATGCGTATCGCCTCCGTCGGGTCGCCGGCGTCCAGCGCGGCACGGGCCCGCGGCCCCGCCTCCCCCACCAGCAGCGACCGGGTCGGTATCGGCGGGTCGTACGCGACCACCCCGGCGAAGGGGGACGGGTCGCGGAGCGCGGCCTCCAGAGCGGCCACGGCGCCCGAGGAGTGCCCGACGAGCAGCACGGGCCCGTCCGCGGCCAGCGACTCGGCGACCGCCAGGACGTCGGCCGCCTCGACCGTCATCGAGTGGCCGCGGCCGATGCGCACCCCGGGCGCGTAGATCCGGCGGCGTATGCGGACCACCCGGAAGTCGTCGGTCAGCAGGCGGGCGACTCCGTCCCAGGACTCGGGGCCCCGGCCTCCCGGGTGGACGACGAGCACGGTGGGCCCGCTGCCCCCGTCGTCGACGGCGGTGAGCGGGACGCCGTCGGGGGCGAGAACGCGCAGTTCGGTCATGCGACCGATGATCCTCGTCACTGTCCGTCACCGCATCCCATTTTCCGGGCATCCCTTTGCCGGCCGCCGGAAAAGGGATGCCTGCTCCCCCGGCCCGCCCGAGCGCCGCATGTGACGCGCGGAACACCCCCGGCGCGCAACGTGTTCGCGTCGCCCTCTGGACGCCATACCGACTAGTCGGCATGATCGTGGACGGTCACACTCCACCGACCGGCAGACGGAGGCGCACGATGAGCAAGGACAACCCGCCCGGCCTCGACCTGGAGCGGCTCCGCGCCCACCTGGACCGGGAACGCCCGGGCCTGGTCGCGGGCCCGCTGAGCGCCGAGCTGGTCCAGGGGGGCCGGTCCAACCTCACGTACCGCGTCACCGACGGCACCGGCCGCTGGGTGGTCCGCCGCCCGCCGCTCGGCCATGTCCTGGCCACCGCGCACGACATGGCCCGCGAGCACCGGGTGATCAGCGCGCTGCACGATACCCCGGTACCGGTGCCCGAGACGCTGCTCCTGTGCCAGGACGAGGAGGTCATCGGGTCGCCCTTCTACGTCATGGAGCTGGTCGAGGGGACGCCGTACCGCACGGCCGAGCAGCTGCGGCCGCTCGGCCCCGAGCGCACCCGCGACATCGTGCTCCGCCTCGTCGACACCCTCGTCGACCTGCACGCCGTCGACCCGGCGTCGGTGGGGCTGGGCGACTTCGGGCGGCCCGACGGCTTCCTGGAGCGGCAGCTGCGCCGCTGGGGCAAGCAGCTCGCCGCGTCCAAGAACCGCGAACTGCCCGGCATCGACGAGCTGCACGAGGCGCTGGGCCGGAAGCTGCCCGCCTCCCCCGCGCCCGCCGTCGTGCACGGCGACTACCGACTGGACAACGTCCTGGTCGGCGCGGACGACCGGATCGCGGCGGTGCTGGACTGGGAGATGTCTACGCTCGGCGACCCGCTCACCGACCTCGGCCTGCTCGCCATGTACAGCGAGCAGGAGGAGTCGCCGGACTCGCCCGTCACCACCACCCGCAGTGCCCCGGGGCACCCCGAACCGGGCGAGCTGATCGAGCGGTACGCGGCCGGCTCGGGGCGCGACGTCTCGCAGGTCGCCTGGTACACCGCGTTCGCGTACTTCAAGCTCGCGGTGATCCTCGAAGGCATCCACTACCGGTACACGCTCGGCCAGACCGTCGGCGCGGGCTTCGACCGGATCGGCGAGGTCGTGCCGCGCTTCATCGACAACGGCCACCGCACCCTGTCCACCCTGTCCGCCGTGAAGGAAGGCTGAGGCCGCTCATGGACTTCGCATTCGACGCCCGTACCGAGGAACTCCGCGAGCAGCTGCTCGCGTTCATGGACGAGCACGTGTACCCGGCCGAGCAGGTCGCGCACGAGCAGCGGGCCGAACTCGCCTCGCCGTGGGACACCCCGGCGATCGTCGAGGAGCTGAAGGCGGAGGCCCGCAAGCAGGGCCTGTGGAACCTCTTCCTCCCCGACGCGGAGTACGGTGCCGGGCTGACCAACCTCCAGTACGCGCCGCTCGCCGAGATCACCGGCCGCAGCCCGCAGCTCGCGCCGACCGCGCTGAACTGCGCGGCGCCGGACACCGGCAACATGGAAGTACTCACCCAGTTCGGCAACGAGCAGCAGAAGAAGCAGTGGCTGCAGCCGCTGCTGGCCGGTGAGATCCGCTCCGCGTTCGCGATGACCGAGCCGGAGGTGGCGTCCTCGGACGCCACCAACATCGAGACGCACATCGCGCGGGACGGCGACGACTACGTCATCAACGGCCGGAAGTGGTACATCTCCGGCGCGATGAACCCGCTGTGCCAGATCTTCATCGTGATGGGCAAGACCGACCCGGACGGCGAGGACATCCGCCGCCAGCAGTCGATGATCCTCGTGCCGCGCGACACGCCGGGCCTGACGGTCAAGCGCGCGATGCAGGTCTACGGGTACGAGGACCACTACCACGGCGGCCACGCCGAGGTGCTGTTCGAGAACGTACGCGTCCCGGCGTCGAACCTCGTCGGCGAGGAGGGCGGCGGCTTCGGCATCGCGCAGGCCCGCCTCGGCCCGGGCCGCATCCACCACTGCATGCGGCTGATCGGCATGGCCGAGCGGGCCATCGAGCTGATGTGCAAGCGGGCGGTGGGGCGTACCGCCTTCGGCAAGCCGCTCGCCCAGCAGGGCGTCGTGCACAACTGGATCGCGGACGCGCGGGTCGCCGTCGAACAGCTCCGGCTGCTCGTCCTGAAGACCGCGTGGCTGATGGACACGGTCGGCAACAAGGGCGCGCACACCGAGATCCAGTCCATCAAGATCGCCACGCCGCGCACGGTCGTGGACATCATCGACCAGGCGGTCCAGCTGCACGGCGCGGGCGGCGTCAGCCAGGACTTCCCGCTCGCCGAACTCTGGGCCGGCGCCCGCACCCTCCGCCTCGCGGACGGCCCGGACGAGGTCCACCAGCGCTCTCTGGCCCGCCGCGAGATCAAGAAGTACCTGTAGCGCCCACGCCCCGGCCCGGGCGGATTCACCCGGGCGGATTCACCCGGGCGGACTCACCCGGGCGGATTCACCCGGGCCCCGCGCGTTCCCCGCCCCCCACCTGGGTAACCCCCTGGTGGGGGTCCGTGGGTCTGCGCAATCGGAGCCAGCGCCGCAGTCATACGATCACGCCCCGCCTACGGGCCCAGCGCCGCAGTCATACGAATCCGCCGCACCTACGGGCCCAACGCCCGCACCCGAGGCCCTCGCCCCACACGAACCCAGCGCCCGCTACGGCTGCGCCCCACACGCGACACGGGCCCAGCACCCGCACCCGACGCCCGCGCCCCACACCCGGCACGGGCCCCGCGCCCGCACCCGACGCCCGCGCCCCACACCCGGCACGGGCCCCGCGCCCGCTACAACGCCAGCGCCCCCACGCCGGACGTGAGGGGCGCTCCTTCGTCCGCTACGGCCCGCAGCGCCCACTGGAGCGCTTCCTTCGACCCCTACGGCCGCAGCGCCCGCAGCAGCAGGTCCGCCAGGTGGTTCGCGACCTCCTGGGGGGTGAGGGGGCCGCCCTCGCGGTACCAGGTGCCGAGGTGGTGGACCGAGCCGAAGTGGTAGTCCACGATCAGGTCGGCGGGGACGTCGGCGGTGAAGACGCCCGCCTGCTGGCCCTCTTCGATCAGCGCGCGGAAGCGCTCGTGGTAGCGGCGCCGCTCCGCGCGCACCTGCTTGTCCTTCTCCGGCGAGAGCTGGTGCATGGAGCGGAAGAAGATCTTCGTGTCGTCGAGGTTCTCGATGGTGGTGACGACGACGTCCGCGGCGGCCTCGCGGAGCCGCTGCTCCACCGGCGCGTCGGCGTTCGCGAAGTGGTCCAGGCGCTCCTGCTGGAGGCGGAGCACCCGGCCGTAGACCTCGTGCAGCAGGTCGTCCTTGGAGCCGAAGTAGTGGTAGAGCGCGCCCTTGGTGACGCCCGCCGCCTCGACGATCTCCTGGACCGAGGTCCGGTCGTACCCCTGCTCGGCGAAGAGCCGGGTGGCGGTGGCCAGCAGCCGCTGTGCCACGGGCTTCGTGCTCCCGTCCGTCGTGCCGGCCATCGCCCTCACCTGTCCTTCTCCGTACTGTTCACGTGCTGTGGAGGCTAGCCGCGGTCCCGCAGCTCCCGTCGGAGGATCTTCCCACTCGTGGTCTTCGGCAGTTCCGGCAGGACCTCGACCGCCCGGGGATATTTGTACGCGGCCAGCCGTTCCTTGCAGTAGGCGGCCAGCTCCGCGGGGTCCGGGGACTGGCCGGGGCGGAGGCTGACGTACGCCTTGACCGATTCCCCGCGGTAGGCGTCCGGGACGCCGACGACGGCGGCCTCGCGGACGGCGGGGTGGCCGTAGAGCACGTCCTCGACCTCGCGCGGCCAGACCTTGAAGCCGGACGCGTTGATCATGTCCTTCTTGCGGTCGACGACGTACAGCCAGCCGTCGGCGTCCATGAAGCCGATGTCGCCGGTGCGCAGCTCGCCCTCCGGTATCGCCTCCGCGGTGGCGTCGGGGCGGCGCCAGTAGCCGGGGACGACCTGGGGGCCGCGCACGGCGATCTCGCCCTGTTCGCCGAAGGGCACGTCCCGGCCCTGGTCGTCGATGATCCGGACGACGGTGTCGGGGCCGGGGACGCCGACCGCGAGGGTGCCGGAGACCTTGTCGACCGGGGCCTCCAGGTGCGGCGGCACGCTGGCGCACGGCGCGGTGCACTCGGTGAGGCCGTAGCCGTTGCGGATGTACGGGCCGAATTCCGCGCGGAACTTCTCCACCAGCGCGGGCGGCAGCGGCGCGCCGCCGGAGGCGAGGGTGGCGAAGGAGGAGAAGTGGTCGCGGGAGACGTCCGGGTGGGCCATGAGGGCCATGAACGCGGTGGACGGGCCGACGGTGAAGGCCGGGCGGTGCTCCAGGAAGGCGTCCAGGACGACGCCGGCCTCGAAGCGGTAGGCGAGCGCGAGGGTGCCGCCGCCGGTGACGCAGGAGGCCAGTTCGCAGACCATGCCGGTGATGTGGAAGAGCGGGGCGAGCGCGAAGTAGGTGGCGCCGTCGGGGAGGCCGAGGCCGGTGCGCTGCCGCTCGGCGTTGTAGGCGATGTTGCCGTGGGTGTTGGTGGCGCCCTTGGGCGTGCCGCTGGTGCCCGAGGTGTAGCTGATGAGCGCGATGTCGTCGGCGGTGGGTTCGGGGGTGCCGGCGGCGGGGCCACGGCCGGCGTGTTCCCGGGCGGCGGTGAGCAGGTCGTCGGCGCCCTCGCGCGGGCCGAGCCGTTCGCCGCGCAGGACGCGGGCATCGTCTCTGGTCTGCAGGTCGCGTTCGGAGGCGGTCAGCGCGATGCGTACGGAGTGCGCTGCCGCGGCGGTGTCGCGCAGGAAGCCGTCCCAGGTGCGGTCGGCGCAGATCACGGCGGTGACCTCGGCGTCGGTGAGGACGTGGGTCATCTCGGCGGACTTGTACATGGGGTTGACGGGGACGACGATGCCGCCGGCCTTCCAGACGCCGAAGAGGGCGAGCACGAAGTGCGGGGTGTTCTGCAGCATGATCGCGGCCCGGTCGCCGGGCCGGAAGCCGCGGTCGCCGAGGTGGGCGGCGATGCCGTCGGAGAGCGCGTCGGTCTCGGCGTAGGACAGCCGGCCGTCGAAGTAGGCCAGGGCTGTCCGGTCGGGGACCCGGCGGGCCGCGTCCCGGAAGGCGTGCAGCGTGGAGGGGTGCGGGTGCACGGGGGCGCGCTGGGCCTCGTTCAGCTGCGACAGCCACGGCATGTCCTGGTACGACGTCATCGGCGTGCGGCCCTTCTCTCTTCTGGTCCCGGGGGGGGCGGTACGCGGGTCCGGCGCGCCCTGCGGCCGGGCCCCGCGTCCCGTACGGCGCGGCCGTCCCCGCCGTGCCGTACGGGTGGGTGGTCGGTGCCGGTCAGGCGCCGGCGTCCTCGGCGGCTTCGAGCTTGCGCTGGAGGTGGTTCATGCCGCCCAGCCAGCGGCCGGGGTCGGCGGCGCGGGTCGCGTAGTAGCCGGCGACCTCCGGGTGCGGCAGGACCAGGAAGCGGTTCTCGGCGATGGCCTCGAAGAGCGCGTCGGCGACGGCTTCCGGTTCGATGGCGCCGGGGGTGAGGACGAGGTCGCCGGCGGAGCCGGTGCCCGCGAGCATGTCGGTGCGGACGCCCTGCGGGCAGATGGCGTGCACGTCGATGCCGCGGTGCTTGTAGGTGAGCGAGAGCCATTCGGCGAAGGAGTACGCGGCGTGCTTGGACACGCTGTACGGCGCTGAGCCGATCATGGTGAGCAGGCCGGCCGCCGAGACGGTGGCGACGAAGCGCCCGCTGCCGTGCTCCAGCCACTCGGGTATGAGCGCGCGGGCCGCCCGTACGTGGGCCATGACGTTGACGTCCCAGGCCAGCTGCCAGTCCTCGTCGGGGGCCTCGGAGCCGCCGCCGGTACCGACGCCGGCGTTGGCGCAGAAGATGTCGATGCGGCCGCCGAGGGCCTCGCGGGCGGCCGGGACGACGGCCGAGGCGTCGCCGGGGACGGCGATCGCGCCCAGCTCGGCGGCGGTGCGCTCGGCCTTCTCCTTGTCGAGGTCGTTGATGACGACCCGGGCGCCCTCGGCGATGAAGCGGGCCGCGAGCGCGGCGCCGATCCCGCCGCCCGCTCCCGTCACCACGACGGCCTTGTCCCGCACGGCTTCCACTCGTCTCTCCCTCGCCTCGCCGGCACCACGGTCAGCAGGCAGACTAACCAGTCGGTATGTCGCTGCGGAAGCCCCCGGGGCGCAGCCGTCCGGGGCAATACCGCGGCGGCGGGCGGCCCGGCGCATTAGCGTGCAGGACACACAAATTCCGATCCCGGAGGTGTGCGCATGTCCCTGTCCAGAAGAAGCCTGCTGGCCGCCACCGGCGCGGTGGGTGCCGCGTCGGCGGCGAGCGCCGGGCCGGCCGCCGCGCTCTCCCCCGCGGCGGCGCCACGCGGCCACGGCCACCGCGTACGGACCGGCTTCGACCTGCTCGCGGCCGACGGCTACGCGCTGCTGTCGGGGCAGAAGGTCGGCATGGTCACCAACCCGACCGGCGTCACCCCGGAAGTCGAGCACATCGTGGATGTGATGCACGGGGACGAGCGGGTGCGGCTGACCGCGGTCTTCGGGCCCGAGCACGGCTTCCGCGGCACGGCGCAGGCGGGCGGTTCGGAGGGGAAGCACGACGACCCGGCGACCGGGCTTCCGGTGTACGACACGTACCAGAAGAGCGGGCAGGCGCTGGCGGACATCTTCACCGAGTCCGGGGTCGACACGGTGGTCTTCGACATCCAGGACGTCGGCGCGCGCTTCTACACCTACATCTGGACGCTGTACGACTGCATGGTGGCGGCGGCCATGGCGGGCAAGCGCTTCGTGGTGCTGGACCGGCCGAACCCGGTGACCGGCCGGTCCGCCACCGGCCCCGTGCTGGACAAGAAGTTCGCCTCGTTCGTGGGCCGGGAGCCGATCACGCAGGCGCACGGGATGACGGTGGCGGAGCTGGCGCTGCTGTTCAACGACCGGTTCGTGCCCACGGCGGCCGGCAAGAAGGTGCGGCTGGACACCGTGCTGATGAAGGGCTGGCGGCGGGGCGACTTCTTCGACGCGACGGGGCTGCCGTGGGTGCCGCCCAGCCCCAACATGCCCACCGCCGACACCGCGCTGGTCTACTCCGGCACCTGTCTCTTCGAGGGCACCAACCTCTCCGAGGGCCGCGGCACCACCCGCCCCTTCGAGCTGCTCGGCGCCGAGGGCATCGACCGGAAGTGGGCGGCGGCGGCCAACGCGGAGCGGCTGCCCGGCGTCCGGTTCCGGGAGGCGTACTTCGCTCCGACCTTCTCCAAGTTCCAGGGGAAGACGATCGGCGGGGTGCAGCTGCACGTGGCGGACCGGGCGGCGTTCGACCCGGTACGCACCGGCATCGCGCTGCTGGTGACGGCGAAGAAGGTGTGGCAGGACTTCGCGTGGCGGGCGGACCACGGCATCGACCGGCTGGCCGGCACGGACCGGGTCCGCACGATGATCGACGCGGGCGCCGGCACGGCCGAGGTGGTGGGCGCCTGGCAGTCGGAGCTGGCGAAGTTCCGCGCGCTGCGGGCGCGTTACCTGCGCTACCACTGAGGCTCTACCGCTGAGGGCGCGGCACCTGCGGTACCACTGAGCGGGCCGGACGGGAAGCCGTCCGGCAGCCGTCTCAGCAACCGAGACCACCCGTCCCACCTATTGACTGCCCAGTACAACGACCGTGAGCATGCGGCTCGTGCACAGCGAAGCGACAGCAGAAGAGACCACGGCCGGCGCCGCCGCGCCCGACGGCAGTCCGGAGAGCCTGCGGCGGGTGGCCGTGGCCTCGTTCATCGGCACGGCCATCGAGTTCTACGACTTCTACATCTACGGGACCGCGGCCGCGCTCGTACTGAACCAGGCGTTCTTCCCGACCCTGGACCCGGTCAACGCGACCCTGGCCTCCTTCTCCACCTACGCGGTGGCGTTCGCGGCCCGCCCGCTCGGCTCGATCGTCTTCGGGCACTTCGGCGACCGGGTGGGCCGCAAGTCCGTCCTGGTCGTCTCGCTGCTGCTGATGGGCCTGTCCACGGCGTTCGTCGGCCTGCTGCCGGGCTACGCCACGCTGGGCATCTGGGCGCCGGTCCTGCTGATCCTGCTGCGTTTCGTGCAGGGCATCGGGCTGGGCGGCGAGTGGGGCGGCGCGGCGCTGCTCGCGGTCGAGCACGCCCCGAAGAAACGCCGCGGCCTGTACGCCGCCTTCCCGCAACTGGGCCCGTCCGTCGGGTTCTTCGCCGCGACCGGCATCTTCTGGCTGCTCTCCTCGGTGCTGGAGGACACGGCTTTCCGGTCCTGGGGCTGGCGCATCCCGTTCCTGCTGTCGTTCCTGCTGGTCGCCGTCGGCCTGTTCGTACGGCTGAAGATCAGTGAGACGCCGGTCTTCGCGAAGGTGATGGACGCGCAGGAGGCCAGCAAGGTCCCCACCCTGGACGTGATCCGCGGGCACTGGCGCGAGCTGCTGCTCGGCTCGGGCGGCATGATCATCGCGTACGGGCTGTTCTACACCGCGACGACGTACTGCCTCTCCTACGCCACCGGCACGCTCGGCGTCTCCCGCAACACCATGCTGGGGCTCTCCCTCGTGGCCTGCCTCTTCCTGGCCGCCGGCACCTGGCTCGCCGCCACCCGTTCCGACGGCGCCGGCCGCCGCAAGCTGATCCTGGCCGGCTGCGGTCTCGCGGTCGTCTGGGGCCTGATCCTCTTCCCGCTGCTGGACACCGAGTCGCCGTTGCTGGTGGCCGTCGCCCTCGGCGGCGCGCTGTTCTGCATGGGCGTGGTCTACGGGCCGATGGGCGCGTACCTGCCCGAGCTGTTCGGCACGAAGGTGCGCTACTCCGGCGCCTCGCTCGCGTACAACCTCGGCGGGGTGCTCGGCGGCGCGGTCTCCCCGCTGATCGCCACCCGTCTGCAGTCCGCCTTCGGCTCCTCCTCCGTCGGCTGGTACGTCTCCGCGATGGCCGTCGTCTCCCTGCTGTGCGTCCTGGCGCTGCCGGAGACCCGGGAGCGCGAACTCGCCTGAATCGGGGACCCGGTGGTGCGCCGCACCCGGGCTTCCGGTACGACACTCGCCTCCGTCGTCCTGCGTATGGCGGTGACGGCCGTTGCGCAGGACGATCGCTGCACGAGCGGCAGCGAAAGGGGTCGTCATGGCGGGTGTCGGGGTGCGGCCGTACTGGGAACTCACATTTGACGCCGACGGGGACGTCGAGCGGCGGCAGCGGGACGCGCTGCTGGCGGGCGCGGTACAAGAGCGGCTGACCGATCTCGTGGTGTTCTCGCACGGGTGGAACAACGACCGGTCGATGGCCACGCGTCTGTACACACGGTTCTTCGAGCCCTTCCCCGAACTGCTGGTGGACGGGCCGGCCCGGGTGGGGTACGTCGGGGTGCACTGGCCGGCGCTGCGCTTCACCGACGAGCCGATCCCCGACTTCGATCCCTCGTCGCAGGCCCGCGCCACCGCCCGTGCGGCGGCCGCGCCCGAACCGGAGCTGACGGACGCGCTGCGGCGGCAGCTGGCGGTGGCCTTCCCCGGCCGGGAGGTGGTGCTGGACCGGATCGCGCAGCTGCTGGCAGAGCGGCCCGACGCCCGCTCGGCGTTCGACGAGTTCGCGCGGCTGGTGCGGGAGCTGATCGCGGTGCCGGAGGACAGCCCCGACCTCCGGTACGGCGCGGACGGCGGGGACGGCACGCCGGGCATGCTCACCGACGACGCGCTGGAGGTCTGCGAGGTGCTCACGGCGGCGCTGCGGTCGGCCGGGGCCGGGGTGTGGCCGGGCGAGGCCGTGGACGCCGAGCGGCAGCCGCTGTTCGGCGGCGGGCTGACCCGGCTGTGGAACGGCGCGCACGAAATGCTGCGGCAGGGCGGCTACTACGCCATGAAGCGGCGCTCCGGCACCGTGGGCCGGCTGGGGCTGGGCCCGGTGCTCGGCAAGCTGGCGGACGGCGCGCCGGCGGTGCGGGTGCACCTGGTCGGCCACTCCTTCGGTGCCCGGCTCGTCGCGTACGCGCTGAGCGGGCTGCCGTCGGGCGCCCGGAACGTGAAGTCGGTGACGCTGCTGCAAGGGGCGTTCTCGCACTACACGTTCGCCGCGCGGCTGCCGTTCGACCGGGACCGCTCCGGTGCGCTGAACGGCGTGCAGCGGCGCATCGACGGGCCGTTGGTGGCCTGCCACTCCGCACACGACGACGCGCTCGGCACGTTCTACCCGCTGGCGTCGAAGATGGCGGGGGACGCGACGAGCTTCCTCGGCCTGTTCGACCGCTGGGGCGCCATCGGCTTCCACGGCATCCAGGCGGTGGACGGGGCGCGGCGGATCCGGCTGGGCGAGGCGGTGCCGGCGGCGGGCTGCGTGAGCGTGGACGCCTCTGCCGTGGTCCGGCGCGGCGGCCCGCCGGCCGGCGCGCACAGCGACATCTGCCACCCGGAACTGGCCCGGGTGGTGCTGGAGGCGGGCCGGGTCGGCCGGAACTGAACGGCGCGCACGGACAAGCGCGGTGCGCGGAGCCCCCACAGCTCCGCGCACCGCGCCGCTCGCCCGGACCGCCTATCGGTGGCTCGGGAACTCCACCACCTGCTGGTAGGTGGGCCGGTTCTGCCAGCTGATGGGGTCGTGGGTGATGCCGCCGACGGCGCGCTGGATGATCGCGTCGGAGCACCACTGGTCGCCGGCCTTGCAGGCGTCGTCGCCCGGGTAGACCTGCTCGGCGGTCTTTCCGGCCGCCTCGCGCAGCGTGTCGACGAGGGTGTCGTGGCAGGCGCTCAGGTCACCGTTGCCGCAGTACCGGTCGGCCAGTCCGCCGCGCACCTTCTCGCCGAGGACCGCGCGCAGGTCCTTGTCGGCGTAGGACCACCAGCCGTACTGGAAGGCGGAGCCGGCGTGGCTGCCGGTCGGGCCGTGGCCCGCCGAGGGCGACTCGTCCACGGTGATGTTGGCCTTGAGCGCGTCGTAGAGGCCGTTGCCGAGGCCGGGCCCGAACGTCTTCTCGATCATCAGGGGCCACCAGGCGTCCATGATCCGTACGGCGTCGGAGTGGGCGTACGTCTTGGACCCCGGGGTGGTCTCGCGGCGCTGCGCGCCGTCCTTGCGCCAGGCGTCCAGCTGCTGGACGGCGGTCCTGACCTTCGGGTCGTCGACGGGAGCCGAGCGCAGCACCTTCAGCAGCTCCGGCAGCACGTCCTCGCCGCGCAGGTCGGTGACGGCGGCCTCGCTCATCGCGCGGGTCAGGGAGGCGCGGGTGACGCCGCCGTCCTGGACCAGTTCCTTGACCCGGTCGTCGAGCAGGTTTCCGCGGTGCACGGAGCCGTTGCCGAAGCCCGCCGAGTCGTAGTCCTCGGCCTGCTTGTTGTTCCAGGAGATGTAGTAGTCCTGGCCGACGGACTGCGGATGCTGCGCGGGCGGCGTGTAGGCCGAGGTGTTGGCCTTCGGGTCCCAGTCCTTCCATTCGTACGCCTTCTCGGCGCGTACGGGGAGGGACGGGTCGACGTCCGGGTTGCGGACAGGGTTCAGGCCGCTGTTGTAGTAGGCGATGTCCTCGGAGTCGGCGTAGAACCAGTTGAAGGCGTAGCCGATGTGCCGGGCGGCCTGCTGGAAGGACTTCGCGTCCTTGACGTAGGACGGGTCGTTGAACATCTGGAAGCCGATGATGGAGTCGGCCTCGTGGCGGTAGGTGGAGCGCTGCGCGGTGTAGGCGACGGGCTTGCCGTCGACGGTCGCGCGGTGCGTCACGACGCCGAAGTCGGTGCGGTAGACCTGCATCCGGTAGGACCCGGCGGCGGTGGGGTCGGCGACGGTCGGCTTCCAGGAGTTGCTGCGCTCCAGCTTCTCCATGGGGACGCAGGTGCCGTCCTTGCGGTAGCCGGTGGAGTCCTTGGTGGGCGCCGAGCCGTCGGTGTTGCACAGCTCGACGGCGTAGGTGTCGGTGATGTCCTGGCTCGCGGAGGTGGCGCTCCAGGCGTAGTCCTGGCCGCGGCCGAGCTGGACGTACATGCCGACGCCCGCGAAGGAGGCGCCGCGGGCGCTGATGCCCGGTCCCTGGATCTCCTGGAGCATCAGCAGCTGCGGGGCGAAGTAGCCGGTCTGCGGGCCGAAGACGGCGACCGGGTTGCCGGAGGCGGTGTGCTTGCCGGAGACCAGCAGGGCGTTGGACATGCCGCGGTGCTGGGTGGTGTCGAAGCTGCCCTTGGGGAGCACACCGTCCTGGAAGACGCCCTTGAGGGGCTTGAGCTTCTTCGGTGTCTGCACCTCGGCCTGCGGCGGGTCGCTCTTGGCGGTGGCCGCGCCCGTCCGGTCGTACACCAGCGGTTCGGCGGTGACCGAGCCGCGGTCGGGCAGGGCGGTGCCCTTGGCGTTCTTCGGCTTGGTGGCGTACGGGAACGACTGGCCGTTGTGGAGCGTCATGGCCGCTTCGGGGTCGTTGCGTTCCCGGAAGGACTCCCAGACCTCGGTGCCCTTCTCCACGCCGTACTTCTGCTGGGCGGAGAGCAGCGCGAGGGCCTGCGGCACCTCGCCGCCGCCCCCGTTGCCGAACAGTCCGCCGACGACGGAGGCGAGGGCGATGAGGTCGGTCAGCTCGAAGGGCTTGATCTCCCCGGCGTTGGTGATCGCGTCGACGTGCCCGGTGAGCACGTACTCGCCGGGGAAGTAGCGGCCCTTCTTGGACTTCTCGCGGTAGGCGTTGATGCCGTCGACGTACGCCTGGGCGTCCGCCATGGCCTGCTCGCCGCGCGGGCCGTTGTTCTTCCGGATGGACTCGACCTGGTCCTTGAGGTCCTGCTCGGTGTACGGGGCCTTCGGCCAGAACTCCTGCTCCAGGCCCTGGTTGGCGAGCGCGCCGCCGGCGAAGGAGGTCAGCTCGCCGCGGCCGATGTGCCGGAAGAGGTCCATCAACCACAGCCGGTCCTGGGCGGCGGCGTAGCCCGCGCCGTACTCGGTGCCGTAGCGGGTGGTGCCCTTGATGTGCGGGACGCCCGTCTTCTTGTCGCGGGTGATCGTGACGTCGTCGCGGGGTGAGGTGACCTTGCCGACCTGGTCCTCGGGGACGCCGAAGGAGGCGTCGTTGAAGAAGTTCTTCAGGGTGTCGTCGGTGAGCGACTGATGGCCGCCGTTCAGCGCGTCGTAGGGGCCGAGCTGGTCGGAGGCGTGGGCCGGGCGGGTGCCGAAGACCTTGTTGCCGAGGATCTCGGCGAGGGTGGCGTTGCCGTTCTCGCCGGGCGGCAGGATGTCGGCGCACTGGCCTTTGCAGTGGTCGGCGGGGGCGGGGTCCGCGGTGGCCGCCGCGGCGGGGAGGGGTGCCAGAGCACTGGCGCCCAGGGCGAACACTGCTGCCAGGGCGGCAGCGGCGCGCCTTCCGGTACGTCGTCGCATTCCTGCTCCTTGGGAGGCGGGTGCGCTGGAGGTTACCGTCGGTAAAGGCGCGACGGAAGATGAACAACAGTCAACTTTCCCTCAACCCACAGGCCCCTTGCGACACATGGCCAACAGATGGGATGGGCACGTCAGTTCGATGGATCCGGACGGCGGTCCGCTACGTCCATTCCATGTCCAGTCGGGTCCTCCCCACGGAGGTGGGATGAAATGGCCGGTTTCAGAGCTCTCGCCGAACAGGTCCGCAACCCCCGTCTCGTCGCGACCCAGCGGCGGACGGCACTGCGCAAGTGCCTTGAGCGGTTCGCCCCCTACGGGCACCGCGCGACATGGCACCACCTGTGCACCCGCGCAGGCATCGGGACGCAGGACCGCAACCCCGACCCGGGCCGGCTCGTGGCCGCCCTGGCGGAACTGGAGGAAGCACGTAACCTCTGGCTCGCGTACGAAGAGGATTTCGCCGCCCGCAGGCGGCGCGAGAAGCACGACGGCATCCGGCAGCCGGGTGCCCTGCACGAATGGCACCTGCGCACCTGGGGAGGGTGCGACATCGTGCCGTGCGAGTCGCCCGACCGGCACCCCACAGCGCGCCTGGCGGACGTCCTGCGCCGGGTGATCGCGGCCATGGAGTCGGGCCGGGCGCGCGAGGACTGCCCGGTGTGCGGCGGCCACCGCTTCGTCTGGCAGACCGACGCCGAGCGCCCGATGGCCGGGCCGGTCTGCCAGGAGTGCGGCGTGGTCACGCCGGGCGCGGTCCTCACGGCGGCGACGCTCTCCGCGGCCCGCCGGGCACGCACGGAGCGCGCGTTCGCGGCGGCCTGAGCGGCGCACCCGCCGCTGCCGGCGCCGGGGCCACGCGCCCTCGCACGGATCACCGCGCGGGACACACCGGGGGCCGCTTTCGGGACGGGGGACCCGAAGGGCCGACGCGGCACGGCCGCACCGGGCACGGGGGACCCGCCGGTGACCTTTTCCCGCCGCGCCGGACGGGCTTTTTTGGTTGATTCTTTGACGAGATCTTCCCCTGGCTCGCCGGGCGGCACTACGTTCACCCGCATGCTCGCGCTCGCCCGTTCCGCCACCGTCGCCCCGCCGGGCTGGAGCCGCTGGCTCGTACCGCCGGCCGCGCTCGCCATCCACCTCGCCATCGGTCAGGCCTACGCCTGGAGCGTGTTCAAACCGCCCCTGGAGTCCTCCCTCGGGCTCTCCGGCACCGCCTCCGCGCTCCCCTTCCAGCTCGCCATCGTGATGCTCGGCCTGTCGGCGGCGTTCGGCGGCACGCTCGTCGAACGGCGCGGGCCGCGCTGGGCGATGCTCGTCTCCACCGTCTGCTTCTGCTCCGGCTTCCTCGTCGCCTCGCTCGGCGCCGCCACCGGCCAGTACTGGCTCGTCGTCCTCGGCTACGGCTTCATCGGCGGGATCGGCCTGGGCATCGGCTACATCTCCCCCGTCTCCACGCTGATCAAGTGGTTCCCGGACCGCCCCGGCATGGCCACCGGCATCGCCATCATGGGCTTCGGCGGCGGTGCCCTGATCGCCTCCCCCTGGTCCAGCGGGCTGCTGGACGCGCTGGGCACCGACTCCGCCGGCATCGCGCAGACGTTTCTCGTGATGGGGCTGGTGTACGCGGTCTTCATGTCGCTGGGCGTGCTGCTGGTCCGCGTACCGCCGGACGACTGGCGGCCCCCGGGCGCCGCGCCCGCCGGGAGCGCGCCGCGCGCCCTGGTCACCACCGCTCAGGTCTCCGCCCGCAACGCGCTGCGCACCCCGCAGTTCTGGTGCCTGTGGGTCATCCTCTGCATGAACGTCACGGCGGGCATCGGCATCCTGGAGAAGGCGGCGCCGATGATCGCCGACTTCTTCGCGGACACCTCGACGCCCGTGAGCGCCGCCGCGGCGGCCGGCTTCGTCGGCCTGCTCTCGCTCGCCAACATGCTCGGCCGGTTCGCCTGGTCCACCACCTCCGACCTGGTCGGCCGGAAGAACATCTACCGCCTCTACCTCGGCGTGGGCGCCCTGCTCTACCTCGTCCTGGCGACGACCGGCGACGCGTCCAAGCCGCTCTTCGTGGCCTGCGCCGCGGTCATCCTGTCCTTCTACGGCGGCGGCTTCGCCACGGCCCCGGCGTACCTCAAGGACCTCTTCGGCACGTACCAGGTCGGCGCGATCCACGGCCGGCTGCTCACCGCCTGGTCCACCGCCGGCGTCCTCGGCCCGCTCATCGTCAACGCCATCGCGGACTCCCGGCACGCCGCCGGGCACCACGGTCCCGACCTCTACACCACGTCGTTCTTCATCATGATCGGCCTGCTCGTGATCGGCTTCGTCGCCAACGAGCTGATCCGGCCGGTGCATCCGCGCCACCACGAACCGGTGGAGCCGCGGAGCCAGGAGGAACGGGAAGAAGGAGCCGCCCTGTGACCGGCCGCCGCCGCGCCCTGCTCACCCTCGCCTGGCTGTGGGTCGGACTGCCCTTCGCCTACGGGCTGTACGAGCTGGCGCTGAAGATGACGCAGCTGTTCACGGGCTGACGCTGCCGGTCACGCGCCGGCCGGTCACCGGCCGGCGCGACCGGTCACGTGCCCGGCCGGGCGCACGCACCCGCGTCGTCCCGCTCCCGCACCGCACGGTCGACGCGCAGCCGCCGTGCGCCCGGCCCCTGTTCGCCGAGCTCGTCGTACGGGTTGGAGAGCGTGCACTTCTCCAGGGAGAGGCAGCCGCAGCCGATGCAGTCGGTCAGCCGGTCGCGCAGCTCCAGGAGCTGGCCGATGCGCTCGTCCAGCTCGCCGCGCCAGGCCTCGGAGAGCCGGGCCCAGTCCTCGCGGTTGGGGGTGCGCTCCTCCGGCAGTTCGGCGAGCGCGTCCCGGATGACGGCGAGCGGGATGCCGACGCGCTGCGCCGCCCGCACGAAGGCGACCCGGCGGAGCGTGTCGCGGGTGAACCGGCGCTGGTTGCCCGCGGTCCGGGTGCTGCTGATCAGGCCCTTGGACTCGTAGAAGTGCAGGGCGGAGACGGCGGCGCCGCTGCGCGCTGCGAGCTGGCCGACGGTGAGCTGACGGGATAGCTGGGGCACGTCCGCCAGCCTAACCGGCCGGTCCGTTGACAGCGGAGCCTCCGCACAGCAAGCTGAGCAAGCGCTTAGTCGACGAGGAGGCATACGGACATGGCAGACCCCCGAGTGTTTGGTTCGCTGGACGAGCTGCGTGGAGCGGTCGGCGAGGAACTCGGCCCGAGCGACTGGCTGGAGGTCGACCAGAAGCGGATCGACCTGTTCGCCGACGCCACCGGCGATCACCAGTGGATCCACGTCGACCAGGAGAAGGCCAAGGCCGGTCCGTTCGGTACCACGATCGCGCACGGCTACCTCACGCTGTCGCTGTTGCCCGCGCTGGTACCGCAGCTGATGCGCGTCGACAACGTCAAGATGGGCATCAACTACGGCACGAACAAGGTGCGCTTCCCCTCCCCCGTGCCGGTCGGCTCGCGGGTGCGCGCCACCGCGAAGATCGCCGAGGTGACCGAGGTGGCGGGCGGCGTGCAACTCACCACGGCGGTGACCGTGGAGCGCGAGGGCGGCGACAAGCCGGTCTGCGTCGCGGAGTCGGTCAGCCGCTTCTACCTGTAGGCGCGCCCGCGCGCCGCGGTCAGCGGCGCGCGCCCACCATGCCCAGCACCAGGTCGGCGTAGAGCTCGCCGACCTGGTCGGGCGTGCGCTTGCCGTCCGCGGTGAACCACCGCGCGACGTCCACGCAGAGCGAGAGCACCGCCAGCGTCGTGCCGGGCACGTCGCGCACGGAGAACTCCCCGGCGTCCGTGCCGTCCTGGATGATCTCCCGCAGCAGCCGGTCGGTCTGCCGCCGCAGGTCGGCGATCTCGGCGTAGTGCTCCTCGCCGAGCGCCTTCAGCTCGTACTGGATGATGCGGGCCGTGGTGTGCCGCTCGGCGTGCCAGCTGGCGAAGGCGCGTACCGCGCGGCAGAGCCGGTCGGCGGCGGTGCCCTCGGCGCCGGCCGCGGCCGCCATGATCTTCAGCGCCCGTTCGTGGCCGGTGACGCTGATGCGGTAGAGCAGCTCTTCCTTCGTCTTGTAGTGGATGTAGAGCGCTGCCGGGCTCATGCCGGCCCGCCCGGCGATGTCGCGGGTGGTCGTGGCGTGGTAGCCGCGCTCGGCGAACGCCTCGACGGCCGCCCCGACCAGCCGCTGGGCGGCGTCCGGGGCCACGCCGGCCCATTCCTCGGCGACCTGGTCCGTCCGCTCCGCCTCGGCACCCATCGCGCACTCCGATCCCGCGGTCCGCCGCGGTCCGTCCGCGGCGGGGCCATCAGATCGAACACCATACCCGCAGAACTGAGCAAGCGCTTAGCGCACGACGGCCCGGCCGGTCCGCCGAGGACCGTGCCGGGCCCGTGGGCGCGCGTACGTACCGTACGTGCCGCCGTCCGCTCAGAACGCCGAGACACCCGTCAGCGCGCGCCCGATGAGCAGCTTCTGGATCTGGCTGGTGCCCTCGTAGAGCGTCATCACGCGGGCGTCGCGGACCAGCTTGCCGACCGGGTACTCGTCGATGTAGCCGTATCCGCCGAAGACCTGGAGGGCGTTGTTGGCGCAGCGCACCGCGGCCTCGGAGGCGAACAGCTTGGCCTTGGACGCCTCGGTGACGAACGGCTTGCCGCGGTCGACGAGGTCGGCGACCCGCCAGGTCAGCAGCCGGGCCGCGTCCACGTCCAGCGAGATGTCGCTGAGCAGTTCCTGGACGAGCTGGTGGTGGGCGATGGTCTTGCCGAACTGGTCGCGCTCGGTCGCGTACCCGACCGCCGCGTCCAGCGCGGCCTGGGCGATACCCACGCAGCCCGCGGCGACCGACATCCGGCCCTTGGCCAGCGCGGACATCGCGACCGAGAAGCCCTTGCCCTCGGGGGCGATCATCGTGGACGCCGGCACCCGCACGTCCTCCAGGACCAGCTCGGCGGTGGCCTGGCCGCGCAGGCCCAGCTTGCCGTGGATCTCGCGGCGGGAGAGGCCGGGGGTGTCGGTGGGCACCAGGAAGGCGCTGACGCCCTTGTGGCCGGGCTCGGCGCCGGTGCGGGCGAAGAGCAGCACCACGTCGGCCCAGGTGCCGTTGGTGATGAACATCTTCGTCCCGTTGATCACCCAGTCCCCTCCGTCCCGGACCGCGCGGGTGGTGAGGTTGCCCGCGTCGGAGCCGGTGCCGGGCTCGGTGAGGCCGAAGCAGCCGATGGCGTCGCCGGAGGTGAGCCGGGGCAGCCACTCCTGCTTCTGCTCCTCGCTCCCCCAGGCGGCGATGGACTTGCCGACCAGGCCGAGCGAGACGGAGACGATGCCGCGCACGGAGGAGTCGCCCCGGCCCAGCTCCTCGGTGACCAGCGCGTACGCGAAGTGGTCGCCGCCGGAACCGCCGTACTCCTCGGGGATGGTCAGGCCGAGGAAGCCCAGGTCGCCCATGGTCTTCACGAGCGCGCGGTCGACCTGTTCGGCGCGGTCCCACTCCGTGGCGTGCGGGGCGACCTCGCGGTCGACGAAGTCCTTGGCGAGCTGCCGGACGGCGGCCTGCTCCTCGGTGAGTTCGAGGTTCATGATGCGTCTTCCTCTGAACGGTGGCAGTGGGGGCGACGGCGGCGGCGCCCGTGCGGACGTCCGCGCCTTAATTATCACTGCTAGTTTTTCGGCGGCAGCCTCTACTATGTGCGTCATGGCCCGACCCCGCAAGCCCCTGCTGAACCGTGAGCGCATCGTCACGGCGGCCCTCGCGCTCATCGACGAGGAAGGGCTGCAGGCGCTGTCCACGCGGCGGCTCGCCGCCGAGCTGGGGGTGAGCGGCCCCTCGCTCTACAACCACTTCACGACCAAGGACGAGATCCTCGACGCCGCGGCGGACATGGTGATCGCCAAGGTCGACGTCTCCGGCTTCGGCCCGGACCGGGACTGGCGGCGCGGCCTGCTGGCGTGGGCCCGCTCCTACCGCGCGGCGCTCGCCGCGCACCCGAACTTCGTGCCGTTCCTCGCCCAGGGCCCCGGCCGCCGCCCGGCGGGCCTGAAGATGGCCGACGAGGCGTTCGGCGGCATGGTCGAGGCCGGCTGGCCGCCCGCCCAGGCCACCAAGGTCTGCGCGATGGTGCGGTACTTCGTCGCGGGTTCGGCGCTGGGCTCCTTCGCGCGCGGCTTCGTCGACGACGCGGCCGCATACGATCCGGCCGACTACCCGCACCTCGGCCAGGCCCATCTGCTCGCCGAACACCAACAGCAGGTCGACGAGGGCGCCTTCGAGTCCGGCCTGCAGGCACTGGTCGACGGCCTGGCCCTGCAGTTCCAGCCGGCCTCCTAGCCGGACCCCTCCGCCGCATTCACCGACCTCCCCTGTCACGTACTTGTAACGCACATGTAATATCCGGGACGCCCGTGACGTAGCGCGCGCGACAGGAGAACCCACGTGCAGGAGCCGATATCGGACCGGCGGTACTACGCCTTCGTTATTCGCGTGCTGCGCGGCCAGGCACAGGTCGACTTCCTGCCCAGCGCGCTCGCCGGCCTCGTCTTCACCGTCGCGCTCTGCGCAGCGGGCTGGGAGTACGGCGTCTACGGACTGTGCGGCACCGCGCTGGGCACCGCCACGGCGCAGGTCCTCGGGGTGGCCCGCGACCGGGTCACCGCGGGCCTGGAAGGCTTCAACTCCTGCCTGGTGGCGGTGGGTTTCGCCGCGTTCCTGGGCGCCGGCCACCTCTCCACCGCGCTGCTGGCGGCGGGCGGCTGTGTGGTCGTCACCGTGCTCACCGGAGCCATCGGCACGCTGCTGCGCCCCTGGAACCTGCCCACGCTGACCCTGCCGTACTGCCTCTCCGCCAGCGCCATGACCATCGCGGCGCCCGGCTTCACCCGCACCTGGCACCACGACGGCGGGCTCGCCGCACTCGCCCGCCCGGCGGCCGGCCGCACCTCGCTCTCCTGGACCGACCTGTGGCACGCGTTCTTCTCGAACATCGCCCAGATCTTCTTCATGCCGCAGTGGTACGTCGGCGCGCTCTTCCTCCTCGGCATCCTCGTCGCCGACCGCCGGCTGGGCGGACTGGCCTGCCTGGGCAGCGTGGTCGGCATCGTGGCGAGCTGGCTGCTGGGCGCCCCCGCGTCGCAGATCGCCGACGGCGGGATGGGGTACAACGCGGTGCTCGTCACGATGGCGCTGGGCGGGGTCTTCCTCTCCGCGGGCGGCTGGTCGCTGGCGTACGCGGTGACCGGTGCGGCCGCCGCGACCATCCTGACCTCGGCGACCGCCGCGCTCTTCGCGCCGTCCGGCGGCCACACCTTCACCTGGCCCTTCGTGCTGACCACGCTGGCGTTCCTGGTGGCGGTGCCGGCCTTCCCCCGGTTGCGGAAGGCCGGCACGCCGGAAGCCGCCCCGGCGCCGGGCCCCGCTACTCCGCCGGCTGCGGCCGCGTAGCCGTGGCCGCGGCGGCGGCTGCCTCCTCGGCTGCCGCCCGCCGGGCGCGCTTGGCCAGTACCGCGATGGAGGCCAGCGCGACCACCGAGAGCAGGATGATGTAGCCGGAGACCGCCATCGAGGTGCCGCTCGCCTCCAGCAGCAGGACCATGAGGAACGGCGCGAGGCCGCCGCCCAGGACGGCGCTGATCTGGTAGCCGAGCGAGGCCCCGGTGTAGCGCATCTCCGCCGAGAACAGCTCGGCGAACAGCGCGGCCTGCGGCCCGTACATGATGCTCAGGAAGCAGCTGGTGACGAACGTGCCGACGGCCAGCCACACCAGCGAGGCGGTGTCGATCAGCAGGAACATCGGTATCGCCCAGACCAGCAGCCCGATCGCGCCGAGCGTGTAGACCTTCAGCCGGCCGATCCGGTCCGAGAGCGCGGCGGCGGCCGGGATCAGGGCGAGCTGGGTGAGGCTGACCAGCAGGGAGACGGTCAGTACGGCCGTGCGCTGCATGTCCAGTTCACGGGTCGCGTAGTCCAGTACGCCGGTGATCAGGATGTAGAACGTCGCGGTGTTCACCGCGAAGGAACCGCCCGCCAGCAGGACCGTGCCGAGGTGGTGGCGGAGGATCGAGCGCAGCGGCGAGCGCTGGGTGTCGGCCTGCTTCTCGGCGGCGGCCAGCTGCCGTTCGGCGGCCCGGAACTCCGGGGTCTCCTCGACGCGGGTGTGGATGTACCAGGCGAGGATCAGGACGAGCACACCGACGAAGAACGGCAGCCGCCAGCCCCAGGAGGCGAACGCCTCGTCGCCGACGGCCGCGCCGGCCACCAGGAAGACGCTGTTGGCGGTCACCACGCCGATCGGCACGCCGAGCTGCACGAGCGAGCCGTACAGCCCGCGCTTGCCCTCGGGGGCGTACTCGGTGGCCATCAGCATCGCGCCGCCCCACTGGGCGCCGACCGCGATGCCTTGCACGATGCGCAGCGTCACCAGCAGGATCGGGGCCGCGATGCCGATCGTGTCGTACGTGGGGAGCAGGCCGATGCCGGTGGTGGCGAGGCCCATGAGGGTCAGCGCGAGGACGAGCATCGGCTTGCGGCCGCGCTTGTCGCCGAGCTGGCCGGCGATCACGCCGCCGATGGGCCGGGCGAGGAAGCCGACGGCGAAGGTCGCGAACGCGGCGAGCACGCCGGCGACCTGACTGCCGGAGGGGAAGAAGGAGTGGCCCAGTACGAGGGCCGCGGCGATGCCGAAGACGAAGTAGTCGTACCACTCGACGGCGGACGCCAGGGCGGCCGCGGTGGCCACCTTGCGGCGGTGCCGGGCGGTGGGCTGCGGGGTGGTGCTCGGTGTCGCGGAGGAGGCCGAGTCCATGCGTGCACGCTCCGAGGGGTGCGGGAAGGGGGGCGGCGCCGTGATTGCGGGTGACCGTACCGACCGGCTGGTACGGGGTCAACGGTCCGCGCAACAGCAGTTTTTACGCCTGCATGGGTGTGCCTTTGCCCAGGTCGACGAGGGGCTTCCGGGCAGCCCGAAGGCCCCCGGGGCGCAGCGCTCCCGGGGGCTCGGCGGTGGGCGTCGGCCGCTCAGAAGACGATCAGCGCGCGGCCTCCCTTGCCCGCGAGCATGGCGTCGAAGGCGGCCGGGATGCCCTCCAGGCCGATCCGCTCGGTGACCAGCCCGGAGAGGTCCAGCGCGCCGCTGCGTACGTGCTCGGCGATGACCGGCAGGTCCTTGGCCGGGTCGCTGTTCCCGTAGACGCAGCCGGAGAGGGTGCGGCCGAAGTAGAAGAGCTCCAGGGCCGAGAAGGTGACCTGCTGGTCCTGGCCGCCGACGCCGACGACGGTCGTACGGCCGCCGCGGCGGGTCGAGGACCAGGCGGTGCGGATCGTGTCGGCGCGGCCGACGCACTCCAGGGCCACGTCGGCGCCGATGCCGCCGGTGAGCTTGCGGATGGCCTTCGCCGTGTCGTCGGCCGCCACCAGGAAGTCCGTGGCGCCGGCCGCGCGGGCCAGCTCCTCCTTCGCCGGGGAGACGTCGACGGCGATGATCGGGCCCGCGCCCGCGATCCGCGCGGCCTGGAGGGTCGCGAGGCCCACCCCGCCGACACCGAAGACCACCACCGACTCGCCCTTGCGTACCTGCGCGGAGTTGTGGACCGCGCCCCAGCCGGTCAGGACGGCGCAGCCGAGGAGCGCGGCCTCGGTGAGCGGCACGCCCTCCGGGAGCGGCAGCGCGGCGTGGGCCGCGACCACCGTCTCCTCGGCGAACACGGCCGTGCCCAGGCCCGGGTACAGCTCGCCGCCGCCCGCCCGGGTGGCGTACGGCTTCGCGGCCGCCGCTGCCGAGTGGGCGCACAGCCACACCTCGCCCAGCCCGCAGAAGTGGCAGTCGCCGCAGGACGGGGCCCAGTTGAGGACGACCCGGTCGCCGGGGGCGAGGCCGGTGACGCCGTCGCCGACGGCGGTGACGGTGCCCGCCCCCTCGTGGCCGAGCACCGCGGGGACCGGCTGCTTGAGGGTGCCGTTGGACAGGGACAGGTCGGAGTGGCACACCCCGGCCGCGGCGAGCTTGACCCGGACCTGGCCGGGTCCGGGGTCGGGCAGCTGGATCTCGGCGATCTCCAGCGGGGCGTTGACGGCGGGCAGTACGGCAGCGCGGACCACGGTGCGGTCTCCTCGGTGGGGAGTGCGGTGTACGGGCGGGAACTGCGGGTGGCGGGCGGGGCGCCGGCCGGGCCGGCACCCCGGTCGGATCAGGTCAGAGCTGGAGCGACTTGGTCTGGAGGTACTCGGTCAGACCGTGCGGGCCCAGTTCGCGGCCGACGCCGGACTGCTTGTAACCGCCGAACGGCGCGAGGAGGTTGAAGCGGCCGCCGTTGATGTCGACCTGGCCGGTGTCCAGCTTCCGGGCGAAGGCCACCGCGGTCTCCTTGTCCGCGGCCCAGACCCCGCCGGCGAGGCCGTAGACCGTGCCGTTGGCGATCTCCACGGCCTCGTCCTCGTCGCGGTACTTCAGGATCGAGATGACCGGGCCGAAGATCTCCTCCTGGGCGATGGTCATGTCCGGGGTGACGTCGGCGAAGACGGTGGGCCGGACGTAGTAGCCCTTCTCCAGGCCCTCGGGGGCCTCGGCGCCGCCGGCGACCAGCCGCGCGCCCTCCTCCTGGCCCTTGGTGATGAAGCCGCGGACCCGGTCGCGCTGCTTCTCGTTGACGACCGGGCCGAGCCGGCTCGCGTCGTCGTTCGGGTCGCCGGGCAGGTACTTGGCGACGATCTCGGCGGCCAGCGTCACGGCCTCCTCGTACTGGTCCTCGTGGACCAGCATGCGGGTCAGCGCGTTGCAGGACTGGCCGGAGTTGCGGATCACGTCGGCGACGTTGACCTTCACCGCCTTGGCGAGGTCGGCGCCGGGCAGGATGACGTTGGCGGACTTGCCGCCCAGCTCCAGGGCCACCCGCTTGACCGCGCCGCCGGCGATCGCGCCGATCTTCCTGCCGACCGCGGTGGAGCCGGTGAAGGAGACCAGGTCCACGCCCTCGTGCTCGGCCAGCGCCTGGCCCGCGACCGTGCCGAGGCCGGTGACCAGGTTGAAGACGCCGGCCGGGAGGCCGGCCGCGTCCACGCACTCGGCGAAGAGCTGCGCGGTGAGCGGGGTGTCCTCGGCGGGCTTGAGGACGACGGTGCAGCCCGCGGCGAGCGCCGGGGCGACCTTGTTGGTGATCTGGTGCAGCGGGTAGTTCCACGGGGTGATCGCGCCGACCACGCCGACCGGCTCGTGCAGCACGGTGGAGGTGCCGAGCTGCTCCTCGAAGGAGTACTCGGCGGCGAGTTCGGCGTACGAGGCGGTCACCGCGATGGGCATGGCGGTCTGCACGTTCGTGGCGAAGGCCGTCGGCGAGCCCAGCTCGGCGGTGATGGTCCCGGCGATCTCCTCGGCGTGCGCCTTGAGCTGCTCGACCAGCGCGGCGAGCTTCGCGGCGCGCTCCGCGGGGGCGGTGGCGCGCCAGCCGGGCAGTGCGGCGCGCGCCGCGCGTACGGCGGCGTCGATGTCGGCGGCGGTCCCGGCCGGAACGGTGGCGATCACCTGCTCGTCGGCGGGGTTGCGGACCTCGATGGTGCCGTCGCCCACCGCGTCCCGCCAGGCTCCGTCGATGTACATGCCGTCGTGTGCCTTCATCTGGCGTCCTCCGGTGCGGTTCGGTGCGGGCCATGCGTCGCGTCCCACAAACTATCGGTGCTAGTTTGCGGGGCGCCACCCCCGGCGGGGGTGCGGCGCATCACGCGCCGCTTCTGCCCGAGGAGGCCTTCCGTGAATCGGACCGGCGTACCGTTCCGGCCCTGCGCCGGACGCCGCCCGCCTCCTTCGGCGCCCGCAGGGCGACCGCGGCCGACCCCAGCAGGAGCACGCCGAGCAGGACGAACGGCGCGGCGGCACCGGCCACTCCGGCGGCGAGCCCGGCACCGGCCGGCGCCGCGACCTGGCCGAGACGGTTGCCGGTGAGGCGGAGCGCGAGGGCCGTGGAGCGCGCGTCGTCGGGTGCCGCCTGGACGACGGTGGTCATGGACAGCGGCTGGCCGACGCCGAGGCAGAAGCCCAGCGCGGCCAGGACGAGTGCCAGCGCCCACACCGGCAGCGGCACGGCGATGGCCGCGCACAGGACGGCGGCCGCCGCGCAGGTCGTGGTCAGCAGCACGGTACGGCCCAGGAACCGCAGCATCGGCGTCATCACCAGCCGGCAGGCGATGGTCGCCGCGGCCCGCAGGCTCAGCAGCAGGCCGATGGTGGCGGGCGCGATGTGGTGGGCCTCGCCGACGACCGGCAGGTAGGCGGTGAGGATGTCGGTCGCGGAGAGCACCGAGAGGCTGATGAAGATGCCGGCGGTGACCCCGCGCGTACGCAGGATGCCGAGGACCGGTACGCGGCCGGCGGCGGCGCCCGCCGCCCCTCCCCCGCGGTTCGCGTCCCGCCGCTCCAGCCGCCACAGGGCGGTGCAGGCGCAGGCCGCGGCGGCGGCGGAGACGAGCAGCGCCGTGGCGCTGGTGCGGGCCATCGCGCCGTCGTGCTCGGAGATGAGCAGGCCGGCGCCGATCGGGCCGATGAGCTGGCCGAGCGAGGCGCCGATGGTGAAGTGGCCGAAGTTGCGGTCGCGTTCGTCGGGGGCGCTGCGCCGGGCGACGATGGACTGGGCACCGATCACGAAGCAGAGGTGGCCGAGGCCCATGACGCCGCTCCACGCGGCCATCGCGGGCAGCGAGCCGACCACGCCGCTCAGGGCACAGCCGCCGGTGATGAGCGCGACGCCGGCCACCAGCAGGGGCGTGCAGCGGCCGTGGTCGGTGCGGCGGCCGAGCGGTACGGCCACGAGCAGCGGCAGCAGCGCGTACACACCGGTGATGATGCCGACGGCGGTCTCGTCGGCGCCCAGCGCGAGCGCCCGGTAGGAGACGGCGGGCCGCGCCATGCTCACCGCCGTCTGCGCGAAGGCGAAGGTGAGGACGAGGCGCAGCAGCCAGCCCCTGCCGGGCGTCGGAGCGTTCATGGGTCAGTGGTTTCCGTTCGCGTGCCGTTCCGTCGGGGGCTCCCTAGATGATCCCGTACAGCAGGCCGGCGCCGAGGACGACCAGAGAGGTGAGCGCGGCCCATTTCACCGTGAATTTGGTGTGGTCGGCGAACTCGACCTTGGCCATGCCGACCAGGACGTAGACGGCGGGCACGAGCGGGCTGGACATGTGGAGGGCCTGGCCCACGAGGGAGGCGCGGGCGATCTCCAGGGAGGAGACGCCGTGCGCGGCGCCGGCCTCGGCGAGGATCGGGACGATGCCGAAGTAGAAGCCGTCGTTGGACATGAAGTAGGTCAGCGGGATGCTGAGGATGCCGGTTACCAGGCCCATGTGCGGGCCCATCGCGTCGGGCACGTTGCCGACCAGCCAGCGGGCCATGTGCTCGACCATGCCGGTGCCGGTGAGCACGCCGGTGAAGACGGCGGCGGCGAAGACCATGCCGGAGACGTTCAGGACGTTCTCGGCGTGTGCGGCGATGCGCGCCTTCTGGTCCTTCATGTGCGGGAAGTTGACGGTGAGCGCGATGGCCGCGCCGAGCAGGAACAGCACCGGGATGTCCATCACCTGCATGATCAGCAGGGTGAGCAGCGCGATGGTGAGCGCGGCGTTGAACCAGTACAGCTTGGGGCGCAGGGTCGCGCGGTGCGGGTCCAGGCCCTGGAACTCCTCCTCGGGCGCCGGGCCGTGGCCGGTGTCGCCGGTACCGGCGGAGCCGCCGCCGGTGGGCAGTGCGCGGCCGGTGGCGCCGCCCTTGGTGCCGGCGCCCGCGCCGACGAGGACCTGCTCGGTCTCCTTCTCGGTGATCTCCTCGGCGGCCACGGCCTTGGCGCTGCCCGGCTCGCCCAGGGTGAGGGTGCCGAGCCGCTTGCGCTCGCGGCGACCCAGGACGTAGGCGAGGGCGAAGACGGCGAGCAGGCCGGTGGCCAGCGCGGGGATCATGGGGATGAAGATGTCGCCGGCGTCCAGCTTGAGCGCGGTCGCGGCGCGGGCCGTGGGGCCGCCCCAGGGCAGGGTGTTCATCACGCCGTTGGCGGTGGCGGCGACGCCGGTCATCACCACGAGGCTCATCTTCAGGCGCTTGTAGAGGGGGTAGAGCGCCGAGACGGTGATCATGAAGGTGGTGGAGCCGTCCCCGTCGAGGGAGACGATCGCCGCGAGCAGGGCCGTGCCGACGACGATGCGGACGGGGTCGGCCTTGCAGAACTTGAGGATGCCCCGGACGATCGGGTCGAAGAGGCCGACATCGATCATCACGCCGAAATAGATGATCGCGAACATCAGCATCGCGGCGGTCGGCGCAAGATCGCCGATGCCCTTGATGACGTAGTCACCGAGCTGCGCGCCCTGCCCGACCAGCACACAGAACAGCGCCGGAATGAGTACGAGCGCCGCCATCGGCGACATCTTCTTCATCATGATCAGCACCAAGAAGGTGGCAATCATGACAAACCCGAGGATTGTCAGCATTGGGGGTACCTCACGTTCGCCCTTGAACACCTGCCAGGGGGGTGGCGGTCGAGGCGACGTTAGGGGCGGCCAACTTTTGTTAACAAGACCTTGACGCGCGAGCAATACGAGCAAAACCCCAGGTCAATACGGGGACGCCACCCGGAGGGCGGCTGGCGGCCACCCGGACCGGCTCAGTCGAGCACCCGCCCCAGGTACGCCCGCAGCAGCTCCTTGGTCTCCGCGACGATCGCCGGATCCCCCTCGGGCGCGACCCGGAACGCCAGCTGCACGAGCGCGTCCGCCGCCTCCACGCCCACCAGGAACGCGGTCCGCAGCCGCTCGTCGGCCGGGTCCAGGCCGAGCGGCCCGGCCAGCAGCGCCAGCAGCCGGTCCGCCACCCGGTGGTTCGCCTCCCGGGTGGCCTGCGGCACGGGCACCGTGAACTCCACCAGCGCGAAACCGGGCACCGACCGCTTCATCGCGAGGTACTCGTCGACCACCACGTCCATGGCGTACCGCCAGTCCAGCCGGTCGCCGGCCGCCGCCAGCCCGGCGGTGACCCGGTCCGTGTACCCGTCGAGGTTGCGCAGCGCCAGTGCCTCGGCCATCGCGCGCTTGTTGGGGAAGAAGCGGTAGACGGAACCGATGGGCACCTCGGCGCGGGCCGCCACCGCACGGGTGCTCAGGTCCTCGTACCCCTGCTCGTCGAGGACTTCGGCGCAGGCGTCGAGGATGCGGGTCAGGCGCTCGGCGCTGCGGCGCTGGACCGGGGCGCGGCGGAGTGACGGGGTATCCACGTACCCATCCTGCCCTCCGGCCGGATTCCCGCTCCCCTCGGCGCGTCCCCCGGGCGTCCCGTTGACGGCCCCCGCCGCCAATCCTATTGTCTTGCACAGGATTCCCTGAGGTTGTCCCTGAGCGGCGGGAGCACGCGATGACAGGCACGGTCGGCGAGCAGGCGCGGAAGACGGCACAGGGGCTGAGCCACTCCCCCGGCTTCGGCAACGAGCATTCCTCCGAGGCCGTGCCCGGCGCACTGCCCCTCGGCCGCAACTCCCCCCAGCGCGCCCCGCTCGGCCTCTACGCCGAGCAGCTGAGCGGCAGCGCGTTCACCGAGCCGCGCGCCCACAACCGCCGCTCCTGGCTCTACCGCATCCGCCCCTCGGCCGCCCACCCGCCCTTCGTGCGGACGGACAACGGCGGCGTACGGGGCGCTCCGTTCACCGCCACCGAGCCGGACCCCAACCGGCTCCGCTGGAACCCGCTCCCCGAGCCCCCGCCCGGCACCGACTTCGTCGCCGGCCTGTGGACGCTCGGCGGCAACGGCGACGTGACGCAGCGCACCGGCATGGCCGTGCACCTGTACCACGCCAACGCCCCCATGGAACGACGGGTGTTCAGCAGCGCCGACGGCGAACTGCTCATCGTCCCGGAGCACGGCGGGCTGCTGCTGCACACGGAGTTCGGCCTGCTCGCCGCCGAGCCGGGGCACATCGCGCTGATCCCCCGCGGCGTGCGCTTCCGCGTCGAACCGCTGGCGGCGTCGGCCCGCGGCTACGTCTGCGAGAACTACGGCCGCCCCTTCCAGCTCCCCGACCTCGGCCCGATCGGCGCCAACGGGCTCGCCAACCCCCGGGACTTCCTCGCGCCCGTCGCCGCGTACGAGGACGCCGACGGGGAGCACGAAGTGATCAACAAGTACTGCGGCAACCTCTGGTCGGCGACCTACGACCACTCCCCGCTCGACGTCGTCGCCTGGCACGGCAACCACACCCCGTACGTCTACGACCTGCGCCGCTTCAACGTCATCGGCTCCATCTCCTACGACCACCCGGACCCGTCGATCTTCACGGTGCTCACCTCGCCGTCCGACACCCCGGGCCTCGCCGGCGTCGACTTCGTGGTCTTCGCGCCCCGCTGGCTGGTGGGCGAGGACACCTTCCGGCCGCCCTACTTCCACCGCAACGTCATGAGCGAGTACATGGGCCTCATCGAGGGCGCCTACGACGCCAAGGCGGAGGGATTTGTGCCGGGCGGCGGCTCGCTGCACAACATGATGTCCGCGCACGGCCCGGACCGCGCCACGTTCGACAAGGCCAGCAGCGCCGAGCTGAAGCCCCAGAAGGTGGACGACGGGCTGGCGTTCATGTTCGAGACGCGCTGGCCGGTGCTGCTCACGGAGCAGGCCCGTACCGCCGACCACCTGCAGAGCGGCTACGACGGCGTGTGGCAGGGTCTGGAACGCTACTTCTCTTCATAGCCGCAGTGGGGACAACTCCGTGACGACCTTCGCGCCCGACTCGCTCGCCCTGAACCGCAAGCTCCCGCTGTGGTACCAGGTCTCGCAGTCGCTCCGGGCCTCCATACTGGGCCGCCACCCCGACGCACCGCTGCGGCTGCCCACCGAGGACGCGCTCGCCGCGCACTACGGGGTGAGCGTGCTGACCATGCGGCAGGCGCTGAAGGAACTGGAGACCGAGGGGCTGATCAGCCGGCACCGGCGGCGCGGCACGTTCATCGAGCCCGCCGCCCGGCGCGGCGCCCCGGTCCGGCTGCTGGGCTCGGTCGACGCGATCGTGGCCCAGCAGTCCGGCATGGTCACCGAGGTGCTGGAGCACGGCACGGGCCCGGTCCCGCCGGAGCTGGCCGAGCACTTCCCCGGCCTCGACCGGACCGGCTTCTACCGGCGGCTGCGCAGCGACGAGCGGACCGGCGAGCCCACCAACCACGCGGTCAACCACGTACGCCCCGACCTCGCGGCGCGCATCGACCCGGCCGAGCTGGAGCGGCAGCCGATGACGAAGGTGCTCCGGGACTCGGTGGGCGTGACGATCAGCCGGATCACCGACACCGTCGAGGCGCGGCTCGCGGAGCCGGAGACCGCGCGGCTCCTCGATGTCCCGCTGCTCAGCCCGATCCTGCACTACACCGGCATCACCTACGACGAAGCGGGCAGGGTGATCGACGTCGCGCGCATCCACTACCGGGGCGACCGCTTCTCGTTCACGGTCACGCTGGACGCGGACTGAGTGGCCGGGCCGGCCGGGCCGGTCCGGAGGGGGAGCCGTTCCGGGCGGCCCGCCGCGCGGTGCCGGGCACGTGGTTACGATGCCCGGGTCATCCGAACCGTCCGGGAGGGTTGCCGCGTGACGGCGAAGCAGGACGTGCCCCTGCTGTCCGACCTGATGCCGTGGTCCGTCGCCGCGCCGCGGCTCGGCCGGGCCTGGATCATGGCCCCGGACACCGGGTCGCTGCGGGCGCGCTGGGACGCGCTGCTGCGGGCCGACGGCGCAGCGGAGCGCGAACGGCTGTTCCGCCCGTCCCGGGCCCGCACCCTGGACACCGCTGTCGGCCAGCTGCCCGGCCAGGCCACCGCCACCGGCCGGCTGGCCCGCCTGGTCCCCGGCGAGGCGCCGTGCCCGGAGCCGGTGCGGGTCCGGCACGGCGCGTACGACCAGCAGTGGCTGCTGCCCGACCACCGCCTCATCGACGCGGCCCGCACCGAACTGTGGCGGGTCGCCGACGCGCACCAGCTCTTCGCCGTCGAGCAGCCCCGCGTCCCGCAGGACCCCGGCCCCGCGCTCACCGTCTCGGCGGTGCTGCCGGTCGGCCGCCGGGCCCGCGTCCGCCCCCTCTACCGCCGCCCCCGGGGCACCGAACCGAACCTCGCCCCCGGCCTCCTCGGCCTCCTCGGGGACCGGCTCGGGCACCCCGTCACCGCCGAGGACGCCTTCGCCTACCTGACCGCCGCCGCCCGGCCCGGCGGCAAGGACCTCGCCGTCCCCCTCACCGCCGACCCGGCCCTGTGGGCGCGTGCGGTGGCACTGGGACGCGAGCTGATCCGGCTGCACACCCGCGGTGCGGGCGCCGGTGAGCGCCCCCGGCTGCCCGGCGGCCGCCGCCCGTACGTCCGGGCCGCGCTGCCCGCGCGCGGGCTGCCCACGGAGATCTCCTACGACCCGGACGAGGAAGCGCTGCTCATCGGCGAGGCCCGCATCTCGCCCGTGCCGGCGGCGGCCTGGGACGCGCACGCGGGCGGCGTCCGCGTCCTGGCGGAGTGGTGCGAGCGGCGCACCGGGGCCGTCGAACCGGGCACGCTGGACGCGGTGCGCCCGGCCGCCTGGCCCCAGGAGTGGACCACCGACCTGCTGGAGCTGATCACCGTACTGGCCCTGCTCGGCGGGGTCCTGGCCGACCAGGAGCGGCTGGCCGCCGCGCTCGACGCGGCGCCGCTGATCGACGCCGGGGAGCTGGCCGGGGCGGGCGTCCTCCCGGCCCCCGCCGCGGCCCGCCGCCCGGCCTCCGTCCTGGACCACCACGAGGAGGGCCCCGAGGGCCAGTTCGCGCTGCTCTGACGGGCGGTACTGCCCCGACGGGCGGCGCGCCGCGCTCCGGCCGCCCGGCTACTTCTGCGGCGCCAGGTCCGGCCCCAGGGAGCTGAACGTCTCCTGGCTGACCACGCGCTTCGGGGGCCAGGTGATGTTCGGCGGCGGCCAGGACTGGCCGGTCTTCTCCAGGAACCAGGCGGGCGGCTCGTACATGGGCGGCTCGTAGCCGTCCGGCAGGGCGGTCTTCCAGCGCACGCCCTTGGTCCGCTCGGCGAACTCGTCCTTGACCGCCTTCAGCCGCGCGGGCTGCGTGATCAGGTCCACCGCGGTCGCCGCCAGGTACTTCGCCGCAGCGAGCACGGCCGCGTGCCCGGGTGCCGCGGCGGCGCAGGCCGCCGTCGACCAGGTGTGCATCTTCGTACCGATGGGTGCGAGGGCGGCGCCCATCGAGACGGTGGGCACGTTCCAGCTGATGTCGGCGACGTCGGTGGAGCCGCCGCCCATGAAGACCGGGTTGGGCGGGGACAGTTCGCCGATCTCGTCGTGCAGGCCCTTCTCGGGCAGGCCGAGCGACTTCTGCAGATCCTTGGCCAGCCGCTGGGCCTCGTCGCTGAACTCGGGCGGGCCGATGGTGCGCATGTTGTCGTGCATCAGCTCGGCGAAGGACCGGGACGGCAGCTGGTTCCAGCAGGCCGACGTGATCCTGTGGCGGACCGTGGTCCGGCTGGCCTTGGCCGCCGCTTCCGACACCTCGATCACCTTGTCGAGCAGCACCTGCACCCGCTCCGGGCTGCCCTCGCGCACGTAGTACGAGATCTCGGCGATCTCCGGGGTGACGTTCGGGATGTCCCCGCCGTTGTTGATCACCCAGTGCAGCCGGCCGGAGGGCGCGAGGTTCTCCTCCCGCAGGAACTCCGACATCGTCGCCATCATCACCGCGGCGTCCAGCGCGCTCTTGTTGCCCAGCGGGGTGCCGCCGTGGCCGGCCACACCGAGGAAGGTGAAGGTGACCGCCGTCATCGCGGTGGAGGATCCCCAGCCGGTGGCGTTGGAGGTGGACGGATGCCAGTCCAGGAAGGCGTCCAGCCCGTCGTACACGCCCTTGCTCACCGCGTACGTCTTGCCGATCAACTGCTCCTCGGCGGTGGAGCCGAAGAACTTCACCGTCACGTCGAGGCCGTGCGCCTCGGCCGCCCTGGCGACAGCAGCGGCGGCGGCCGCCGCCGCGGTCCCGAGGGCGCAGTGGCCGCACCCGTGGCCGGGCCCGTAGCCGGGCGCGAAGGGGTCGTGGACGTACTCCAGCGGGTCGTGGTGGCCCACGCCCCGCTTCTGCGACAGGCCGGGCAGCGCGTCGTACTCCCCGCTGAAGCCGAGCACCGGGCCGCCCCTGCCGTGCCGGAACGTGGCGGTGAAGGCGGTCGGGAAGCCGGCGGTGCCGAACTCCACGTCGAAGCCCGCGGCCTTGAGGAAGTCCGCCTCGGCGAGCGAGGACTTCCACTCGCGCAGCGACAGTTCGGCGTTCTCCCAGATCTCGTCGTCCAGGCCGGTGATCTCCGCGCGCTGCCGGTCGATCCAGGCCAGCGCCGCCGCCTTGGCCGGGCTGTCCTCGGCCAGTCCCTTCGGCGGTGCGTACCCGTCCGGGTCGGCGGCGGCCGTGTCGGACGCCGCGGCCATCGCGGGATCGGCCGCCGCGCTCATGGCGGCGGTGCTCACCCCGGCCGCGCCCAGCAGCTGAACGATCCTGCGTCTGCTCAGCCCGCCGGGGGCCGCCGCCCCCATGTCGTGCTTGTGCTCGTGGTCGTCGTGCAGATCACACACAGGCGCCTCCCGCGGCAGAATGGTTGTACGGGGCAAGCGACTGCACCCTGGCGCGGAATGATCGTCACGTCAACAGCCCGGTGCGACATCACCGTGACGAGTGAACGAGGTAACCGGTACCTCGGTACCCCGCCCCGTCACCACCGGCCGGACGCGTACGGGCCACCGGGAACGCCGAACGCGTCCGCCCCGCTCACCGGACTCACCGGGAACGGGGCGGACGCGTACGTCTGTGGTGCTGCGGCGCGATGGCCGGGCCGTGCGGTGACCGGCAGCCCGCGGGCGGGGCCGGATCAGCGGCGGGGAGCTGACGGGGCGCACAGGAGGCGCACCGGAACACCACTCGGCACGGCTCGGCTCAGCCGTGACCGCCGAAGAGCGACCTGCGCAGCCGGCGCAGCGGAGCGAAGAGCGACACCCGTGCGCCGCGGCTCTTCCGCGTCCGCGCGTGGTCACGCTTGGTGATCTCCTGCATCAGCGAGGTGGCACCCTCGGTCTCACGCTGCGGTATCGCCGGTCCGCCGAGCACCGCGAGATGGCGGTCCAGGCGGGCGCTGGACGCGCCGCCGCATGTGATGGCAGGCACTCGCGGCCTGCTGCGTACTGCAATCTGTTCCATGACACTCCCCACCCGTACGAGGGCACCCGGCCCGGGCAGGGTAACCCTATCGTTCCCGCGCGCCCTTCGCGCAGCCCGGTATCCATATTCACCTGCCCTGCAAGGGCGTTGACGAACACCATACGGAACGTCAGCGCACCGCACCTACTCCGACCCGGGGCGGCGGGCGTACGGGAGCACACACTGGTCCCGAGCGTGCGCCCCCCATGACGCAGCGTCACCGTCACGGCCGCCCCGACTCGCCCCGGCCGTCCCCGGATTGCCGCCGAGGGGGCTGCAACGGCCCCCGGGAGAGGTACGTTTTCCCCACATCGCTCCATTTGCGGAGTCGAGGGGGCTCGTGCCATGGACGCAGGTACGGGGAACGGACGGACACTGGCGGACCGCTACCGCCTGCTGGCCGAACTGGGCCACGGCGGCATGGGCGTGGTCTGGCGGGCCCGGGACGAACTGCTGCACCGCGAGGTGGCGGTCAAGGAGGTCCGGGCGCCCCGCGAACTTCCCGCGCGCGAGGAGCGGTTGCTGTACGCGCGGCTGGAGCGGGAGGCGCTGGCCGCGGCCCGGATCGCGCACCGCAACGTCGTGACCGTCTTCGACGTGGTCACCGAGGGCGGCCGTCCGTGGATCGTGATGGAGCTGATCCGGGGCCTCTCCCTCGCCGAGACCCTGGAGACCGCGGGGCCGCTGCCGCCGCGGCGCGCGGCCGAAATCGGTGCCGAGGTGCTGGCCGCGCTGCGGGTGGCGCACGCGGCGGGCGTCCTGCACCGCGACGTGAAGCCGGGCAACGTCCTGCTCGCGAACGACGGCCGCGTGGTACTCACCGACTTCGGCATCGCGACCGTCGAGGGCTCGGCCGCGCTGACCCTGACCGGCGAGCTGATCGGGTCGCCCGAATTCACCGCGCCCGAGCGGGCGCTCGGCCGGACGCCGGGCCCGGAGTCGGACCTGTGGTCGCTGGGCGTGACCCTGTACGCCGCCGTGGAGGGCCGCTCGCCGTTCCACCGGGACACCGCGCTGAGCACGCTGCGTGCGGTGGTGGACGAGGAGCTGCCGCCGCCGCGCCTGGCGGGCCCGCTGACGCCCGTACTGGAGGGGCTGCTGCGCAAGGACCCTGCGGAGCGGCTGCCGGCGGCCGGTGCCGGGGAGCTGCTGGCGGCGGTCGCGGGCGGCGGGCAGCCGACCACGGTGACGGCGGCCCCGCCGCCTCCCCCGTACTCCCCGACGATCGCGGCGCCGGGCCCGCCCCGGGGCGGCGACGCGGGCGCGGCTGCGGCCGGGGGCGACCGGACGCCGCCGGCGGTCCACGGTGCGCATACGGCCGCTGTTCCGTCGCCCGCCCCGCCCCCCGGGCGCCGCCGGCGCCGCTCCGTCCCGGCCCTGGCCGCGACCGCGCTGGCCGTCGCGCTGGCGGCCGGCGGGGCGGCGTGGGCGCTGCTGAACGGGGACGGCGGTCCCGGTCCGGGCGGGCCCGCGGCGTCCCGGAGCGCCGGGCCGGGGGCGGACGAGCAGGATGCGGGACGGGAGACCGGCGGGCCGGACGGTTCCGGGGAGCGGCAGGGCGGGGAGCGCACGACGGGGCCCGCGGTCACCGTCGGGGTCTCCGTGTCCACCGTGCGCGGCAGTTACGTGGGGCACTGTCCGCCGCCCCGGTACGCGGCACCGGCGTTCTCCGGGGTGATCACGGTCAGCCGCGGCCCGGCCGAGGTGGCCTACCGCTGGCACACCGACACCGGCGGCCGGAGCTCCGACCGGGCATGGCGGACGGCCCGCTTCCCCGGGAGCGGGGCGCAGCGGGTGACGGTCGGCCACACGGAGACGGCGCACGCTCCGGAGGGCACCCGGGCGGGCCGCGTCGCACTGGAGGTGAAGGGGCAGCGGACGGTCACCTCGCGCCACGCCGCCTTCTCCGTGACGTGCGAGGGGGAGGCCCCGGGCGGTGGGACCTCCCCCGGTCCGACGTACGAGGAGCCGCGCCCGACGGAGACGGGCTGGGAGCCGTCCCCGTCGGACACCGGCCCCTCCCCCACGTACAGCGAGAGCCCGCCCGCCACGAGCGGGAGTCCGCCCGCGGACGGTGCGGACTCGCCCCCGCACGGTGGCGAGGAGCCCCCGTCCGACGTCGGGGACTCCCCTTCGTACGGCGAGGGCCCGTCCTCGTAGGGGAAGGGTTCGGGCGGGCCCGTGGGCGTCAGGCGGCGGAGCGGAGGACCGGCAGGTAGCCGCTGGACTGGCCGGTGGCGGTCGGGTGGTAGGACTCCTCGACGGGGTACGTGACGCTGTGCAGCCAGGCGCTGCCCGAGCAGATCTCGTGTCCGGTGAAGGTGGTGTTGACGTCACCGAAGGCGAAGCCGTGGTCGGCGGCCCGCTTGGCGGTGACGCCGTTGATGTCGTCGGCGGCGGCGTTTATGGCGGCCCGCTCCTTCTCCGAGAGGCCGGCGATGCAGGTGCCGCTCAGCTTGTAGAAGCGGGGGTAGCCCAGCACGACCACCTTGGCGGCGGAGGCCTTCGCCGAGATGGCGTTGTAGACCTGGTCCAGCTGGCCGGGGAGGGTGTTGTTGATGTACGTCCGGGCCTGCTGGACGCGGGAGAGGCAGGTGCTCTCGGACTGGAGCACGCAGGTCGTCATGGTGTCGGCGAAGCCGGCGTCGTTGCCGCCGATGGTGATCGAGACCAGGCCGGTGGTGGAGTTCAGCGCCCCCAATTGACCGTTGAGAACATCACCCGTACGGGCCCCCGAGCAGGCCGCGAAAGTGAACGAGGAGGGTGAGTTCGCGGCGGCCCAGAGAGCCGGGTACGCCTTGCTGCTGCGCTTGCAGGAGCCGCTGCCACTGTCGTAGCTGCCTGCTCCGAGGCCGGAGGAGTAGGAGTCACCGAGCGCCACATAGCCGGTGGCGGCGTCGAGTTGGGCGGAGGAAGCGGGAGCGGCGCCGAGGAGCGCGAGGGACGCTGCGGCAACGAAAGCGGACACCACGCCCGCTCGTCTGGAAACTCTCATGGAACCTCCAATAGCAGGATCTCTGCCGCAACTGTGGTAGCAGTACCGACGCGTACGCGGAAGTGTTCATGCCAACTTTGCTACTCGCGTAGAGCATTACTGGCCATGCGTTACGGCAGATTGCCGCGTTATGTCGTGCATATGACATCAAGCCACGTCCTCTTGAATCCTTGAGTACTTCTCGGCGAATCTTTCGTCCGGGCGGTCCGACGCACCCTCAGGAACCGCTCGCAGCGCACGAATCCGTGCGCCACCCCCCATGCGCACGCACCACGCGCACCGATGAGGAGGACCCCCTCGTATGGCAGTGATGCGTACCACCGCAAAGGTTTTCGGCCGGATCCCGGCCAAGCTCCGGATCGCCACCGCGCTCACCACCGCCACCGCCGCGGTCACGCTCGGCGCGGTCGTGGCCCCGGCCCAGGCGGCGCCCGCCGAGGGCACGGTCGTCGGCGCCGGCGCGAAGAACGCCGTCCAGGGCAGCTACATCGTCACGCTCAAGAAGGGCGCGGGCCTCAAGGCCGCGTCCGCCGACGGCAGACGCCTGATATCCGCGCACGGCGGCACCGTGCAGCACACGTACACCGCCGCGCTCAACGGCTACGCGGCCCACCTGTCGGCGGCGGAGGCGAGACGCCTGGCCGCCGACCCGGCCGTGGACCAGGTGTTCCAGGACACCACGGTGCACGCCACCGGTACTCAGACGAATCCCCCGTCCTGGGGACTGGACCGCATCGACCAGACGAATCTGCCGCTGGACCAGCGCTACACGTACCCCGACACCGCCGGCAGCGGTACCACCGTCTACGTCATCGACACCGGAGTGCGCGTCACGCACCAGGACTTCGGCGGACGCGCGGTGAACGGCTACGACGCCGTGGACAACGACAACGTCGCGCAGGACGGCAACGGCCACGGTACCCACGTGGCGGCCACCGCGGCCGGCACGAGCTACGGCGTCGCGAAGAAGGCGAAGATCGTCGCCGTGCGGGTGCTCAACAACTCCGGTTCCGGCACGACCGCCCAGGTGGTCGCCGGCATCGACTGGGTCACCAAGAACCACAGCGGTCCGTCGGTGGCCAACATGTCCCTGGGCGGCGGCGTGAGCACCGCGCTGGACAACGCCGTGAAGAACTCCATCGCCAGCGGCGTGACGTACGCGATCGCCGCGGGCAACAGCAACGCGGACGCGAACACCTCCTCGCCGGCCCGCGTCCCCGAGGCGATCACCGTCGGGGCCACCACCAGCACCGATGCCCGCGCCAGCTACTCCAACTACGGTTCCCGTCTCGACCTGTTCGCGCCCGGCAGCAGCATCACCAGCGCCTGGCGGACCTCCGACACCGCCACCAACACCATCTCCGGTACGTCGATGGCCACCCCGCACGTGGCCGGTGCCGCCGCCGTCTACCTGGCCGGGCACACCTCCGCCACGCCCGCGGCCGTGTCCAGCGCCCTCGTGGCCGGCGCCACCTCCGGCGTCGTGACCTCTCCGGGCAGCGGCTCGCCGAACAAGCTCCTGAAGATCGTTCCGTAGCCTCCGGGACCACGGACCGGCCGCCGCCCTTCATCGTTCCAGCACAACCGGAATGAACACTTCGCGGCCTTGCACCGCAGATCGGGAACGAGCCACGCCCGGCGCGAACAGCGCCCCGGACGTGGCTCGTTCACCCCTTCTGTGCGCCTTGACGCGCACCCGGCAGGCGCGCCACATTGAAGCCCGGCATCGGGTGCGTATGAGCATCAGGCCGCTTTATGGGGGGCAAAGCTGCCAATGCAGACCAAGACCATCAACGGCAACAGATCCACCGGCAGCAGACCGGCACGACGGGAGTCGACACCACTGCTCGCGGGTGCGGCCGTCGCGGTGGGCGGCGTGGGTGCCGTGCTGGCGCTCGCGGACCTCGCCTCGCCGCTGCGCGCACCGTTCGCGCTCTTCTTCCTGCTGGCCGCGCCCGCGGCCGCCCTCGCCGCAGCCCTGGGACGCCTGGACCCGCTCAGCCGCACGGTGGTCGCGGGCGCCGGGGCCTTCGCCGTCGACCTGCTGGTCGCCCAGACCATGCTGTCGCTGCACATCTGGTCGGCGCGCGGCGGGGTTCTCGCCGTCGCAGTGATCAGCGGCACCATCTTCCTGCTGGCGAGCGTGCGGCGCCGGGGGGCGTCCGCGCCAGATGCACGGACGGACTGAACGTGGACATCAGCGTGTACCGCCCCGGCGAGCTGAGCGGCGCCGCCCGGGCGGCGTGGACCGCCGTGCAGTCCCAGGCGCACCTCCTGGGCGCGCCGGACCTGGGCAACCCTTTCCTCGCACCGGAGTTCGCGCTCGCGGTGGGCCGCTGCCGCCGGGGCGTACGGATCGCGGTGATCAGGGAGGACGGCGAGCCGGCCGCCTTCCTGCCCTTCCATCGGACCGCGCTGGGCGTCGGGCGGGCGATCGGCCTGGGGGTGTCGGACGCGCAGGGCCTGGTGCACCGGCCCGGCTTCCAGTGGGACTCGCGCGAGCTGCTGCACGCCTGCGGGCTCGCGGTGCTGGAGTTCGACCACCTGGTGGAGGGCCAGAAGCCCTTCGAGGAGCACCCGCTGCAGACGTTCCCGTCCCCGGTGATCGACGTGGACCAGGGCTTCGAGGCGTACCTCGGCCGGCTCCGCAAGCAGTCGCCGAAGTTCACCCGCACCACACTCGCCAAGGAGCGGAAGCTCGGGCGGGACGTGGGCGAGGTGCGGTACGTCCACGACGAGCGGGATCCGGCCGTCCTGCAGACGCTCATCGACTGGAAGTCCGCGCAGTACCGAAGAACGGGACGCAGCGACCGCTTCGCCCGGCCCTGGATCACGCACCTCGTGGAGCAGCTGTTCCACACCCGCACCGACTCGTTCGCGGGCGTGCTGTCGGTCCTGTACGCCGGTGGGAAGCCGGTCGCCGCGCACTTCGGACTGCGCTCCGACCGGATCCTGGCGTGCTGGTTCCCCGCCTACGACCCGGCGTACGCGAAGTTCTCGCCGGGGCTGATCCTGCATCTGCGGATGGCCGAGGGGGCCGCCGCCGACGGGATGAGCCATCTCGATCTCGGGCGCGGCGAGAAGGAATACAAGGACTCCTTCAAGACACGCGAAATTCAGGTGTCGGAAGGGTGGGTCACCCGGCGCCATCCGGTGGCGATCGGGCACCGCGCGCGACGGGCGCCGGTAAAAGCACTGCGGAACACCGTGGTGACCCGGCCGGAATTATTCGAACCGGCCGACCGGCTGCTCAAACGGATGGGCCGGATCCGCGCCGGAAACCACGGAGCAGCCCGCTCCATTTCCATCGGAAAGACAAAGGGGGATATGTAGTTCCAGCTCTTGCCATAGAGTGTCATTCATCAATACCGTCGTACAATCCATCCGCACCGGATCGTCACGCAGCGGCTCCAGGGGAGGGCTCAGAAGCCGCGACGAGGACCGGGGCGGAGCGCGGTAGGGGGGTGCCGTGCTCGACGCGCTTGCCGGCGTCGGGTGACGAGCCGCGGAATCACGCATGCCAGCTCGCTCTGTTCGTCCGGTGCTTCCTGCCGCGCTGAACAGGGTGTGAACCCCCTTTTCGAACCGGATACACATCCGGGCCGCCCGGGGGTGGGCGGTCCACCGGACGAGAGGGAAAACAGACTCATGAGCTCGTTCCTTCGCCCTGCGAAAACGGATCCGAAAGCCGTCGCGCGGATACCCGCACAGGCGCAGTACCGACCCGTTTCATCACACCTGGCGATTGCCCCGCCGGTCAGCGTCGTCATTCCGGCGATGAACGAGGCGGAAAATCTCCCGTACGTTTTCAAGACACTTCCGGACTGGATCCATGAAGTGGTCCTGGTGGACGGGAATTCCACCGACGACACGGTGCGGGTGGCCCAGGACCTGCGCCCCGACGTCACGGTCGTCAAGCAGCGCGGCAAGGGCAAGGGGGATGCCCTCATCAGCGGCTTCGCGGCGTGCACCGGCGAGATCATCGTCATGATCGACGCGGACGGCTCGGCCGACGGCGGCGAGATCGTCTCCTACGTCTCGGCGCTGGTCGGCGGCGCCGACTTCGCCAAGGGCTCCCGCTTCGCCAACGGCGGCGGCACCGACGACATGACGCCGATCCGCAAGCTCGGCAACCGCGTGCTGACCACCCTGGTCAACACCAAGTTCGGCGCCCGCTACACCGACCTGTGCTACGGCTACAACGCCTTCTGGCGGCACTGCCTGGACGAGATCGCGCTGGACTGCGCGGGCTTCGAGGTCGAGACGCTGATGAACATCCGCGTCGTCAAGGCCGGCTTACGTGTCCAGGAGATCCCCAGCCACGAGTACAACCGCATCCACGGCGTCAGCAACCTGCGCGCGGTCCGCGACGGCATCCGTGTCCTGAAGGTCATCCTGCGCGAACGCGGCACCCGCAAGCGTGCGGTGCGCCCCGCGATGATCACGGGAGAGGTGTCTTGAGCATCCGCATCTCCGTGGTGATCTGCGTGTACACCGAGGACCGCTGGGGCGACATTCTCGCCGCGGCGGCCTCGGTGCGTGACCAGCTCCACCCGGCACACGAGATCCTGCTCGTCGTCGACCACAACCCGGCCCTGCTCACCCGGCTGCGCACGCAGTTCGCCGGGGCCACCGACATCGGCGTGCTGCCGAACGCCGGCCCAAGAGGCCTCTCGGCGGGCCGCAACACCGGCGTCGCGGAGTCCACCGGCGAGGTCATCGCCTTCCTCGACGACGACGCGGTCGCCGAACGCGAATGGCTGCTGCACTTCGCCGAGGGCTACGCCGACCCCGACGTGATGGCCATCGGCGGCCGTACCGAGCCGGTCTGGGCCTCCGGGCGCCGCCCCGACTGGTTCCCCCGGGAGTTCGACTGGGTCGTCGGCTGCACCTACCGCGGCCTGCCGCCGGGCCGGACGCGGGTACGCAACGTCCTCGGCGGCAACGCCTCGTTCCGCCGCGAGGCGTTCGAGATCGCCGGCGGGTTCGCCACCGGCATCGGCCGGGACGGCGACAAGCGGCCGCTGGGCTGCGAGGAGACCGAGATGTGCATCCGGCTCACCCGCGCCTGCCCGGACGCCGTCCTGCTCATCGACGACCGCTCGGTGATCCATCACCGGGTCCCGGCGGGGCGCGAGCGCTTCGCCTACTTCCGTACCCGCGCCTATGCCGAGGGCCTGTCCAAGGCCCTGGTCGCGCGCAGCGTCGGCGCGCAGGAGGGGCTGGCCACGGAGCGCCGCTACACCACCCGCGTCCTGCCGGCGGGAGTGGCGCGCGGGCTGCGCGACGCGCTGCTGCGCAGGCCGGGCGGCGCGGGCCGGGCGGGCGCGATCGTGGCGGGCGTGGCGGCGGCCGCCGGCGGCTATCTGGTCGGCACGGCCCGTACCCGCCGCTCGGGCGGCTCGTTCGTGATCGCCGCGGTGCCGGGGCCGACCCCCGTACCGGACGACACCGCGGCACGGGGCACGGACCCCGTGGCGGCGGAGCGCCCGCCCGTGGCGCCCGTCCCCGCCGGCCGTCCTCCCGTGACCCCCGTGGCCGACGACCGTCCGGTCGGGCCGGTGGCCGCCGAGCGTCCCCCGGTGGAACCCGTACGGCTGTCCGCACGGGCCGAGAAGCCGGTGCGCGGCGACGGCGGCCTGCCCGGCGAGACGGTGCTGCACGGCAAGGACGTGCTGCACGGCGGCGAGGGGGCGGTCGCGTGAACACCGCCGCCTATCCCCCGGAGCCCGTGCCGATCCTGATGTACCACGCGGTGGCCCACAAGCCGGCCCCCGCGACGCACGGCCTGTCCGTCTCCCCCGGCGCGTTCGCCGAGCAGATGGCGATCCTGCACGACGAGGGCTACCACCCGCTGACCACCGCGGCCCTGGCCGCGGCCTGGCGGGAGGGCGCCCCGCTGCCCGGCCGCCCCGTCCTCATCACCTTCGACGACGGCTACGAGGGCGTGCACCGCTACGCCCTGCCCGTACTGGCCAAGTACGCCTTCCCGGCCACCCTGTTCGTGTCGACGGGCTGGCTGCCCGGCCCGTACGACGCCGGCGGCGCGCTGGACACCATGCTCGGCTGGGACCAGGTACGGGAACTGGCCGCCGCCGGTGTGGAGATCGGCGGCCACAGCCACACCCACCCCGAGCTGGACCAGCTCTCCGACGACGCGCTCTGGTCCGAGGTGCTGCGCTGCAAGGGGATCGTCGCCGAGCAGCTGGGCGCGGCCCCGGTGTCCTTCGCCTACCCCTACGGCTACTCCGACCGCCGGGTGCGGCGGACGGTGCGCGCCGCCGGCTTCCGGCAGTCGCTGGCCGTCGGCAACGGCCTGGCCGGTTTCCGGCAGGGCCCGTACGCGCTGCGCCGGCTGACCGTGCGACGCAGCACGGAACTGGCGGAGTTCCGGCGGATCGTCGCCGGTGAGGCCCTCGGGCGCACCTTCGCCAAGGACCGTGCGCTCACCAAGGGTTACGCCGTGCTCCGCAGATCGCGCCAGGCGATCAGGCGCTGCGCTCCGGGGGACTGACCCCGCGCGCAGCGCCGATGAAAGGCCGTCAGTGGGGCCCGGTGACACAGTGCCGGGCCTCAGGAAAGGGAACCCGAGCCAGTGTCTGACACGACCACCCGGACCGAGGAACGTACCCAGGACGAGCGGGCGACGGGCGGGCGCAAGCTGCGGTTCCCCGGGAGCGGGGGCGGTACCCCCCTCTTCCGCAACGCCTACGCCCTGATGCTCAACACGGGCATCTCCGGGCTGCTGGGCCTCGGATTCTGGCTGGTCGCCGCGCGTTACTACACCGAGTCCGCGGTGGGCCAGGGCTCGGCGGCGATCGCCGCGATGAAGCTGCTGGCCGGGCTGACCGCGGTGACGCTGACCGGTGCGCTGGCGCGCTTCATCCCGGTCGCCGGGCGGCACACCGGCCGGCTGGTGCTGCGCACGTACGCGGGCAGTTCGGTGATCGTCGCGCTGGCCGCGTGCGTGTTCCTGCTGACGCTGGACCTGTGGGGCCCGTCCTACCGCTTCCTGCACGGCACGCTGAACGGCCTGGGCTTCATCGTGGCGGTGATCGCGTGGTCGCTGCTGACGCTCCAGGACGGGGTGCTGACCGGGCTGCGCAGCGCGGTGTGGGTACCGCTGGGCAACTTCGCCTTCTCCACCGTGAAGCTGGGTCTCCTGATCTTCATGGCGGCGGCGATCCCCACCGCGGGCGTCTTCGTGTCCTGGGTCGCGGCCATCGCGGTGTCCGTGGTCCCGCTGGGCTGGCTGGTGTTCCGGCGGCTGGTGCCCCGGCACGAGGCGGCCACCCCGCACACCGCGCGGCCGCCCTCGCTCCGCGAGATGGGCCGCTTCCTGGCCGGCGACTACACCGGCTCCCTCTTCTCACTCGCGGTGGTCTACCTCGTACCCGTCCTGGTCGCCTCGCAGGTCAGCGCGGCCGACAACGCGTACTTCTACATCACCACCACGATCGGCGGCACGGTCAACCTGCTCGCCATCAACATGGGCGCCTCGCTGACCGTGGAGGGCTCGCACGACCCGGCCCGGCTGGCCGAGAACACCCGCGCCGCGCTGCGCCGGATGGCCCGCATCATGCTGCCGGTGTGCCTCTTCCTCTTCGTGTGCGCGCCGTACATCCTCGGCGTCTTCGGCAAGGGGTACGCGGACGCCGCGACGCCGCTGCTGCGCTGGTTCGCGGTCGGCGCCGCGCTGCGCGTGGTGATGGAGACCTACTTCGCGGTGCTGCGCGCGCAGAGCCGGACCTCGGGACTGGCGTACCTCCAGGGCCTGCTCTGCGTCCTCGTGCTGGGCCTGACGCTGCTCCTGCTGCCGCGGATGGGGCTGACCGGCGCGGGTGTCGCGGAGATCTGCAGCCTGGCGGTGATCGCGTCGATCGCCACCGTGAAGCTGTACGGCGTGGTCCGGGGGCGGCCGGCGGCGCCGCTGGCCAAGGCGCCGGCCGACGGGGTCGCCCCGGACGGCGACCTGGCGGACCTGGCCGTCCACGGCGACCTGGGGGACGCCGTGCGCACGCTCCCGGACGACCGGGCGGCGGCGCCGGAGGGGGACGGCGCGCACCGTCCCACGTGGGCGCAGCGGGCCCGCCTCGACGTGGACACGATGCCGCTGGGCGTGCACGTGGACTTCGATCACATGGAACGGCGGCCCGACGTGCGGCCGCCACTGACGGAGGAACAGGTGGCGGACGCTTACCGGGAACCGGAGGCGAAGGGCGGCGGTGCCGGCGCGGATGCGGCACCGCCCGCCGCCGGGAAGCCGTCCTGGGCGGCGGATCGGCCGGCGGCCGGGACGCCGGCGCCCGGAACGGCGCGCAACGGCGCGTCGGGCGCCGGGCCGGAGAGCGCCGATCCGGCGGAGGCACACACCCTCCGGCTGCCGGCCGTCGCTCCGGCGGCCGCTTCGGAGGCGTCGGAGGCGCACACGGTGCGGCTGCCGGCCGTCCCCGCGGCCCCCGGCGGCACCGCGGCGGGCGGCGGAAAAGCCCTCGGCGGTACGGCCGTCAAGGGCACGGCCGTCGGAGGGACAGCCGCCGGTGGTACGGCCGGTGCCGCTCCGGGCCGCGGCAGAGCCGGCGCCTTCCTCACCGGCCGTCCCGACATCGGCGTCTGGGCGCTGCTCGGCGTCGCGCTCGCGCTCTTCTGGCTGCCGCTGCGCGGGATGGGCGACGCCGATCTGGACCGGATGGGCGGGCTCGGCCTGATCTCCGTCCTGCCCGTCGCGACGCTGACCGGTGCCGCCCTGCTCGCCGTGGCCTTCGCCGCGGCGCTGTGGCTCTCCCGGCCGCGCCGGGTCCTGCTGGCGGTGACGCTGGTCCTGACGGTCGTGGCGCTGCACTCGCTGCCCGCCCTGCTGGAGGCCGAGCCGCGCTTCGCCACCGCCTGGCAGCACCTGGGCTTCCTGGACCACATCGGCCGGACCGGCACCGCCGTACCGGACCTGGACGCGCGCTGGAGCTGGCCGGGCTTCTTCGCCGGCGCGCAGTTCCTCGCCGAGGCCTGCGGCCTCACCGACTTCGACACGCTGCTCCGCTGGTGGCCGCTGACCATCCAACTCCTCTACCTCGCGCCGGTGTTCCTGCTGCTGCGCTCCGTACGCGCGGACTGGCGCGCGAAGTGGAGCGCGGCATGGCTGTTCGCGCTGTGCGGCTGGGTCGGTCAGGACTACTTCTCGCCGCAGGGCTTCACGTACCTGCTCTACCTGGCCTTCGTGGCGGTCCTGCTGGTGTGGTTCCGCGATCCGCGGGTGCTGCCCGGCAAGCTGCGCCCCGGCGAGACCGAGGTGCGGCCGGCGGACCGCAGGCAGCGCGCTGTCCTGCTCGGCGTGCTGATCGCGCTGTTCGCGGTGTCCGTGGCCGGTCACCAGCTCACACCGTTCGTGATGCTCGGCGTACTGATCTTCCTGGTGCTGGTCCGCCGCTCGACGCTGCGCGGCCTGCCGCTGCTGCTCGGCGTCATGGTCGTCTTCTGGATCGGCTTCCTCGCCGAGCCCTACTGGTCGGGCCACTTCGACGAGCTGTTCGGCGGCATCGGCGGCCTGGGCTCCAACGTCACCTCCTCCGTGTCGGGCCGTATCGAGGGCGGCAGCAGCACCCACAAGCTCGTCCTGTACACCCGGGTCCTGCTGGCCGGTTCGGTGCTCGCGCTCGCGTGCTGGGGCGTGCTGCGGCGCCGTCGCGCGGGCTTCGCCGAACGGTCCCTGCTCGTCCTCGCGTTCGTGCCGTTCCTCGCGTTCGGCATGCAGTCCTACGGCGGCGAGATGGCGCTGCGCGTCTTCATGTTCGCGCTGCCGGGCGCCTGCGTCCTGGGCGCGCTCGCGCTCTTCCCGCGCCCCGCCGGCGGGCGCCGCGGGTTCGGGCCGCTCGCCGCCCTGCTGGCGGGTCTGGTACTGGTCTTCGGCTTCCTCGTGGCCCGCTGGGGCAACGAGCCGTTCGAGCGGACCCGGACGGGCGAGGTCGCGGCGATGGAGTACGTGTACGCGCACGACCGGCCGACCGCGCGCCTGCTGTGGCTGACCGACGATCCGGTCGAGAACGTCACCCCGGACATGCCGTGGGGCGCCCGCGACATGGAACGCGTCCAGTACGAGCCGACCCGCGCGCCGCGCGACCCGGCGCGCGTCGGCCCGCTCGTGAAGGCCCTGGAGGAGGCCGGCCCGCAGTCGTACCTGATCGTCAACCGCGGCCAGTCCGAGGCGCTGCGGCTGGACGGGGGCTACCCGGACGGCTGGGAGCAGCGGCTGCGGGCGTCCCTGGACCGCCGTGCCGACCTGCGGCAGGTGCTCGTCAACGACGACGCCGTGCTCTACGCGCTGACGGACCCGCCCGCGGGCGAGGTGCGGCAGCCGGCTCCGGGGCCGGCCGGCCCGCTGGTCACCTGGACGCCGTGGTCGGTGGCGGGCGGTCTGGCGGCGGTCGCGCTGCTCCTGCTGCTGGGCACCCGGGAGATCGTCCGGGTGGCGCTCCCGGCGAGCGTGGGCAAGCAACGCTGGGTGCAGGGCACGTTCTGGTTCGCGATGCCGTTCCTCGTGGTGTTCCTCGCGGCCCTGGTCCAGCGGTTCGTGACCATGTCGTAGGGCGGAGGACGGAGGGCGGAGGCGGCCTCTCGGCCGGCGGGCGGGGTGTACGCCCTGCCCGCCGGCCCGCGCGGACCGGCCGCGCCGGACCCGGCGGTCAGCCGCGCTTGAGCCAGCGCAGCCCGTAGGCCGGCAGGTCGAAGGTGCGGCCGTCGACCTTGGCCTGGATGGGCCGGCCGAGGGTGTTGACCACCAGGACGGCCGCGTCGTCCGCGAGCACCCGTACGTTCGGCCGGTCGTCCGGCGCGACGGAGACGGAACGGAATTCCGTGCCCGGCGGGAATTCCTTCCCGAACCGGGCGAGCAGCTTCATCATCGGCAGTTCCGCGCCGCCGTCGTCCAGTTCGGTGCTGCTCCACAGACAGCCGGGGCAGTCCTCGTCCTCGTTCTGCGGATTCCAGTACAGCGCGGTGGCGACGCCGGCCTCGGCCATTTCCATCATGGCGGTGGCCTGCACCGCGGTGCGGTGCGATTCGCTCCAGCCGTGCCGGTCGTCGTTCTCGTCGGCGACCTCGACGTACCACTCCGTCCACCACACCGGCAGCCCGGTCTCCTCGCGGAGCCATCGCGTGACGTCGCCGAATTTCTTCGTCGCCCCGAATTCGTCCGGCGCGTAGGAGTTGTCGCGGGTGTAGCTGGAGCCGTCGACGGCCAGGAAGTCGGCCCCCGCCTTGTGCTCGTTCCAGTAGGAAAGGGCGTCCAGGACCCGCTGGTCGACGGAGCCCCAGTCCCCCGCGAGGTCGGACGCGTAGGAGTCCTCGCCCGGCCGGTAGCTGTCCATCACGACGTACGGGCCGCCGACCTGGATCGCCGGATCGACCTTCTTCAGCTCCTCGTACACGAGGTTGTACAGCCGGGTGTAGCCCTCGTAGTCCCAGCGGTTACGGTCCTCGTCGAAGAATCCCTTGAGTTCGTTCCAGACGATGAAGTGCCGGACCTCCGGATAGCGTTTCGCTATCTTTCCCGCCAGCTTCGCGAAGTCCTCGTAGTGATCCGGGTCGGGCGCCTTCTCCAGCTCGCCCCAGTCCGTCTTGCCGGCCTTTCCGCCCTTCATCCAGTCCGGCGAACAGCACAGTGTGAGGACGGGGGTGCCGCCGGTGCTGCGCATGAGGGCCAGCCGCCGGTCCAGGTCGTGGAAGTCGTATTTCCCTGGGCTCGGTTCCGGATTGCGCGCGCCCCAGCCCATGATGTGCTGGTTCTGCGGCATCGGGTCGCCGGTGAGCAGCCGGTCGGCCTCCACCTCGGCGGCGGGCTCGCCGCGGTCGGCGCTGAACTCGGTGTGCGTGAACCCCCAGCCCAGCTGCTCCATGGCCTCGGAGCCGCCGAGCACCCCGTTGTCCGCTCCCCCGCCCCGCTGCCCGCCCGGCGACATCCCGCACATGACCAGCAGCAGCGCCAGAACCATCGCCCCCGTTCCGAGAAGCGCGGCGATCACCCACCGCGCTCGTCCCGGTATCGGCACCCGTAACCCCCCATGACGTCCCACAACGGGCAAGCCTAGCCACATTCCCGCCTGTTGAGCCGCAATCCCGTGTAACGGGTACGTCCTGGACACGCACCCGGCCGCCGTCTGTCAAGTGCCCGTCAAGAGCGTGTCCGGTTCCGGACCGGCCGGGCAATCGCGTAATTCCGTGTACGGCGTGCGGGTCATGCCCGATCATGGCCCCATGTGTGCCGATCACCTTCCGCCGGCCGCCGCCGAGGAGTCGCTGCCGATCCGTCTGACGATGGACGACAGCGACTCTCCGTCCGATGTGGTGGACGCCCTGTTCCTGGGGCGGTTCGCCAACGGACGGCAGCCGTACGCCCGCAGCCGCTCCGTGGAGCGGGTCAAGCCGGGCCTGACGCTGCTGCCGCCCGGCGCCGAGGTGCTGCGCTCGGCCCGTGACGACGACCGCAGCGCCACCCTCGCCGAGGGCGACGGCTGGACGCTGCTGATCTCGCGCTGGAGCCGCGGCGCCGACATCACGGTCACGGCCGTCAGCGACGAGCTGGCGGAGAAGGTGCTGGAGCAGTCCGCGGACGGCGCCGAGGACGAGCCAGAGCCGCAGCCCGCCAACGTCTCGATGGGCTTCTGGTACTACTCCCCGCGCCGCGGCCCGTACCGCACCACCCGGCAGATCTCCGCCGGCACCTGGGACGAGATCCGGCCCAACTACACGGCGCCGGTCGCCGAGGCGCTGGACGGCCTGATGAAGGTCACCCCCGAGGAGATCGCCGGCCGGCTGCTGCTCCTGCACGGCCCGCCCGGCACCGGCAAGACGTCGGCGCTGCGCACCCTCGCCCGGTCCTGGCGCGACTGGTGCCAGGTCGACTGCGTCCTGGACCCGGAGCGGCTCTTCAACGACGTCGGCTATCTGATGGACATCGCCATCGGCGAGGACGACGCGTCGGGCCGGGGCCGCTGGCGGCTGCTGCTCCTGGAGGACTGCGACGAGCTGATCCGCGGCGAGGCCCGGCACACCGCGGGCCAGGCGCTCTCCCGGCTGCTGAACCTCACCGACGGCCTGCTGGGCCAGGGCCGCAACGTCCTGGTGGGCGTCACGACCAACGAGGACCTGGAGCGGATGCACCCGGCGGTGGTCCGGCCCGGCCGCTGTCTGGCCCGTATCGAGGTCGGCCCGCTCACCCGTACCGAAGCGGTCGGCTGGCTGGGTACGGACGAGGGCGTCGGGCGCGAGGGCGCGAGCCTCGCCGAGCTGTACGCGCTCCGCCGGGGCACCCGCCCCGCCGCCGTCCCCGCCCAGGACACGGGCGCCGACGCGGGGCTGTACCTGTGACCAGAGCCGCCGTCAGCCGCTGAGCGGGCGGGGCGGTTCGGGCCAGGTCTCCGGCTCCCCTATGCCGGCCCGGCGCAGCGACTGGGGGCAGTGCCGGAACACTTCGTCGATCTCGACCAGCAGCGCCAGCAGCGGCCGCTGCCCCTTGACCGTCATATGGTCGAAGAACGGCGCGTCGGTCAGGACGCGGGCCCGCCCGTTGATCCGCAGGATCTCCTTGCTGCCGGGGACGAAGTGGACGAGGCCGACATGCGGGTTCTCCAGGATGTTGAGGAAGCTGTCGGCGCGCCGGTTCCCCGGCCGGTCCGGCAGGGCGATCGTCGCCTCGTCCAGCACGTGGATGAAGCCCGGCCCGTCGCCGCGCGGCGAGGCGTCGCAGTTGCCCGCCGCGTCGGCCGTGGCGAGCAGGCAGAACGGGGAGCGCGCCAACAGTTCCCGGTCCTCGGGCGAGAGCCGCGGCTTGACCTTCTCGATCACCACCGGGTGCGGGGTGCCGAGCAGTTCGCGCAGTTCCTCGGCGGACCGCAGCTCGGTGTGGCCCGTTCCGCCGCGAAGCGGCCTTTCGGGGGCGGACGGCGTGCTGTACGGCATGTGTGCTCCAGGACGGAGGCGGCGGAGGCGGCGGAGGTGGCGGAGGCGGCGGCCGACGCCGGGCTGAACGGGCGCGCCGGACCGACCCTTCCGAAGATTAAGTAATGTTAGCCTTACCTTACTAATTAGATGCCGCACTCCGGTGCGTCATCCGGCTCCCCCCCCACCACGGCCGCCACGAAGTTCGGCGACGTCACCGTCAAGGAGAAGCCGAAGCCCGTCGTGGCGCCGGACTGGGGCGACTGCCGAGACCGCGCTCGCACACGGCGTACAGCCGGCGGGCGCCGGCGACTGGCCGGCCTTCGGCGGCGACGGCGCGGGCCCGTGGGCCAAGGGGCTGTACAAGAAGAGCCCGCAGAAGACCGGCACCCTGGAACCCGAGTACGAGAAGACCGCGGCGCTCCGGCCCGACCTCATCCTGGACACCAAGTCCAGCGGCGACCAGAAGCGCTACGACACGCTGAGCAAGATCGCACCGACCGTCGGCGCGCCCAAGGGCGGCGACCAGTACAAGATCTCCTGGGAGCGGCAGACCCGGATGGTCTCCACCGCACTGTGCCTGGCCGACTAGGGCAGGAAACTGATCGTGGAGACCGCAGATCAGCGGCGACCCGCTGTACCGCGCCGTGCCGTCGGTGAAGGCGGGCCACTCCGATCGTCTTCGACGACGCCACCCTCAGCTCCGCTTTCGCGACCGACTCGGTGCTGTCCACGTCCTACGCGCTCAAGATGGTCGTCCCGCTGTTCGCGGAGGCGCTTGGTCAGCCGACCGATCAGAGCTGAGGGGAGGCCTGCGGCCCGGCCGTCGCCGCCGGGCCGATGCCGTTCGACCACCGTCCGGACCGACGGCACGGGCTCCCCGCCTCTCCGCCTCGACCCACCTTCGCGGCTCCCCGGCTTACCTCCGCGGGCCGGGCGACCGCTGCCGCCCGCGCGGCTTGAGCGGTACCGGCGGGAGGGGCGGCGCCGGCAGCGGCGGCCCGTCGTAACCGTGCACCGTCCCGAACCGCTCCCCCGCCATCCACGCCTCCCGCGCCGCGGCCACCTCGTCACCACTGCGCGCGACGAAGTTCCACCACATGACGATCTGCTCCTCGAACGGTTCGCCGCCCAGCAGCATCAGACTGCTGTCGACGTCGGCCCGCACCGGCAACTCGCCCCGCCCGCACCCCAGGTACAGCAGCGAGCCGGGCGCCAGCCGTACGCCGTCCACCTCGCTCTCGCCCTCGATCGTCAGTACGGCGTACTCGAAGTCGCTCTCCAGCGGCAGCCGTACGTGCGTTCCCGCGCGGCACGTGATGTCCGCACCGACCAGCGGCGAGTAGGTCGTACCGGGCGACCGCGCGCCCGCCAGCTCCCCGAGGATCACGGTCGCGCTCAGCCCGCCGCCCCCGGTGATCACCGGCAGGTCGGCATGGTGCTCGAACGTCGGCGCCTTCCCGCGGTGCTCGTTCGGCAGCGCGACCCACAGCTGCGCGCCGTGCAGCACCCGGCCGTGGTCGCGCGGCGACTCCTCCGAGTGTGCGATCGCCCGCCCCGAGGTCATCAGTCCCAGCTCGCGCGGCCGTACGGTCTGGAGCGAGCCGAGGCTGTCGCGGTGCAGCACCTCGCCCTCGCGCAGCCAGCTGACGGTCTGCAGGCCCATGTGCGGGTGCGGCGGCACCTGCATCCCGGGCTCCCCCGCGATGTCATCGGGACCGTAGTGGTCCACGAAGCACCAGGCCCCGACCATCCTGCGGCCGAGGTTGGGCAGCAGTCTGCGGACCAGGGTGGATTCCCCCAGCGGCACCTGCTTGCCCGGCTGGACGTCCCGGACCGGTCCGGTCCGGCCGCCACCCCCGCAGAGACTGGCCGCGGGCTTGAGATCGAGGTTGCTCATACCGTCACGATATGGCGGTCATGCGGGCAGCTCCCGCAGGCGTACGGACAGACACGTCACGCACCCCTCCAGCTTCTCGAACTCTCCGATGTCGACGGGCACGGGCATGTACCCGAGATCGGCGAACAGCTCGGCGCTCTTGGGCGCACTGGCCGCCATCAGCAGTTTTCCCCCGCCCAGCAGAACGACGTGGGAGCCGGACTCCTCCGGGACGGCCAGGAAGCGGGGGAAGAGCGCCCGCGCCTCGTCGTCGACCAGCGGGGGGTATCCGATGACGGTGCCGTCGGGAAGTGCGGTAACGGCCGACTTCAGGTGCAGGACCTTGCTGACCGGTACGGCGACGACCCGCGCCCCCAATGGCTCGAATGCTGCACGGATTTGGCGCACTCCATCGGCATTGGTGCGGCCGCCCCGGCCCACGTACACCGTGTCGTCGATTTTCAGTACGTCCCCGCCGTCCAACGTCCCCGGCTCCCGCACCCGGCCCACGAAGCAGCCGAGGGCCGCCACGGTCTCGGCGGCCGCCGCGGTCTCCGGCTTCCGCTCGTCAGCGCCGGGCCGCGAGATCAGCGCGGCGTTGCGGTACACCACCATGGTGTCCTCGACGAAGACACCGTCCGGGCAGTCGTCGGCGGGCGGCACCTCGACGGTCTCCCAGCCGTGCGCCCGCAACGTGCCGACGTACGTCTCCCACTGCCGCACCGCGAGCCCGGCATCGACGGGCTGCCGGTCGATGTGCGTGACCAGCCCGTCGGCAAGCCCCGGGCTCGGCCGACGCACGAGGGCCTTCTTACTGGTCATCACGCGAGCCGTCCTGCTGGTCATATCGCCTCCGCCTTCCCGCGGCCCGAGCCCCCCGGCACGGCCCGCCGACCGTTACTGAACGACGAGTTAGCAAAGGCACCCTACGCGCCCCACCCCCCACCGAAAACCCACCCCACACCGCCCCGACCGACAACCGCCATTCGGCCCCGCCTGCCACCGTCTTCCGGAGGTCCGGGGCGCAGCCTCTGGGGGGGGGGCGGCCCACGCTCCCTCTCCCGGAGCCCCTGGGAGCGTGCGGCTCCCGCCCCCTCTTCCGGAGCCTGGGTGGGGGCGCGGCTACCACTCCTCCCCAGGCTCCGGAACCTGGGGAGGTACGCCTACTGCTCCCTCTCCTGCGTGGGGTGCGGCTACCGCTCCCCTCCCGCCCCTTTCTCAGGGTCGCCGTAGGTGGCGCGAAGGGCGGTCACCGCGGCGGACAACGCGGCCTGATGATCGAGCCCGAGGCGCTGGGCCCGCTGCGCAAACGCCAGGGCGGCCTCGGCGGCCTGCTGAGCCCCCGCGTCCCCGGCAGCCGCGACGAACGTACCGTTGCGCCCCCGCGTCTCGATCACGCCATCGCTCTCCAGCGCCCGGTACGCCTTGGCCACGGTGTTCGCCGCCAGCCCCAGTTCCCCCGCCAACCCGCGCACCGTCGGCAGCCGGAACCCGGCGGGCAACCGCCCGCTCCGCGCCTGTTCGGCGATCTGGGTGCGGACCTGCTCGTACGGCGCATCCGCCGCATCCTGATCGACAACGAGCTGCAGCGGGTCCAGGACCACAGTGACACTCCCAATAGGCCGAGCCGACAGAACCTTTGTCCCACCCATTGTGCTCCGCCCCCACCCCAAACCAACGCCACCACACCCAAAGCCCAGTACCGCGACCCGCAAGCCGCAATGCCGCAGGCGCAGGTCGCAGGCGCAGGCCGCGCAGGCCGCACCACCGGCTTCCCCTTCCAGGAGCCGCACGCCTCGCTTCCCTCATCCCGGAGGCGCACACCCCGGCTTCCCTCATCCCGGAGGCGCGTACTCTCGCATCCCGGAGGCACGTACTCCTGCCTCTCACTTCCGGGCGCAAACTCCTGCCGCCTCCCCCGACTGCCTTCCTCTGCCTTCCTCCCCTCCTTCCTTCCGGGGGCCTCCCCCTCCCCCCCCCACCCTCCCCTCGGCCCTCACCCCCGCCCTCCTCGTCCCTCCTCCCGCCGTCCTCGGCGCTCCTCCCGCCGTCCTCGGCGCTCCTCCCTCCGCCTTCCCCGTCCCTCCCTCCGCCCGTTATTCGGAGGCGCATGATGCAGGCGCGGCGTAGCGTCCGGCGGCATGTCGCTTTCCGTTCGCGCGTTCCGTCCCTCCGACGCCAAGGCCGTCGCCGACGTACGGCGGGCCGTCGCCCCCTTCCTCGTCTGCACCCCGCAGTCCGTGGCCTGGGAGGCCGCCAACGCCCCGGCCGCCCAGCACTTCCGGATCCTCGTCGCCGAGCTGGACGGACGGCTCGTCGGTGCCGCCAAGACCGGCCTGATGCACGACAGCACCGTCCCCGGCCAAGCGGTCGCGAACCCGATGGTCCACCCCGCACACCGCGGCCACGGTGTCGGCCGCGCCCTGCTCACCGCCGCCGAGGAACGCCTGGCCGCCCTCGGCGCCACCCGGATCTTCGCCTGCGTTCACGAGGACGACCGCTCAACGGGGTTCGCCGAGCGCAACGGCTATCACCGCAGCCGCACGTCCCGCTATCTCCGCCTCGACCTGGCCCGTACTCCCTTGCCGCCGCTCCCCGATCACCTCCCTTCCGGTGTGGAGCTGCGCACCGCCGCCGACTTCGGCGCCGATCCCTACCCGCTGTACCTGCTGGATGCCGAGGCCTCCTGTGACGAGCCGGGTGACGTGCCGGCCGACGCCATGTCGTACGAGAGCTGGCTGACCCATACTTGGGAGCACCCGGACATCGACCTCGGCCTCACCACCGTCGCCACGGTCAACGGTGAGCCGGCCGCGTTCAGTGCGGTGGCCGCCGACGGCCTCGGCCGCTGCTTGTCCGCGATGACCGGTGCCAAGCGCGCCTTCCGTGGCCGCGGTCTGGCGAAGCTCGCCAAGCTGCGGGCGCTGCACGAGGCCCGGTCGGCCGGCTGTACCGAGGCGTTCACGGGCAACGACGCCACCAACGCGCCGATGCTCGCGATCAACCGGGCCTTCGGCTACGAGCCGTACGCCACCGAGTGGCGCTTCCTCCGGGAGCTCGACGCCCCGCAAGGCCGAGCCGAGTGAAATGTCAGGGGTATTCGTGACCCGGGCGTCCGCTCCGCTGCCGTCGTCACCAAAGGCATCGTCGCCGATGTCATCGTGCGTCTCCTCCCCGGCGCTCGTTCCCTTCGTGCGTGCCGTTCGTGGTGGTGGCGCTCTCGCCGGCGTTGTGCGCGCGTTCGGCTGTGCTGCTGTCGGCGAGACTCGGGGGCAGGGCCACCTCGCGGTGCGGGCCCGTCGGGTCGTAGGCGATGGTGTCGCCGGGCCGGTGCCAGTGCAGGACGAAGCGCTCCCCCGCGCGGTATGCGTCCAGGCCGGCTCTGCAGTACGCGACCATGTCGTCCGGCAGCGCGGCCAGCGGGAACCAGTCCAGCTCGGAGCACTTGTCCGGCTCACGGTTGACCGGCTCGCCGCCCGCGCCGTACGCCGCCTCGAAGAACCAGCCGATCCGGGGGCGCCCCTCGGGGCTGCGGTGCTGCATGACCAGTGCGACGCGCAGGTCGGAGAGGCCCAGTCGAAGTCCGAGCTCCTCGGCGGCTTCTCTGACCATGGCTTCCCGGACGTCCTCGCCGTCCTCGGCGTGTCCGCTGGGGGCATGCAGCAGCCCGTCGGCGTAACCGGTATTCGCGCGCCGGGCGAGCAGCACCTCGTCCCCGCGGCGCAGGATCAGATGGACATCGATCACCTCCGTATGGCGGGCCGGGGGCGCGGGGTGGACCACGAGGGCGTATCGCTCGTCCCGGACTTCCCTGCCCCACAGTGCGGCGTCCTCCGTGAGCCGCTCCAGGTGCGTACGGCGAGTCAGAGGCGCGGCCAGTCGTTCCAGTTCGGTGGCGGCGAAGCCGATCGGGGCCGCCTCGCCCCACCGGCCCTCGATCAGGACCAGGCGGCCTCCGGGGCGCAGCAACCGCACCCAGCTCTGCAGCACCGCCTCCGGGTCGGGCAGCGCCCACAACACGTGGCGGACCAGGACCACGTCGAACTGCCGCGCTGCTACCGGTGGTCGGGCGGCGTCACCGATCAGTATCCGGGCGTCCTGTCCCGCGAGTTTGGCGCGGGCTGCCTCGACCATGCGCGGTGAGCGGTCGACGCCGGTGACGCGGTGGCCCTGCTCGGCGGCGAGCAGGGCCATGCTGCCCGTGCCGCAGCCGAGGTCGAGGACGTCGGACGGTTCGGTCGGCAGCCAGGCTTGCAGCCGGTGCGCCCAGGCGGCCCGTACCGCCGGATCGCGGAGTCCGTGATCCGGCTCGTCGTCGAACCGCTCGGCGGCGGAATCCCAGTATCCGGCCTCGGTGACCGGTGTGTCGGTAGCCATGTACGGATAGTGACAGGCCCCACTGACATTCGCTTTTGCCTGTGGATAACCCCATCGTTGGCCAGTACCGGAAAGGTCCGGAATACCGGACGGGTCCGGAGTACCGGACAGGTCCGGGGCGGGCCGCCAGGCCGGCCGGAGCCCGCACTCCGGCCGGCGTCTCGCCGGTTCTCAGTCCTCCGCGTCCTCCGCGCGCGCGGTACGCGCGCGGAAGAACGCCCGCTTGATCCACGGCCATGCCAGCAGCACCAGAATCACTGCGTACACCGTGATCGAGAACGGGGTGTTGACCAGGCCGGTGACGCTGCCGTCGCTGATCTGCAGCGCGCGCCGGAGTTGCTGTTCCGCGGCCGGGCCGAGGATGACGCCGATGACGGCGGGCAGCACCGGCAGGCCGTACCGCCGCATGCCCAGTCCGATGAGCCCGATGATCAGCAGGATGACCAGGTCCAGCGGCTCTCCGCCGACCGCGTACGCGCCGACCGCCGCGAAGAAGAGGATTCCGGCGTAGAGGTACGGGCGCGGGATGCGCAGCAGCTTCGCCCAGACCGGGGCCAGTGGCAGGTTGAGGACGAGCAGCAGGACCATGCCGACGAACAGCGAGGCGATCAGGCCCCAGACCAGGTCCGGTTCGCGTTCGAAGAGGAGCGGTCCGGGCTGGATGCCGTACTGCTGGAAGGCGGCGAGCATGACGGCGGCGACGGCGGTCGTCGGCAGGCCGAGGGTCAGCATCGACACGAGCGTGCCGGCGGCCGAGGCGGAGGACGCGGACTCGGGCCCGGCGACGCCTTCGATGGCGCCGCGGCCGAATTCGTCGCGGTGCTTCGAAAGCCGCTTCTCGGTGACGTACGAGAGAAAGGTGGGGATTTCGGCGCCGCCGGCCGGGATCGCACCGAAGGGGAAGCCGATGAGCGGTCCGCGCAGCCAGGGCTTCCAGGTGCGCCGCAGCTCGGCCTTGCCCAGCCAGGGGCGTCCGACGGGGATGGACTCGCCCGACGTGCGCCGGAGGTGGGCCGCCACCCACAGTGCCTCGCCGATGGCGAACAGTCCGACGGCGACGATGACGACGTCGATGCCGTCGGCGAGTTCGAGCGATCCGAACGTCAGCCGCTGCTGTCCGGTCATCTGGTCCAGGCCGACGAGGCCGAGGGTGAGGCCGATGAGCAGGGAGGCGAAGCCGCGGATCCGGGAGCTGCCGAGTACCGAGGTGACGGCGATGAAGGCGAGCACCATGATGGCGAAGTAGTCGGGCGCCCCGATGTCCACGGCGAGCGAGGCGACCGTGGGGGCGAGGACGACCAGCAGGATCGTGCCGATCATGCCGCCGGCGAAGTGCCCGCAGGCGGCGGCCGCGAGGGCCTGGGCGCCGCGTCCGGCGCGGGCCATGGGGTTGCCTTCGATGGCCGCGACCACCGCGGCGCTCTCGCCGGGGGTGTTGAGCAGGATGGAGGTGGTGGAGCCGCCGAACATGCCCCCGTAGTAGATCCCGGCGAACATGATGAACGCGCCCGTCGGGTCGAGCCCGTAGGTGACGGGGAGGAGCAGGGCCACGGCCATGGCGGGGCCGATGCCCGGCAGGACTCCGATGGCGGTGCCGAGCAGTACTCCGATGGCGGCCCACAGGAGGTTGAGCGGGGTCAGTGCCGTACCGAAGCCGTCGATGAGTGAGGACAGGGAGTCCATCGTCTACAGCACCCCCATGAGCGGTCCGCCGGGCAGTGGCACGCCCAGCAGGTTGTTGAACACGACGTAGGTCACCAGGGACAGGACGGCCGCGATGAGCGGGTCTCGGGTGAGGTTGCGGCTGCCCAGTGCGTACGCGGAGCCCCAGAAGAGCAGCGCGCCGGAGATCGGGAAGCCGAGGGGCTTGATGAGGACGGCGTTGGCGAGGAAGACGCCGGCCAGGAGGGCGACGGTGCGCCAGTCGCCGGGTTCGGTGAGGTCTATGTCCTCGCCGCCCTCCGCTTCGCCGCGGCCGCCCCGCAGGACGTCGACGGCGAGGAGGACGGCGACGACCAGGAGGAGCACACCGACGACGATCGGGACGGTGGTGGGCCCGATGGGGCCGCGCTGGGTGATGTCGGTGTCCATCGTGATCGCGTCGGTGAGCACGAGGACGCCGAGGACCAGAAGGGTGAGGCAGACGCCCAGTTCGGAACGGCCGCGCAGTCGTGCGCGCAGACCGCTGTCTCTCGGTGGCGCGGCGGGATCGGTACCTGCGGTGCTCACAGCCCCAGCTCCTTCAGTACGGTGTCGACGCGCCGGTCCTGGGCGGCGAGGAAGCTGCCGAACTTGTCGCCGGTCAGGAAGGCGTCGCTCCATCCGTTGCGCTTGAGTGCGTCCTTCCACTCCTTGGAGCGGTGCAGCTCGGTGAAGAGGCCGGTCAGCTTCTCGCGTTCGACGTCGTTGAGCCCTGGGGGCGCCACGATGCCGCGCCAGTTGGTGAACTCGGTGTCGACGCCGGCTTCCTTGAGGGTGGGCGCGTCGAGGCCCTTGACGCGCTTCGGGCCGGTGACGGCCAGGAGGCGCAGCTCGCCGGACTTGATCTGGTCGAGGTACTCGCCGACGCCGGAGACCCCGAAGGCCACCTTGCCGCCCAGCACGGAGGCGAGCAGTTCGCCGCCACCGTCGAAGGGCACGTAGTTGACGGACTTGGGGGTGATGCCGGCGGCCTTGGCCATGAGCATCGGTGCGAGGTGGTCGGGGCCGCCGGCCGAGGAGCCGCCGCCGACCGGCATCTTGCGGGGGTTCTTCTTCCAGTCCGCGAGGAGCTGTTCGAACGTCTTGTACTTGGAGTCCTTGGCGACGACCACGATGTCCGGCTCCTCGGTGAGGCGCGCGATGGGGGTCGTGTCGCCGAGCCCGGAGGGCGAGTGGTTCGTGTGGACGGCGCCGACGACGCCGAGGCCCATGGACATCGCGAGCTTGCCGTTGCCGTGCTCGTTGACCATGCGGCTGAGGCCTACCGTGCCACCGGCGCCGGGGAGGTTGAAGACCTCGACGTTGTGGTTGAGGCCGGCGTCCTCGATGCTCTTCGCCGCCGTACGGGCGGTGATGTCGTAACCGCCGCCCGGCGTGTTGGGCACCATGAACTGCAGTCCCGGAATGCTGGTACCGGTGTCGGTGCCGCTGCCCGATGTCAGCAGGGGCGGCCCCAGGAGGACGATCAGAACCGCCCCCAAGAGGGCGAGGGGTGTGCGCGCACGCACAGATGACACCACCCTTCTCTTGCGTGTGGCTTCGTGGCTCTGTGGGGGGGGAGATCGTGGTGAGGGCACATGTTGCCCGGGGGTTAACTCCGCGTCTCGCTTCCGGTATTAAGGGTCGTTGTGAACGTTGTGGTCATGGGAGGGATCGTTCGATGACCAAGGTGCTGGTCGTCGACGACGACTTCATGGTGGCCAAGCTGCACAGCCACTACGTGAACGCCACGGAGGGCTTCACGGTGGCCGGGGTGGCGCATACGGGTGCCGAGGCGCTGCGCGCAGCAGAGCGGCTCCGTCCCGACCTCCTCCTGCTGGACGTCTACCTGCCGGACATGGACGGCATCAGCGTGCTGCGGCAGCTGCGGGCCCTGAAGGGCGGCACGCACGCCGACGCGCTGTTCATCACCGCGGCGCGCGACGCGCACGTCATACGGGACGCCCTGCGGGCAGGGGCGCTGCACTACCTCATCAAGCCGTTCGACCGTGCCTCCCTTCAGGAGCAGCTGCGGCACGTGGCGACGATGCGCGCACGACTGGAGAGGCTGGGCGAGGCCAGCCAGGAGGACGTGGACCAGATCTTCGGCACCCGTCCGCGCGCCTCCAGAGGTCTGCCCAAGGGGCTCGCCGCCCATACGGCGGAGCTGATCGAACGGACACTGCGGCAGCACGAGGACGGACTCTCGGCTTCGGAGTGCGCCGCGGCGGGTGCGCTGTCCCGGGTGAGCGCGCGGCGCTACCTGGAGTACTTCACGGGCACCGGGCAGGCGGAGGTCTCGCTCCGCTACGGGGGCACGGGCCGCCCCGAACGCCGCTACCGGTGGATCGCCTGACCCGCCGCCTCTCCCTCGGGACTTAATCACCGCTGAGCGGTTCCTTAAGCCACCCCTAAAGATCGCCGTAGTGCCGCTCCGGACGGCGAATTCGCTGGTCGGCGCGGCTAGCGTGCTGCCCGCCGGGCGGAGCCGCCGCACACCGGTGCCGCTTCCCGGGGGACGGCATAGGCGTACAGCGGCCGGTTCCGCCACGCGCACCTCCCCGTACGTGATGAAGGAGCCCCCCACGATGACCGTTCTCCGCAAGGCCACAGGGATAGCCGTCGCCGGCCTCGCCCCGCTCGCCCTCACCCTGTTCGCCGCGCACCCGGCGGCCGCGCACGGCTCGATGACGGACCCGGTGAGCCGGATCTCCGCGTGCTACGCCGAAGGCCCGGAGTCCCCGGACTCCGCCGCCTGCAAGGCGATGGTCGCGGCGGGCGGCGTGCAGGCCCTGTACGACTGGAACGGCGTACGGGACGGTGCGGCAGGCGGCCAGTCCAAGTCGCGTATCCCGGACGGCAAGCTGTGCAGCGCGAACAGCGAGGAGTACAAGGGCCTGGACCTGGCGCGTGCCGACTGGCCGGCCAGCAAGATGGCGGCGGGTGCGCACTCCTTCCGGTACAAGGCCACCGCGCCGCACAAGGGGACGTTCGAGCTGTACATCACGAAGGACGGCTACGACCCGAGCAAGCCCCTGAAGTGGTCGGACCTGGAGGAGAAGCCGTTCGCGAAGGTCACCGACCCCGAGCTGACCAACGGTGACTACGTCTTCGACGGCAAGGTCCCGGCCCGCTCCGGCCGCCACCTGATCTACAGCATCTGGCAGCGTTCGGACAGCCCCGAAGCCTTCTACACCTGTTCGGACGTGGTCTTCGGCAAGGACAGCGGCAGCTCGGGCGCCGCGGCGGAGAACAGCGAGGAGACGCGCTCGGAGGACGCGTCGGCGCCTGCCGCCACCGCCCCGACCGAGCAGCAGCTCGCGGCCGGCGCGGACAAGTCGTCCATGACCCACATGCATCACGGCAGCGCGAACGAGGGCACGCACGCGGACGGCGGCGCGCACCCGGACGCGGTCAGCCCCGCGCACTCGGGCGAGGACACCCGGGCGGCCACCGAGGGTGCGCGCCCCGCCGGCTCTTCGGGCAAGGAGGTGACCACGGAGCTCGCGGAGACCGGTGGTGACAGCTCGACCGGGCCGCTGGCCATCGGCGGAGCGGCCGTGCTGGCACTGGGCGCCTCGGTGCTCTTCGCCGTCGCCCGCCGCAAGGCCGCCCGCAACGGCGGCTGAGGCCGGTCGGCGCCAACAGCCCAACGGTGCGCTGCTCCACGAGGAGCAGCGCACCGTCAGTGGTACCGGTATGGGTACCGGCAGTGCTGCCGGTCAGCGTGACAAGCAGGTCGTCGGTGTCGCGTGGGCCGGGTCCAGGGCGTTGGCCGTCTCGTGGAAAGCGACCCGGTCGGCCAGGCCGATGATCACGTGCTCGGAGAAGTCGGTCGGGCACAGATCCTGGACCAGCACGTTCCGCACGTTCGGGCCGTTCAGGAACTGGCTCTTGTACGGGGTGACGACCTCGTCGTACTTGGTCGCGATGACCGTGTAGCGCACGCCGGGAACGGTGTCGCCGCCCTCGTTGAGGCGGTTGAGGAAGTCCGAGCCCACGATCTGGTCGTTGAGACCCGGCGCGAACGATTCGAGGTACTTCTTGGCGCCCGGGACCTGGTCCAGGAGCCGAGTCAGCCCGTTCACGTCGGTGCCGTGATTGTCGGGCGCGATGCCGACCAGGGCGTTCACCTTCGCCGCGCCGCCGAGGAACTTGAGGTAGTAGCGCGGCATCATGCCGCCCTGCGAGTGGCCCACGAGGTCGGTCTTCTCCGCGCCCGTCGCGGCCAGCACCCGGTCGACGTACGCGGAGAGCTGCTCGGCCGACTTGTCGATCGGGCCGAGGCCATGGAAGAGGGGGACGCCGGGCAGTTGGCCGTAGTCGAGGGAGAAGACGCAGTAGCCGCGGGCGACGAGGTAGGGCGCCAGGGCGAGCCAGTTGTCCACGGAATTGCCGAGGGTGCCGTGGACGAGGACGACGGGGCGGGGGTGGGCGGCGGACGGCTTGCAGGAGTAGTCGTTCCAGCCGGCGGAGACGGCGTTGCTCGCGGCGGCGCCCGGCCGGCCGGCGGCTGCCGCTGTGGGGGTGGCCGCCGTGGCGGCGCCGAGGGCGAGAGCGAGGGCGGAGACGGCGGTGGCCGCACGTCTCCAGGACAGCGATCGGTGCGTGGACGTGTTCATGCGATGCTCCTTGCGGGAGGTGAGGGGACTCCGAAGTGCTCGCCGAGTCATCACCTGCGATCCGGATCGCATGGCTCAACGCTGTGATTGACCGTCAAGTTACGGCTGGGTAGTTCCGGGGGTCCAGTCGTGTGACGGTGAAAGAAGTGCCACACGATTCTCACCGGACGTACGGGTTATCCACAGGCTCCGACCGCTGTCGGCGCCCCGGCGTAAAGTCATTTCCGTGCCGCCCGCGAGCCGCGCGGGCCCGCTGTGACAGGGGGATACAGCAGTGGACACAACGTCAGTGGAACCGGAGTCGATTGACACCGCACCCGCGGCCGCAGCCGCGACCGCAACGCCCATGCGCGCGCCTTTCGCGGGCACAACACCGGCTGGGACAGCGGAACAGGCAGGCGAAAGCCGACCGCTGAAGGGCCTGGTAGAGGTCACCTCCGTGGCGGAACTGCGCGACCTGGTCGGCAAGCCGAACGACCGCGCCGCCAACAAGGTCCGCCCCGCGCTCCACCATCTGGACCGGCAGTGGCTGGCCAACTCCCCCTTCTGCCTGGTCTCCACGGCCGACGCGGAGGGACGGTGCGACGTCTCCCCCAAGGGCGACCCCGCGGGCTTCACCCTCGTACTGGACGACACCACGATCGTCATCCCCGACCGCCCCGGCAACAAGCGCGTCGACGGCTTCGTCAACGTCCTGGCCAACCCGCATGTGGGGCTGGCGTACGTCGTCCCCGGCCGCAACGACACCCTCCGTATCAACGGACGCGCCCGGCTGCTGCGCGACGCCCCCTTCTTCGACGACCTGGTCGTCAACGGCCACCGCCCGGCGCTCGCGCTGCTCGTGGAGATCGAAGAGGTCTTCCACCACTGCCCGAAGGCGTTCCTCCGCTCCGCCCTGTGGCGTGCGGAGACCTGGCATCCCGAAGCGCTCCCCTCCCGGGCCCGAATATGCAAGGCCCTGGAGGCCCCGGACCTTTCGCTCGAAGCCCTGGAGGCCCACTACGGCCCGCGGTACGCCGAGCGGCTGTACGGCTGACCGTAGAGCCGGCGGCTCCCGGCACGCGCGGGGGCGGCCGACACGGGGGCGGCCCACGCGGCGGCGGGACGGGCGGCCTGCGGACCGAACCGGGTACGGGCGCGGTCGACAGCGGCTTCGATGCGACGGGCCTTGTCGTCCGCCGGATCGAACGACAGCTGACGAGCGGCGCGTTCGGCCCGGCAGAGATCCTCGGCCCGTAGCGCCACCGCCCGGACGCGCGCGCGTTGCAGACCGAGCGCGGCATGCAACGCGTAGGCGACCTCGGTCAGCGCGGGCCCGTGCGCGGTCGGCTCGGCCAGCCGGCGGGTGCGGGTCGTGGTGGAGCGGTCGGCATAGCGGACGGTGAGCGTGAGCGCGCCTGCCACCTGACCGCCGCTGCGCATTCGGGAGCCGAGTTCGTCCGCGAGCGAGAGCAGCGCCCTGCGGCGCCGCGCCTCGTCCAGCTCGTCGTGGGCGAAGCGGTGCTCGGCGGCCATCGAGCGGGCCGGAGCGTTCGGGGTCACCGGCGTCGGATCAACACCGCGAGCCCGCTCGTACACCCGGCGGCCGGCCTTCGAGCCGAGGATGCGCTGCAGGGTGGCGGGCGGTGCCGCGGCGATCCGCCCGACGCTGTCGAGCCCGTACGAGCACAGGGCACGGGCCGCCGCGGGACCGATGCCGTACAGAGCGGCGGCGGGTCTGCGGTCCAGGAAGGCCGCGACGCCCTCGGGGTCACCGGGGACGACGTGGATCTCCCCGGGTGCCGCGTCCTGGGCAGCCATCCGAGCGAGCAGGGGGTTACCGGCGATACCGATGGCGCACTCGACGTCGTACCAGGCCAGGGCGCGCAACCGGAGCAGCTCGGCGATACCGGCGGCGTCCCGGCCGAAGTACCGCTGCGCACCGCGTACATCGGCGAGCGCGGCGTCGGGCGGCAGCGCCTCGACCACGGGGGTGAACTCCCCCAGCAGCGAGATCAGCCGCTCGTACGTCTCCTCCCCGAGGGGCGGGACGGCCGACTTCCCCCCACGGGGAGAGGCAGCGGCCGCCCCGGAAGCGGTGCCCGGGGCGGGGACAGGGGCGGCCGGAGACGCCGGTTCGCCCGGAACGGCAGCACCGGCCGAATCAGCGGGACCAGCCGGACCAGCGGGACCGGAAGGAGCGGCAGGAGCGGCAGGAGCGGCAGGAGCGGCAGGGAGGAAACGTACGTACAGCGCGGCGGCTCCGGGACGGGTGCCCTGGACCGCCTGGGACGGAGCGCCGGCGACATCCGCCGGAGCGTTCATGGAAGAACCAACGGAAGGAGGTGAGGGAGGGAGGCGTCGGTAAATGGTCATCCTGCGCTCCCTGGGCTGGCGTGCCAGAGCTTGCGGCCGGTGGCGGCGCGTTCGCCCGCGGGCTGGAGGTCGGCCCACGGATGCAGGGTGTAGCCGGTGGGCAGACGGATGACCCGCTCGTCGTCCGGGGACGACGAGTCATCGGATGCCGCTGACGCCGCCGGGGCGAAGGTGGCCGGGACACCTCCGGGGGTGGCAGCACCTCGGGGGTCGACCGGGACGCCTTCGGGGGCTGCCGGGGCACCGCCAGGGGCAGTCGAGGCACCGCCAGGGCCAGCCGGAGCAGTGCCGGGTTCGGCGGCGGCGTACAGCTCACGGTCGGCGGAGCCGCTCCGGCTGTGGGGGTGACCGGTGACGCGCGCACCGGGGTCGCCCCCGGCGGCGACGTACGTCGGAGCGGACGCGGACGCGGGGGCCGGGGCGGAGGTGGGGGCCGGGGCGGACCCGGGGGTTGGGGTGGGCGTGGGGGCTGGGGTGGGGTCGGGGGTGGAGGGTGGGCCGGGGGTGGGGGTGGTGGGGGGTGGGGGGAGGGGGGGATGGGAAGCCAGATGAGCCGTGACCGCCCGAAGCCCGCCCCGCCCCCGCAGTTCCGCCAGTTCCGCCAGGTTCCAGACCGCCGTGCCGACCACGCTGAGGCTGCGCGGGCCGCGGCGCTGGACCGTGCCGCGTACCAGCAGCAGCCAGGAGTGGAAGACGGTGTGGGCGCACGTCTCGTGGCTGTCGTCGAAGAAGGCGCAGTCGACCAGCCCCGTGCTGTCGTCGAGGGTGGTGAAGATGACCCGCCGCCCGGAGCGGATCGGGGGTGTCTGGGTGGCCGCCTTGGCCCCGGCGACCAGGACCGTGTCGCCGTGTCGGGCTTCGCGCAGCCGCTTGGCGGGGAGTACTCCCAGCTCGTTCAGGAACTGGATGTGATCCCCCATCAGGTGCCGGGAGGCGTCCATGCCCAGTACGCCCAGCTCGGCGCTGAGGCGTTCGGCGTCGCTCAGGTCCGGGAGTCCGGCCGGTGCCGACGCCGCCGCGGACAGCGGGAGTTGAGTGTCGGCCGGCGCGCCCCGCTGCTGGCGGTGCAGTTCGGCGATGTGCAGCAGCAGGTCGCGGCGGTTGGCACCGAAGGAGTCCAGCGCGCCGACCCTGGCGAGGCGTTCGAGTACGGGGCGGCCGGGGCGAGCGCGGCGCCAGAGGTCCTGGAGGGAGGTGTAGGGACGGCCGGCGGCGATCCGTTCGGCCTCCGCCTCGCTGATGCCGTGCACTTCGGAGAGTGCGAGGCGCAGCCCCCACCGGCCGGCCACGCCGGAGGCGGCCACCACGCGCTCCCCCGCCATGCGCTCCCCCGGCATGCGCGATCCGGTGCGAGCGGTACGCGATTCGGCACCCGCAACGCGCGAGTCGGCGCGCGCGGTACGTGCTCCACTGCCCGCAACGCGCGAGACAGTACGCGCGGTACGTCCTCCACTGCCCGCGACATTCAGTTCGACGTGCGGTTCAGCATTCAGTTCGATGCACGATTCGACGCGCGATTCGACGTGCGGTTCGGCGTACGGTTCGGTCACAGTTGGGCGAGATTCACCAGACACCAGTTCGATTCGATAAGCGACGTCGGAGTGGTTCACGTCCAACGGGAGGATCGGGACGCCGCGGCGGCGGGCGTCGGCGAGGAGGAGGCGCTTGGGGTACATGCCGGGGTCGTGGGTGAGCAGCCCGGCGTAGAAGGCGGCCGGGTGGTGGGCCTTGAGCCAGGCGGACTGGTAGGTCGGTACGGCGAAGGCCACGGCGTGCGCCTTGCAGAAGCCGTACGAGCCGAACGCTTCGATGATCTCCCAGGTGCGGGCGATGTCGTCGGCGGAGTAGCCGTGCTGGGCGGCCTGTTCGGCGAACCAGACGCGGATGCGGCCCTGCGATTCGGGGTCGGACAGGCCGCGGCGTATCCGGTCGGCCTCGTCGAGGCCGCAGTCGGTCATGCGGTCGATGATGCGGATGACCTGTTCGTGGAAGACCACGACTCCGTAGGTCTCGCGCAGGGCTTCCTCCAGGTCGGGGTGGGGGTAGCGGATGGGTTTGCGGCCGTGCCGGGATTCGATGAAGGGCCGGACCATGTCGGCGGCGACGGGTCCGGGGCGGAAGAGGGAGATGTCGACGACCAGGTCGTGGAAGGTGGCGGGCTGGAGTCGGCCGATCAGGTCGCGCTGGCCCGGCGATTCGATCTGGAAGCAGCCGAGGGTTTCGGTGGAGCGGATCAGGCCGTACGTGGCGGGGTCGCCGGGCGGCACCTGCGCCGGGTCGTCGAGGTCGGGTGCCGGGCGGCCGGTGGCGCGGCCGATCTCGGCGGTGGCGTGGGCCATCGCGGACTGCATCCGTACGCCGAGTACGTCGAGTTTGAGCAGGCCGAGGTCTTCGACGTCCTCCTTGTCGAACTGGGACATGGGGAAGCCTTCGCCGCCGGTGGGGACCACGGGGGTCCGTGCGGTGAGGGTGGCGTCGGAGAGCAGCACGCCGCACGGGTGCATGGCCATGCCCCGCGGCAGCGCGTCCAGGCCTTCCACCAGGTCCCAGAAGGGCGGGGGCGGCGGGTTCTCGCGGAGGTCGCGCAGTTCGGGCAGTTCTTCCAGGGCGGCCCGGGCGTCGCGGGCGCGGATGTGCGGGAAGGCCTTGGCGATCCGGTCCACTTCGGTGGGGTCCATGCCGAGGGCGGCGCCGACGTCGCGTACGGCGTGCCGTACGCGGTAGGTCTCGGGCATGGCGACGGTGGCGACGCGTTCGGCGCCGAAGCGGTCGAAGATCGCGCGGTAGACCTCCAGGCGGCGGGCTGATTCCACGTCGATGTCGATGTCGGGGAGGACGGCGCGGCGCTTGGAGAGAAAGCGTTCCATGAGGAGGCCGTGTTCGACGGGGTCGGCGTGTGCGATGCCGAGGAGGTGGTTGACGAGGGAGCCGGCGCCGGAGCCGCGGGCGGTGACGCGGATGCCGAGGCGTCGGGTGTCCTCGACGACCTGGGCGACGGTGAGGAAGTACGACGCGAAGCCGTGGTGGTCGATGATGTCCAGTTCGCGGTGGAGGCGTTCCCAGTAGGCGCGGGCCGCGGGGCCGCGGTCGTAGCGGCGGCGGACCATTCCGGCGGCGCAGCGTGAGCCGAGTACGCGTGAGGCGGTGCGGTGGGCGGCGCCGACGAGGCGGGGTTCGGGGAAGTGGACGGTGCCGAGGCCGATGTCGTCCTGGGGGTCGACCAGGCACTCCCCCGCCGTCTCCTCGGTCATGGTGAGCAGTCGGTGGGCGGTGTCGCGGCGGTGGCCGGCGGCTTCGGCGACGCGTTCGGCGGTGCGGGCCATGGCGTCGGCGTCCTTGAGCCAGCGTTCGCCGCTGTCGCGGGCTTCGGGGCGGTGGCGGTCGATGGGGACGAGGCGGCGGGCGGAGTCGAGGACGTCGGCGACGGGGCCCTGGCCGGGGTCGGCGTAGCGGACGGCGTTGCTCAGGACGGCGCGGATGCCCTGGTCGACGGCGAAGCCGAGGGTGCGGGCCGCGAGCCGGAGGGAGCCGGGTCCGGTGCCGGTGCGGCCGTGGTGGACGACTTCGAGGCGGAGTGCGTCGCCGTAGAGCTCGCGCCAGGGGGCGAGGAGGCGGGCGGCGCGGTCGGGGCGGCCGGCGGCCAGGGCACGGCCGATTTCGGAGTCGGGTCCGAGGAGGACGAGGACGCCGTCGGTGGGGTCGCCGAGGTGGGCCGCGGCGCGGCGGATGTCGTCGGTGGTGCCGGTGGTGGTGCCGGTGGCGCGTCCGTCCGTTCCGCCGGTGAGGGCTTCCCAGGGGAGGAGGGGGCGTTCGCGGTCGGTGGCGTGTGCGGCGGAGACGAGGCGGCAGAGGGTGGCCCAGCCGCGGGCGCCGTCGCGGGCGAGGAAGACGGCGCGGGGGGCCGATTCGTCGATGAAGGCTCCGCCGCGTACGGGGGTGCGGCGGCGGGTGGTGGGGGTGGGTTCCGGCTGGGGTGCATTGATCGCCAGTTCGGTGCCGAAGAGGGGGCGGATGCCGGCTTCGGCGGTGGCTTTGGCGAAGCGTACGGCGCCGGAGAGGGAGTCCCGGTCGGTGAGGGCGAGGGCGTCCATGCCGCGTTCGGCGGCGCGCTCGGCGAGCTGTTCGGGGTGTGAGGCGCCGTACCGCACGGAGAATCCCGATGCGGTGTGCAGGTGCGTGAACCGGGACATTCGCACCTCCTACCGCGTGAGCACCCCCTGACTTCTCTTGCATCCCCCGTCTCACTTCCACCATAACGCTTTCTTCGAACGTTCGTACGAACGCGCTCGCGCGCAGCCACCCGCAGGCGCCCACGCGACGCGCCGGGGCATGCCCGCCCGGCCGCATATCTCCCCCACAAAAAGGAAGATATGTGACGAATCGCTACGAATACGAGGAGCGGCACATGGCCACAGCGGACGGCGGTACCGGCACCGGGGCCGAGGGCGGGGCCGGCACCGGAGGCGACGGCGACGGCACCCGCAGGACCTTCGCCGGAGAGCTGCGGGACGCGGTGTCGGCGCGGGCCGCGCTGCTGATCATCGGGGTGCTGGCGCTGACGGCCGCGTTCATCGCCTCGTACGCGGGCGCCTTCCACTCCCCCAAGCCCCGGGACGTGGCCTTCGCGGTCGTCGCGCCCCCGCAGGCGAGCGGGCAGCTGGTCGCGAAGCTGGACGGGATGGCGGGCTCGCCGCTCGACGCGCGGCCGGCCGGATCCCGGGCCGAGGCCGTGCGGCAGCTGAAGGACCGGGAGATCGACGGGGCGCTGGTGTACGACCCGCACGGCAAGCAGGACGAGCTGCTGGTCGCGGGCGGCAGCGGCAGCGCGCTCTCCGACGCGGTCCAGAAGGTCCTCGCCAAGGCGGAGCAGACGGAGGGGCGGACGGTCCGGACGACCGACGTGGCCCCGGCGGATCCGCAGGACGCCCGCGGGCTGTCGTCGTTCTACCTGGTGGTGGGGTGGTGCGTGGGCGGCTACCTGTGCGCCGCGATCCTCGCGATCAGCTACGGGGCGCGCCCCACCAACGGCCGGCGGGCCGTCATCCGGCTCGGCACGCTGCTGCTGTACTCGGTGCTGGCGGGGCTGGCCGGGGCGCTCGTCATCGGTCCGGTGCTCGGGGCGCTGCCCGGCAGCGTGGTGGCGCTGTGGGGGCTGGGCGCGCTGATCGTGTTCGCGGTGGGCGCCGCGACCCTCGCGTTCCAGGGCATCGCCGGGATCGTGGGGATCGGGCTGACGATCCTCGTGGTCGTGATCGGCGGCAACCCCAGCGCGGGCGGCGCGTACCCGTATCCGCTGCTGCCGCCCTTCTGGCACGCCATCGGCCCCGCGCTGCCGCCGGGCGCGGGCACCTGGGCGGCGCGTTCGATCGCGTACTTCGACGGGCAGGCGCTGACCGGGCCGCTGCTGGTGCTCGCGGCCTGGGCGGTGGTCGCCGCGGCGCTGACGCTGCTCTTCGCGGCGCTCTCGGTGGGCCGGGGCACGGTCGACCGCAGCGAGACGCGGCAGTAGGGACAGGAATACGGGGGCGGGCCGGCCCCCGTACAGCCCGCCCCTCTGTACAGCCCCCCGTCCGGCGGCTCACATGTGCGTGCCGCCGTCGATCCGGAGCTCCGTGCCCGTGACGAAGGCGCCGTCCTCGGAGGCCAGCATCGCGATGACGCCCGCGACCGTCTCCGGGCCCGCGAAGCCCTCGCCGATGGCCGGGGCCAGCTTCACGAACAGGCTCATGTCGGCGTCCGCCGGCAGCCCGGGGCCCTGACCGGTCGTCATGCCGCTGGCGATGGAGCCGGGCGCGACGCACACCGCGCGCAGCCCCTGCTTGCCGTACTCGCTGGCGATGGCGTGGGTCATCGACTGGATGCCGCCCTTGCTCGCCGCGTACGCCGCCATGTACGGGTGCGCGAACGAGGCGGAGGTGGAGCTGAAGTTGACGATCACCGGCTTCTCGCCCGTGAGCAGGGCGGGCAGCGCCTCACGGATCATCAGGAACGTGCCGGTCAGGTTGGTCGTGATGATCCGGTTCCAGAAGTCCAGGGTGGTCTTGTGGGTGTGCTCGGAGCGCAGGATGCCGGCCGCGTTGACGAGCACGTCCAGGCCGCCCAGCGTCTCCACGGCGGATGCCACGCCCGCGGCGACCGCGGACTCGTCGGATATGTCCAGGACCGCGGTGGTGAGCCGGTCGGCCGCGCCGTCGGCGGCGGCACGCTCGGCGGTGGCCTTCAGGCCCTCCGCGCTCACGTCGGCGGCCACGACCCGGCCGCCCTCCGCGAGGACCCGGTGGACGGTGGCCCGGCCGATGCCCGACCCACCGCCGGTGATCAGTACACGGCGACCCTCGAAGCGGTTCAGGGCGTGCATGGGCGTTCTCCTTCTCGTCGCTCGCGGCTCACCGTCGAGCCGCGTTTTCACAGTACGCCTATATGGCACACTGTGCCACTCATGCACGTGGCGCCACTTTGACGTACAAGTACGTAGACTCGGCCCATGCCCACCGCACCCACCGCCCGCCCGTCCCTCACCGAGCGCCGCAAGGCCGCGACCGAGCTGGAGATCGCCCGTACCGCGGCGGCGCTCTTCGCCGAGCGCGGTGCCGCCGTCACCGCCGAGGACATCGCCCGCGAGGCGGGCGTCGCGCCGCGCACCTTCTACCGCTACTTCCGGACGAAGGAGGACGCGGTCGCGCCGATGCTGACCGGGGGCGTACGGGACTGGGCCGAGGGGCTGGCGGAGCTGGCCGCGCAGGAACCGGAGCTGCCGCTGGGCGAGGTGCTGGAGCGGGCGGCCCGGGCGGCGCTGACCCCCACCGGCGCGCGGGCGGAGGAGGCGCTGGAGTGGACGCGGGGGCTGCTGCACGCGATGCAGGACAACCCGGCACTGCGCGCGGTGTGGCACCGCGCGCACCACGAGTCCGAGCTGGCGCTGATCGAGGTACTGGCCCGGACGACCACGGCGGGACCGCTGGAGGTACGCCTGACCGCGGCCGCCGCGGACGGTGCGCTGCGGGCCGCGGTCGAGGTATGGGCGGCGGGCGAGAGCGAGGAGTCACCGGCCGAACTGGCGGTGCGGGGCATCCGGAGGGTGGCGGCGGCATTCCCGTGGCTGGCGGAGCGGCGGGCCCCCGAGGGCGGGTGAGGCAGCCGGTGGCCCCGGCCGGTGGACAGCGGACGGTGGACGGCGGGGCCGGTTGCCTCACCCGCAGAGACTCAGGCGGCCGAGTGGGTCACCTTCCCTCCCACCACGACCGTCTCCGCAACCGTCCCAGGGATGTCCTCCGGAACCGCACGGAGGATGTCACGGGAGAGGATGACGAAGTCGGCGAGTTTGCCGGTGGTGAGTGAACCGCGTTCGTTCTCCAGGAAGTTGGCGTAGGCCGAGCCCATCGTGTAGCCGTGGACGGCGGTTTCCACGTCGATCATCTCCTGCGGGCCCCAGGGTTCGCCGCCGCCGAGCGGGCGGCGGGTGACGGCGGTGTAGATGCCGATCATCGGGTCCATCTCGGCGACGTTCCAGTCGCTGGAGAAGGCGAGGACCGCGCCCGCCTCCTGCAGGCTGCGCAGCGGCCAGGCCTTGTGCCAGCGGTCGGCGCCGACGTTCTCGGCCCAGTCCTGGCCCGGTCCGGCGATCTCGGGTGCGGCGTGCCGGGGCTGCATGCAGGCGACCACGCCCAGTTCGGCGAAGCGCGGGGTGTCGGCCGGGTCCAGGCATTCGACGTGTACGACCTGGTGGCGGGCGTCGCGCGGCCCGTTGGCCGCGCGGGCCCGCGCCACCGCGTCCAGCACCGTGCGGATGCCGCGGTCCCCCGTGGCGTGCACGAAGCACTGGAAGCCGAGGGAGTCCAGTTCGGTCAGCAGCTCACCGAACTCCTCCGGCGGGTAGAACGTCTCGCCGCGGTGGTGCCGGCAGCCCGCGTACGGTTCGAGGAGCGCGGCGGTGCGCGGCTCGACGACGTCGTCGATGTAGAGCTTCAGGGGGCCGACGTTCAGCCGGTCGTCGTCGAACTTCTCGGCGGCGGCGGCGAAATCGACGAGGTCGGCGCCGGTCGTGCCGCGCGGGTGGAAGAGGGCCGCGACGATGCGCGAGCGCAGCCGGCCCTCCGCGCGGGCCCGCTCGAAGAGCGCCAGGTCGTCCAGGGAGTTCTGCGGCTCGACCACCGTCGTGATGCCAAAGCGGATCGCGTCGTCCAGGCTGCGGGCGAGGCGGCGGTACTGGCGGTCGGGCGACGCCCACGGCACGCCGAGGTCGCGCAGGGCGCGGTGGCCGTCCCGGGAGAGGCCGCGGACGGCGAAGTCCTTGAGGAATCCGGTGGGTTCGCCGGTCTCCGGGTCGGTCTCGGCGCGCCCGTACGGCAGGTCGGTGCGGTCCTTGGTGATGCCGAGGCGGCGCAGGGCAGCGGTGTTGAGCCAGGCGGTGTGCACGTCGTAGCTCAGCACGAAGGCGGGGGTGTCGCCGGTGACCGGGTCGAGGTCGGCGGCGCGCGGCATGCGGCCGCCGGGGAGCGCGGAGTAGTCCAGCGCCTCGGCCTCGATCCACTCGGCGTCGGGGTGCGCGTCCCGCCAGGTGCGGATGCGGTGGTGGACCTCGTCCAGGGTGCGGGCGCCGGCGAGCTGGACGCAGGCGTCGTCGGAGCCGAGGCGTACGTGGTTGTGCGCGTCGATGAAGCCGGGCAGCACCAGCTTGCCCCGGGCGTCGAGGACTTCGGTACGGCCGGAGATCCACTCCGCGGCGTCGTCGTCGGCGCCGAGCCAGACGATGCGGCCGTCGCGTACGGCCAGCGCCTCGGCCTCGGGCAGCGCGGGGTCCACGGTGTGGATGCGGGCGTTGCGCAGCACGAGGTCGGCGGCGGGGTGGTGCGGGGACATGTCCAACTCCTGGGGTGGCGCGAGTGGTTGTGGTGCGTAGTGACGGTGCTTGGTGGTACGCGCGGTGGCGATGCGATGTGCCGTGGCTGGTCGGTCAGGGGGCGACCGGAAGCGGTGTCGCGGCCTTGCGCCGGGCGAGGGCCCAGTACGTGAGGCCGGCGACGACCGAGCCGAGGAGGGTGAGGTCGCCGCCGCCGAGCGGGGCGACGAGTGGGCCGGTCCACAGTTCGGAGTCGCAGGTCAGCGCGGCGAAGAGCATGCCGGCGAGGAGGGCGGCCAGCCCTTCGGCGTGCCAGCCGGCGCGGTACCAGTAGCGGCCGTCCGGGCCGGCGTGGAGTGCGTCGGCGTCGTACCGGCAGCGGCGCAGCAGCATGTCGGCGAGGAAGACGCCGCCCCAGGGCGCGAAGACGATGACCATCAGGGAGAGGAAGGAGAGCAGTGACTCGGTGAAGTCGGCGAGGAAGAGGGCGTAGAGGGAGCCGGCGACGGTGACGGCGGCGCTGATGACGATGGTCCGGGCGCGGGTCCAGGGGATGCCGAGGACCTGGAGGTTGAGGCTGGAGGAGTACAGGGTGAGGATCGAGTTGGTGACCGAGCCGCCCAGTACGAGCAGCAGGAACAGCGGTTTGAACCAGCCGGGCAGCAGTCCTTCGACGCCCGCGACCGGGTCGGTCATGTCGGCGCGGGTGGTGGCGGCGACGCCCGCGACGCCGAGGCCGACGGAGGAGACGAAGCCGCCGAGGGCGCCGCTCCAGGTGATCGCGCGCAGCGAGGTGTCCTTGGGGAGGTAGCGGGTGTAGTCGGCGGGCATCGGGAGGTAGGAGACCGGCCCGGAGAGCATCACGACGAGGGCGAGGGTCCAGGCGCTGAAGCCGCCGGCGGCGCCCTGTGCGGCGGGGGCGTGCGGGTCGAGGCCGGGCAGCAGGAGGACGAGCAGGACGGCGAAGCCCGCGCCGAGGACGTACGCCATCCAGCGTTCGGCGGCCTGCACGGTGGCGTGGCCCCACATCGCGACGGTGAAGGTCAGGGCGAGGGTGACCAGCAGGGCGACGGCGCGGGCCGGGGCGCCGTCGAGCAGGTGGGCGCCGGCGAGCAGGGCTTCGAGGGCGAGGGCGCCGACGACCGTGTTGACGATGGTGTAGCCGATGCTGACGATCCAGTTCAGCATGCCGGCGGGCCAGTTGCCGCGGTGGCCGAAGGCGGCGCGGGAGATGACGAGGGTGGCGGTGCCGGTGCGGATGCCGCTGAGGCCGGCGGCGCTGACGGCGAAGAAGGCGAGGCCGCCGAGGACGACGACGGCGGTGGCGGCCCAGAAGGAGAGGCCGAAGGCGACGGCGAGGGTGCCGTTGATGACGTAGGTGAAGGTGAGGTTGGAGCCGAACCAGAGCCAGAAGAGGTCCTTGGCCCCGCCGTGCCGGTCCTCGTCGGGGATGGGGTCGATGCCGTGTGTCTCGACTCTGAAGACCTCGTCGTCGGCCACTCCGGTAGACGTCATGTGTTTCCCTCGCTCCGGCTCGGGAGGCCCCGACTGCGGGCCCGACTTTGAATGACGTTCAAGATTCTTGAACGTCATTCAAAATGCCCGCCCCTTCCCCACCCGTCAAGAGTCCACGGCGGATCCGCCGGGATAAGGTCGGGACGAGGGCACGCGGAGACCCCGCGCCCCACCCGCACACCCAGCGGAACGTACGGGACGAAAGGCAGGCCGGGCGGTGGCACGACGGCGGGACGGGCAGGTCGCTGCCGACCGGATCCTGGAAGAGGCGATGGTCGCCATCGCCGAGGGCGGCCTCGCGGCGCTCACCATGTCGGCGCTGGCCAAACGGCTCGGCACCAGCGGCGGCCACATCCTGTACTACTTCGGCAGCAAGGACATGCTGCTGCTGGAGGCACTGCGCTTCAGCGAGGCGAAGCTCGCCGAGGAGCGGCGGGCGCTGCTCGCGCGCCGGCTCGGCGCGGTACGGATGCTGGACGCCTTCGTCGATCTCTACCTGCCGCGCGGGCCGCGGGACCCGCGGTGGATGCTGTGGATCGAGCTGTGGGCCCGTACGGCCGTCAACGAACCGCTGCGGGAGGCGCAGGAGGAGCTGGACCGGAGCTGGCGCGAGGACCTGGCGGGGCTGCTGGCGAAGGGGGTCGCGCAGGGCCGGTTCGCCGCAGCGGACTGCGCGGGCCGCGCCTCCGAACTGCTCGCGCTGCTGGACGGGCTCAGCACGCGTGTGGTCCTGGGCCAGCCGGGCGGGGACCGGGCCACCGCCCTGGCCACGGCGAGGTCGGCTGCGGCGCGGCTGGTCGAGCGGCTCTGACGGGGCCGTCGCGCAGACCCCAGGCCGCCCCGAAACGACCGCCGTCCCGGTCCGCTGGTGCGGGCCGGGACGGCGGGGGCTCGGTGCCTGCTCAGCACGGAACTCGGTGCCTGCTCAGCACGGGTTCAGCAGGGGCTCACTTCTGGACGGGCGGGCAGTAGCCGGTCTTGTCGCCGATGGTGTTGATGACGGCGTTGGAGCGGGCGTCCCCCGCGTAGTTGATCTGATCGGTGCAGCTCACACCGTCCTTCTTGGGGGTGCCCACCGGCGGGTCCGTCTGCTCGCCGCCCTTCTGCGGTGCCGGGCAGTGGCCGGTCTCCTCGCCGATCGAGTTGATCTCGGCGTTGGACCGGGGGTCGCCCGCGTAGTCGAGCTGGTCGGTGCAGCGCTCGTCCGACTTCTTGGGCGTGGCCGCCGGCGTACCGCTGACGGAGCCCTGGTCGGACCCGCCCTTGTCGCTCCCGCCCTGGTCGCTGCCGGCCGAGGAACCGGCGGACTGCGAGGGGTCGGCGGCGGACGAGCTGCCGGCGGGCGACGGCGTGTCGGTACCGGAGCCGTCGCAGGCCGTCAGCCCGAACGCGGCGACGGCGATCACCATGGCGGCGGCGGCATTGCGGGCGTGGCGCAGAACGGTACGGTTCGACACGTTTTTCCTCGTTCTCTTGTCATGGTGTTCCAGTACTCCCGGTGCGGCCTTCCGGGCCGGTGAGATCAAGACTGTCGGCCGCCGCTGATGATCCACAGCTGTCCGGCTAACGTCTCGCTAACGCGGCCCGTCGGCTCTTCGGCGCGTCGGCTCTCCGACGCACCGGACCGTCGGCTCATCGGCGCGTCGGCCGAGAGCGGAATCGCCGACCGCGCCGCCGGTGCCCTGCCAGGCTCGCGTCATGACCGACACCGCCGCGGTAGCCGTCCTGTCCGACGTCCACGGAGTCGCCCCCGCGCTGGAGGCCGTGCTCGCCGAGCCCGATGTCCGGGCCGCGCGGACCGTCGTCCTCACCGGCGACCTGCTCTCCGGGCCGCTCCCCCGGGAAACCCTCGCGCTGCTGCGCGGCCTCGGCGACCGGGCCGTATGGCTCCGCGGCAACGGCGAACGCGAACTGGCCGCGAGCCACCACGACCCGGGCGCCCCGGCCCCCGACGGGGTCACGCCCTGGGCCGCCGGGCAGCTCGCCCCCTCCGACGTCGATGAACTCGCCGCGCTGCCCACCGCCGTGACGCTGGACGTGCCCGGCCTCGGCCCCGTCCTCTTCTGCCACGCCACCCCGCGCGACGACGCCGAGGTGGTCCTCGCCGACTCGCGCGCCGAGCGCTTCGCCGAGGTGCTGGCCGGAGTGCCGGCGGCGGTGCGGACGGTGGTGTGCGGCCACACCCACATGCCGTTCGTCCGGATCGCGCAGGGGCGGCTGGTGGTGAACCCGGGCAGCGTCGGGATGCCGTACGGGCGGGACGGTGCGCACTGGGCGCTGCTCGGGCCGGGCGGCGGCGCGGTCGCGCTGCGCCGCACGCCGTACGACCGGGAGGCGGCCTGTGCCCGGATCGTGGCGGAGTCCGGCTTCCCGCAGGCGGCGGAGTGGGCGGACGAGTACGTACGGAACACCCACTCCGCAGAGGAGGCACTGGCCGCCTTCGGCCCGCTGGACGGACGCTGAGCCCGGCCGGGTCGACCGGAGCCGCACACGTACAGCGACCCGAACCGTGCACGTACGGTGCGGCCGGAACCGTGCACGTACGGTGCGGCCGGAACCGTGCACCAACGCGGCCCGGCCCCCGTACGCAGTACGCGTACGGGGGCCGGGCCGTGGAGCCGGGGTGCGGGGGTCGGCCGATGGGTCAGCCGATCTGTGCTCCGTAGGCCTCCAGGGCCTCGGTGACCGGCTGGAAGAAGGTCTCGCCGCCTCCGGAGCAGTCGCCGCTGCCGCCCGAGGTCAGGCCGAGCGCCTTGTCGCCGTCGAACAGCGCGCCGCCGCTGTCGCCGGGCTCGGCGCAGACGTCGGTCTGGATCAGGCCTTCGACGGTGCCTTCCTGGTAGTTGACGCTGGCGTTCAGGGCCTTGACGGTGCCGTCGTGGACCTGGGTGGTGGAGCCGCTGCGCTGGACCTTCTCGCCGACGGTGGCCTCGGCCGCGCCGCTGATCTCCTGGCTGCTGCCGTTGTAGAGGTCGACGGCGCTGGGGTGGTCGGTGTCGGCGGTGTACTTCACCAGCGCGTAGTCGTTGCCGGGGAAGCTGGACTCCTCGGTGGCGCCGATCTCGCCGCCGCCCTGGGAGTCCGACCAGCTCTTGACCGCGTTGCCGCAGTGGCCGGCGGTGATGAAGTACGGCTGGCCGTCCTTGACGACGTTGAAGCCGAGCGAGCAGCGCGAGCCGCTCCCCCAGATCGCGTCGCCGCCCGCGATGAAGGGCTTGAACTCTCCCTTGCTGCGGTTGAGCTGCACCTTGCTGCCGAGGCCGTCGACGACCTTGGTGAGCTTCGCCAGCTTCGCGCCCTTGACGGTGCGGTCGGCGGTGACGACGACCTTGTTGGTCCTGGGGTCGACGCCCCAGGACGTGCCGGGGATGGTGGCCTTGGTCTTCAGGGTCTGCCGGGCGCCGTTCAGCTGGGCGAGCGTGTGCTGGACGATTCTGGGCTCGGCTCCCTTGGCCCGTACGGCGTCGGCTGCGGCCTCGTCCACCACGTTGACGACCAGCTTCTTGGCCTTGGCGTCGTAGTACGAACCGGCCGTGCCGTCGGTGAGCTGCGCGGCGAGCTTGCCGGCCGCGGCCGGTGTCAGCGACAGAAGCTCGGCCGTGGGGGCCGGGCTGGCATTGGCACTGAGCGCGAAGGTGGCGCTGGCGGCCAGGGCGAGGGCGCCGGCGCCGGCCAGGGCGGCGCGTCGCTTGGGTATGCGGCGGTGCTTCAAGTCAAAACCTCCCGTGGGGGGAAGGGCCCGCCGGGTGGGGGAAGTGCGGGCCCTGAGGGGGTGGAGATCGAGACACGGACGTGAACGGGCCGTCCGTCGCGGACGGTCATCGCGCCTGCCGTACGGCCGGGTGCCGTGGGCGTGCGCGGCCCGCATGTGCTGCCCACCATCAGAAGCCGCGTCCGGCTCGACAGTCGCGTCCATGCCAATGCGCGTCGCCGAGTATTCCCACCCCCCAAGGGCGCGCACAAGACCGAGTTCCGGTCTTGCGTACGACGATTCACCGATCGTCCACGGGTCCTGCACACCGATAACCGCGCATGTCCCTCCCCTTTCCGGTGTCCGGTGAACACGGTGAGCTGCCGGTGGCCACCCCACGGTGAGGACTACACCTGTCCGGAAACAGACGATCCGCTTCCGCCCACCCATCACCCGGGCCGGTCACGGCGCCTTGGGCCCCGTCCTGTCACTTCGTGGTGCCGCTCCGGGGCGTCTCCTCGTCCTCGGGCGCCGTCAGCCCCGGGATCCCGACGCCGGGGACCTCCACCGCCGGCAGCTCGACGCCCGGCAGGTCCTCCGCCGCGTCGAGCGCCACCTCTTCGCGCCGTACGTCCTCGGGCCCCGCGCCGCCCCGGTCCTCGCGGCGCAGCTCGGCGCGGCCCACGCCCTCGGTGCCGTCGTCGCCGTGGTCCCCCGCGTCCCCGTTGCCGCCGCCGCTCGCGGGCCGCGTCCGCTCGTACGCCTCCGTCTGCGCCTGGGCCTGGAGGCCGGAGCGCTCCAGGAAGCGCAGCAGTTCGACGGGGAAGGGCAGGACGAGGGTGGAGTTCTTCTCGGCGGCGACCGCCACGACGGTCTGCAGCAGGCGCAGCTGCAGGGCGGCGGGCTGGTCGGACATCTGCTGGGCCGCCTCGGCCAGTTTCTTGGAGGCCTGCAGCTCGGCGTCGGCGTTGATCACCCGGGCCCGCCGGTCGCGGGCCGCCTCCGCCTGCCGGGCCATCGACCGTTTCATGGTCTCCGGCAGCGAGACGTCCTTGATCTCCACCCGGTCGATCTGCACGCCCCAGCCCAGCGCGGGGCTGTCGATCATGACTTCGAGGCCCTGGTTGAGCTTCTCCCGGTTGGAGAGCAGGTCGTCCAGGTCGCTCTTGCCGATGATGGAACGCAGCGAGGTCTGGGCGACCTGGGAGACGGCGAAGCGGTAGTCCTCGACCTGGACGACCGCGTCGGCGGCGTCCACGACCTTGAAGTAGACCACCGCGTCCACCCGGACGGTGACGTTGTCGTGGGTGATGCCTTCCTGGGCCGGCACGGGCATCGTCACGATCTGCATGTTGACCCGGCGCATCCGGTCCACGAACGGGATGATCATGGTGAAGCCGGGTCCGCGGACCGGCGCGGTGAGCCGGCCGAGCCGCAGGACGACGCCGCGTTCGTACTGTTTGATGACCCGGGCCGCGGCCGCCGCGTACACGGCACCCGCCGAGGCCAGCGCCACCCCGGTCGCCACCAGTTCCTCGACCATCACGACCCCCTCGCACAGGCTGCCGGCCGTCCGAGTCGCACGTAGTTACACCGTATGCCCGGTTGCCGTAAGGGTCGAGTGCGGGAAGGCACCCCTCTTCCCCGGCAAGGAAATAACGGCGCCTGGTCCGCGCGGGGCCGCACACCAAGGGCCCCCGCTCGCCGCGGCGAGCGGGGGCCTACTGCTGCTGGCTGCAGTCCAGTGGCGCAGTATTCCTCAGTACGTGCCCGGGGCCGAGAACACTCATCCGGCCAAGGGGAAGTGCCAGGGCGTACTCAGGGTCAGTACACGCTCACGCCGTAGGCGCTCAGCGCCTCCGTGACGGGCTGGAAGAACGTGGTGCCGCCGGAGGAGCAGTTGCCGCTGCCGCCGGAGGTCAGGCCCAGCGCCTTGGTGCCGGAGTACAGCGGGCCGCCGCTGTCGCCGGGCTCGGCGCAGACCGTGGTCTGGATCATGCCGTAGACGACGTCGCCGCCGCCGTAGTTGACGGTCGCGTTCAGGGCGGTGACGCGTCCGCTGTGGGTGCCGGTGGTGGAGCCGCGGCGGGTGACGGTCTGACCGACGGTGGGCGTGCCGGCGCTGGTGATGTCCTGGCCACCGACGGTGCCCTCATGGGACACGGAGCCGGTGTACTTGATGATGCCGTAGTCGTTGGTCGGGAAGCTGGAGCCGGCGGTCGGGCCGATCAGCGCGCCGCTGCCGGTGGTCCATGACGAGCCGCCCTCGGTGCAGTGACCGGCGGTCAGGGCGTAGTAGGCGCCGCTGCTGTTGCGCACGTTGAAGCCCAGCGAGCAGCGCGAACCGGACGTGTAGATCGCGTCGCCGCCCGATATGTACTTCTGGAACTTCCCGGTGGTGCGCTCGAAGCTGAGGGCGCCGGCGTTGACGCCCGCCGCCTTCTTGATCTTCGCTATCTCAGCCTGGGAGACCGTTTTGTCCACCGTGACGACGACGGTGTTCGTCGCCTTGTCGACCCGCCATGCGGTACCCGCGACATCCGCCGCGCGGACCGAGTCATCGGCCGCGGAGAGCTGAGTCGCGCTGAACGTACTCGCCGGGCGCACGTCGGCACTGGCGCTCGGGATGGCGACGGCGCCCGCAACGATCAGACCGGACGCCACGGCGATCAGCCGGGTGCGTCTGACGACGCCGCTGCGGGGGGTGATGCGCTCGTTCCTCACTTCTTCCTCCGAGGGGAATCGGGGGTCGCCTGTGGGCGGCCCGTGAGGCGCAGTCAGGCAGCACGGGTTCCGTTTTCCGCGTGCCCCTGACAAGCGCTGGACGGGAGTCTGGAGTGTCCGCGCCCCGTGCGCAAGAGGCTGTTTCCGGTTCGGCGCATGCCACATGGCCCCGGCAGCGGGGGTTTTGGCTGCCGGGGCGGTGGGTCCGGTCCCCTCGGTCGGATCTTCGACGCGCAGCGGTCCGGGACGGTTCCCGCGGACCGGTTTGCGGCTCAGTGACCCGCGCTGAGCTGCCGTTCTCCGGCGCGCAGGGCGAACGCGAGGGTGTTGCCGGGCGGCGGGAACGGGCAGATGAAGTGATCGGCGAACGCGCAGGGCGGCAGCAGCGTGCGGTTGAGATCGACGGTCACGGCGCCGTCCGCCGCGGGCGCCGGCGGGCGCAGAAAGCGGAAACGGTAGCTGTCGGTGCCGCTGGTGGCGTCCGCGAGCACCGCCCACAGCGAGCCGTCGGCCTCCACCGCGACCTGGAGGGTGTGTTCCTCCCCGTCGACCGTGAAGGCCAGTTCGCCGCCGAGGCCCAGGCCCCGGTCCCGGCCGTCGGCGTTCGGCACCTGGACGCTGCGCGCCTGCGCGTACGGGCGGAACCGGCCGGTCAGCCGCCACCGCTCGTCGTACGGGAACGCGTCGATGCCGGTGAAGGCGCGCAGCGCGGCGGAGTCCGGATCGAAGACCCGGACGGCCCCCTGGTCCTCGCGCCGCAGGACGACCAGACGCCGGTCGCCGTGCGCGACGCGGGCCTCCGCCGGCGCGGGGTCCGGGCCGAGCCGCACCTCGCCGGCGAACGGGGCGCCGTCCAGCGTCAGCCCGTCCCCGGCGCCGGCGGTCAGCCGGACCGCCCCGCCGTCCTCGGCCCAGTGGCCGGGGATGCCCTCGATCCGGCCGTCGGGGTGGTCGGCGAGCCAGTGCGTACCGGTCAGCGCCAGCGGCCCGTACGGCCCCGAGACGGTCCGTTCGCGCAGCTCGCGCCAGGTCCGCCAGTCCTTCTCCGCTTCCGTGCTCATGGCGGTCAACCCTTCCATACCGGGCCGCGTACGGGCTCCGGGAGGCCCAGGTGCGAACGGAGTGTGTTCCCCTCGTACTCGGTACGGAACGCGCCTCGTTCCTGCAGCAGCGGTACGACCCGGTCCTCGAAGTCGTCCAGGCCGCCGGGGTGAGATGCGGTACGAGGACGAAGCAGTCGGCGGCGTGCTGGGTGACGAACGCGTCCGTCTCGACGGCGGGAGCCTTCCGGTGCGAAGGGCGGGGTGCGGGTCACTTCGCGGTCCTGGGGAGTCCGCGGGGGTTGATCTCCGACTTCCGCACGGCCTCGTTCTCCAGGCCCCAGCGGGCGAGCACCTTCTTGTAGGCGCCGTTGTCGATGACGTGCTGGAGGGCCGCGGCATAGGGCTTCACCAGCCCGTTGTCCTTCTTCGTGGTGGCGGCGATCTTGCCCTGTACCTGGTCGCCGCCGCCGGAGAAGGTGCCGACGATCTCGGTCTGCCCGGCGGTGGCGACGTGGTACGCGGAGGTCGGGTTGGGCCCGAAGTAGGCGTCGATGCGGCCGGACTGGAGGGCGAGGTAGTAGTCGGAGGTGTTCTGGTAGTACTTGATGTCGACCGGCTTGCGGCCCGCCTTCTCGTTCTCCTCGCTCCAGTCCACGAGGATCTTCTCCTGGTTGGTGCCGGAGCTGACGGCGATCTTCTTGCCCGCGACGTCCTTCGCGCCGCGCACCTTCCAGTGGCTGCCCTTGCGGGCCTCCATGGCCAGTTCGTCCAGCCGGTAGGTGGCGAAGTCGTACTTGTCCTTGCGTTCCTCGGTGACGGTGACATTGGAGAGGACGCCGTCGAGCTTGCCGCTGTCCAGGCCGACGAAGAGGTTCTCCCAGGACAGTGCGTGGAAGCGGGGTTTCAGGCCGAGGGTGTCGGCGATGAGGGTGGCGAGGTCCCGTTCGACGCCGATCAGGGTGCGGTCGTCGGTGGCGTAGAAGCCCAGCGGCGGGTTGCTGCCGGTGCTCAGGCCGAACTGGAGGCTGCCGCGCGCACGGACCGCGGCGGGCACCTGTGCGGCGATCTCCGGGTCCTTCTCGACGTGGACACGGTTCTGTTCGGGACCGGTGTTGATCCTCGACTTGGCGCCGCCGCCTCCGGGCGGGGCGTCCAGCGGCGCCGCCTCGCCCTTGCCGCAGGCGCTCAGCAGCAGCGATCCGGCGGTGAGCGCGAGGGCGGTGGTCAGGGCGCGGCGGCGGTTCACGGGGGTGCTCCTTCTGGTGCGTGGCATGTCAGAGGACCTTGGAGAGGAAGGCTTTGGTGCGCTCGTGGCGCGGGGCGTCGAGCACCTGGGAGGGCGGGCCCTGTTCGACGATGCGGCCGTCGTCCATGAAGACGACGGTGTCGGCGACCTCGCGGGCGAAGCCGATCTCGTGGGTGACGACGATCATGGTGGTGCCCTGGTGCGCGAGGTCCTTGATGACGTCGAGGACCTCGCCGACCAGTTCGGGGTCGAGGGCGGAGGTCGGCTCGTCGAAGAGGAGCAGCTTCGGTTCCAGGGCGAGCGCGCGGGCGATGGCGACGCGCTGCTGCTGGCCGCCGGAGAGCTGCTTGGGGTACGCACCGGCCTTGTCGGTGAGGCCGACGCGTTCGAGGAGCCGGCGGGCGGTGGCCTCGGCGTCCTTCCGGGGCTTCTTGAGGGCCGAGACGGGGGCCTCGGTGATGTTCTCCACCACGGTGAGGTGCGGGAAGAGGTGGAAGTTCTGGAAGACGAAGCCGATGTGCGTGCGCTGCTTGAGGATCTCGCGTTCGCGCAGCTCGTACAGCTTGTTGCCGGAGCGTCGGTACCCGACCAAGGAACCGTCGACGCTGACTTGGCCGCTGTCCACCTTCTCCAGGTGGTTGACGGTCCGCAGCAGTGTGGACTTGCCGGACCCGGACGGGCCGAGTACGACGGTGACCTCGCCGGTCCGGACCGTGAGGTCGATGCCGCGCAGCACCTCCACCGATCCGAAGCTCTTGGTCACGGACCTGATGTCGACCATCGCGCTCATCGCGAGGCCCCCTTTGCGAAGTGTCGTTCGATGTAGTGCTGGAGTACGGAGAGGGCGCCGGTGAGCAGGACGTACCAGACGGTGGCGACCATCAGCAGGGGCACGACCCGGCCGTTGCGGCCGTAGACGACCTGGACCTGGTAGAAGAGTTCGCCGATCGCCATGACGGAGACGATCGAGGTGCCCTTGAAGAGGGAGATGACCTCGTTGGCGGCGTTCGGCAGGATCGCGCGCATGGCCTGCGGCAGCACGATGCGCCGCAGCTGGCGCAGCCGGGGGATGCCGAGCGCGGCGGCGGCCGCGAGCTGGCCGCCGTCCACGGCGAGGACGCCGCCGCGCACGATCTCCGCCGCGTAGGCGGCCTGGTGCAGGGCGAGTCCGAGGACCGCCGCGCTCATGGCGCCGACCAGGTTGACCGTCTCGAAGGAGAGGAAGCCGGGGCCGAACGGGATGCCGATGTCGATGCGCTTGTAGAGGTAGGCGAGGTTGAACCAGAACAGCAGCTGGACGATGAGCGGGACCGCGCGGAACACCCAGATGTAGCCGGCCGCCACCGCCTTCAGGAACGGGCTGTCCGAGAGCCGCATGAAGGCCAGGACCAGGCCGAGCAGGAAGCCCAGCGCGGTGCCGTACAGGGTCAGCTGGAGGGTGGTGCCCACCGCGCGCAGGATCGTCTCCGTGGTGAAGAACTGCGCGAACACCCCCCACTCCCAGCCGGGGTTGGTGACCAGCCCGTGGACGAACTGGGCGAGCAGTACGGCGGTGAGGGCGATGGCCGCCCAGCGGGCTGGGTGGCGTACCGGTACCACCTTCAGGGCAGGGGGGTCGGCGCTCTGTGGCGCGGCGCGCTCCGGGGCGTCGGCGGCGGGTGCGTCACTGGTCAGCGGCATGGTGTTCCTTGGGGGTGCGGGCGGCGAGGAAGGCGAGCAGGGTGCGGGCCGTCGCGTCGTTCTGGCGGAAGGAGGGGGCGTTGGTGCCGGGCCGGGTGAAGGCGCCGGAGGCGCGGGCGTCGGTGTGCGGGCCGAGCGCGAAGCGGCGCGGGTGGACCCGGCCCGCGCGGTCCAGGACCCGGCCGTCCGTGGCGTCGACGCGCAGCAGCCCACCGGGGGTGGCGGCGGCACCGTCGGCGTACAGGTCGCGCAGCAGCGCGTCCCGGCTGTGCGTGACGGAGGGTGCGGGGAGCCGGGCCTCCACCAGTGCGCGGGCGGTGACCTCGGTGCCGGGCAGGCTCGCGCTGCCCGCGCGGAAGAGGCCGGCCCCCTCGTCGGCGGTGACGGTGACGTCGGCGCCGAGGAACTTCACGACACCGGCCCGGGAGAGAGCGAGCAGCTGCCGCAGCCGGGGTCCCGGCGGGCCGGAGGCGAGGTAGCTGAAGAAGCCGTGCCACCACGGGCCGAGGTCGCCGAACCGGGTCAGCTGCCCGTAGACGGACAGCAGCGCGAGGAAGACGGCCTGGTCGGGGCTGTGCGCGGGGTCGTGGCGGCGGTCCAGGTCGGCCTGGATGTACGCGCGCAGGCCGTCCTGGAGCGCCGCCTCGCTTCCGAAGCGCACGCCGGTCAGCGGGCGGTCGAGCCGGTCGAGGTCGAGGCGGTCGGCGGGGTCGGGCACGGAGGCGGCGACGAGGGCGTGGAGTGCGGCGCTGCCGGGGTCGGCGGCGGCGTACTTCTCCTCGAAGTCGGTCCAGTGGACGGCCGTGCGCTCGGGGTGGGCGGTGAACAGCCGGTGGTAGTGGGCGAACCCCAGCTCCTTGGCGATGAGCGGCCAGACGTCGCGGGTGAAGTCGGGGCCGCCGGGCCGGGCGAGCAGTTCGTCCACCTGGGCGGGGCCGAAGAACCGCGGCAGCGGCGGCCGTTCGCCCGACCAGCCGTAACCGATCTTGGAGTGGTAGGGGACGCCGCGGCGCGACCCGATGTACAGCACCGGCTCCTCCCCCGACGGCAGGTACGCGAGCTGTCCGTCGGGCCGGGTCAGGTAGCGGCCGCCGCGGCCCTCGGTGAGCAGGATCGTCAGGTCGACGAAGGCCAGGCCCATGCCCCGGACCAGGACCGGCTCGCCGGCCCGCAGTCCGGACAGGTCGCTGTCGGCGGTGAAGTCCGGCGGCAGGTACGTCAGTCCGTGCGTGGCGGCGAAGGAGGCCAGCGCGCGCTGTTCGGCGGGCGGTTCGGAGCCGAGGTGGCCGAGGGTGAGGACGACGAGGTCGGCGACGAGCGGGGTGGGGCGGCCGGCGAGCCATACCTGCTGGCGGCCGTCGCGCGGTCCGGCGACGCGGACGGCGCGGTGCCGGTGCTCGTGCACGGTGACCCGGGGCGGCAGGGCCGCGACCGTGCGGTCGTAGACCCAGCCGAGGTAGTCGCCCTGGAGCCGGCGGTCGGCGAAGTCGCGCGGCCCGAGCGCGCCGGCCGCCTCGGCGGTCCCGGGCGGCACGGTGCCGGTGGCGGCGCCTTCCCCGGTCTGCCGCGCCCAGGCGGCGAGGGTGGGGCCCGTGCGGACCGGGCCGGCCATCTCCACCGACTCGTCGGTGAACATGGTGACGTCCTCGGCGGTGGAGTTCATCCACAGCAGCGGGGACTGGTCGTGCCGCCAGATCCGGCCGCCGCCGGGCGGGTGCGGGTCGACGAGGTGGATGTCCAGCGGCCGGTCGCCGTACAGCTCGGCGGCGTTGGCGGCGATGCGTTCCAGCAGCCCGGTCCCCCGCGGCCCGGCTCCCACGATCACCAGTGACGGCCTCATCGGGCGTGCTCCGCGCCGCGTGCGTAGTGCCGCTCGACGTAGAACTGGCCGACGCTCAGCACCGAGGTGACGACGACGTACCAGATGGTGGCGACGAGCAGCAGCGGGATGACCTGGTAGGTGCGGTGGTAGACCAGCTGCACGGAGTACAGCAGGTCCTGGACCGCGATGACGGAGACGATCGAGGTGCCCTTGAGCGTGCCGATCAGCATGTTCCCGGCGGGCGGCACGATCGCGCGCATGGCCTGCGGCAGCACGATCCGCCGGCCGCGCCGCCACCGGCTCAGGCCGAGGGACTGCGCGGCCTCCAGCTGGCCGCGGTCGACGGAGAGGATGCCGCCGCGTACGACCTCGGCGGCGTACGCGGCCTCGTGCAGGGTGAGGCCGATGAGGGCGACGGTGATCGGGCCGAAGAGGTTCACCGTCTTGATGCCGAGGATGTGCGGGTACAGCGCCCCGATGTTGAACCAGAACAGCAGCTGCACCAGGACCGGCATCGAGCGGAACAGCCAGACGTAGCCCCAACCGACTCCCCTGAGCACGGGGTTGGCGGAGAGCCGCATCGCGGCGAGCAGCGTGCCCAGCGCGAAGCCGAGCACCATGACCAGCGCGGTGAGCCAGAGCGTGAGCCACAGGCCGCGCAGGACGGCGGTGGTGAAGAAGTAGCCGGCGACCACGTCCCACTGGAAGGCGTCGTTGCGGACGACCGAGGCGGCGGCGAGCGCGAGGAGGGCCAGGACGAGGGCTGCGGCGGCCCGTTGGCCGGTGCGGCGGCGCGGGACGATGCGGGGCGCCTCGTCGGCACCGGTTTTCGGGGGCGGCGGTGCCGGGGCAGGCGTGTCGAGGGTGCCGGAGACCGGCTGGGCGGAAGGCATGCGAAGGCTCCGTGGATGCAGAGATCGAACACGGGAGTGGAGCGCCTTCACACAGGCTCAAGAAACGGTCGCGCCCCTCAGCACGGCCGTCCTTGAGGCTATGGCGACGCCACGGCGCACTGTCAAGCCTGTCCGCATGCTGAGATTTGGGTCTCGGTCGCAGTTGACGCGGAAACGGATGCCTGTTCCACTTAGCGGCATGTACTCATGGCAGCGGCTGGTCACCCGCGACCACATCGACTTCGGTCGAGTGTGGTCGTCGTCCTGTTGAGCTGACCCCCTGCACCATGCCCGCCGTCCTCTTCGGCCGGGCCGTTTCGCGGTTTTGATCGCCTTTTCCTGATCCCGCCGCGCCTTCACACACTTCCGCGCCTCCCTCGGCGCACCCTCCCCTCGCTCTTCCCCGTTCCTTCGGCCTGCTCGAAGAAGGGCACGAACACCATGCGCTTCGGCGTCATGACATTGATCGACAACGTCCCGGACGCGGTGTCCGGGCGGCTGCTCCCGCCGCACCGGCGCCTCCAGGAGGTCGTCGAACTGGCCGTACTGGCAGAGGAGTTGGGGTACGACGCCTTCGGTGTCGGGGAACGGCACGGACCGCCGTTCCTCTCCAGCTCCCCGGCCGCGGTCCTGGGCGCGATCGCCGCGCGCACCCGCCGCATCCGGCTCTTCACCACCGTCACCGTCCTGTCCACCCTCGACCCGGTCCGGGTCGCCGAGGAGTACGCCACCGTCGACCAGCTCTCCGGCGGCCGCCTGGAGCTGATGACCGGCAAGGGCAACGCCCCCGAGCCGTGGCAGCTGTTCGGCCGCGACCCGGCGGACCAGTACGACCTCCAGGAGGAGAACTACGAACTGCTGCGCCGGCTCTGGAGCGAGGAGAAGGTCACCTGGTCCGGCCGGTTCCGCCCGCCGCTGACCGGGGCGACCACCCTCCCCCGCCCGCACCAGCGGCCGCCCACCGTCTGGCACGGCAGCGCCACCAGCGAGCGCTCCGCGGACCTCGCCGCACTGTGGGGCGACCCGCTGTTCACCGCCAACGTCATCCAGCCGGTCGCGAACTACGCCCGGCTGATCACCCACTACCGCGAACGCTGGGCGGAGTACGGGCACGACCCCTCGGCCGCGCTGGTCGGCGCGGGCGGCACGCTGTACGTCGCTCCCGGCGACCGCACCGCGCGCGACGCGTTCGCGCCGTACTACGAAGCGGCGGTGGCGGCCCGGGACGTGCCCGGCAACAACACCCCGTACCGCACGCTCGACGACGCCGTGGACCACGGGCCCGTCCTCGTCGGCTCGCCGGACCGGGTCATCGACAAGATCCTCCAGCAGCACACGGCGTACGGCCACGCGGTGCAGTTCTTCGGCGTGGAGAGCGCGGGCCTGCCGTACGCGCGCAAGGCCGAGGTGCTGCGACTGGCCGCCGACCAGGTGCTGCCGGTACTGCGCAAGGAGGCGCCCGACACCCTCCCCTGGGACCGCCCGTGACCGCGCCGGCCCCGCACCCCACCGCACTGACGGTGCATCACACCACCGTCACCGACCCGCTGGCCCGCCCGCTGCTCGCGGAGCTGACGCATGAGTACAGCACCCGCTACGAGAAGCCGGTGGACCTGGACCGGGAGTACCCGCCCGAGGAGTTCGGCCCGCCCGGCGGCGCCTTCCTGCTGCTCCTGGAGGGCGGGGCGCCGGTGGCCGGCGGCGCGTACCGCCGGTACGACACCGCCACCGCCGAACTGAAGCGGATCTGGACGCACTCCGCACACCGCCGCCGCGGACTGGCCCGCCGCGTGCTGCGGGTGCTGGAGCAGGACGCCGCACGGCGCGGCTACACCCGCCTCTACCTGACCACCGGGCCCCGCCAGCCGGAGGCCAAGGGCCTGTACCTGGCCGCCGGTTACCGCCCGCTCTTCGACCTCACCGCCGACCCGGAGTCGATCGGCCCGCTGCCGTTCGAGAAGGACCTGCCGGCCGGCCACCACCTGGAGACCCCGACCCCATGACGCCTCGCAGAACCCGCGCCGCCGCTCTGCTCGCCGCTGCCGCCCTCGCCCTGACCGCCGCCTGCGCCGCCCCCGACGGCGGCGGCACCCGGTCGGCGGCGGCCGGGGGCGGGACCGAACCGAAGATCCCCACCACCGATGTCGTCACCGGCGTGAAGAAGGACCCGGCCGCCGCCGGCCTGCTCCCGGCCGAGGTGCGCAAGCGCGGCACGCTCACCCTCGCGGCCAGCGTCGGCGGCTCCCCGCCCGGCGCCGCCTACCTGCCGGACGGGAAGACCGTGGCGGGGCAGGACATCGACTTCGCCGACGCCGTGGGCAAGGTGCTCGGGCTGCGCCTCAAGCGCGAGGTGGCCAGCTTCGAGGCGATCCTGCCCGCCCTCGGGAGCGGCAAGTACGACCTGGGCACCGGCAATTTCGGGGTCACCCGGGAACGCAGGAAGACCATCGACTTCGTCACCTACATCAATGACGGCCAGGGGTTCGCGGTCCGCGACGACAGCCCGCCGAAGAAGGTCACCGATCTGACGCAGCTGTGCGGAAAGACGGTGGCGACCTCGGCGGGCACCACCTTCGAGGCCACCCTGGAGCGCCACCGCTCCCGGTGCGCCGCGGCCGGGAAGAAGCCGTACGAGGTCAAGACCTACGCCGAGCAGGGCGCGCTGTGGATCTCCCTCCAGCAGGGCCGCAGCGACGTGGTGATGAGCACCATCAACGGGCTGCGTTATGCGGTGCGGCAGCAGGAGGGGCTGCGGTTCCTCAACGAGTACCAGCGGCTCGACGTGGGATTCGCCTTCAAGAAGGGCAGCGATCTCACCCCCGCCTTCCGGGCCGCGGTGAACCGGCTGAAGAAGGACGGCACGTACGACCGCATCCTGAAGAAGTGGGGCACCGAGGGCTCCGCGATCGACGCCTCCCGCATCAATCCGCCGGCCCAGGGCTGAGAGGCACCGCCACCGTCGACGGCACGGCACCGCCGGGATGACATATGCCCAGGTCCCCTCCGTGCGGGTGCATTCTTTCCGTTATCTTTCGATCTGTCCTGCCGGGCGGGTCCGAGGGGGCGCGCACGCCGTGTGACACCCTTCGCACAGTCAGTTCGCGGTCATCGCCTTGGAGCTGACGCTGTGCCATCCTCATTGCACCAGATGTGTCACGAACCCCCCATGCGGCGGCTATCCACTTGGCACATCATCCGCGTCATGGCCGACCATAGAGGGGCGGACAGCACACCGCGGGAGAGAGGAGGCGTCCATGGGATCGGTGCGCAAGGCGAGTGCGTGGCTTGGCCTCGTCGACGACAACGATGACGAGCGTTACTACGACGACGACTACGCCGAGGGGTCCGAGCCCGAACAGACGGGCGGCAACTCCTGGGTGACCGACCCTCGGGTGCGGGTGGCCGACCAGTCGGCGCAGGAGCAGGGCACCCGGATCGCCACGGTCACCCCGGACGGCTTCCGGGACGCCCGTGGGATCGGTGAGCTCTTCCGGTCCGGTGTGCCGGTCATCGTCAACCTCACGGCGATGGATTCCGCCGACGCCAAGCGCGTCGTCGACTTCGCGGCGGGGCTGACCTTCGGGCTGCGCGGCTCGATCGAGCGCGTGGCGACCCGGGTCTTCCTCCTCACACCGCCCGACTACCGGGTGGTGAGCGGCGGCGACGTCACGGGCCGCCGTCGCGAGGGCGGCTTTTTCAACCAGAGCTGAGCTTGTCGGCCGGGGTCCGGGGGTCATCCCCCGGGAAAACACAGCAACCAGAGCTGGTGTTCCTTTGCGGATCGGCTCCGGCCGGCCCGCAAAGGAACACGGTTCGGCTCACCGGAAGGCGTCGAGCCCGGTGAGCGCCTTGCCCAGCACCAGCTGGTGCATTTCCACGGTGCCCTCGTAGGTGAGCACCGATTCCAGGTTCGTCGCGTGCCGCATGACCGGGTACTCCAGCGAGATCCCGTTGGCGCCCATGATGGTGCGCGAGGTGCGGCAGATCTCGATCGCCTCCCGCACGTTGTTGAGCTTGCCGAAGCTGACCTGCTCCGGGCGGAGCCGCCCCGCGTCCAGCCGGCTCCCCAGGTGGTGCGCGAGCAGGACGCCCTTGTGCAGCTCCACGGCCATGTCGGCGAGCTTGGCCTGGGTGAGCTGGAAGCCGCCGATCGGCTTGCCGAACTGCTCGCGGCTCTTCGCGTAGTCCAGTGCCGCGTCGAAGCTGGCGCGGGCCGCGCCCATCGCGCCCCAGACGATGCCGTAGCGGGCGTGGCTGAGGCAGCTGAGGGGGCCGCGCAGGCCGGTGACCTCGGGCAGTACGGCGTCGGCCGGCAGCCGGACGTCGTCCAGGACCAGCTCGCTGGTGACCGAGGCACGCAGCGACCACTTGTGCTTGATCTCGGGGGCGGAGAAGCCGGGTGCGTCGGTGGGGACGACGAAGCCGCGGATGCCGTCGTCGGTGCGGGCCCAGACCACCGCGACGCCGGCCACCGAGCCATTGGTGATCCACATCTTGCGGCCGTTGAGGACCCAGTCCGAGCCGTCGCGCTTGGCGTGGGTACGCATGTTCGCCGGGTCGGAGCCGTGGTCGGGCTCGGTCAGGCCGAAGCAGCCGATGATCTCGCCGGCGGCCATCCCCGGCAGCCACTGCTGCTTCTGCTCCTCGGAGCCGAAACGCCAGATCGCGTACATGGCGAGCGAGCCCTGCACGGAGACCAGCGAGCGGATGCCGGAGTCGGCGGCCTCCAGCTCCAGGCAGGCCAGGCCGTACTGGACGGCGGTGGCGCCGGCGCAGCCGTAGCCGGTGAGGGACATGCCGAGGGCGCCGATCGAGCCCAGCTCACGGGCGAGCTCGCGGATGCCGGGCAGCTCACCGGCCTCGTACCACTCGGCGATGTGCGGCAGCACGCGATCGGCGGCCCACTGCCGGACGGTGTCGCGGACGGCCTTGTCCTCGTCGGAGAGGAGGTCGTCGATGCCCAGCGGGTCGGCCGGGTCGAAGGGCGGCAGGGTGGATGCGGACATGACGAGGGCCTCCTGCGGCTGCGCGAAAAACTAGCAGTGGTAGTTATTGCTCACGGCAGACGTTACGACGCGCGCGGACGCGCCACAAGAGGGCCCCTGTCCGGCCCCGGGAGAATGAAGGCTCAGTGCCCCGAGGAGGCGGTGGCACGCTCGGACTCGTGTCCGGGGCCCGCGGCGTCGCCGTCGGCGCGCTCCGAGGGCTCGGCGGCGCGCCGGGGCAGCCGCAGCGCTATCGCCGCGCCCACCAGCAGCAGCAGCGCGCTGGCCACGAGGGTGACGTGCAGGCCGTGCACGAAGGACGCCCGGGCCGCCTCGCGCAGCGCACGCCGCGCGTGTCCGCCGAGGTCACCGGCCACCTGGTACGCCTCGCCGAGGGAGTGCCCCGCGGCCCGGCTCGCACGGTGCGGCACCCCGGCGACGTGGTGCAGGCCGGGCGCGTAGACGGCGTTCATCACGCTGCCGAGCAGGGCCACGCCGATGCCGGCGCCGAGCTGGTAGGAGGTCTCGCCGATGGCCGCCGCTCCCCCGGACGCCTCGGCGGGCGCCTCGCTGAGCATCGACTCGTACGCCCCGAAGAGCGTGGCCTGGAAGCCGAAGCCGAGCAGGACGAAGCCGGCGGACAGCTGCCAGGGCCGGTCGTCCGTGCCCATCGTGGTCAGGCAGAGGACCGCGACGGCGGTGAGCACGAAGCCCGCCGAGACCATCACCCGCGGGCCGAGCCGCGTCAGCATCCGGGAGCCGGTGAGCCCGGCCGCCATCGCGGCGAAGACCAGGGGCAGCATCCGCAGGCCGGTCTCCAGCGGGCTCATGCCCAGTACGAGCTGGAGGTACTGCACGGCTATGAGCTGCAGGCCGACCAGCGCCAGCATGGCCAGCACGATGCAGCCGACGGACGTGCCGAACGCCGGGCGGGCGAAGAGCCGCATGTCGATCAGCGGGTGCTCGCGGCGCCGCTGGCGGCGGACGAAGAGGGCCAGCAGCAGCGCCCCGACGAGGATCGGACAGAGCGTCGTCCAGCCCACGACGGGCGCCCCGCTGCCGATCTGCTTCACGCCGAAGACCAGGCCGAGCACGCCGAGCGCCGCGACGACCGCGCCGAGCACGTCCCACGGGCCGTTGCGCTCGCCCCGGGACTCCGGCAGCAGCCAGCGGCCGACCAGCAGCATCACGGCCATCATCGGGATGTTGATGAGGAAGACCGAGCCCCACCAGAAGTTCTCGACCAGGAAGCCGCCGAGCACCGGGCCGACGGCCGCGCCGACCGCGGCGACCGCGCTCCACACGCCGATGGCCACGGCCCGCTCCCGCCGGTCGGGGAAGACCTGGCGCAGGATCGACAGCGTCGCCGGCATGATCATCGCGCCGCCGACGCCGAGCAGCGCCCGCGCCACGATGAGGATCTGCGGATTGGGCGCCAGCGCGGCAGCGGCCGAGGCGATCGCGAAGAGTCCGTAGCCGAAGAGCAGTATCCGGCGTCTGCCGACCCTGTCGCCCAGCGTCCCGAAGAGGATGAGCAGGGACGCCGCGATGAGCGGATAGACGTCGACGACCCAGAGCAGTTCGACCGGCCCCGGCCGCAGGTCCTCGGTGACGGCCGGCACGGCGACGTACAGGATCGTCGTGTCGAGGGCGACGAACAGCAGGCTGACGCAGAGCACGATCAGCACGGTCCAGCGGTTCGCGCCGCCGCCGCGATGCCGGGTGACACCAGCCGTCCGCTCTTTGCCGGACGTGGTCGTCCCGGACATGTACGCACCTCCTGTCGAGCACTCGCAGCCGCGCGCGACGGCACGACGAACACCCCGGGGGAACCGGCGGCACGGGCGAGTTGTGAAGAAAGCCTACGCGAGTCGCCGGGCAGGACACATGGCTCACCTCACGATGAGATGCTCATCGCAAGGACCGATGGGTGTCATACCCATTGCGCAGGGCATTCGCTACCATTCGCCGCCGACTCCTTCGGGTGACCCCCGCATCCCCCATCACGGCCCGCCACCCGCGTCGCGCCCGCCCCGTTCCGGCCATCGTGACCACGCGACCCCCGGGCCACCTGGATAATCGGATTGATGACCGATCTCGCTTTCTCCGCCACCGCGGGTCCGGCTGCGGCAGGCAGAGGTGCCGGGGCCGCGCTGCGCCGCGCCGCGCCCGCCCTGGCGGCGTACGCGGCGATCCGACTGCTGGGCCTCGTGGTCCTCGCCGCCTGGTCGGCAGCGGCCGGCAAGGACTGGCAGACGCTGCTCGCCGCCCGCTGGGACTCCCTCTGGTACACCCGCGTCGCCGAGCACGGCTACGGCTACGCCGTCCAGCTGCCCGGCGGCGAGGTCCACTCCAACCTCGCCTTCTTCCCGCTGCTGCCGTGGCTGGAGCGGGGCCTGTCGGCGCTGCTGCCGCTCTCCGCGGCCGGCGCCGGGCTGCTGGTGAGCTGGGCCGCCTCGCTGGCCGCCGCCTGGGCGCTGTACGCCACGGGTGAGCGGCTGCACGGCCCGCGCGGCGGGATCACGCTCGCTGCGCTGTGGGCCGCGGTCCCGATAGGCGTCGTGCAGTCCATGGCGTACTCGGAGGCGCTGTTCACCGCGCTCGCGGCCTGGGCGCTGTACGCCGTGCTGTCCGGCCGGTGGGTGTGGGCCGGCGTGCTGACCTCGCTGGCCGGGCTGACCCGGCCGGTGGGTGCCGCGGTCGTCGCGGCCGTCTGGGCCGCCGCCGCGCTCGCCCTGTGGCGCGAGCGGGCCCGCGAGGGGCACGTGACCTGGCGGCGGCACGGCCGGCTGCTCGCCGGCGTGGCGCTCGCCCCGCTCGGCTGGTGCGCCTTCTTCCTGTGGGTGGGGGCCCGGCAGGGCAGCCTCACCGGCTACCTCGACATCCAGGCGGGCTGGGACAACGGCTTCGACGGCGGCCTGGCCTTCGCCGCCTTCACCTGGCGGCTGCTGACGGGGCCCGCCCTCCCCGCCGGGCTCGCGCTGGTGGCCGGGGTCGTGGCGGTCGTCTGGCTGTACGTGCTCGGCGTGCGGCAGGGGCGGCCGGTGCCGCTGCTGGTCTACGGCGGCCTCGTACTGGCGCTGGCGCTGACCGCCAAGGGGTATTTCGGCTCCAAGCCGCGGCTGATGCTGCCGGCGTATCCGCTGCTGCTGCCGCCCGCCGCCGCGCTGGCCCGGTGGCGCCCCCTGTACGCGGCGGCAGTCCTCGGCGTGCTCGCGGCCGGCTCCGCGGTGTACGGGGCGTTCTGGCTGAACGGCTCGGGCCCGCCATGACCCCCGCACGGACCTTCCGGCGGGTGACCGGGGAACTTCTCTCCGTGACCCCGGTGCACCGGCAAACGTTCCGTGACGCCCGGGGAAATCCGCGATAAACACCGCCGCGGAGAAATACATTAGATCTGCGGACGGTCGGCCACTCGGATGCCGCGCGAGAGAAAGAGCGATTTAGTGAATTCTCTTGGCAGGGCCCTGGCGAATGGCTTGTTTGAGACGCATTCCACATCACATCGTCATTACAAAGCCCACGGTTTGACCAGGCACCTACATCACACGCGGTAACGTCGATTGAGTGCGTACCGATGAGAAGCCCGACCAGAGGGAAGGGCGCTGGAGCGAGCTGGCCCGGCCGTATATGACACGAACACGCCACTGGCTGTTCGGCGGCACCGTGGCCGTCTACGCGGCGATCGTGCTGGGCGTGCTCACGACTTCCTGGCTGGTCACCCTCGACTGGCAGGTCATGCTCTTCCGGCCGTACAAGCAGTGGCCGGACATCCACGCCTTCCTCGACTACTTCGTGGTGCTGGGCCAGCGTGGCCCCACCGCGGTCGCGGTGGCCGCGTGGCTGGTCTGGCGCTGCTGGCGGCAGCGGAACCTGCACCCGCTGCTGGTGCTCGGCGTCGCCCTGCTGATGCTCAACGTCACCGTGGGCGCCGCGAAGATCGGCATGGGCCGGCTCGGACCGCACTACGCGACCGCCATCGGCACCAACGAGATGTGGCTCGGCGGCGATATATTTCCTTCCGGTCACACGGCGAACGCCGTGGTCACCTGGGGCGTTCTGGCGTACCTGGCGACCACCCCGCTGCGTCGCAGGATCCTTTCGGTCATCGCCGCGCTCGGCGCGCTGGGCGTCGGCATGACCACCGTCTACCTGGGCACTCACTGGGTCAGCGACGTGCTGCTGGGCTGGGCCGCCGGCCTCCTGGTGCTGCTCGCCCTCCCCTGGTGCGAGCCGGGCATGGCATGGGCCGAGGCCCGGCTGATGGCGGTGGTCTGGCGGCTCCGTGCCCAGCTGGGCGGCGCGCCGCGGCCCGTCCCGGTGCCCGCGAGCCCGGCGGGCGTCACCTCCGGTGTCGCCGGGCGGCGTGCCGTGGGCGAGGACGGCGTCCTGGTCCGCGAGCCCGCGGTGGCCGGCGGCCGGCAGGCCCGCTCGCCGGAGGCCTGGCCGCACCACCCCGCGCGGCCGCACACGGCGCGCTCGGAGCGCACTCCGGTCACCCCCTCGGGCAGCCGAAGACCGCCGCACGCCGACCGTGCCCCGCGCACCGCGCCGGTCACCACGACCGTCCGCGGCCGCTCGCAGGGCAGCTGACACGACAGACGTGCGGGGCCGGTACGCACACACCCCCGCACCTCGACGGCCCCGGCGGCTCCTTCAGGGAGCCGGCCGGGGCCGTCGTCGTAGGGGGCGTGCCGGGCCGCCGGGCCCGCCGTCAGCCCTTCCAGGAGCGGTGCACGGTGCCGTCCTTCACTTCGAAGTTCAGCCGGCCCGCGAGGTACTCCATGGTGATGATCGCGCCCGGCGGCAGCGACCTGACGGTGCTCCAGCCGCGCTCGCGGGCCCGGTCCTCGGCCCGCTGCCGGTCCAGGCCGACATAGGTCTCCACGTCGTCGTCCGGTTCTTTCGGAAGGTTCGGTACAGGCGCCATGCCGCCACCGTATGCCTCGTCCGGCGACCCGCGGAAGGCCGGTACTGACACACCCGGGTGTTCCCGGCGTCCGGCATTGGTCACACTTCTGTCACAGCCCGCCGGGACCGGTTTAACGCCACTTCCCGCACCCGGACGAGCGGCTCCGGTATCACTTCGGCCACCCGAAAACCCGGCCCGATTTCTTCTTGATCGTATTCTTCGAACGGGCCCGCACAGCTGCCGTCACGGGCCGGAAATCAATCGCCGCGAGACGCCCGATTCCCCTTACCCGATACGCGTTATCGGACGTCCCGTAATCTTCCGACGGCTCACACTCCGCTCACATTTCCCGCACAACACCCCGGCCCGCGGGAGGCGTACGACGGGCCTTCGGGGGTACGCGGCAGCACTCACGAGCACGGTGGCGGGAACGCCCGACGCCCCCTCGCGCAAAGGGTGTTGCGGCGCGCATGATGAGGCGAGCCCCAGTACGTCCCGCCGTGGTGGCGAGCCCTGGTACGTCCTGACGACGAACGAGGTGGCACGAATGGGAACAGTGGCACCGGAGGCGACTGCCGGGAGGGTGGCGGCCCGCCGGCCGGGCAAGGTGATCGTCAGCTGGCTGACGACCACGGACCACAAGAGGATCGGCCACCTCTACCTGATCACCTCGTTCGGCTTCTTCCTGGCCGGCGGGGTGCTGGCCCTGCTGATGCGGGCCGAGCTGGCCAGACCGGGGCTCCAGATCATCGGCAACGAGGGCTTCAACCAGGCGTTCACCCTGCACGGCACGATCATGCTGCTGCTGTTCGCCACCCCGGCCTTCGCGGGCTTCGCCAACGAGATCATGCCGCTGCAGATCGGCTCGCCCGACGTGGCCTTCCCCCGCCTGAACATGCTCTCGTACTGGCTGTTCCTCTTCGGCGGCCTGATCGTGCTGGGCTCGCTGCTCACCCCGACCGGCGGCGCGGCCTTCGGCTGGACCGCCTACGCGCCGCTGAACTCCATGGTCCGCTCCCCCGGGATCGGCGCCGACATGTGGATCATGGGGCTGGCGCTGTCCGGCTTCGGCACGATCCTGGGCGCGGTGAACTTCCTGACCACGATCATCGGGATGCGGGCGCCGGGCATGACGATGTTCCGGATGCCGATCTTCACCTGGAACGTGCTCTTCACCTCGATCCTCGTCCTGCTCGCCTTCCCGGTGCTCGCGGCGTCGCTGCTGGTGCTGGAGGCGGACCGGCGGTTCGGTTCGGTGGTGTTCGAGGCGGAGTGGGGCGGAGTGCTGCTGTGGCAGCACCTCTTCTGGTTCTTCGGGCACCCCGAGGTCTACATCATCGCGCTGCCGTTCTTCGGCATCGTCACCGAGATCATCCCGGTCTTCTCACGGAAGCCGATCTTCGGTTACACGATGCTGGTCGCCGCCACCATGGCGATCACGGCGCTGTCGCTGATGGTCTGGGCGCACCACATGTTCGCCACCGGCGCGGTGCTGCTGCCGTTCTTCTCGCTGCTGTCGTTCCTGATCGCGGTGCCCACGGGCGTGAAGTTCTTCAACTGGATCGGCACGATGTGGCGGGGCTCGCTCTCCTTCGAGACGCCGATGCTGTGGGCGGTCGGCTTCCTGGTGAGCTTCCTGTTCGGCGGGCTGACCGGCGTCATCCTGGCCTCCCCTCCGCTGGACTTCCACGTCACCGACACCTACTTCGTGGTGGCCCACTTCCACTACGTCGTCTTCGGCACGGTGGTCTTCGCGACGTTCGCCGGCTTCTACTTCTGGTGGCCCAAGTTCACCGGCAGGATGCTCGACGAGCGGCTGGGGAAGATCCACTTCTGGACGCTGTTCGTCGGCTTCCACACCACGTTCCTCGTCCAGCACTGGCTGGGCGTGGCGGGCATGCCGCGCCGGTACGCCGACTACCTCGCGGCCGACGGCTTCACCGCCCTCAACACCGTCTCCTCGGTCGGCGCCTTCCTGCTGGGCCTGTCGACGCTGCCGTTCCTCTACAACGTCTGGAAGACCAGCAAGTACGCGCCCAAAGTGGACCTGGACGATCCCTGGGGATACGGCCGTTCGCTGGAGTGGGCCACCTCCTCGCCCCCGCCGCGCCACAACTTCCTCACGATGCCCCGCATCCGCTCCGAGTCCCCGGCCTTCGACCTGCACCACCCGGGGACCGTACGCAGCGAGCTCGCCGAGGAGGACGCCCGGCTCAGGCCGTCGCCCGGGACAGACGCGCACTGATCTCGCGCACCCGGTCCGCGAGTTCGGCGGGCTCGCGGACCGCGAACTCGAAACCGGTCATCGCCAGGAGCACCACCAGCGCGTCCAGGCTCTGCGCCCCGGTCCGCAGCAGGCAGCTGCGCTCGTCCACCTCCTCCAGGGTGCCGACCGTGGGCGGGATGCGCTGTGCGGCCTCCGCGAGCGGCGCGTGCAGCAGGACGGTCGCGGACACCGCGTACGCGGCCGTGGAGACGCCCTTGGAGACATAGGCCGCCAGGTCCTCGGCGGGCGGCTTGCGGGGCGCCACGCGCGGGCCGTGCGGCGGGGTGGGGGTGATCCGGTCGGCGCGGAAGGTCCGCCAGTCGGCCCGGCCGGTGTCCCAGGCGACGAGGTACCAGCGGCGCTGGGCGCTGACGAGGCGGTGCGGTTCGACGGTGCGGCGGCTGACCGTGCCGTCGTGCGCGGCGTACGCGAAGCGCAGCTGCTGTCCGTCGCGGCAGGCGGCGGCCAGTTCGGTGAGCACGGCGGCGTCCACCCGGGGCCCCGCACCGCTCACCAGCGGGACGGTGAAGGCGTTCAGGGCGCCGACGCGGCGCCGCAGCCGGGCCGGGAGCACCTGCTCCAGCTTGGCCAGCGCCCGGACGGAGGTCTCCTCGATGCCGGCGACGCCGCCGGCGGCCGCGGTGCGCAGCCCGACCGCGACCGCGACGGCCTCCTCGTCGTCCAGGAGCAGCGGCGGGAGCTCGGCACCCGCACCCAGTTGGTAGCCCCCGGCGGTACCGGGGGCCGAGTGCACGGGGTAGCCGAGCTCCCGCAGCCGTTCTATGTCACGCCGGACCGTGCGGGGCGTCACGCCCAGCCGGTCGGCGAGGTCCGCACCGGACCACTCACGGTGGGCCTGCAACAGGGACAGCAGGCGGAGCAGTCGTGCCGAGGTCTCCAACATGCGGCCGAGTCTGACAGCGGTTGCGGACAACTGTCGTCCGCAACCGCCGTCTCCGTGCTCCGCCGCAGGCGGTGTCCACGCCGCTACCAGCGGTACCAGCGCGCCCGGCCGCCTCCCGTACCCGTCGAACGGAACAGGAAGCCGAGCAGCCACACGACGAGCACCGCAACAGCGATCCACCACAGCGCCTTGAGTGCGAAACCAGCACCGAACAGGATCAATGCGAGCAGCAGGACCAACAGGACAGGAACCATGATTCAGCACCTCCGCCCTCCGAGTGCCCCGTTCGTCGCGGGTCAATCGGGGGCGCGTGAGGTACGGGGGGCGCAGTGGCCGCGGGGGCACTCAGGACGGGGCCTGGTCCCCCGCGACCTGGACGGAGAGATCGTTGTCGACCGTGAAGTACGGGCCGACGCGGACCTGTCCGCCCGGAGCGCCGATCGGCATCGCCGGGTACGTGAAGATCTGCTTCTTGTCCGGTACGTCGTCCAGGATCCGCGAGATGCGGACCGGCTCGGCTCCCTCGCCGGTGCGCACCCACAGGTCCCACCGCTCGGTACCGGACCGCCAGTGACCGGCCAGCGGGCCGTGCGGCAGGACGAACGCGAAGTCCGGCCCGTCGCCCCGCAGCGGGATCGTGACCGTGTGGTCGTCGTGCCGGGCCCGGGCCTCGGCGACGGCGCCGGAGGCCAGCGCCGCGCCGTAGAGCCGGCCCTCGACGGTGATGCCGTCGGGGGCGACCTGGATCTCGCCGGCCTCCGCGTGCGGGCCGCGCAGCCAGCTGCGCAGGGCGAGGTTGCCGTACTTGGTGGCGTACGGAATCCGGACGCCGAGCCGGCCGATGGCGGCCAGCGGGCGCCGGTCCACCAGCGACCGCAGGTCGTTGAGGCCGGGCAGCAGGCGCTGCGGGTCCTCGGCGTCCCCGAGGTCGGCGTAGACGTTCCAGCGGCCTTCGGGCAGGGCGACCGTACTGGGCAGCACGGCCCGCAGCCGGCCCGAGCCGGTCGGCCCGAGCGGCAGCCGGATCTCGTCGGCCGGGCTGTCGCCGCCGCGCAGCCGGAGCACCAGCGCCGCGTTCCAGACCGTGCCGGCCTCCCCGCCGGACGGTTCGGGAACGGCGATGTCGAAGGTGAGACCGCCCGCGGAGTCCGCGATGCAGTCGGCGCGCAGGGCGGTCCGCCGCGGCTGCCGGGTGCCTGACCCGGTGCCGGTGGCGGGCAGTTGCATCGACGCGCTCATGCCGTCCGCACTCCTCTCAGTGCGGCGTGCGCCGCGTCCTTGGTGGCGTAGGCGCCGCTCAACAGAGCTCCTCTGGTGCGGTGGACCGTGGCGCGCAGCGCGCCCCGGCCACCGCCGGTGGTCAGGTCGCCGAAGAGCGATTCGTACCGGCCCGCGATCCGTGCGGGATCGAAGCGGGCGGATCGCTCCAGCGCGGCCCGGCCCATGCGCTGCCGGCGCTCGTCGTCGTTGATCAGCTCCAGCAGCGCGCCCGCGACGGCGCTCTTCCTTCCGACCGGTACCAGCCGGCCGTCCACGCCGTCCTCGATGATCTCGCCGGGACCGTGCGGACAGTCGGTGGAGACCACCGGCAGCCCGCACCGCATCGCCTCCACAATCGTCATCCCGAAGGACTCCAGGCTGGAAGTGACGGCGGCGATGGACCCCTTGGCCCATTCCGGGTCCAGCGGGTTGGCCGGGCCCATCAGGTAGACGTGGTTGTACAGGCCCAGTTCGTCGATCAGGGCGCGCAGCGCGGCCTTCTCGGCGCCGCCGCCGTAGATCCGCAGCCGCCAGTCCGGGCGCCGCTCGACCACCATGGCGAAGGCCCGGATCAGCAGGTCGTACCGCTTGACCCTGGCCAGCCGACCGGCCGCGACGACCCATTTGCCGGTGCCGTCGGCGGGCTGGATGCCGGGCGCGGGGACGCTGTTGGGCACGGCCTCGATGCGCACGCCGGGCAGCCGCAGCCGCTTGCGGTAGGACCGGGCGTCCGCCTCGGTCACCGTGGTCACCGCGTCCAGCCGCGGGTAGACCGCGCGCAACTGGCGGGTGAGCGCCCGGCCGTGCGTGTCGAGGGTGAGGTGCTCCTGCCCGACGCGTGCCACGCCCCGCTTGGCCTGCCGGGCGATGTGGACGTTCAGTCCGGGCCGCGTCCCCACCACGACGTCGGCCTCCAGGGACCGCAGATGGGCGGCGATGCGCCGGTCGGTGAGCTCGCTGTACTGCCGGAAGCGGCCCTCGGACGACGGGAAGACCCGGGCCTCGCGCAGGAACGCCGGGTCCTCCCCGTCGTACCCGGGGCTGTCCTTGCGGAGGTCGACGAGATGCCGCAGCCTGACCCGCGCACCGGGCTCGAAGACCGGCACATCACGGTGCCGGAAGACGGACACGACCTCGACGTCGTGCTGCTCCGACAGCGTGCGGGCGAGGTTGTACGTCGTCCGGATCGTGCCGCCGATGCCGTATGCGTTGTGAATCAGGAATGAAATATGCATCCGTCCCCGTACCCCATGGTTTTCGCGCGAACGTAGCCAAGCGTCCGCCTACCAAACGGTTAGACCGAGGCTGGAGGTTTCGGGTTGACTCCTATCGCTATTTTGTTCCGGAAACGTGAGCAAATCGGTAGCTACGGACGGGAACCCCGGAGCGTTGGTTCGCATCCAGGGTGGCGAGTGCCCCCGCCCGCAGTCCGTAACGCCGCGCGCAGGCCGGCCAGGCACCCCAGCCCTGCTGCTCCTGCACCCGCTCGGCGACCTGGATCTGCTCCTCGCGGGTGGCCAGGTCCGGCCGCGAGGCGAAGGAGAGGCCGCCGGCCGCCTCCCACGTCTGCTGCGTGAACTGGAGCCCGCCGTACAGGCCGTTGCCGGTACGGGCGTTCCAGTCGCCGCCGCTCTCGCACTCGGCCAGGCACCCCCAGGGCCAGTCCTCGCGGGAGCATTCGGCGGCGCCCGGCACCCCCTGCGGCACGGTGCGCGGGGCGGCCGCCGGCGGGCCTGCCCCGGCGCCCGCCGCGCCCTCGGCGGCGGCCACCCCGGCACCGCCGGCGAGCAGGGCCACGAGCACCGCCAGGGTGAAGGCGGGCCGGCGGACGGCACGGACAGCGGTGCGCGCGCGGCGCGCAGTACGGGCCGGCCACGGGCGGGCCGTCGTACGAACAATCGGGAAGAACTCCGTCGGTTCGAGCACCGCCGCAGGCTAGCGGCGGTCCGGCGAAGCGGCCGCGCGGCGCGCGATCGAACGGCGCGTGCCCCACCCGGTCGGGTGACCGGGCGGGGCACGCCGCCACTGCCGCGCCGCGTAAAGCGGGGGGACGCACGGACGGTGGCGGCGGGGCCGGATCAGACCGAGAGGTGCTGGCCGGGCATGATCGTGTGCGGATCGCCGCCGATGGCGGACCTGTTGGCCGCGTACAGCGACCGCCAGCTCACGCCGCGGGCCGCGGCGATCGAGGCGAGCGTGTCGCCCTGCCGGACCTTGTACGAGCCGTTCTTGCCGCCCCGGGAGCTGCCCCGGTCGGCGCGGCTGTCGCGCACCGCCCGCGTTTCGCTCTTCCGGGAGGCCGCGACCTCGCCGCCGGCCGATGGCGCGCTGCCGGAGGCGTTCGCCCGGGCCGAGCACACCGGCCAGGCCCCCCACCCCTGCACCGCCTGCACCTTGGACGCGACCGCGATCTGCTGGGCGCGGCCCGCCTGGTGGGCGCTGGGGGCGTACTTGTGGCCGCCGAAGGCGCGCCAGGTGGAGGCGGTGAACTGCAGTCCGCCGTAGAAGCCGTTGCCGGTGTTGATCTGCCAGTTCCCGCCGCTTTCGCAGGCCGCGATGCGATCCCAGACGCCGCCGTCCGCGGCGCTCGCCCCGGGGGCGGCGGCCAGCAGGGCGAGCGGTGCCACCAGTGCCGCCCCGGCGAGGGCGACGGTTTCGCGACGCATGGAGCCCATTCGAAAAGGCATGGATGTCCTTTCGGAGAGCCCGGGCCTCCCCCGGGCGGTGCGCCGCCGGGCGCTCAGGACGCCCGTCCGCCGCTCCGCCCCGCCCGCCGAGGGTCCTGCGCGGCGCCGCTCCGCGCGTCTCGTGGGGCGCGGCGCTGCGCTGGTTCGTGCTGCCTTGCTGCGGTACTGCCGGGCTGCCGGCTTGCGGACGGCGGGCGTCCCCGGGCGGTGCTCGGTGCACACGGCCGGAGAATGTAGGGAGCCGCCGGGCAAGGCCACAACCAAAGCGCTGTCGGGGCAGGCCAGTCGTGCGTTACTAAAGGTACCGACGAGTTCCGGCCACCCCCTAGATTCCCTGATTTCAGGATTTGTCGACCCGACGATCTCCGGCCCTGTGAGCCACCTCACCCCGTTCGGCTGCATGGCCCGCACACGCGATGGCGGTGAGTGACGACTTCCGGGGCCCTGTTCACGCTGTGCGCCGATCGGTTCGATTCCGTTCACGCCCGCGCGTGACTCCTGCCACAGATCGCCCGTTGTCTTTTTACACGCCGGGATCCACCCGGCAGCCGCACACAGATCGAGGAGTCAGCCGTGCCCCGCATGCTCGACGTCAGTGACGACGTTCGCGCCGAGATCGGCGACGAGGAGGCCGACCGCCTGCTGGCCGGCGACAACGCCCCCGGCGCTTACGACTGCACCTCCTGCCGCACCCCGGGCGACAGCGAACAGGAGCGCACCAGCACCGTCCTGTTCATCGGCGAGGAGACCGCCGTGCTGGCGTTCGCCCACGCCACCTGCATCCCCTCCCAGGTGGTGTCGGTGGCCGAGGAGCAGCTCAAGGGCGCCGTGCGCTCCATCACCGGTGAGCCCGGCGCCGAGGCGCAGGCCACCGTGCCGGCGCCGGCGTCCCCCGCCGCCGCCCCGGCCGCCCCCGCCGCCGCCCGGCAGGCGACCCTGGGCGTGACCTGCGGCCTGGTCCTCGTCGAGGACGACCTGCGCCCCGCCCTGGTGGTGGAGCCCAACAGCCCGATCGCCCGGCCCGGTTCGGCCGGCCTGGACGACGACTTCCTGCCGCTGCTGATGGAGCAGGGCTTCCACCCGGTCACCGACATGGCGACGCTGCCCGCCGGCGGCGCCGGCTGGTCCGTCCTGGTCGCCATGGGCCAGCTGCACGCGGTGCTCCAGGACAGCGTCGAGGCCGGCAGCCAGAACGCCTGGTGGAAGGCGCACCAGCCGCTCCCGGTCTCCGACGGCTGGCGCGCCGCGGTCAACAAGTCGCAGACGGTGCTGGTGTATGCCGCGCCGCACGGCTCGATCGGCCAGCAGCCGCGCGAGGACCTGATGCGCGAGGCACTGGAGAAGGCGGCGGCGCACGGCCGGCTGGTCGCCATGGCGATGCCGCTGGCCGGCACCTGAGCGGACGGCCCGGCCTCCGGGCGGCCGCCTCCCGAGCGGGGGCGGCCGTCCGCCCGGCCACGTACGGATGTCCAGGGCGTCACGCGCACGTGGCGGAAACGGTGCGCCAACGGCACCCCCGTACCCTCCGTACTTCCGCGTATGCCCCACGATCAGCCAATTCGCCCGCAAAGCCGCATCCCGCGGGCCTTCGGGTCGTTGGCACAGACGTGCACCCATACGACCCGTCCCCCCGCGCCCCGTTCCACTCCATCCCCGGCATGCGCCCGTCGTACGAGCCCGCCGCGCACCACCTGGACCGTGGGTCGGCGACGCCGATCTACGACGCGCTCTACGCCGAGTACCGCCGCTCCTTCCGGGCTCTCCCCGGGGACCGTACGGGCGAGGACGAGCTGAGCCCGGAGGTGCTGCGGCGGATCTGGCGGCGCACCACCCCCGCGGCGACCGGCCGCCGCGAGGTGCCGCTGCCGCCGCAGCACTCCCGGAGCCACACCCCGGCGGCACTGCCCCCCGCGCCCCGCGACCACCGGCCGTACCACCACTGAGCCGCTGCCGCACCGCCCGCCGGGACCGCCGCACGGCGCCGTGCGAAGGAGCCCCGCCCCGGACCCCGGCGGGGGTCCTGGGCGGGGCTCCGGAAGCGGTGGCGCCTGTGGTTACTTCTTCTTGCTGCGCTTCTCGCGGACCCGCACCGAGATGTGGATCGGGGTGCCGTCGAAGCCGAACTCCTCGCGCAGCCGGCGCTCGATGAAGCGGCGGTAGCCGGCCTCCAGGAAGCCGGAGGCGAAGAGCACGAAGCGCGGCGGCTTGGTGCCCGCCTGGGTGCCGAAGAGGATGCGGGGCTGCTTGCCGCCGCGCACCGGGTGCGGGTGGGAGGCCACGATCTCGCCGAGGAAGGCGTTCAGCCGCCCGGTCGGCACCCGGGTCTCCCAGCCGGCGAGCGCCGTCTCGATGGCCGGTACGAGCTTCTCCATGTGGCGGCCCGTACGCGCCGAGACGTTGACCCGCATCGCCCACGGGATCTGCACGAGGTCGCGCTCGATCTCCCGCTCCAGGTAGAAGCGGCGCTCCTCGTCCAGGTTGTCCCACTTGTTGTACGCGATGACCAGCGCGCGGCCCGCCTCGACGGCCATGGTGATGATCCGCTGGTCCTGGACGCTGATCGACTCGCTCGCGTCGATCAGGACGACCGCGACCTCGGCCTTCTCCACGGCGGCCGCCGTGCGCAGCGAGGCGTAGTAGTCGGCGCCCTCCTGGAGGTGGACGCGCTTGCGGATGCCCGCGGTGTCCACGAACTTCCAGGTCTTGCCGCCCAGCTGGATCAGCTCGTCGACCGGGTCGCGGGTGGTGCCGGCCATTTCGTTGACGACCACCCGCTCCTCGCCGGCGACCTTGTTCAGCAGGGAGGACTTGCCGACGTTGGGGCGGCCGATGAGGGCGATGCGGCGCGGGCCGCCGACGGTGGCCCCGAAGGTCTGCTGCGGCGCCTCGGGCAGCGCCTCCAGCGCGGCGTCCAGCAGGTCGCCCGTGCCGCGGCCGTGCAGGGCCGAGACCGGGTGCGGCTCGCCGAGGCCGAGCGACCACAGCATGGCGGCGTCGGCCTCGCCGGACGGCCCGTCGACCTTGTTGGCGCACAGCACGACCGGCTTGCCGGCCCGGCGCAGCAGCTTGACGACGGCCTCGTCGGTGTCGGTGGCGCCGACCTTGGCGTCCACGACGAAGACCACGGCGTCGGCGGCCTCGATCGCGAACTCCGCCTGGGCGGCCACGGACGCGTCGATGCCGAGCACGTCCTGCTCCCAGCCGCCGGTGTCGACGACCTTGAAGCGGCGGCCGTTCCACTCCGCCTCGTAGGTGACGCGGTCGCGGGTGACGCCCGGCTTGTCCTCGACGACGGCCTCACGGCGGCCGATGAAGCGGTTGACGAGGGTCGACTTGCCGACATTGGGGCGGCCGACGACGGCGAGGCGGGGCAGCGGGCCGTGACCGGCCGCCGCGATGTCCCCCTCGACCTCGTCCAGGTCGAAGCCCTCCTGCGCGGCGAGCTCCATGAACTCCGTGTACTCGGCGTCGCCCAGCGCGCCGTGCTCGACGTGCTCGTCGCCGGTGGGGGTCTGGTCGTTCATGAAGTCCGTTCCTCGTTCTGCGTGGTCGGTGGGCCGCCGTCCCGGCGCCCACTGCTCAAGTGTCAGGGGGGATCCAGGGATTCCCCCGGCGAAACGCGCCGCCGGCCGGTCAGCGGCCGGTGAGCCGTCGCGCCCCGGTCAGGTGCGCGGTCAGGTGCTCCTGGATGCGTACCGTCGCCTCGTCCAGCGCCTTGCGCGTCCGCCGCCCGCTGCCGTCCCCCGCCTGGAAGGCGTCGCCGAAGACGACATCGACGCGCCCTCGCAACGGCGGCAGTCCCGGTATCACCCGGCTGCTGCGCTCCGCGCTGCCCAGGACCGCAACCGGCACGATCGGCGCCCCCGAGCGTACGGCGAAGTACGCGAGGCCGGCACGCAGCGACGCGAAGTCGCCCTCGCCGCGGGTGCCCTCCGGGAAGATCCCGAGGACCCCGCCGCGCTCCAGGATGCCCAGCGCGTGCGTGACGGCGGTCCGGTCGGTGCTCGTCCGGTCGACCTTCACCTGCCCGATGCCGCGCAGGAAGGGGTCCAGCGGCCCGGCGAAGGCCTCCTTCTTGATCAGGAAGTGCGCCGGCCGCGGCGCGGTGCCCATGAGCATGGGCCCGTCGACGTTGTGCGAGTGGTTCACCGCGAAGATCACCGGGCCGGCCGCCGGAACCCGCCAGGCGCCCAGCACCCGCGGCTTCCACAAGCCGTGCATCAGGCCGATCCCGATCCGCCGCCCGACCGCGGCGCCGCCGGCGCTCGGCAGGCCGCCGTCCTCGGTCACGGGGCGACCTGCCCCGCCTCCGCGGCCGGGCCGGCCTTCTCCGCGATCTTCGCCTCGATGAGGGTGACCACGCACTCGATGACCTGCTCCAGCGTCAGCTCGGTGGTGTCCACCTCCACCGCGTCGTCGGCCTTGGCCAGCGGCGAGGTCTTGCGGGAGGAGTCGGCGGCGTCCCGCTTGATCAGCGCCTCACGGGTGGCGGCCAGGTCCCCGGCCTCCTTGCCCTTCAGCTCGCCGCTGCGCCGGGCGGCACGCGCCTCGGGCGAAGCGGTGAGGAAGATCTTCAGGTCGGCGTCGGGCAGGACGGTCGTGCCGATGTCCCGGCCCTCGACGACGATGCCGCGCTCGGCGGAGCCGGCGATGGTCCGCTGGAGGTCCGTGATCAGGGTGCGCACCTCGGGGACGGCGCTGACGGCGCTGACCGCGGAGGTGACCTCCTTCGTACGGATCGGGCCGGACGCGTCCTGGCCGTCGACCGTGATGGTCGGCGCGGCCGGGTCGGTGCCGGAGACGATCGCGGGCTTGGCGGCGGCCGTGGCGATCGCGGTCGGGTCCTGGATGTCGACACCGTTGGACAGCATCCACCAGGTGATCGCGCGGTACTGGGCACCGGTGTCCAGGTAGCTGAGCGCCAGCTTGGCGGCGACCGCCTTGGACGTGCTGGACTTGCCCGTGCCGGAGGGGCCGTCGATGGCGACGATCACTGCTGCCGGGGCGGCGGTTTCCACGGTGACGAACACCTTTCCTTGTGCACGGGGCGGGGATGCTGGGGCCCGATGGGCCTCCGTCAAGGTTACCGGGTACACGCAGGCGTGTTTTCCCCGCACGGGCGTGGGGGATTTGTGAGGCTTCCGGGACGCCCTCCCGGGCGCCTACTGACGGATGGACCAGCCGCGCTCGCGGAGCGCCGCGGTCAGCACCGGTACGGCCGAGGGCTCGACCGTGAGCTGGATGAAGCCCGCCTGCTGGCCGGTGGCGTGCTCGATGCGGACGTCCTCGATGTTGACGCCCGCCTGCCCGGCGTCCGCGAAGATCCGCGCCAGCTCGCCCGGCTGGTCGCCGATGTGCACGGCGACGATCTCGTACGCGGCCGGCGCCGCGCCGTGCTTGCCCGGCACCCGCTCGCGGCCCGCGTTGCCGCGCCGCAGTACGTCCTCGATGCCGCCGGCGCCCGCGCCGCGCTTGGCCTCGTCGGCGGACTGCAGGGCGCGCAGCGCCTGCACCGTCTCGTCCAGGTCGGCCGCGATCTCCGACAGGACGTCGGCGACCGGCCCGGGGTTGGCGGAGAGGATGTCGATCCACATGGCGGGGTCGGAGGCGGCGATCCGGGTCACGTCCCGGATGCCCTGGCCGCACAGCCGTACGGCGGTCTCGTCGGCGCCCCGGAGGCGCGCCGCGACCAGGCTGGAGACCAGCTGGGGGGTGTGACTGACCAGGGCCACGGCCCGGTCGTGCGCGTCGGCGTCCATGACGACCGGGACCGCCCGGCACAGCGCCACCAGCTCCAGCGCGAGGTTCAGCACCTCGGTGTCGCCGTCCCGGGTCGGCGTGAGCACCCACGGCCGGCCCTCGAAGAGGTCGGCGGTCGCGGCCAGCGGCCCGGACCGCTCCTTGCCGGCCATCGGATGCGTGCCGATGTACGGCGTGAGGTCCAGCCCCCGCTCCGCCAGCTCGCGCCGCGGGCCGCCCTTGACGCTCGCCACGTCCAGGTAGGCACGGGCCGTGCCGCGCCGCATCGCGTCCGCCAGCGCCGCCGCGACGTGCGCCGGCGGCACGGCCACGATCGCCAGGTCGACGGGGCCCTCGGGCTCCTCCACGGTGCCCGCGCCGAGCGCAGCGGCCGTACGGGCCTGCGCCTCGTCGTGGTCGGCGAGGTGCACCCGGACGCCGCGGGCGCTCAGCGCCAGCGCGGCGGACGTGCCGATCAGGCCCGTGCCGATGACGATCGCGGTCCTCACTGGGCGATGTCCTTCCGCAGCGCGCCCGCCGCGCCGAGGTAGACGTGCGCCATCTCCGTCTTGGCCAGATGGCTCTCGACGTGCGCCAGGATGCGCACCACGCGCGGCATGGCCCCGGCGATGTCCAGCTCCTGCGCGCAGATCAGCGGCACGTCGGTGATGCCGAGCTTGCGCGCGGCGACGGCGGGGAAGTCGCTGTGCAGGTCGGGCGTGGCCGTGAACCAGACGCTGATCAGGTCGTCCGGCACGAGGCTGTTCCGCTCCAGGATGGCGGTCAGCAGCTCGGCGACCTGCTCATGCATGTGCTCCGCTTCGTCCCGCTCCAGCTGGACGGCCCCTCGGACCGCACGTACCGCCACGTCCTGCTCCTCGTGTCCTCGCGTACGCGCCGCTTCCGGGCGTACGTATCTGCCTGCCTGATCAGCGTATCGACCCCCGGGCCCGGCCGCCGAGCGCGCCCGTCCTGCGAGACGGGCGTCCCGGCGGCCGGACGGCGGTCAGCCCCGCCCGTCCCAGAGCGCGCCGAGTGCCAGCAGCTCCTCGCGGTACTCGATGCGCTCGGTCCAGGCCGCCGGCCAGGCGTCCGCGCCGAGGTGGGCACCGGCGAAGGCGCCCGCCAGGCAGGCGAGGGAGTCGGAGTCGCCGGCGGAGCAGGCGCCGCGGCGCAGCGCCGCCACCGGGTCCTCGGGGAGGAGCAGGAAGCAGAGCAGTCCGGCGGCCAGGGCCTCCTCCGCGATCCAGCCCTCGCCGACGAGGAGGCAGGGGTCGGTCTCCGGGTCGGGGGCGCGCAGGGCGGCGTCCAGCCGGTCCAGGACGCCGCGGCACTCGTCCCAGCCGTGCGCCATGAACGCCTCCGGCGACGCGGCACCGGCCTGCTGCCACAGATCGCCGAGCCAGTCGCCGTGGTAGGTGGTGCGTTCGGCGTGCACGTACGTCCGGAGCAGCCGGGGCAGCTCGGCGGGGTCCGCGCCCGTGGCGAGGAGGCGCACCGCCCGCGTCGTGAGGTCGCTGGCCGCCAGGGCGGTGGGGTGGCCATGGGTGAGGGCCGACTGGAGCTGGGCGGCGCCGGCCCGCTGCTGGTCGGTCAGGCCGGGGGCCAGGCCGATGGGGGTGACGCGCATGTTGGCGCCGCAGCCCTTGGAGCCGGTCTGGCTGGCCTCGGCCCAGGGGCGGCCGGGCTCGCTGAGCGCCCGGCAGGCGGTGAGGCAGGTGTTGCCGGGGGCGCGGTTGTTGTCCGGGGAGCGCCACCAGTCGATGTACTCCTGGCGGACCGGGGGCTCCAGCGTGGCCGCGGTCAGCGGGCCGCGCTCCATGGCCGTACGCAGGCCGCGCCCGAGGGCGAGCGTCATCTGGGTGTCGTCGGTGACGAGGGCCGGCCGGGGCAGTTCCAGCTGCCGCCAGGGCCCGTACGCGGCCTCGATCGAGCGGACGCTCTTGAACTCGGTCGGGTATCCGAGCGCGTCGCCGAGGGCGAGCCCGAGCATCGAACCGGTCGCGGGATCCTTCGCGGACATGAAAAAACCACCCCTTAGTCGTCATGGTGACGATAAGGGGTGGTCAGTGGCTGCCGCAACTGCCGGCGGCGGCCGTAAAGGCCGAGGGCCTACAGGTCGACCTCGCGCATGAGCATGCCGACCTCGGTGTTGGTCAGGCGGCGCAGCCAGCCGGACTTCTGGTCGCCCAGCGCGATCGGGCCGAAGGAGGTCCGTACGAGCTTGTCCACCGGGAAGCCGGCCTCGGAGAGCATCCGGCGCACGATGTGCTTGCGGCCCTCGTGCAGCGTCACCTCGACGAGGTAGTTCTTGCCGGTCTGCTGCACGACCCGGAAGTGGTCGGCACGGGCGTACCCGTCCTCCAGCAGGATGCCGTCCTTGAGCATCTTGCCGATCTCACGCGGCAGCGGGCCCTGGATGGCGGCGAGGTAGGTCTTCTGCACGCCGTACCGCGGGTGGGTCAGGCGGTGCGCCAGCTCACCGTGGTTGGTGAGCAGGATGATGCCCTCGGTCTCGGTGTCCAGCCGGCCCACGTGGAAGAGCCGGGTCTCCCGGTTGGTGACGTAGTCGCCCAGGCACTGGCGGCCGTCGGGGTCCTCCATGGTGGAGACGACGCCGGCCGGCTTGTTCAGCGCGAAGAAGAGGTAGGACTGGGTGGCGACGGTCAGGCCGTCCACCTTGATCTCGTCCTTCTGCGGGTCGACACGGACGCCCTGCTCCATGACGATCTGCCCGTTCACCTCGACCCGGGCCTCGTCGATCAGCTCCTCGCAGGCGCGCCGCGAGCCCATGCCCGCGCGGGCCAGCACCTTCTGGAGCCGCTCGCCCTCCTGGTCACCGAAGGTCTTGGGGGTCTTGATCTCCGGCTTGTCGTACCGGGCGCGGTTGCGCTCCTCGATCTTCGCGTCGTACTCGCGGGGGCGGGCCGGCCCGGAACCGCGGCCGCGGGAGCCCTTGGCGCCCTTGCCCTCCTGGCTGCGGGGGCTGTTCTTCGCGCCGGTCTTCGGACCGCCCTTGGCGCCACCGCGGGCCGCCGCGCCGCGCCCCTTGCGGGGCCCGTCGCCGGGGCCGTCCGAGCCGGATCCGCCGACGTCGTAGCGGCGCTCCTCGGGACGGGGGCGGCCCGCGCGCTGCTGCTTGTCGTCGCGCTTGTTGCCCGCGCCCCGGTAGTTGCCCCTACCGCTGCTGTTCCTGCCGCTGCTTCGCATCAATGATCCGTCTGAGAGTCGCCGCTGTCGTCTACGTCGAACGACGGCACACCTTCCCGGGAGTCGCCCTCGACCGCGTCCGCCTCGGGGAGGAACGGGGCGAGCTCGGGGAGCTCGTCCAGGCCCCGCAGGCCCATCCGCTCCAGAAAGTAGTTCGTCGTCCTGTACAGGATCGCACCTGTTTCGCCTTCCGTGCCCGCCTCCTCGACCAGACCGCGCTGGAGAAGGGTGCGCATCACGCCGTCGCAGTTGACACCACGCACGGCCGAGACCCGGGACCGGCTGACCGGTTGACGGTACGCGACCACGGCCAGAGTCTCCAATGCGGCCTGCGTCAGCCGGGCCTGCTGGCCGTCCAGGACGAAGGCCTCCACGGCGTCGGCGTACTCCGGACGGGTGTAGAACCGCCAGCCGCCCGCGACCAGCCGCAGGTCGAAACCGCGGCCCTGCCGGGCGTAGTCGTCCGACAGCTCGCGCAGCGCGATCGTCACGTCCCGGCGGCGGCGCTGCAGCACCTTGGCGAGGTGCTCCTCCGTGGCGGGCTCGTCGACGACCATCAGGACGGCCTCCAGCGCGGGCTTCAGGTCGAGCGCCGCGACCCCGAGAGCGCCGGGCGGCGCTTCGGGGGTCCCGGGGGCCTGCCCCTCGGGGAGGTCGTACGTCTCTTCGGGGGCCTCGGGGGCCTGTGCCTCGGGGAGGGCGTACGTCTCTTCGGTGGTACCGGGGCCGCTCATGCCGTCTCCGTCTCCTTCTGGCTCTTCTCGTCGGCCGGCTGCTCCGCCGGACGGTCGAACTCGTCCGTGACGACGGGCTCGGCGCCGTCCTCCGTACCGGCCCAGCGGACCATCAGCTCGCCCAGCGCCTCGGGCTGGTCCAGGACCACCGCGCGCTCCCGGTACAACTCCAGCAGCGCCAGGAAGCGGGCGACCACGGTGAGGGTGTCCGGCGCGTCCTCGGTCAGCTCCTGGAAGGACGCCTCGCCGGCCGCGCGCAGCCGCGCCACCACCACCTCGGCCTGCTCGCGCACGCTGACCAGCGGGGCGTGGATGTGATCGACGTACACCTGCGGCTTGGCCTTGGGCTGCATCGCCTTCACGGCCAGCTTGGCGAACCCCTCGGCCCCGATGCTGATGACGACCTCGGGCAGCAGCTCGGCGTGGTGCGGTTCGAGACCGACGGTACGGGGGTAGCGGCGCGCCTCGTCCGCCAGGCGGCGGCTGAAGACGTCGGCGACCTCCTTGTACGCGCGGTACTGGAGCAGCCGGGCGAAGAGCAGGTCGCGCGCCTCCAGGAGGGCGAGGTCCGCCTCGTCCTCGACCTCGGCGGCGGGCAGCAGCCGGGCGGCCTTCAGGTCCAGCAGGGTGGCCGCGACGACCAGGAACTCCGTCGTCTGGTCCAGGTCCCAGTCCGGCCCCATGGCCCGGATGTGTGCCATGAACTCGTCGGTGACCTGCGAGAGGGCGATCTCGGTGACGTCCAGCTTGTGCTTGGAGATCAGCTGCAGCAGGAGGTCGAACGGCCCCTCGAAGTTCTCCAGGTGAAGAGTGAACTTCCCGTCCCCGGCCACGGTGGCATCCGAGGGCGCGGCGGGGCCGTCCCCTTCGGAGGCGGTGGGCTCATCCCCCTCGGGCGCTGCGGGCTCATCCCCCTCGGAGGCGGCGGACCGGCCCTCCTCGGGCGCTGCGGGACCGTCCGTTCCGGGCTCGTCCTCGGGCTCGGCCTCAGGGGCCTCGGCCGTGACCGGCTCCGGCTCCGGCTCCGGCTCCGACTCGGGCTCGGGTTCCGGAGGCTCGGGCGGGGACGGCTCCGGGATCGGGGCCGTGCCCGGGCCGTGGCCCAGGGAGCGGCGCGGGGTGCGCGGGGCGGGCGCTGAGGGGTCGTCGTGGCTCGTCGGCATCGTGGTCCATACGCTGCGGTCCCGTGCCGCGCACGGCGCCGGGCTGGTCACCGGCGGGCGGCACCCGCCGGTGCCGGAAGGCTAACCCGCCGGGGCCCGGCGGGCGCGGACCCGGCCGCCCGGGCGGCCGGAGTTCCGCAGCATGGCCCTCAGGAGCCGCTCAGCGGCCCCTCAGACGCCGCACGAGGATGCTGGCGTCCCCACGGGACTCCAGGTCCGCCAGGACGACCGCGACGGCCTCCCGGACGATCCGGCCGCGGTCCACCGCGAGCCCGTGTTCGCCGCGCAGGACCAGGCGCGCGTGCTCCAGGTCCATCAGCTCCTCGGCGGAGACGTAGACGGTGATCTTCTCGTCGTGCCGTTCCCGGCCGCTGGGACGGCGGTTCGCGCCCCTGCCGCGTCGCCGGGCAGGGCTTCCCGAGGCCTGCGCCCCCGCGGCAGCGGCCTCCTGCCGGCGGCGCTCCTTGGCGGCCTCGTCGGCCGTGTCGCGACCGCTGTGCTGCTCCGCGGGCGCCGCGGCCCCGGAAGCCGCGGCAGCGGGTTCGCCCTCCGGACGGCGCTGCGCGGCGCTGCCCTGCTGCGGCGCGGCCGGGTCGGCCTCGCCGCCCGGCGCGGGCACCCGGGGCACCTCGCCGTTCGCGGGGGTGCCGTTCGCCGGCCGGCGGGGCGAGGAGGACTGCAGCGCCGTCCCCCCGGTGGTGCGGAACAGCTCATCGGCGCCGGGCAGACTCACTCGGCGTGACACCGGGCGAGCACCTCCCTGGCGAGCTGACGGTAGGCGGCGGCACCCACGGAGTTGGAGGCGTACGTGGTGATCGGCTCGCCCGCGACCGTGGTCTCGGGGAAGCGGACCGTCCGGCCGATCACGGTGTGGTACACGTGATCGTCGAAGGCCTCCACCACGCGCGCCAGGACCTCGCGGCTGTGCACGGTGCGCGAGTCGTACATCGTGGCGAGGATGCCGTCCAGCTCCAGGTCGGGGTTGAGCCGCTCCTGGACCTTCTCGATCGTCTCGGTCAGCAGCGCGACACCGCGCAGCGCGAAGAACTCGCACTCCAGCGGGACGATGACCTTGTGAGCCGCCGTCAGCGCGTTGACGGTCAGCAGACCGAGCGAGGGCTGGCAGTCGATGACGATGTAGTCGTAGTCGGCCAGCAGCGGCTTCAGGGCGCGCTGGAGGGTCGACTCACGGGCCACCTCGCTGACGAGCTGCACCTCAGCGGCTGACAAATCGATATTGCTGGGGAGCAGGTCCATGTTGGGGACCGCGGTCTTCAGCAGTACCTCGTCGGCCGACATGCCCCGCTCCATGAGCAGGTTGTAGACCGTCAGGTCCAGCTCCATGGGGTTGACACCGAGGCCGACCGAGAGGGCGCCCTGCGGGTCGAAGTCGACCAGCAGCACCCGGCGGCCGTACTCGGCGAGCGCGGCACCCAGGTTGATGGTCGAGGTCGTCTTGCCGACCCCGCCCTTCTGGTTGCACATCGCGATGATCTTCGCCGGGCCGTGCTCGGAAAGCGGCCCGGGGATCGGGAAGTAGGGAAGGGGCCGGCCGGTCGGGCCGATGCGCTCGCGGCGCTGGCGCGCGGCGTCCGGCGCGAGCGTCGCCGCGTACTCGGGGTCCGGCTCGTACTCCGCGTCCGGATCGTAGAAGTGCCCCTCGGGCAGGTCGTCGTAGTCGGCGAAGCGGGCCGGGTCTGTGCCGCCCTGGTCGCCGGCCATGGCGTTCACTTGATGGCCGTCCATGCTCTGGTGGGCTGTCGTCGTCATGCTCTTCTGGGCTGCGAAGGTGTGGACAGCGACGGAGCCGACAGCCTCGTGCCCCGAGGGACCCTGGCCCCGTGCAACCGCTCCTGGTCGACCACCTCCGGGAGTAAATGTCGACTCATTCACAAGTCGTCTTACCTCCTTGGATGTGACCAGGAAACTTATCGATAGGTCAGCGTGACACCATGCCGACGGTTGGCGACTCTATGGCGTGTCGGGCGTCCGCAGCAACACAATCCACCGGACCCGGCACGATGTGTCGGCAATGGAACACCCCGATGTCAAGGGCGCGCGGCACACATCCGTGAGGTTTCGGGGGTGTGCGAAAGGGTCGAAGAGAGACGTTCGTTACGAGTTGCGGAGGGCTCGGCGGAGGCCCGTCACGGACGGGTTCGGAAATCTGTCGCAAACGCGACCGGCCGGGCCCGAAAGTCTCAAGGCCCGGCCGTGCGCGTGGTGTTGACGCGCCGTGTTGACGAATCAGCCGAGCAGCGTGCTCAGCTCGACGGACTCCAGGCCGTGCGCCTCGGCGACCTCGGCGTAGACGACCTTGCCGTCGTGGGTGTTGAGGCCCTTGGCCAGCGCGGCGTCCCGGCGGAGCGCCTCGACCCAGCCGCGGTTGGCCAGCTCGACGATGTAGGGCAGCGTCGCGTTGGTGAGCGCGTGGGTGGAGGTGTTCGGCACCGCGCCCGGCATGTTGGCGACGCAGTAGAAGACCGAGTTGTGGACCTGGAAGGTCGGCTCGGCGTGCGTGGTCGGACGCGAGTCCTCGAAGCAGCCGCCCTGGTCGATCGCGATGTCGACAAGGACACTTCCGGGCTTCATCTTGGCGACGAGCTCGTTGGTGACCAGCTTCGGGGCCTTGGCGCCCGGGATGAGGACGGCACCGACGACGAGGTCGGCCTCGACGACGGCCTTCTCCAGCTCGAAGGCGTTGGAGACGATCGTCTGCACCTTGGTGCCGAAGATCTTGTCCGCCTCGCGGAGCTTGTTGATGTCCTTGTCGAGCAGCGTGACGTGGAAGCCGAGGCCCACGGCGATCTGCACGGCGTTCCAGCCGGAGACGCCACCGCCGATGACGACGGCCTTGCCCGCGTGGACGCCGGGGACGCCGCCGGGCAGCACGCCGCGGCCGCCGGCCTGGCGCATCAGGTGGTACGCGCCGACCTGCGGGGCGATGCGGCCCGCGACCTCGGACATCGGGGCCAGCAGCGGCAGCGCGCGGTTGGCGGTCTCGACGGTCTCGTAGGCGATCGCGGTGGTGCCGGACTCCAGCAGGGCGTCCGTGCACTCGCGGGAGGCCGCCAGGTGCAGGTAGGTGAAGAGCGTCTGGTCCTTGCGGAGCCGGTGGTACTCCTCGGCGATGGGCTCCTTGACCTTCAGCAGCAGGTCGGCGGTGGCCCACACCTCGTCGGCGGTGCCGAGGATGTTCGCGCCGGCGCCGACGTACTCCTCGTTGGTGATGGAGGAGCCGAGCCCGGCGTCCTTCTCGACGAAGACCTGGTGGCCGTTGCGGACGAGCTCGTGGACACCGGCAGGCGTGATAGCCACCCGGAACTCGTTGTTCTTGACCTCGCGGGGGATGCCGACCTTCACGTCGATCACGGTCCTTGAATGAGAGCTTGCAGAGAAATATCCGCTCATACAGACGCATGACGGATGTGACCGCGAGAGCCGCGGCTCTGCCAGTCTATTGAAGGAGCTCTTGTTGTCTAGCCTTGCAAAGCAATTAGTTTTTCGTGAACCGCCACCGATTTCGTAGGTCAGGCCGGGTGATCGGCGAGGAGACCCTCCCCCAGGCCCCTGTGCAGCCTTGCCGCCGCAGGATCGCCGAGCCGTTCGAAGGTGTCCGCAATCCGCAGCTGGAGCGCCGCCTCCAGCCGCCCGTCCGCCGCCTTCCTGGCCAGCTCCAGCGCCTCGAAGCAGGTCCGCAGCGCCTGCTCGGGCCGCCCGGCGTACTCCTGCACCCGCGCCGTCTCCCCCATCGCGCGCGCCAGCCCCACGGCGTCACCGGCCCTGCGGTACGCCCCGTGTGCGGCCCGCCACTCGCGGAGCGCCTCGGCCCAGCGGCCCGCCTGCGTGTGCACCGAGCCCAGCCGGCCGTGCAGCCGGGCCGCCTCGGCCGTGTGGCCGCGGGAGAGCCGCAGCTCCAGCGCCCGCCCGTACCAGTCGGCGGCCCGCTGCCAGTCCGCCAGCTCGGCGTACGTGGCGCCCAGCGACTCCAGCGCGCGGCCGGTCGCCACCGCGTCCTTCACCGCACGGGCCGACTCCAGCGCGCCCCGGTACCGGATCAGCGCCTTCTCCGACCGGCCGGACTGGGCGTCCAGGTCGCCGAGGTTCAGCAGCGCCGCGGCCTTCTCCCGGGCCAGGGAGCGCCGCTCGGCGACCTCCAGGACCAGGAGGTGCAGCCCGTACAGGTCGGGGGCCGCCGACTCGGCGCTCTCGTGGGCGAGCAGCGCCCGTACCAGCGCGGCCATCAGCCGCCGGTCCAGCGTGTCCAGCTCACCGTCCGCGACGGCGATCCGGGCCGAGTCCAGCAGGGCCGGGCGGCGGGTGCGCAGCCAGGCCGCGGCCTCGGGGACGGACCCGAAGCGCAGCGACCGCGGCAGCCCCGAGGTCCGCTCGCGGGCCGGGGACCCGGCGGGCTCCCCCATCGCCCGGCAGGAGATCAGCTGCCGTACGGTCCGCTCCAGCATCCGGGCGCGGGAGAGCTGGATCTCGGCGGGGCGCTCGTGGGCCTGGAGGCGGGCGCGCAGCAGCGGCGCGAGGCAGCCGGGCACCCGGTACTGCGGCGGGAGCGCCGCCATCGGGTCGGGCCCGTCGGCCGAGGTGTCCCCGCCCCCGGCGGCGCCCTCCGGCACCACTGGTCGGAGCGCTCCCATGGCCGCGAAGTCCCGCAGGGTGGATTCGGCGGCCTCCACCGAGCAGCCGGCCAGCGCGGACGCCGTGTGCGCGTCGACGAGGCCGGCCGGGGCGAGCGAGAGCAGCCGCAGTATGCGGGCGGCGGGCGCCGGCAGCCCTTCGTACGCCATCCGGAAGGCGCGGGACAGCGAGCGGGGCACCGGTACCGCGTCCTCCTCGCCGGGCGGCAGCAGGAACAGCGTCCGCCGCAGGTCGGAGAGGGAGGACTTGGGGTGGGTCGCGAGCCAGCCGCCGGCCAGTACCAGGGCGGCGGGCTGGCCGCCGCAGTCCTGGACGACCTGCTCGGCGGTGCGCGGGTCGACGGTGATCCGGACGCTGCCCGCGTACCGGGTGAGGATCTCCACCCCGGCCGCGGTGTCCAGGCCGCCGAGGGTGCAGGGCCGTACGTCGGTGATGCCGGTCAGCGGTCCCTCGGAGACGCCGAGGACCAGGCAGCCCGGGGCGTCCGGCAGCAGCGGGTCGACCTGCTCGGCGCCGGCCGCGTCGTCCAGCAGGAGCAGGGCGCGGCGGTCGGCCAGCGCGCCGCGCAGCGCCTCGGTCAGCTCGTCCTCCTCCGCGCCGGCCGGCACCCGCTCGCCGAGCTGGGTGAGCAGGTCACGGGCGACGGATGCGGTGGGCACGGGCCGGTTGTCGATGGTGCTCAGCCGGCAGCGCAGCACGCCGTCCGGGTAGTCGCCGGCCAGCTGCCGGGCGAGTTCGGCGGCCAGGGCGCTGCGGCCCGATCCGGGCCGGCCGGCGATCAGCAGCACCCGGCTGCGGGCGCCCTTGCGGCCGGAGAGGGTGTCCAGTCCGGCGCGTTCGATGTCGCTGCGCAGGGCGGCCAGTTCGCGGCTGCGGCCGGCGAAGAAGGGTGCCGGCGGGGCGGCCGCCGGGGCGCCGGTCCGGCCCGCTCCTCTTCGTCCGGCCCCCGACGCCGTCACCGACCGTCCGGTGTCCACCGCCTGCTCCGCCACGGGCCACGCTCCCGTTCACTTGCGCGCGTACGAGCCGGCCGCCTGTACGGCCGGGATTTGTCGAGCGTAGTTCACGGGAGGCGTGGATCACGGCGGACATACCGCGTAAATCTGACAAAAATGGGAGACAAGATTCCGGTAAGGTCCCGCGGTGCTCCCCGGGACCTTCCGTCACTCCGGGAACGGAGCCGGGAACGGGCCCGGCGTCACGCCCGGAACGGGCGGGCCGGCCAGGGCGCCTCGGCCGGGCGCAGCGCGTCCAGGCCGTCACCCGACTGCGCGGCCAGCAGCGACAGCACGCCGACGACCAGGCAGTTGTTGTGCAGCTCGCCCGCCAGCACGCCGCGCGCGAGGTCGGCGACCGGCACCCGCGCCAGCTCCATGTCGGCCTCTTCCTCCTCGACCTCGAAGCGCTCGCCCTCCGCCTCGGACAGGCCGCGGGCCAGGAAGATCCGCACGGCCTCGTCGCAGCCGCCGGGCGTGGTGTAGACGTCGGTCAGCACCCGCCAGTCCTCGGCCTTGACGTGCGCCTCCTCGTACAGCTCGCGCTGGGCGGCGTGCAGCGGGTTCTCGCCCGGGATGTCCAGCAGGCCGGCCGGGATCTCCCAGAGCTTGTGCCGTACCGGGTGCCGGTACTGGCGCAGCACCAGGGCCCTGCCCTCGCCGTCCAGGGCCAGAACGGCCACCGAGCCGGGGTGGACCTGGTAGTCCCGCTTCACGGTGGACCCGTCCGGCATGACGACCTCGTCCGTGCGGACGCTGGTCTTGTTGCCGGTGAACGGGGTCGCCGTCGCGGTGATCCGCCACTCCTCCGGGGTGTCCTTGATGGCCATGCGCATCCTCCCAAACAAGCAGAAACCGGGGTACGGGCCGCAAAGCCCGCACCCCGGTAACCGTATCGGTCGGCCGGTTCCCTACTTACCGGCGGCCTTGCCGGTCTTCCGCTCGACGGCCGCCTTCACCAGGCCCGCGAAGAGCGGGTGCGGGCGGGTCGGGCGGGAGCGCAGCTCCGGGTGCGCCTGCGTGGCGACCAGGTAGGGGTGCACCTCGCGCGGGTACTCGACGTACTCCACCAGCTTGTTGTCCGGGGAGACGCCGGAGAACAGCAGGCCCGCCTTCTTCTCCAGCTCACCGCGGTAGGAGTTGTTGACCTCGTAGCGGTGGCGGTGGCGCTCCTCGACGTACTGCTCGTCACCGTAGACCTCGCGGACGATGGAGCCCTCGGCGAGCTTGGCCGGGTACATGCCGAGCCGCATCGTGCCGCCCATGTCGCCCTCGCCGGCGACGATGTCCAGCTGCTCGGCCATGGTCGAGATGACCGGGTCGGCCGCCGCCGGGTCGAACTCGGTGGAGTTCGCGCCCTTGACGCCCGCCAGGCTGCGCGCCGCCTCGATGACGACGCACTGCAGGCCCAGGCAGATGCCCAGCAGCGGGACCTTGTTCTCGCGGGCGTAGGTGATGGCCTCCAGCTTGCCCTCCACGCCGCGCTCGCCGAAGCCGCCGGGGATCAGAATGGCGTCGCAGTCGCCGAGCTGCGCCTGGGCGCCGGCCGGGGTGCGGCAGTCGTCCGAGGTGACCCACTTGATCTTCACGCGGGCGCGGTTGGCGAAGCCGCCGGCCCGCATCGCCTCGGAGACCGAGAGGTAGGCGTCGGGCAGGTCGATGTACTTGCCGACCAGCGCGACCTTGACCTCGTGGTCCGGGTTGTGGACGCGGTCCAGCAGGTCCTCCCACTGGGCCCAGGCCACGTCACGGAACGGCAGGTCCAGCTTGCGGACGACGTAGGCGTCCAGGCCCTCGGTGTGCAGCACCTTGGGGATGTCGTAGATCGACGGCGCGTCCTTGCAGGCCACCACGGCGGCCTCGTCCACGTCGCACATCAGCGAGATCTTGCGCTTGATGGAGACGGGGACCTCGCGGTCGGCGCGCAGCACGATCGCGTCGGGCTGGATGCCGATGTTGCGCAGCGCGGCGACGGAGTGCTGGGTCGGCTTGGTCTTCAGCTCGCCGGAGGGACCGATGTACGGGAGCAGCGAGATGTGCACGACGAAGACGTTGTCCCGGCCGACCTCGTGGCGGACCTGACGCACGGTCTCCAGGAACGGCAGCGACTCGATGTCGCCGACCGTGCCGCCGACCTCGGTGATGACGACGTCGACGTCCTCGGTCGCCATCCGCCGGATGCGGTGCTTGATCTCGTTGGTGATGTGCGGGATGACCTGCACGGTGTCGCCCAGGTACTCGCCGCGCCGCTCCTTGGCGATCACGGTGGAGTAGACCTGGCCGGTGGTGACGTTCGCGGAGCCGTCGAGGTCGACGTCCAGGAAGCGCTCGTAGTGGCCGATGTCCAGGTCGGTCTCGGCGCCGTCGTTGGTGACGAACACCTCGCCGTGCTGGAAGGGGTTCATCGTGCCGGGGTCGACGTTGAGGTACGGGTCCAGCTTCTGCATCGTGACCCGCAGGCCCCGCGCCTTGAGGAGCGCACCCAGGCTGGAGGCGGTGAGCCCCTTGCCGAGCGAGGACGCAACGCCCCCGGTGACGAAGATGTGCTTGGTCGTCGAGGATTTGGGCGGCATGGCCAAGAGGAAGCTCCCGTGGGTCGCGAGGTGAAAAGCGGAGCGGCGCGATCCCGGATTCCACGGGGTGCCGTCGCTGCGGTCGGGGGGTTCCGGGTCTTTCTTCCGGCCCACCGGTCCACGGGGTACCAGGCTATCAGCGACGGAGCGTGGTCGCTCCCGCCCGCGCGGGGCGGAATGCATCGCTCCCCGTATCCGGGGCCCGACGTGACGGAGGCCACCCGTTCGGCCCAGCCCCGGAAAGCGGAGGGCCGCGCGGATCTTCCGTACGCGTCGTATCCTGCTCGGGCACTCGCGCAGAGCCGTCCGGCACGGCACCGTCCCGACCCGCACACCGGACCAGCAGCTCGGCGGGGTTTTCAACGGAGCAGGACGGAAGACCGACACGTCCCACGGGGGGCGTCACCCCAGTTCGAACGGGAGTTGTACGTGGCCGGGCGCATCGAGGACTACGCACTCATCGGCGACATGCAGACCGCCGCACTCGTCTGCCGGGACGGCACGGTCGACTGGCTGTGCCTCCCCCGGTTCGACTCGCCCGCGGTCTTCGCGGGCCTCCTCGGCACCGAGGAGCACGGCTTCTGGCGGCTGGGTCCGGCCGCGGAAGCGGAAGGCGATCCGGCACCCTCCGACCGCCGCCGGTACCGCGGCGACTCGCTGATCCTGGAGTCGGAGTGGGAAACCCCCGACGGCACGGTGCGCGTGATCGACTTCATGCCGCCGCGCGAGGGCGCCCCGCAGCTGATCCGCATCGTGGAAGGCGTCAGCGGCCGGGTGCCGATGCGCTCCTCGCTGCGGATGCGTTTCTCCTACGGCTGGGTGGTGCCGTGGGTGCACCAGGTCGACGGCCGCACGGCCGCGGTCGCGGGCCCGGACTCGGTGTGGTTCGACACCACGGCCGAGACCCACGGCGAGGACCTGACGACATACTCCGACTTCGCGGTCGAGGCCGGGCAGCGGATCACGTTCACCATGAGCTGGCAGCCCTCGCACCACGAGCAGCCGCCGCTGCCCGAGCCGGAGAACGCGCTCGCCGCCACCGAGGACTTCTGGCGCGAGTGGGTCGCGCAGTGCACGTACCACGGCCCCTACCGGGACGCGGTGATCCGCTCGCTGATCACGCTGAAGGCGCTGACGTACGCGCCGACCGGCGGCATCGTCGCGGCCCCCACCACCTCCCTCCCCGAGGACATCGGCGGCTCCCGCAACTGGGACTACCGCTTCACCTGGCTCCGGGACGCCGCGATCACGCTCTCCTCGCTGCTGCGCACCGGCTACCGCGACGAGGCACGCGCCTGGCGCGAGTGGCTGCTCCGCGCGGTGGCGGGCGACCCGGAGAACCTGCAGATCATGTACGGCATCGCCGGCGAGCGGGAGCTGGGTGAGAACGAGCTGACCTGGCTGCCGGGGTACGAGAACTCGCAGCCGGTCCGGGTCGGCAACGGCGCCGCCGGCCAGCTCCAGCTGGACGTGTACGGCGAGGTCATCGAGGCGCTGCACCTCGCCCACATGACGGGCCTGGCCCGCAACGACTACGCCTCACTGCTCCAGCTGAAGCTGATCCGCTGGGTGGAGCAGCACTGGGACGAGCCGGACGAGGGCATCTGGGAGGTCCGCGGGCCGCGCCGGCACTTCGTGCACTCCAAGGTCATGACCTGGGTCGCGGTGGACCGCACCATCAAGCTGATGGAGTCCGGGGACGTCGAGGGCCCGCTGGAGCGCTGGAAGGAGCTGCGCGACACGATCCACCGGGACGTGTGCGAGAAGGGCTACGACCCGGAGCGCAACACCTTCACCCAGTCCTACGGCTCCAAGGAGCTGGACGCCTCGCTGCTGCTCATCCCGCAGATGGGCTTCCTGCCGCCGGACGACAAGCGCGTCATCGGCACGATCGAGGCGATCCAGCGGGAGCTGGCCACGCCCGACGGCTTCATCATGCGCTACCCCACCTCCGCCGACGCCGGCGAGGAGAACGTGGACGGCCTGGAGGGCGACGAGGGCGCGTTCCTGGCCTGCTCGTTCTGGCTCGCCGACGACCTGGCGATGATCGGCCGGGTCGAGGAGGCCCGCAAGCTCTTCGAGAAGCTGCTCTCGCTCCGCAACGACCTGGGGCTGCTGGCCGAGGAGTGGGACTCCGAGTCCGGCCGCCAGGTGGGCAACTTCCCGCAGGCGTTCAGCCACGTCCCGCTGATCGACACGGCCCTGCGCCTGACGGCCAGCGGGGCGTACGGGGGCTGAGCGGCTGTAGGATCCCGCGGCGCGTGTCGCATTCCGCGCGGCCGTGTCGTCCCGATGTCGCATACGACATGCTAGCGGGATTCGCGCCTCCTGCTCCGATAGTTCCCCCCTTTGTGTACGGGGCTGCTCCGGCCGTCATGGATGAGGATGGCCGGGGCATGCCAGCAGCGTTCGGCGGCGATCAAGTCGTGCCTGTCAACGCGCTGTTGGGGGACCAATGAGCACAGCCGATCTGGCCAGGTCGGTGCACGTGAGCGTCCGGAAGTCCAACGAGGGTCTGATAGAGGAGCGGGAGTGGGCAACCGCGCCGCTCGCTCTCCTGCGGAGCGCCCGGCCGTGGCGCACGTTCCGCTGGTACAAGGGACAGAGGCACTACTCGGGCACGTACTGGTCAGCGACGGTAGGCGACCATGTGATCTATGAGTCGCGGCTGGAGCTGGGGCGATTGCTGTTCGCGGATTTCGCCCCGGAGGTGCGGCAGATCATCGCTCAGCCGTTTCTGCTCAAGGCCGAGGTGCAGGGCAAGCTGCGGCGGCACATCCCGGACTACTTGCTGCTGACCGATGACGGCCCAGTGGTAGTGGACGTCAAACCCCGACACCGGCTGGAGCGGCCTGAGGTCGCGTTCACGTTCGCGTGGACGGAGGAGGCGGTGAGATCGCGGGGCTGGCGCTATGAGGTCTGGAGCGAACCGCCGCCGCACGAGCTGGAGAACGTCCGCTTCCTCGCCGGCTATCGCCGCGACTGGCTGATCAACACCTCGCTGCTGGAGGGGCTGCGGGGCCAGGAACTGGACGGAAGGTCGGTGGGAGAGGCGGTCCGGCTGCTGCCGGAGGATCCGCGGCGGATGAAACCGGTGGTGCTGCACCTGTTGTGGACCGGGCACGTGCGGACGGATCTTAGGCGCCCGCTCAGCATGAAGCACGTGTTGAGGAGGGGCGCGTGAGCGGGGCCGGGACGCGGCTGGGCGTCGGGACGCATTTCCGGCTCGACGGCGAGACAGTGGAGGTCGTGGACTTCGCGAGCCTGGCCACCGGCATGGAGGTCATTCTCAAGGACGCCCGCGGCCGGTTGATGCGCATGGGCGTGCGTGAACTGCTGACCTCCGAACGCGCTCAGGTCATTCCCAGGGACAAGGGGCCGGCCGCCGACGACAGCGAATTGGCCGCTGTGGTGCTGGCCCGGCTGACCCAGGCACAGAGAAGGGAAGTCCTGGAGCGGGCCGGGCACGTCCGGGAGATGCTTACGGGTTACCGGTCCGGGGCCGAGGAACTGGCTGGGCCGAAGGAGCCCCGCGCCCCCTACGCCCCCGACCAGCCGCTGAAGAAGCGCTATGCAGCCAAGGCCAGCGAATTGGGAGTAACCCCGCGGACGATGGAGCGCTGGGCTCAGGCTTATCAGGAGAACGGAGAGGCCGGCCTGGCGCCGAAGTCAACCCAGAGCGAGGGGGGCCTGGCCAACGCCGATCCGCGCTGGGTGGACATGGCCAAGGAGGTGCTCGGCGAATATCAGGAGGAATCCCGCCCTTCGATCAAGCTAGTACTGGAACGAATCGCGGCCCGTCTGGAGCGGGAGTTCGGGCCCGATGAGGTGCCGTTGCCCAAGCGGACGGCGGGTTACCGGTGGATGCAGGAGCTCGAACGTCGGCAGCCGACGTTCCGGCTCAGCGCCAAGCGCAACCGGGACATCGCTGACCGCCCTGACGAGGCCTACGGGAAGCTGCGGCCCACCCGGCCGGGCGAGTACGTGCTGATGGACACCACGCGGCTGGACGTCTTCGCGCTGGACCCGGTCACCCTGAAATGGGTGCAGGCGGAGCTGACCGTCGCGATGGACTGGTACACCCGCTGCATCACCGGCATCCGGGTCACCCCGGTCTCGACCAAGGCCGTGGATGCGGCGGCGGTGCTGTTCCAGACCTACCGACCGCGGCCCGTCCCGGCACCATGGCCGCAGGAGGCGGCCTGGCCTGATCACGGCATTCCTCGAGGGGTGGTGGTCGATCTCGAGGCGGCCCACGGGCCGATCACCGGGGCGGTCGGCCCGGCGCTGGCGCCGGAGACGCTCGTGGTCGACCACGGCAAGATCTACCTCTCGGAGCATCTGACCAGCGTCTGCCAGCGGCAGGGCATCTCCATCCAGCCGGCCCGTCTACGGACGGGCCGGGACAAGGGCCCGATCGAGAGGTTCTTCCGGACCCTGCGCGAGGATGCGCTGCAGCTGCTGCCCGGCTACAAGGGCCCCGACATCCACTCGCGCGGACTGAATCCGGAGAAGGATGCCTTCTTCTTCCTGCACGAGTTGGAGGCCTTCATCCGCGAGTGGGTCGCGGTGACCTATCACCGCAGGCCGCACGAGGGGCTGGTCGACCCGCATCTGCCGAGGCTGCAACTGTCGCCGGCGAGGATGTTCGAGCACGGGCTCGCCCGGGCCGGCTACATCGAGGTGCCGCGGGACCCGAACCTGGCCTTTGAGTTCTTGGAGGTCAAGCTACGGACGGTGCAGCACTACGGCGTGGAGATCGACAGACGCCGCTACAACGGTGGGGGCCTGAACGGCCTTCGGGACATGGCAGGCTCGCATACGGAGCTGGCCAAGCGGCGCCTGCCGTTCTGCGTCGACCCTGATGACATCTGCCGCATCTACTTCCGCGATGACAAGCGCATCTGGCACACCCTGGACTGGGAGCACGCCCCGAGCCGGGAGATGCCGCTGAGCGAGGAGGCGCTGCAGTTCGCCCGACGCCTGGCGGCCGAGAAGTACACCTATCCCGACGACCGGCTCGCCGTCTCGCTGCTACTGGAGCGCTGGAACCTGGGACTGGGCAACTCCATGGCCGAGAGGCGCATGGCCCTGCGACTCTCCCGCGAACAAACCGCACTGGAACTGCCCGCCCCGGAAACCGCCCCGGTTGACTCCCTGCCCTCGGTCGCCCGCGTGCTGTCCCTTCCCGAACAGCCCACGCCGCCGGCCCTGGAATCCGCAGTTGAGCAGGAGATGGGCGACGACGACGCGGACAGCCTGGAAGAGCTGGATGAGGAACTCCGCTTCTATGCCTCGGCCTTGAAGGACGTCGATGACGAGTAACCGGACCAAAGCGCCCGCCGAGGGAGCCGACCTCCGCGCCAAGCTGGATCACCTCACACTCTCTCGCAAGGAAGGTTTCCAGCGCCTCACCACCACCCCGCCAAGGAAACAGCCCGAACAGCTCTCCCGTCGCCGACTGAAAAACCTCAGCGAAGCAGCTCTTGCCGAATACAACCGCACCCGCCGAAAGTGGCACGCCAACCTCGGCCCGCTGCAGACACCCCAGATGGAAACGCTCCATGAAGACCTCTGGGACATCTTCGACAGCAACGACCAGGACGGCGACAAGGTAAAGGGCGGCATCGCTCTCGATGCCTTTCCCGGCCTGGGCAAGACCACGGCCGTGCTCGCCTTCGCGAGGAAACTGCACCGCCGCATCCTGCAAGAAGAGGGAAAGTACACCGAAGAAGGGCACGAGCGCTGGCCCGTCTGCCGTGTCGGGTTGACCAGCAACACCGGAATGCGTGACTTCAACCGTGCCATCCTCGAGTACTACGGACACCCGGGACGGTTCCGCGGCACCGCAGCGGAGTTCGGCTACCGCGCCCTGGACTCGGTGCTGTCCGCCGAGACCAAAATCCTGATCGTCGATGACCTGCACTTCTTGAAATGGAGGAACAAGAACGGCGTCGAGGTCAGCAACCACTTCAAATACATCGCCAACGAGTTCCCTGTCACCTTGCTGATGATCGGCGTCGGCCTGGAAAAGCAGGGACTGTTCAGCGAGGGCAACAGTTACGAGGACTCCGTTCTCGCTCAGACCGGCCGCCGCACCACGCGCTTGGACATGGCTCCCTTCACCATCTCCGGCGAAGAGGGCCGCCTGGACTGGCGCAACACTCTCCTGGCCGTCGAAAAGCGCGTCGTCCTGGCGGAGAAGTACCCCGGGATGATCGCGGATGAGCTGTCCGACTACCTGTTTGCCCGCAGCACCGGGCACATCGGCTCGCTCATGACATTGATCAACCGCGGTTGTCAGCGAGCCGTCCGCACCGGCGCCGAACGCCTGGACGCCCGGCTGCTGGACAAGGTGAAGAACGATGCCGCAGCCGAGCAAGGCCGGACCGAGCTTCAGCAGGCACTCGCATCCGGCCGCCTGACCAGCCGGCCGAAGAAGAGGGCAGCATGAAGGACCTTCGCACCCTGCCGATCCGGGTGCTCCCCCTGCCCGGCGAGAGCATGGACAGCTGGCTTGAGGCCCTCGCCCGTCGCTGCTGGACATCACTGTCTTCCCTGGTGGACGCCCTCGACCTGCCAAGGGCACCGCGCACCCACTACCTTGTCGCCGGGCTGGCGCCACAGGTGCTCAGCCGTCTGGAAAAACAACTGGAAATGCCCCGGGGCGGTCTGGAGGCAGCCGCCCTCCCGACCAATTTTTTCGGTCTTCACGCACCCCATTGGCGGTTCTGTCCCGAGTGCCTGCACGAAAGCCAGGGCCGCTGGCCAACACGCTGGTGGCTGCCCTGGTCCTTCGCCTGCATCAGGCACCGAGCGCTCCTGCAGCAGCTCTGCCCGGGGTGTCAGGCCGAACCCCGCAACTTCCTGCCCAGGTCAGTGCACCGCCATCCGCCAGGGCACTGCCTGCGTGCAACCGGCCGCCGGAGCGTCTGCGGAACCGATCTGAGCGGCGTCTCTCCCTTACGGCTCGGCACCCGCCACCCAATCCTTCAAGCCCAGCAGCACATCGATGCACTACCGACAGCCGCGCAGGCGGCCACCGACACCGTCTACCAACAACTGGACCAATGTCTCTCCTCGTTCCTACAGTCACTGACGCTTCACGACCTGCAAAACATGGAGCCCCTCGCTCGAAGCGTGTGGGAAAGGGCCTATCAGAACGCGACCTGCACCACCTCAGGACTCGGCAGATGGCGGCTGCGTGAGCGGGAGCGACGGGTGCTGACGCCGGAATACCTGCACCGCGAGTACACGGAAGGCGACACTTCCCTCTCCGACATCGCCAAGAGCCACAACCTTGTGCTGAAACGCGTGCTGCAGCACGTCAAAGACCTGGGCATCACGATTCGACGCGGACAGCGTCCTCATCAATTCGATGACGACTGGCTGCGCGAGCAATACCTGGACCGAACGCGCTCTGCCGAGGATATCGGCGAGGAATCCGGAGTCTGCGGCACCGTGGTCCTTCACAGACTCGAAGAGCTCGGTGTTCCCCGCCGTCCGTCCGGTGTTTACAGTCGGCCCGCCATGCACGCAAAGCTCGACGAATCCGTGCCTCGTGACATTCGAGCAGCAGTCGAAGGAACCCTGCACGGATGGCTTCGACTGCGCCGCTTCCAGGTCCACATGGCGTTTCCCACGCTGTCCGCGGCAGCTGACTACTGCGACCTCACGCCCGGGGCCCTGGCAATGCAGTTAGGCCAGTTGGAGCAGGCCATCGGCGCCGACCTGTTCGAGCGATCCGTCCGCCACTCGCCTCAGCGTCCCACCCACCGCGGAATTGCCCTTCTGCAGGACCTCAACAGCGACCAGGTGCAAGAGCTCATGCGAAAGGCACTCGGCGCCCGCATGGAAACCATGCCAAACCAGGAACAACTCAACGCCTCAGTGAAGGCCGCCGACGGTGAACGGAGTGCGCTGACCCTGCTGTCCTCGCAGACCCCGGTTCCAGACCACCTTTCTATCCCCTCGCCACTGCTCCCGATGCTGCAACACCTTTTCGCAAACCGGAATCAGCGGACCTACGCTGCCCAAATCCATGCAGGTACTGGCATACCGTTCACCACCGTCTTCAAGCAGCTCAAGCGCCTTAAGGAAAACGGCTGGCTGAACAGCCAACTCGAAGCTCCCGAAGACCGGCTCAGACGTATCGCGGGTGAGAACAACTGCGGCCGTCGACGCACTTACTACTCCCTGACACCCGCAGCCCGGCAGCTCTCCTTCCACCAGCTTGCTCACGCTGCCCAGCAAAGGAAGACGGCAGCAAATGGGACTGAGCCCACGACACGGTGATCCTCACGAGCGCTGCTACAGCTGTGGGTCAAGACCAAATTGGTTCATCAGGTCCGTGAAGACCTCCTGCGCGGTACTGCGCAGGACGTCCTCGGTGTCAATGGGCCTCAGGAGTGCCGATACCGTTTGGACGCGGTGCGGGTAACGGGCACGGTCGGGGATTTCCTTGAAGCCGCTGAAAGTGGTCACAGGAACGAGAGCAGTGGGCGTGGCAGCGGCTACCGATGCGGTGAGGCGTAGGGCGCTGTCGACGCCAAGACAGCGGGCCAGTTCCTGGGTGATGGTGACGGCGTCGCAGCAGCATCCCGCGGTGTAGTCCTGGTCGACCAGGAGGCTGTTCTCCGGAGGTTGCAGGAAACCGTCGTCTGCAAGCTTCCCGGAAAGGTCTGCGGCCAGCACCATGCTGCCGTCGTGATGCAGCTCGGCGTAGAGCTGTCGGCCGACTCCCAGAGTGAGGGTCTGCATCACCCAGCAGCGCAGCCCGGGGCGTGGGGTGCTCAGCAGTCCGGACAGAACCCCGGTGACTGTGGGGTTACCCGTTAGCTGCTGGGAGCGAGTTTGGGCAGTTCTGACCGCTGCGAAGGCGTCATCGGATGCGGGGCGAGGCGCGGTACGCGGCAGCGGGCGCTCGGGGCGGGCTACGGCGAAAAACCAGGCCGAAGGCTTTCGCTCGTGGACGAAGGCGGTCTCTTGGGCGTGTTTGAGGAGGCGCTGGGCTTCGTCTTCGGCGTGCTGGGCGCGGGTGAAGCGGTCGCGGTAGGCGCGTTCCAGCTGGTGTTCGGCCATCCAGGCAGTGTGATCGCGGTCGCGGTAGGGGGCGACAGCGGCCTGTTGGTCTTTGTCCTTGGCAGCGGTGCCGTAGACAAGGTGAGGTGCCATGGGGCTGGCCGGGACGTCGGCCACAAGGACGCTGGTGGCTCCGTCTGGGGAGTCGAAAGTGGTGAAGGTGAGGTCGGCCAGGTAGGGGTGGACGTGGTTGCGGACCCACTGGGCGTACTGGTCGGGGTTCGCCTCATCGGGGTCGATACCGACCAGGTCGCAGGTCTTGTCGCGTACTCCGTAGATGATCAGACCGCCGCGGGTATTGGCCATCGCTGCGACGTCCTTGGCCAGTTCGTTCCAGCGGCCATCCCTCGGCGGCTGGGGCAGTTGCTCCTTCCAGTCCAGGTCATCGAATTCGGCCAGCCGGTCGGCGGCGGCCCTAGCGATCATGTCGAAGTTGAGCGGGCCGGGCGGGGCACCGAGGTACTCATGCAGTCGCGTCCAGGAACGAGCCATGCATGCAGCGTACGAGCGCCCACTGGCATCGCGTTGTGCACATCACAGTGCAGAAGACTTCCCGGGCCTTCGCGACGACACGATCAAGGTCCTACGAGTGCCCTGCCATGCCCATCAGGTACTGCTGAGCTTTGTAGTGAACCCACTGCAGGGCGTTGTCACCTTGAGACATCAGGGTTTTGGAAAAGAAGTAATCGGGCCGGCGATATGTGGTGAGGAGCCGGCCATCCGGCTGGAGACGGTGCTCAGTGAAGCCGTCCAGGGCGCCGTCGGCTACAGGGTTGCGAGCCCACGGATTGTGCAGCACGTGAAAGCCCTCGCTGAAGGTCTCGTGCTCCTCCGGCCCGTAGTCGCCCACAACGTAGGCAAACGGCACGGGCACAGCCGCGTTTGGATCCGGGTCATACATGATGCCGCAGCGGGCCATAGCCACATCGTCCGGTCCGTATCCACGTTCGGTACCCATACGGGCGAACTTCGAGACAGTGGCACTGTTGGTGAAAATGACCGCGGCCAAGTGCTCGGCTTCAGGCTGGGCAAACAGGGCGCTGCGCAGAGGGGTCGCCTTGTACCTACGGCGGTGTTCCGTGACCACTTGGGAGTTCAAAACGAGGGAGCCGTCACCGTCGCGGGTGGCGATGTCGCGGAGCCCGTACAGATAGGTCGCCAAAGGGCCGACGGGGTGGGACAGGGCACGGGGGCTGTGGAAGGACTGCAGGGCCAGCACGAAGGGCACTGCGTCGACGTGAGGCTTTTCCCAATAGGCGAGTCCTTGGGCGTCACGGTGGGTGAGCTTGCGCCGTAGCGCCTTGCCGGCCTGGAAGACGAACTCCGTTTCCTCGGCTTCGAGGTCGTCGGGTATGAGACGACGTACCGCCGCGGTGCTCTCAGCGTCGTCGGCTTCCTGGCCTTGGGGCGGGTTCGTGGTGGTCGCCTCAATGGCCACGGGCGTGGCACCGCGCACGACGAAGTCCGGAGCAGCACTGGTCCGGTCCAGTTCCTTGCCCTGTTCCTGCAGAGCGGCGAACAGAGCCAGTTCCAGGACTCGGGCGGAGAAGCCTGCCGTCTGGAATTCACGGACGAAGCTGTGGTCGACGTCCGCGAAGTCGGACCATGTCTCGTCCATCAGGCGGCGCGCGGCGGTGTAGACGTGACCTTCACGGAAGTCGCGGAATTCGCGACTCACGTTCTCCGGCTTCAGTTTCCGGGCGAGGTCGAACAGGCTTCGCTTCATCGGATAACTCTACGTGTACCGGTCAGGCCCAATCATGGGCGGCGCTGCTCTCGTTCCAGCTTCCATCGCCCCGGGGCGCCACCCGGCGCACCTAGCCGACGTCTTAGGCGGGGCCTCGGTGAGCCAAGCCCCGCTCCTGACGGTGCGACCGTGCACGGTGAGCGCCTCGCAGCCGTGAGACAGTGCCAGGCGGAGAATCGGGAGCGGTGCCGCCAACGGCCGGTCCCGTCCAGCGCGACGTCGGCGCTGATCTCGGCAACCAGCTCGGAGGTGACGAGGGTGACGTTCGTTCCCAGCCCGCGCTAAACGTCCGGCCGGTCCAGGGGTGTCCGGCCTCGGCGGGCGTGAGCTGAGCGGCGACGTCGCGGGCGAGAATGGCAGCAACACCCCGGGCCAGCGCAGGGTGCCGGTGGCGGCGCCAACGATGGCCTCGGAGAACTGCTGTACTCGGTACTTCCGCCAACCGCCCGCGCGCTTGCCGGGGATGTACGGCCGCTGCAGTCGCTTGAATGCGCAGCCTTCGATGCCCACGACTGACTGACCGCGTTGCCGAGAGTGGGAACAGTTCCGGAGTGGTGTGATCTGGTGAACGGTGTACTGGATGCCTTTATAAAGCGGCGGTAGCAGCGAGGTCATTCAAGGTCATGTTGACGACGTTCCAACACGCGTCCACGGTGTCTTCGTCGGGGCTGTGCTTGGTTTTGGTCTCCTGTAGAGGGTGGACGAGGTTGCGGTAGTGGCGGACCAGGTTGGAGACGAGCTTCGCGTCGTATTCAATCCAGCCTTGGGAATGTGCGAGTTCCACCAAAGCTTGGAGACCCATCTGCCCGAGGGGTTTGGGCATGCGCACGGTGCGGGGACGAGCCTGTGCTGCGTGGACCAGGACTCCTTCGAGGAGGCTGCCGAGCATGATGATCGCGGCGGTGTAGGCGCCGTGTTCGTGGCAGATGTGCGCTTCGTCGAGACGGTTCTGGATGGCCTTGGCGAGTTCAGGCTCGGCAATGACATCGATGATGGACACCTTGAGCTCTACACGGCGCAGGCGGGGCCCGTCGGTTTCGTCGTAGGGGACAAGAACGGGCCTGCCCTGTTGCTGTTGTGCTTGCAAGCCCTCCAGGGCGAGGACTTCGTTGAGCTGCTGGAGAGTGGCTTCGTATTCTCGTGGCAGGCCGTGGTATTCCAGGCGATTCGCCAGGCGGAGAACGGCGCGAGTGATGTCCTCGGGGTTGTGCTGCTGTCGTTCGCGAAGGAGCTGCACGGTCCACTGGTGGCGGGGGGATTCATCGTGGTCAGGCACGTCGTCCCAGTGGGCGCGGCGGAAGAAACCACTGAGTTCGAACCCTCTGCGATAGCGCAGAGGTGGTTCGTCGCCGCAGATGAGGTGGGCGATCTCGATGAGGGTGCTGTCGTCGAAGAAGTGGTTCATTTCAGTGTCTCCGCATCGCCTGGTGCTTCATCAGTGTCGAGGGGTTCGAGACCTTGTTCGTCGGCTTCGTCGTCGGGTAGTGCGATCGGCGTCCAGGTGGGCGCATGGGGGGTGCCGGACTCGTCCTGAGCGGCGTCGAGGGGGTGGATGTCGAGCGTTCGGAGTCGGGACCAGAGGGTGGACATGGCGGCGTCAGGGTCCAGTTCGAACTGGCTGCTGCGTACCCGCCAGAAGTCCCAGCCGGCACGTCGCAGCTCCCGCTCGCGCTCGTAGTCGTCGTGGATCTGCTGCACGGTGGAGTGGTAGGGGCTGCCGTCGCACTCGACCGCGAGGCGGGTGTGTTTGCCGATGACGACGAGGTCGATGTACTTGCTGCTGACCTTCCACTGGGGCACTACGTGGTATCCGCGGTCGCGGATACGCAGGAAGACGCGCTGTTCGAACAGTGACTGGAAGGGCGCGCACTGCTGGTCGGGAGTGACGTTGGCCAGTCGGGGGTGAGTGTCGTGCTGGGCGGGCGGTGACTGCATGTAGGCGAGGAGGGAGCGCCGGAGATCCTTGCTGCTGAGCTGGTCGGCGGTGACAGAGGTAAACAGCCACATCTGGTCCCGGGCGCGGCTGGCTGCGACGTTGAAGCGTTGTCTGTCTCCCTTGGAGGTCATGGCCCGGGTGTGCTTGCCGTCGATCGCCATGGAGAGCAGGACGACATCGCGTTGGGCACCTTGGAAGCTCTCCGCCGTGCCGACCCGGATCCGGTGGCGTTCGCGGGCGGGTGCGTCAATATGGATGTCGAGGAGGTTTTGCAGAAGCCTGACCTGGGCTCCGGAGCGGAGCACGATCACGCCGATGCTTCGGTCAGCGTAGGCGGGGTCTTCGGTCAGCTGTCGGAGCTGGGCGATGAGGCGGTCGGCTTCGGGGCGGTTGGTCAGGTTCTCGAGGCGGCCTTCGCAGTGGCCTTCGGGCACGTGGACGACCTTGAGCGGGGGGAGGCGGTCGACGCCGTGCTGCCGCAGGAGCACCAGTTCGTTGCCGGAGTAGAACTGGGAGGAGGACCACTGGATGATTTCGGGCATGCAGCGGAAGTGTTCGGTCAGCCGGATGACTTCGGTGAAGCGCTGCGAGAGCAGGTCATAGAGGCTGGACTTGGGGTCCAGGGCGGTGCGCTGCCAAGGGGCTAGGTCGGTGAGGCGTTCGTCGAAGATCCGCTGCATGCGGTCGTGCCGGCTGTTCATGTACAGGGGGCTGCACTGCTTGTCGTCGCCGACGACGATGATGCGCGGGGCGAGCCAGAGCAGTAGCAGTCCGTCGAGTCCGACCTGGCTGGCCTCGTCGACGATGACGACGTCGAAGGCGTCGGGCTCGGGGGCGATCATCTCGGTGACCTGGCGGATGGGCATGACCCAGGCGGGGACGGCGCCGCGGGCCTCGTGCATCGCGGAGCGGGCCTGCCGACGGTGGCGTTTGCTCGAGGCGCTGGTGCCTTTGCCGGCGTGGGAGATCGCAGTGGCGTAGGCAGCCAGTGCCTGTTTCTGCGCTGTGGTCATCCGCTGCAGGCAGTGGGTCAGGGCGCGGTCGGCGGCCAGTTGCTCTTCGGTGGTCCGCAGATGTGCTTCGACCTGCGCTAGTTGGCCCTCCAGCTGGTCTTCCCGGCCGGGGGCAAGGTGCAGGTCCACGAAGGAGTGGGCGCGGCGCCAGGCCCATGCCTGGCTGAGCTTGCTCAGCCGCGTCTCCCAGGCCGGGTCGGTGGGAGTACGAATCAGGTGGCGGGCGAGGAGGGGGTGAGCCTGGGTGAGGCGGTCCATGAGCTTGCGGGTCTCACGGCGGTCGGCCTGCCGGTGGTAGGCGGCGCTGAGCTCGTCCATGGCCTGGGCATATGCCTGCGGGTCGCGTGTGGTGGCCGCGCGGTGGAGTGCGGTGAGCTGCGGCGCCGAGTGGGTGGCAGCAGGTGGCACCTGGGCAAGGAGGTCGGCGAGATTCTGTTCGGCGGTCCAGGCTTCCCGCAGCAGGCGTGCGTCGGCTGTTGCGGTGCGGACTGTTTGCCATTGCTGGAATGTGCGTGTGCTGGCGGGGATGCCGGCCTGCGTGAGCAGGTCGTGGACCTGGTGGACGGCGGCGGCGCAGTCGTCGATGGCCTGCAGGCGGGGGCGGCGGTCCAGGAGTTCGGCCAGGATGCCCTCTGCCCCGTGCTGCGTGGCAGGGGCCGCCACGCCGGTCCAGCGCTCGTTGAGTTGGCGGGCGCAGCGGCGCATCTCCAGGTGTAGCACTACGGCGGCGACCTGAGCGTGGCTGGTGGGGGCGCGTCCGTCCACGCGGCATCGGTGGAGAAGCGGGCGGGCTTCCTTCTGCACCGCTGTCTTGGGCAGCCATTTGCGCAGCCGGCGGCCCTCGCGGAGGAACTGCTGCAAGTCGCGTCCGGCTGCTACGAGCTGGGCTTCCTCCGCCGGCGTCAGATCCTGCGGCAGGTCGACGTCGGGAAAGGATGCCTGTACGAGGGCGTCTTGGATGTGCTGTGCCCGATCCGAGACCGTGCGGATGCTGGCCCAGAGCTGGGGGCTGCGGCGGCCCAGGGCATCGGCCAGGGCCCGGTACGTCCAGTCGCCTTCGCTCCAGGCGGTGGGGTCCGGCGGCAGGCCTTCGTGCAGGAGGGCCCGCGCGCCCTGGTCCAGAGACTGTTCCAGCTTGCGGAGGAGCTCTTCGCCATGGCCGGCCAGCTGCTGCACGAGGGGGGCTGAGGAGCTCTTGCTGCAGGCGTGCACTGCCTGGTCCAGGGTGTGGATGTGCTCCTCCACCGTTTCCGGTGCAGGCAGGGCGGCCGGGTCGGGGCAGGTTAGATCTTGTTCGTTGAGGATGTCCGGGCCGTGGCGGGCGATGAGGCTCAACAGCCGCTGTGCTTCGTCGTTCGCCAGCGGAGCGGTGTCGTCCTGGTCTTCCACGGCAGGAAGCCAGTCGTACTGCGGTGCAACCGCCTGGATGGCATGAACGATCTGCGCGAGTCGGCCCTGATAGCCGGGGGCTATCTCGCTGTGTTCGTACCACTCTGTCTCCCGCAGGGCTCTGAGCTGGTCCCTCAGCCGTGCCCGCTCGGCTTTCAGCTCGGCGCGCAGGGCGTCGTTGGCGGTGGTCCGCTCGGCCAGGCGCTGCGGAGAAGTGGTGGCGCTGAGCTGTGACAGGGCGCGGATGGACTGCTGCAGCTGTTCGTGATCACCGTCCCTGCGGTCGCCTTGCAGCACGCACAAGTCGCGCAGTGCGGGTGGCAGCTCGTCTCTGAGCACACGCAGGGCCTGGCCCTTTTCGCTGGTGACCAACACGCGTTTGCCATCGGCGAGGAGCGCGATAATGAGGTTGGCGATGGTGTGGGTCTTGCCGGTGCCCGGAGGGCCTTGGACCACGACGCCGGTGTCGTGCTGCAGGCGTTCGAGGACATCGCGCTGTGCCTCGTTGGTGGGCAGGGGATAGAGAGGGTCAGGTCCGAGCGCGGGCGGCACGGCGTGCTGGCCGCCGCTCCCCCAGCCGGTGCGTTGTGCGGGTTCGAGCTTGTAGAGGATCTGTGCCAGGCCCAGCGGGCTGCGGGCGCCGGGCTGGGCAAGGTGGCGGGCGATCCCGTCATAAAAATTGATCACGGCGCTCTGGCCGCGCTCGCGCAGGAGGAGGGCGGGCGCCCAGTGCAGCTGCGGGGCGGAGGCCGGCGTGCCGGCCGGGCGGTGCAGGCTGGTGTCGAAGGGTACGGCCCGGTCGGCTCCGAAGGCACGCTGGGACCAGGTGCGCAGCAGCTCCTGGGCATCGGGGGCCAGCGGATGGACCAGGGTGTCTTCGGCCTGCGAGCGCACCCCTGCCAAAAGCTCGGAGCTGTAGCCGTCGCTCTCGCTGAGGAAGTCACCGTCCTCAAGCCGTGGGACGTTCTCAGGCGCGAGCGAGACCGTGACATCCACGGTGTCCGGCGCAATCCTCAGCGTGACGGGCGCGGTCAGCAGGTGCCGGTGCACCCGGCCGGTGGGGCGGTCCGTGCCGATCGTCAGCAGTCCGACTGCCAGCACCGCCTCGAGTATTTCGCCGTCCTGCTGGATCTTCTTGGCCATGCGGTAGAGACGCTGGTACAGAGCGCGGTGCGGCTGCGCGGCCCGTTCGGCGCTGGCCCAGCGCCGCCACAGGGGCAGCCACCGTCGATAGGCCCGGGTCACCTCGGCGGCATCTTCTTGCGGGATTTCGTGAACCTCGGTGAGATCGCCGTGCTCGTCCTCCACCCAGGCGTGGCCCGGACCGCGTGCGGCCAGGGCCGGGTCCTGCTCGCCGGGCGCGGTGGCTTCGGCCACCGAGACCCAGCCCTCCAGCTCCGCCGGTAGGGCCGGCGCTTGGCGGGCGGGGTGGTGCTTGGCGGTGAACAGCACCGTGCCAGCTGCCGAGGGGCTGCGCAGCACGCCTTCGGGGACATCCTCCAGCCAGAGCGTGTCCGGGTACTTGGCGCAGTCTCGGACAGCGGTGTAGGAACCGCGCACGAACTCTCGCATGCAGTCGATCAAGGCGCGGGTCTGGCGCACCGCCTTCGGATCATCGCTACGGACCACTGCTGCGCTTGACATCCCGCCCCCAAGTTCAAGGTTGACCGAAAAAGCCTTTCAGGATCCATGAGGCACGAGGGACGGGCAATGCGGCACCGGAGTCCGCGATGCGATTCAGTCACATGCCAACGTCATGACGTGGCGGCGCATAATTGCATTCGAGGTTTCCCAGACAGCCGCTTTGGCCTCACTGAGTCACTTCCGCATGGCCTTACCGAACATTGAAGCGACTACTCGGTCCATGAGGCGGATCGTCTCCCAGGGTGAAGTCGACTCGATTTCACCTCCGTATGCGATACACAGTCCGCCACTGCGTCACCGCAAGCCTCCGAATAAGGGCCACCGGTTCCTATGGACCCCAGGACGGGGACGTTCACGGCGACGCGTCCTGGCCGGGCCGGATCAGTACGCCCTTCGCCGAGGCGGTTCGTCGTGACTGCGATGACTGCTCAGGGACGCCTATTGATCAGAGCTGCGGGACGCTTCTCGCTGGGGGCGTCGGTCGAGGTCATGACGGCAGAGTCTGGTCGACGCCGGGGCGTGCCACGGGCAGGTCGGCCGTGTGGTCGGGGTCCGAGCGGGCGCCTTCGACGAAGCGTGGCGAGGCAGCGGCGGTACAGGTCGGAAGGGTGTGGAGGCCTTGGAAGGATCTCCGTCATAGCCGATCTACCTCAGTTTGCTTACTCCTGTGACCGAACAAGAACCCGTCCAGAGGAAAATGACACGACAACGGAATTGCTCCGATGACACAGTCCCGGGATCAGACGCCGAAACCGCACTTCAAGGCGCTTCAGAACGACATGGCTCACGGGAACCTACAGCGGCCCGCGCACGACGAACAGGGCTCCGGCCGTGTGCCGCTGCGGCACGGCCGGAGCCCTGGCTCATGGGGCCGCGCCGGTCAGAACGGCGTCAGCGTCAGGGTGAACTTGCTGGGCGCGCCGTCCTCGATGTACGAGGCGAAGCCGGCGACGTCGTCGAAGGCGAAGCCGTACGCCTTGCCGTCCTGCGTGGCGTCGTGCATCACCCGTGCGTAGTGGTTGGCGAGCTTCTGCTGGTAGAAGGCGGCGGGGTCGGTGGTGGGCTGCTCGGCGTGCGAGGTGAGGGTGGCCCGGTTGAGCGCGGCGCCGAGGATCGCGGCGACCGGGCCCGTCGTACCGTCGTTGGGCGCGGCGAGCTTGCCGTCGCAGAACAGCACGTCCTTGGTGCTCGGCTTGTCGAAGGAGACGGACGCCGGGCCGGTGAAGGAGAGCTTCCCGCCGGAGGTGCGGCCGGTGAACGTCCCGGCGTTGGTGGTGACCTTCAGGTCCTTGGACTCGTAGGCGGCCCATGCCTCGTCGATGGCGGCGGCCAGGTAGTTCTCGTCGAACCTCCCGGAGCCCAGGCCGTGTCCGGGCGCGATGACCCGCTTGTCGTCGATCACGAGCTTGCCGAAGCCCTCGACGCCCGCCAGGTCGGAGAAGATCTTGTCCCGGGCGCCGTCCTTCAGCAGCCCCGCCGTCTGGTCCTTGGCGCCGGTCAGCTTGATCGCCAGCGGCACGCTGAACATGTCCACCATCGTGGTGTTGCAGTACATTCCGCCGTCGTTGTAGGTGAACTCCGCGCAGTCGTGCAGCACCCCGAAGTTGGGGTCGGAGTCCACCCAGCCCGCCGGATAGGCGAGCGCGGCCTTGCCGTTGCCGTCCTCGACGGCCTTGAACTTCAGCTTGCCGCCCAGCGAGGTGTAGATCCGGCCGGACATCTTCGGCAGCGTGAGGGCGGTGGTGCCGCTCCCGGCGAGCGGTATCGCGTAGTCGGTGAACCCGTCCGAGCCGTTGTCGGAGACCGCGACCGGCTTCAGTTCGCCCTCGGGCGTGACGCGGACCTGCTGGGTGCCGTCGTTGCCGACGATGTAGACGTACACCGATGAATTGCCGAACTCACCGGAGTTGTTGACGATCTCCAGGGGGAGGCCGGCGGCCCGGGAGCGGACCGGCGCGGGCGCTCCGATGGCCCGGCCGGCCAGGGTGAGACCGGTGCCGGCGGCTGCGCTCGCGGCCAGACCGCCGAGCAGGGCACGACGAGAAATCATGAGACGGCTCCTTGCGGGGGGGAGGGGTGAGAGCGCTCTCACATGAAGTAGGGTCACCCTGCCCACTTCTGGCGGTACCGTCAACCCACCGCGAGACGAGAGGAGTTCGAGATGTCCGTGTCCGGCGGCCCGCGACCGACCCTGGAGGCGGTGGCCGCGCTGGCCGGCGTCTCCCGCGCCACCGTCTCCCGCGTCGTCAACGGCGGCCCCGGCGTCCGCACCGAGATCCGCGAGAAGGTCCGGCGGGCCGTCGCCGAGCTGGGGTACGTCCCCAACAGCGCGGCGCGCTCGCTCGTCACCCGGCGCACCGGAGCCGTCGCCGTGGTCATCGCCGAGCCCGAGACCCGGGTCTTCTCCGACCCGTTCTTCGCCCAGCAGTTGCGCGGCATCGGCCGTGAACTGGCCGCCGCCGACACCCAGTTGCTGCTGCTGATGGTGGAGAGCGACCGGGACCACGAACGCATCGGCCGCTATCTGTCGGGCGGGCACGTCGACGGCGCGCTGATGTTCTCGCTGCACAGCGCCGACCCGCTGCCCGCGATGGCCGACGCCTCGGGGCTGCCCACGGTCTTCGGCGGCCGTCCGGACTGGACGGACGACGGCCCCGCCGGTGCCCGGCCGCTGTACGTCGACACCGACAACCGCGACGGCGGGCGGCAGGCCGTGCGGCACCTCCTCTCCCGGGGCCGGCGCCGTATCGCCGTCATCACCGGCCCGCTGGACCAGACCTCGGCCCAGGACCGACTGGACGGCTACCGCGAGGCGCTCGGCGGGCCGGGCGCGCCGGCCGTGGACGAGCGGCTGATCGCCGACGGCGGCTTCACCGCGGAGGGCGGCGAGCGGGCCATGGCCGCGCTGCTGGACGCCGAGCCGGACCTCGACGCCGTCTTCGCCTGCTCGGACCTGATGGCCACCGGCGCCCTGCGCACCCTCCGCGCCCGCGGCCGGCGGGTTCCGGAGGACGTCGCGGTGGTCGGCTACGACGACCTCGCCCCGGCGGCCTGGGCGGACCCACCGCTGACCACGGTCCGCCAGGACGTCCAGGAGATGGGCCGCCTGATGGCCCGCCTCCTGCTGCGCCGGCTGGCCTCCGGCGGCGAGGACCTCTCCCCCGTCGTCACCCCGGCCGAGCTGGTGGTCCGCGAATCGGGCTGACCGGCCCGGCCGCACCGCTCCGACCAGGGCTCCCGTGGCGGCGGGCGCCCGCCGCTCCGGGTAGCGTTCGACGCCATGGGGTCGGAAGTGATGAGCGAAGCCGAGATCACGGTACGCAGGGCACTGGAGCTGCCCACGCTGCGGCGCGGGCTGCCCGAGGTGATCACGGGTGAGGACGGGCTGGACCGCGCGGTCCGCTGGGTGCACGCCGGCGAGGTCCCCAACATCGCCTCGCTGCTCAAGGGCGGCGAGCTGCTGCTGACCACCGGCCTCGGCCTGGGCGCCCGCCCCTCCGAGCAGCGGGCCTTCGTCCGCAAGCTCGCCGACCGCGGGATCGCCGCGCTCGTGGTGGAGCTGGGCGCCCGTTTCGAGTCGCTGCCCACCGCGCTGGTCGAGAGCGCCCGCGCCTGCGGCCTGCCGCTGATCCAGCTGCACCGCGAGGTGCCGTACGTCTCGGTCACCGAGGAGATCCACACCGAGATCGTCAACAGCCACTACACGCTGATGCGCCGCGCCGACGAGGTGCTGCGCCGCTGTACGGACGTCCTGCTGCGCGGCGGCGGCGCCTCCGAGGTGCTGCGTCTGCTGGCCGCCTTCACCGGCAACCCGCTCTGCCTGGAGGCCCCGGACGGCAGCCCGCTGTACGCCGCGGGCCCCGACGACGGCGCCGCCGCCGACGCCGACCCGCTCCAGGCGTGGGAGGGGCTGCGCGAGAAGGGCCTTCGGGTGGACGTGCCCGGCGGCGGTCACGGCCCCGACGCCGTACGGGCCCGGCTCGTCCTGCTCCCCGTCAACGCGGCCCTCGCGCCCGTCCACCGCATCGCCGCCGAACGCGCCGCCGACCTGCTCGCCGTCGTCATGCTCCAGTCCCGCCAGGAGGAGGGGCTGGCGGCGCGGGGCCGCGGCGACTTCCTCGCCGACCTCGCCGAGGGCCGGATCTCCGCCGCCGAAGCGCCCGGCCAGGCCCGGCTGCTGGGCTTCCGGCCCGGTGAGGCGGCGCTGCTGCCGGTGGTGATGCGGCTGCCGTCCGGGCTGCCCACGGCGGCCGGCTGGGCGCTGCTCGCCCAGGCGCTGCGCGAGGAGCTGGCCGCGCTCGGCGCGCCCGTCCTGCTCGGCGTGCGGCCCGTGGAAGGGCGGGTGCCGCTGGTGGCCGGGGTGCGCGAGGGGCAGGACCGGGACGGCGTGGCCGACCGGATCGCGGACGCCCTGCGGGCCGGCGTCGTACGGGCCGGCCTGGACCGGCCCGCGGCACAGCGCCCCGTCGTCGTGGTCGGCGTACCCGGCGACTGGGCCGCGACCGGGCCCGGTCTGCGGCACGCCGCCGAGGCAGCCGCCGCGGCCCAGGGGCTGCCGCCGCGGGCCTGGTACGACGCCCGCCGCCTGGACATCGAACTCCTGCTGTGGCGAATGCGCGAGCACGGCGAGGAGGGCATGCTCACCGACTTCGTGGAGCGGGCGATCGGCCCGCTGCTGGCCCACGACCGCACCGCGCGCCAGCCGCTGCTGCCCACGCTGGAGGCGTACCTCGCCAGCGCGGGCCGCAAGGCCGAGACCTCCCGCGACCTGAACGTCAACCGGCAAACCCTGTACGACCGGCTCGCCCGGATCTCCCAGCTGCTCGGCACCGACCTGGACGACCCGCAGACGGTGCTCGGGCTGCGGCTGGCGCTGCACGCACGGCGCCACACGGAACGCGGCTAGCGGTACGCGGGCGCCGGACGGGACCGGGGAGGCGCGTGCGGGCTTGAGTATCCGTACTCAGGCGGGCACGGCCCCCTCGCGCGACACTGCGGCCATGGCCGCCGCCTCCGCCCCCGCAGCGCCCCGCCCCCGGCGCCTCCACCCGCTCGCCGACGCCCTCCTCGCGCTGCTCCTGCTCGCGGTGGACGCGGGGCTCGTGCTTGCCATCTGGTTCGCGGCGGGGATGTACGCCTGGGGCCACGGCGGCACGGAGGACGACTTCGCCGCCGCCGCGGAGGCCACGGCGCAGGCCACGGCGGGCGGCCTGATCGCCGTCATCGTCCTCGCGGCGCTCACGGCCCTCGCCTCCTACGGCCTCTTCCGCACCCGGGCACCGATCGCCGCGGTCGCCCAGGCCCTGGCGGCCGCCCTCCTCACGCTCGGCGCACTGGCCGGCGCCGCACTGGAGTACCGCGACACACACCGGGAAACGGTTCCCACGTCCGAGTACCGAGGCCCCGTCGGCTGCCGCAGCGGCGACGGCAACGAGGAATGCCGCGACATGGGCGGCTGACCGGGGGCCGGTCGTCGGAGGGCTGACCCACGGCCGGTCCCCGGTCCCTCAGTCCCTGGCCTGCTGCAGTTCGTCGTAGACGCTCAGAACCTGTGCGACCGTGTCGTCCTCGGTCGGCCACCCGGCGGCCTGGGAGCGGCCGGCGGCGGCGAGGGCCGCTCGCCGGGCCGGGTCGTCGAGCAGTTCCACGACCGTGCGGGAGAGCGCCGGGGCGTCGCCGTACGGGACCAGTTCGGCGGCCCGGCCGACCAGTTCGCGGGTGCCGCCGGCGTCCGTGGCGACCAGCGGGACGCCGGCGCGCAGCGCCTCCTGGGCCAGTACCGAGCGGGCCTCCCAGCGCGCCGGTGCCAGCACCAGGTCGGCGGCGGCCAGCAGCCCCGGCACGTCCTCGCGGCGCCCGAGCAGCAGTACCGGCAGCCCCTCCGCGTCGATCCGCTGCTGGAGCGCGGGCCGGAGCGGCCCCTCGCCCGCGACGACGACCAGCGGCTGCGGGTCCGGCCCGCACCAGCCGTGCGCGGCGTCCAGCAGCATCTCGTGGCCCTGGTGCGCGTCCAGCCGACCCACGGTGACCAGCAGCGGCCGCCCCAGCGCGCCCAGTTCCGCGCGCCGCTTCTCGCGCCGTGCCAGCTCCCGCGCGTACTCCTCGTCGGTGCGCGGGCGGGGGCCGGCCGGCGGTGCCAGCCGCGCGTCCCGGGCGCCCCGCTCGCGGGCCCGGCCGACCAGTTCGGCGCAGGACCCCAGCACCACCGCCGAGGCCCGCGCCACCCGGCGTTCCAGCAGGCGCGTCACCCGGGCCCTGGCGCCCTCGCTGTGCACCTTGGTGTGCCAGGTGACCACGAGGGGGACGCGCCGGCCGCGCAGCGCGAGGGAGGCCCGCAGCCCGGCGTGCAGGCCGTGCGCGTGCACCACGTCGGCGTCCGCGCAGGCGGCACGGAGCGCGGCGATGCTCCCGGGGTCCGTGCGTGGCGGGATCCGTTCGAAGCGGGCGCCCACGCCGGAGAAGTCGTACGTGTCCTCGGCGTCGGGCGCGGCGCAGACCGTCACCCGCACCCCGCGCGCGACGAGCCCCGCCGACAGCGCGTGCACATGGGCGGCGCTGCCGGCGCTGCCGCGGCCCAGCACCTGGACGGTGCGCAGGGAGGGCGCGGGCGGCGGGGCGGATGTGCTGCTCACGGGTGCGGGGGCTCCTGGGTCGGCGTGCGGTGGTGGGGCGGGCGGGAGCGCCGCGCCCAGAATGCCAGTCCGTGCCGTCCGTGCGGCACTGATGACAAGCCGTTGTGGTGCGACGGCGCGTACGCGGTCCGCCGGGACCACCCACATGGGGGACAAACCCCACTGCGTACGGTCGTTCCGGACGGGGTGGTGCGGTGGCCGGGCCGGCGAGGCCGCCCCGGCTATCCGACGAGGACGCCCGCCGCTGCGGCGCGGCTGACGGCGTCGCCCGAGGCCGCGGCGGCGGTCAGCGCGGCGGCGTGGACGAGCAGGCCCGTCCGGCCGTTGGTCGCCACGATGGCGAGACCGAGCGCGGCGCCCAAAGCGTGCGCCCCGGTGTCGCCGAGCATGGTGCGCTCCCCGAGATCGGCGGAGAGCAGCGCCGCCGCCGCGCCCACGGGGGCGGTGGCGAGCACGCCGCCGGTCCCCTGGCGCAGCAGTCCGGGGGCGCCGAGCGCGAGGACCGCGCCGGCGGCCCGGCCGGGGCGCACGTCCACCAGGTTCACCAGGTGGGCCGAGCCCGCGATCACCACGCCGGCCAGGAACCCGTCGCCCGGGCGGTCCTTGAGGAGCGCGCCCGCCGCGAGGCCGGCGGCGCCGATGCCGAACAGCTTGACCGCGCCGCTGGTGACCTCGCCCTGCCGCAGTGCGGACAGGTGCGCGCGGAAGCCGCGCCGGGGGTCGCCCGCGCCGGCCACGTCGTCGTACGCGCCGCAGCCGCCGGCCGCCAGGACGGCCAGCGTGCCCGCCGTACGGGTCCGGCCGGGCAGTCCCGGTGCGGTCGCGAAGGCGGTCGCCGCGCCGAGGGCGGCGGCGGGCCCGCCGAACAGGTCGACGGTGCGGCCCGCGTGGTTCTTGCGCTGCCACCGCGTGCTGCCGCCCGGCGGCCGTCGCCGCAGCCCTTCGTACGCGGCGCGGGCCGTCCCGGCCGCCGCCAGCAGTCCCGCGACGCGGGCCACCGCGCCGCCCCGGCTCACCGGCCGGACCTCGCCGTCTCCAGCAGTTCCTCGGCGTGTGCGCGGGCCGTCTCGGAGTCCTCCTGGCCGGCCAGCATGCGGGAGAGTTCGCGGATGCGGTCCTCGCCCTCCAGGACGGTGACGCCGCTTCGGGTGACCGAGCCGTCGTTGGTCTTCTCGACCAGCAGCTGACGGTCGGCGAACGCGGCGACCTGCGGGAGGTGGGTGACGACCACGACCTGCGCGGACCGGGCGAGCCTGGCCAGCCGGCGGCCGACCTCGACCGCCGCCTTGCCGCCGACGCCCGCGTCCACCTCGTCGAAGAGGTAGGTCGGTACGGGGTCGGAGCCGGCGAAGACCACCTCGATGCCGAGCATCACCCGGGAGAGTTCACCGCCGGAGGCGCCCTTGGCGATGGGGCGGGGCTGGGCGCCGGGGTGCGGGGCGAGGAACAGCTCCACCTCGTCGGCGCCGGCCGGCCCGTAGGCGACGTTCCGCCCGCCGACCGCCACGCCGTCCGCGTCCTCGGCGACCTCGGTCTGCCGGATCTCCACGCTCACCCGGGCATGCGGCATGGCCAGCTCGGCCAGCTCGGTGGTGACGGCCGCGGCGAACCGCTCGGCCGACGCGGTGCGCGCGTCGGTCAGCGCCTGCGCCAGCTCGCCCAGTTCGGCACGGAGCGCGTCGCGCTCGGCGGTCAGCTCGCCGATCCGGTCGTCGTCGCCCTCCAGCTCGGCGAGGCGCCCGGCGCTCTCCTCGGACCAGGCGAGCACGGCCGCGATGTCCTCGCCGTACTTGCGGGTGAGGCCGGTCAGCGCGGCCCGGCGCTCCTCGACGGCGGCCAGCCGCAGCGGGTCGGCGTCCAGCCCGTCGGCGTAACTGGCCAGCTCGCCCGCCACGTCGGAGAGCAGGATGCCGATCTCGCCGAGCCGGTCGGTGAGCCCGGCCAGCGCCTGGTCGTGGCTGCGGACCGCCTCCAGCGCGCGGTGCGCCCCGGCGACCAGGGTGGTGGCGTCGACGCCCTCGGGGTCCGCCGGGTCGCCCGCGAGTGCCCCGTGCGCCGCGCTCGCGGCGGCGGCCAGGGCCTCGGCGTGGCCGAGCCGCTCGGCCTCGGCGGCCAGTTCGGTGTCCTCGCCCGCCTGCGGCTCGACGGCGGCGATCTCCTCCAGGCCGAAGCGGAGCAGGTCCGCCTCCTGGGCGCGCTCGCGGGCCCGGGTGGTCAGCTCGTCCAGCTCGGCGGCCACGTCGCGGAGCCTGCGGTAGGCGGCGGTGTACTTCTCCAGGGGGACGGAGACGGCGTCCCCGGCGTAACGGTCCAGCGCCTGGCGCTGCCGGGCCGGCCGCAGCAGGCCCTGCTGGTCGGTCTGGCCGTGCACGGCGACGAGGTCGTCCGCCAGCTCGGCGAGCAGCCCGACCGGTACGGAGCGCCCCCCGACGTGGGCCCGTGATCGGCCCTCGGCGGAGACGGTACGGCTGATGAGCAGCGCCCCGTCGTCCAGCTCCGCGCCGGCCTCCTCGGCACGGACCGCCGCCGGCGCGTCCGGGGCGACCGTGATCCGGCCCTCCACGACGGCCGATTTGGCGCCGACACGTACCAGGGCGGGGTCGGCGCGCCCGCCGAGCAGCAGGCCGAGACTGGTCACGACCATGGTCTTGCCCGCGCCCGTCTCGCCCGTCACCGCCGTGAAGCCCGGGGACAGCTCGATGACGGCATCGTCGATGACGCCCAGGGACCGGATCCGCATCTCCTCCAACACGGGTACGACCATACGAGGTCCGGGGGCCGCCCCGCGACGGCCTCCCCCGCGTCATCGCTGCGCACAGGGCCGGAACCGGCGCAGAACGGTCGGGAAGACCCCACCCCGGACACGGGTGCGCACGCCGTGGCCCGGGCCGGACGGCAACGCCGGGCTGACGGGAGCAGGCATACGGGGCACATGAGTACGACCGCTTCCCCGTAGGCGTGCACCGGGTGCACGGGAACGCGCCCGCGACCGTACGGAGCGGGATTCGGAGGGCGACGGCGGGACGGCGTGTCGCCCGCGGACCGGCGGGCGGCCGAGGAGAGCGGCACCCGGCACCGGAACCGGCCGCTCCGCCGCCTCGGCACGGCTGGAGGGGCGGAACGGCCGGGAAGTGGTCAGTGCGGCGCGCCGCGCCAGCCCGCCACCGGAAGGGCGAACTTGGCGACCAGCCGGTCGGTGAAGGAGGCATGGTGGAGACGGGCCAGACGGACCGGGACCGCGCCGCGCCGGACCTCGACGCGGGCGCCCGCGGGGAGTTCGACCGAGCGGCTGCCGTCGCACCACAGGACGCCGTGCGGGGTCTTGGGCTGGACCTCCACCGCGAGGACCGACTCCGGGGAGGTGACCAGCGGCTTGGCGAAGAGCGCGTGCGCGCTGATCGGGACCATCAGCAGGGCCTCGACCTCGGGCCAGACCACCGGGCCGCCCGCCGAGAACGCGTACGCGGTCGAGCCGGTCGGTGTCGCGCAGACCACACCGTCGCAGCCGAAGCGGGACACCGGGCGGCCGTCGACCTCCGTGACGACCTCCAGCATCCGCTCCCGCGCGGCCTTCTCCACCGACGCCTCGTTCAGCGCCCAGTCGGTGTGCACCACGGTGCCGTTGTTGCGGACCAGCACGTCGAGGGTCATCCGCTCCTCGACCTCGTAGGAGCGGGTCACCACCCGGTCCACGACCTTGTCCAGGTCGTCCCGCTCGGCCTCGGCGAGGAAGCCGACCCGGCCGAGGTTGACGCCGAGCATCGGGACGCCGGAGGTCCGGGCGAAGTCGGCGCCGCGCAGCAGCGTCCCGTCCCCGCCCAGCACCACCAGCAGCTCGCAGCCCTCGGCCGCGCACTGTTCGGTGGCCACCTGCTCGACGGAGTCCGGCAGCGGCAGGTCGGCGGCCTCGGCCGCCAGCACCCGTACGCCGATGCCGCAGCGCAGCAGCCCCTGGACGACCAGTTCGGCGCTGCGTACGGCCGCGGCCCGGCCGGTGTGGGCGAGCAGGAAGACGGTACGGGTCCCGCCGGCGAGCGGCACGGGAGCGGGCACGGAGACCGTTCCGGTCCGCGGGTCCTGCGGTGCTTCGGATGTTCCAGATGTGGTCAACTCGGCCCCTCCGCCACTGCACGGTCGACATCCGCCGGGTCCAGGGCAGGCGCACCGGCGCGCAGCCACAGAAAGTACTCGACATTGCCGGAAGGTCCAGGCAGGGGGCTCGCGGTGACGCCGAGCACACCGAGTCCGAGCTCCGCCGCGCGCTCCCCCACGGCGCGTACGGCCTCGGCCCGCAGCGCCGCGCTGCGCACCACACCGCCGCTGCCCAGCCGCTCCTTGCCGACCTCGAACTGCGGCTTGACCATCAGGACGAGGTCGGCGTCCGGCGCGGAGCAGCGGACGAGCGCCGGCAGGACGAGGCCCAGCGGGATGAAGGACAGGTCGCCCACGACGATGTCGGCGGGGACGTCGTCGATCTGCTCCAGGGTCAGTTCACGGACGTTGGTGCGGTCCTTGACGGTGACCCGCTCGTCGCTCTGCAGCGACCAGGCGAGCTGCCCGTACCCGACGTCCACGGCGACGACGTGGCCCGCGCCCGCGCGCAGCAGGACGTCGGTGAAGCCGCCGGTGGAGGCGCCCGCGTCCAGTGCCCGGCGGCCCTCGACCGTCAGCCCCTGGGGCGTGAAGGCGGCCAGCGCGCCGGCGAGTTTGTGGCCGCCGCGCGAGACGTAGTCCGGGTCGCTCTCGTCCGCGCGGACGACGAGCGCAGCGCTGGTCTCCACCTGGGTGGCGGCCTTGCTCGCCGGCTGCCCGCCGACCGTCACCCGGCCCGCGGCGATCAGCTGGCTCGCGTGCTCGCGGGAGCGGGCCATCTTGCGGCGCACCAGCTCCGCGTCGAGTCGGCGTCGTGCCACACCTGCCACCTGGGGTTCAGCTCCTGAGGTCGTTCCGTGCCGCGGGGCGGGGCCCCGGCTGCTGGTCCAAGGAGGCCAGCGTGTCGCGGAGCCCCCGGTGAACATCCTCGTACACCGGGAGGTGGCCGCCGACGGCGAGGTGGTCGACGTCTCCCAGCCGGGCCAGCCGGTCGTCCACCTCGTCGTGCCTGGTCGGGGTGACCGGTACACCCAGCGGCTGCGGCCCCGCGGCCTCCTCCGGCGGCGGACCGGCCGCGCCGGGCTCGTCGGCGTGGTCGTACTCGTCGGAGTGGCCGTGCTCGTCGGCGTGACCGGACTCACCGGAGAGGTCCGGCTCGGCGGAGAGGTCTGGCCCGGCGGAGAGGTCCCGCTCGGCGGAGTGGCCTGGGCCGGCCGGCTCGTCAGGATCCGGCCCGTCGGGAACCGGCGCGGCTTCGGGGTGCGGTTCCGGCCGGTCGGCGCCGGAAGTCGGCTCGTGCATGCCCCCGACGCTACCGCGAACCGGCCATCCACCGGCGGACGAGCCCGCCCGAACCGGCGTATCGTCCCTGTCGATGGCTTCCCTCGAACAGTGCCGCGCCGCCCTGGACCGGCTGGCACACAACATGTCGACGACGGCGGACGGCTCGGTGCGCAATGCCGCCGCGCTGGACCGCTCGCTGAGCTGCCGCATCACCGACCTCGACGTCACCTTCGTGGGCCGGCTCGCGGACGGCACCCTCCGGGACGTCACCGCCGTACCGGGCCCACCGCGGGAGAAGGCGCAGATCAGACTCACCATGACCGGCGACGACCTGGTCGCCCTGGTCGACGGCGAGCTGCACTTCGCGCGGGCCTGGGGCAGCGGCCGGGTGAAGCTGGAGGCCGGCGTCCGCGACCTGCTGCGCCTCCGGACACTGCTCTAGCGGTCCGGGCGCGCACCGGCGGGCCTCCGCCTCAGCGGACGGCCGCCTTACGGGGCGTACGCGCCGCCGGGACGATCAGCGGGGTGCCGGTCTCCGGGTCGTCGATGATCTGGCACTTGAGCCGGAAGACCCGCTCGATCAGGTCGGCGGTGACCACCTCGGCCGGTGCGCCCTCCGCGACGACCTCGCCGTCGCGCATGGCGATGATGTGGCTGGCGTAGCGCGCCGCGTGGTTGAGGTCGTGCAGTACGGCGACGAGCGTGCGGCCCTGCTCCTCGTGCAGCTGGGCGCAGAGGTCCAGCACCTCGATCTGGTGCTGGATGTCGAGGTAGGTGGTGGGCTCGTCCAGGAGCAGCAGCGGGGTCTGCTGGGCGAGGGCCATGGCGATCCAGACGCGCTGGCGCTGGCCGCCGGAGAGCTCGTCGACGTACCGCTCCCCCAGCTCGCCGACGCCGGTGGCGTCCATGGACTCCTGGACGATCCGCTCGTCCTCCTCGGACCACTGACGCAGCAGTCCCTGGTGCGGGTAGCGGCCGCGGGAGACCAGGTCGGCGACGGTGATGCCGTCGGGGGCTGTCGAGGACTGCGGCAGCAGGCCGAGGGTGCGGGCGACCTTCTTGGCGGGCTGCGAGGAGATCGCCGAGCCGTCCAGCAGGACGGATCCGGCCTGCGGCTTGAGCATCCGGGACAGCGCGCGCAGCAGGGTGGACTTGCCGCAGGCGTTGGGGCCGACGATGACCGTGAAGGAATTGTCCGGGATGTCGACCGAGAGGTTCTCGGCGATGACCCGCTGGTCGTAGGCGAGGGTGACGTTCTGCGCCGCGAGACGGCTCACTTCGGCTCTCCTGGGGGTGGTACGGCCGGTCGGATGCGGGGTGGTGGCGGTCGGGCGGGTCATACCCGGCCCGCCTTGCGCTCGTTGGCCAGCAGCCACAGCAGGTAGCCGCCGCCGAGTACGCCGGTGACGACGCCGACCGGGACCTGGTCGGCACCGAAGACCCGCTGCGAGGCGAGGTCGGCGAGGACCAGCAGCAGGGAGCCCATGAGCGCGGCGGGCAGCAGGTTGGGGCCGGTGGTGCGGGTGAGCCGGCGGGCGAGCTGGGGCGCGGTGAGCGCGACGAAGGCGATGGGTCCGGCGGCGGCGGTGGCGGACGCGGTCAGGACAACGGCGGCCAGCAGCGCGAGGACGCGGATCCGGCCGGTGCTGACGCCGAGCGCGGCGGCCGAGTCGTCACCCATCTCCAGCATGGCCAGCGGCCGGGCGCAGAGCAGGATCACGGGGATCAGGATCACGCAGACCGCGGCCAGCGGCCAGACCTGGTCCCAGTCGCGGCCGCTGAGGGAGCCGGTCATCCAGGTGGTGGCGCGGGTCGCCTCGACGATGTTCGCCTTGGTCATCAGGTACAGGACGATGGCGTAGAGCATGGCGGCGGCGCCGATGCCGACGAGGACGAAGCGGTAGCCGTGCACGCCGCGCTTCCAGGCGAGCAGGAAGATCGCGACGCCGGTGACGACACCGCCGGCCACCGCGCCCATCGCGATGGCGACGGTGGAGCCCTGGACGTACACGATGACGAGCAGCGCGCCGACGGAGGAGCCCTGCGCGAAGCCGAGCACGTCGGGGCTGCCGAGCGGGTTGCGGGTGACGGTCTGGAAGACCGCGCCGGAGAGTCCGAAGCTCGCGCCGACCAGCAGCGCGACCAGGACCCTGGGCAGCCGCAGGTCGTTGACGATCAGTTCCTGCCCCGGGTTGCCGCCGCCCCCGAGGGTGGTGAGGACGTCGCCGAAGGACATCGGGAAGTCGCCGGTGCCGATGAGGAGCACGCCGGCGGCGAGCGCCACGGCGAGCAGCAGCACGCCGGTGAGTACCGCCCTGAGGTGCAGCCGCACCGACAGCCCGCCGGCGGTGCGCAGCGCCTTCACGGCCGGGCGCGCGGAGGTCTTGGTGGTGGGAGTGCTCACAGCTGTGCCATCTTCCGTCGCCGTACGAGATGGATGAAGACCGGGCCGCCGATGACGGCCGTGACGATGCCGACCTGGATCTCGCCGGGGCGGGCCGCGATCCGGCCGAGGATGTCGGCGCCGAGCAGCAGCACCGGCGAGAGGACCGCGGAGTACGGCAGGATCCAGCGCATGTCGGGGCCGGTGATGGCGCGTACGGCGTGCGGGACCATCAGGCCGACGTAGACGATCGGCCCGCAGGCCGCGGTGGCCGCGCCGCACAGCAGGGTCACGGCGGCCATGGCGGCGACCCGGGTGCGGGTGAGCTTGGCGCCGAGGGCGCGTGCCTGGTCGTCGCCGAGCGCGACGGCGTTCAGCGGCCGGGCGACGAGGAGGGCGAGCACGATGCCGGCCGCGATGAAGGGGGCGATCTTCTCGACGGTGGGCATGGTGGCGGCGGCCAGCGAACCGACCGTCCAGAAGCGCATCTTGTCCAGCGACGCGGTGTTCATGAGGTTGACCGCGTTGAGGTAGCCGGTGAGGACGGCCGTGAGCGCGGTACCGGCGAGCGCGAGCCGTACGGGCGTGGCGCTGCGGGTGCCGCCGAGGATGTAGACCGCGGCGGAGACGACGGCGGCGCCCGCGAAGGCGAACCACACGTAGGCCGTGAGGGAGGTGACGCCGAAGAAGGTGATGCCGGTGACGACGGCGGCGGAGGCGCCGGCGTTGATGCCGAGGACGCCGGGGTCGGCGAGCGGGTTGCGGGTGAGGGCCTGCATGACCGCGCCGGCCAGGCCGAGCGCGGCGCCGGCGAGCAGCCCGAGGACGGTACGCGGCAGCCGCACGTCGCGAATGATCACGTCGGTGTCGGTGCCGGAATACTGCGTGATGCCGTGCCAGACATCGGCCAGGGGTATCTGTTTGGACCCGACGGCGATGCCGAGGACGGCGATGGCTCCGAGGACGCAGAGCGCGACGAGGAGTCCCGCGGAGCGGGTGGCCTGCCGTCGTCGGGGCACCACGGGAGCGGCGGTTGCTTCAGGGGGGCTGTCGACCAACACGCGGTTTAGGTTAGCCTAACCTCGCTGCCCCCTCATCAGGCGTCCCCAGAGAGAAGTGCGTCCCTATGAGCAACACCCCCAGACCTTCCCTGTCCCGACGCGGCCTGCTGGCCGCCGGCGGGGCCGTCGGCGTCGGCGCGCTGCTCGCCGCGTGTGGCAACGAGAAGGCCTCGGGACCGGCCGGTGGCGGAAGCGAGGGCGGGCCCTGGAGCTTCACCGACGACCGGAAGAAGAAGGTCTCGCTGAAGACTGTGCCACAGCGCATCGTCGCTTTCACCGGTACCGCCGCGGCACTGGTCGATTTCGGTATCGATGACCAGATCGTCGGCGTGTTCGGCCCGACCAAGCTCAAGAACGGCAAGGCCGACCCGCAGGCCGGCGACCTGGACATCTCCAAGGTCACCATCATCGGCAACGCCTACGGCCAGTTCAACGTCGAGAAGTACGCCGGGCTCGGCCCGGACCTGCTCGTGACGAACATGTACGAGCCGGGCGCCCTGTGGTTCGTGCCGGAGGAGAGCAAGGACAAGGTCCTCAAGCTCGCCAAGAGCGTCGCGATCACCGCATCCCGCACCCCGCTCGACAAAATCATCGAGCGGTACGCCGAGCTGGCGGAGTCCCTCGGCGCCGACCTGAAGGCCAAGAAGGTCACCGACGCCAAGACCCGCTTCGAGAAGGCCTCGGCACGGCTGCGCGCCGCCGCCAAGTCCAAGCCGGTCAAGGTGCTGGCCTGCTCCGGCAGCCCCGACCTCTTCTACGCGTCCAACCCGGGCATCAACGCCGACCTCATGTACTTCAAGTCCCTCGGCGTGGACCTGATCGTGCCCGACAAGCTCGACAAGGGCGGCTACTTCGAGTCGCTGAGCTGGGAGAACGCCGACAAGTACAAGGCGGACGTGCTCCTGCTCGACAACCGCACCGCCACCCTCCAGCCCAAGGACCTGGCCGCCAAGCCGGCCTGGGCGAAGCTGCCGGCCGTCAAGGCGGACCAGATCACCCCCTGGTCCAGCGAGCCCCGCTTCTCGTACGCGGGCGCGGCGCCGCTCGTCGAGAGCCTCGCCAAGGCCGTCGAGGACGCCAAGAAGGTCAACTGACGCACCGGGCCCGGCGCCGCTCCGCCGGGCCCGTGCCACTCCACCCAGAGGAGGTTTCCCCCGCATGACGACGACCGCCGCCCCCACCACCGCTCCGTTCCGCTTCTTCGACCTCACTGTCGTGCGCACCCGCCGGCTCGGTCCCTCGATGGTCCGGATCACCTTCGGCGGCGCGCGCCTCACGGAACTGCTGACCGGCGGCCGCGACCAGCGGGTGAAACTCTTCTTCCCCCAGCCCCACCAGAGCGTCCCGGTCTTCGACGACCAGGGCGACGGCTGGTACGCCGCCTGGCGCGTGCAGGACCCGGCCGAGCGCAGCATCATGCGCACGTACACGATCCGGGCGCAGCGCCGGCTGCCCGACCCGGAGCTGGACGTCGACTTCGCGCTGCACGGCGCGGAGGAGGGCACCTCGGGGCCGGCCGGCCGGTGGGCGGCTTCGGCCCGTCCCGGCGACCGGGTCAGCGTCCTGGGCCCGGTGGTCGAGGACAACGGCGGCGTCGACTTCCGCCCGCCGCAGGGCACCGACTGGATCCTGCTCAGCGGCGACGAGACGGCCCTGCCCGCCATCGCGAACATCCTGGACTGGCTGACGCCTGGCACCAAGGCCAAGGTCTGGATCGAGGTGGCGCACGCGGCGGACCGCCAGGAGCTGCCCTCCTTCGCCGACGCCGACATCACCTGGCTGGTGCGCGAGGACTCCGCCACCGACCGTACGGACCGCCTGGTCGACGCGATCCGCGAGGCAGAGCTGCCCGAGGGCACGCCGTACGCCTGGATCGCGGGCGAGTCCGGCACGGTCAAGGCGCTCCGCCGGCACCTGGTCAAGGAGCGCGGCTTTGACCGCAGGGCCGTGAAATTCACCGGTTACTGGCGGCGCGGAGCCAGCGAGGAGCAGCTGCTCGCCGAGTTCAACGCCGCCGCCGCTGCCGCCGCGAAGGACTGACGGCCGAGAGCCCGCCTGCTTCCCGGCAGGCGGGCTTTTTCGCATGTCCGCTACAGGCCGGCGCGGGCCAGCGCCTTTCCGGCGTCGGCGGTGCACCGGCCGTCCCCGGCCGCCGTCCAGGCGGCCGCGCACAGCGCCCGCAGCCCGTCCAGAGGGGAGCCTTCGCCATCGAGTACGAGAACGTCCTCGGTCACCGAGGCGAACCGGTCACCGCACCGGAAGCCGCCGTCCACCGGCGTCACCTCCGGCTGCGGCCCGAGGATGCCGCGCAGATCGGCGTCCACGTACGTGGGACGGTGCTGCGGCGGCGCGGCGAGCAGCTCGGCGGCCGTGGTAACGCCGGTGAGCACCAGCAGCGAGTCCACCTCGCCGTTGAACGCGCCCTCGATGTCGGTGTCCAGCCGGTCGCCGACCACCAGCGGCCGCTTCGCGCCCGTGCGCAGCACCGTCTCGCGGTGCATCGGGGGCTGCGGCTTGCCCGCGACCTGCGGGGTGCCGCCGGTGGCGATCCGGACGACCTCCACCAGCGCGCCGTTGCCGGGGGCGATGCCGCGCTCCTTCGGGATCGTCAGATCCGTGTTGGACGCGAACCACGGCACGCCGCGGCCGACCGCGTACGCCGCCTCCGCCAGCTGCTCCCAGTTCTGCTTCGGGTCGTACCCCTGCACCACGGCGGCGGGCTCGTCGTCGGCCGACTCCACGGGTTCCAGGCCCCGTTCGCGCAGCGCGACCTTCAGCCCCTCGCCGCCGATCGCGAGCACCTTCGCGCCTGCGGGCACCTGGCCGGCGATCAGCCGGGCCACCGCCTGCGCAGAGGTGACGACGTCGCCGGCACCGGTCGGCAGGCCGTACCCGGACAGCTGCGCCGCGACCGTGTCGGGGGTGCGCGCGGCGTTGTTGGTCACATACGCCAGGTGCATCCCGCCGTCCCGCGCGGTGGTCAGCGACTCCACGGCGTGCGGGATGGCCGACCCGCCCGCGTACACGACGCCGTCCAGGTCCAGCAGCGCCGTGTCGTACGCCTCGCTCAGCGCCTGTGCGCTGCCCTCGGGCCGGGTGCGAACCCGCTCGTCCATGCCGTCCAGCTCCTTCACCATCCATACCGCGCGCAAAAGACATTTTCCCGCCGCATTGCGCTTCTCCCCCGATCATCCCGCACCGCCCCGACCGGCATAGCATTTGGCAATGACCAGCACCGACGGCCTGAGCCTGCACACCTTTCGCGGACTGCGCTACGCACCCCACCGGGTGAGCAGTCTCACCGCGGTCACCTCGCCCCCGTACGACGTGGTGGTCCGGCCCGACGGGGTCCGGCATCTGGAGACCGCCGATCCGTACAACATCGTCCGGCTGATCCTGCCGCACGCCATCGACCCGGCGACCCGGCACCGCAAGGCCGCCGACACGCTCGCCCGCTGGCGTGCGGAGGGGGTCCTGACGCCCGACCCGGAGCCGGCGCTGTACGTGTACGAGCAGCGCAAGGAGGACGTGCTGCAGCGGGGCATCATCGGGGCGCTGGCGCTGGACGGCCCGGTGCTGCCGCACGAGGGCGTGATCCCCGAGGTCGTCGAGGACCGGGCCGCGCTGATGCGTGCGGCGGCCGCAAACTTCGAGCCGCTTTTGCTGTCGTACCGCGGCGAGGGCACCGCGAGCGGTGCCACCGCGGTGATCGAGCGTGCCACGCAGCGGCCGCCGCTGCTGGCCACCACGACCGAGGACGGCTTCGCGCACCGGCTGTGGGCGGTGACCGACCCGGCCGAGCTGGCGGCGGTGCACACGGACCTGTCGGCCCGGCAGGCGCTGATCGCCGACGGGCATCACCGCTGGGCCACCTACCAGCGGCTCGCCGAGGAGCACGGCAGCGTACCCGGCTCGCCGTGGTCCAGCGGCCTGGTACTGCTTGTCGACACCGCCCGCTATCCCTTGCGGGTACGGGCGATTCACCGGGTGCTGCCGCACCTGCCCCTGGAGCGGGCGGTCGCGGAGCTGAACGGATCGTTCCGCGTGCGCGAGGTGCCCGGGGCGCTTCCGGAGGCGCTGGAGGCGCTGGCGGAAGCGGAAGGCAGCGCGTTCCTGCTCGCCTCCGGCCCGGACGCCTTCCGGCTGTTGGACCGGCCCGATCCGGAGTTGCTGGAGCGCGCGGTGCGCAAGGACCGGCCGGAGGCGTGGCGGCGGCTGGATGCCACCGTTCTGCACTCCGTTCTGCTGGACGAGGTGTGGCGGATTCCGGACCACCCGGACGGCATCCGCTACATCCACGACACCGAGGCGGCGCTCGGCCAGGCGGCCAAGCACGGCGGTACGGCGGTCCTGATGCGGGCCGTGGACGAGGAAACGGTCCGTCAACTGGCCGCGCAGGGCGTGACAATGCCGCGGAAGTCGACCTCGTTCGGCCCGAAGCCGGCGACCGGGCTCGTGCTGCGCACGCTCGACGACGACGCCTGAGACGCCCCTCCCGACCACCTCGCCACAGCTCACGCGCACCTCCCTGAGGCACCCCCTGACCATGACGCATTCCGGTTAGGTTAGGCTTACCTCACCAGTCGACGGGACGGGGGGCTTCCCCACCCGTCCAGCGCGGGCGACGCCCGTACCAGGGAGGACACGTTCATGACTTTCCTCGCGCAGCACGCCGAGGACCCGTCGCAGGCCCTTGCCTCCGTCCCCACCGAGGCCAAGGACCACCTGCTCAACGACGCCACGGTTCAGTACTACCGCGACGCAGTGCGGGACGGAGTCGACCGCGTGGCCGCCAAACTCGCGGCCACGGACCGCCCCTTCACCGGCATGACCGCGGACCGGCTCGGCCCCTCCGTACGGGGGATCGACCTGGAGAGCCCGCTCGGCGACGCGACGGCGGCCCTGGACGAGCTGGAGGACATCTACCTCCGCGACGCCGTCTACTTCCACCACCCGCGCTACCTCGCCCACCTCAACTGCCCGGTGGTCATCCCCGCCGTGGTCGGCGAGGCCGTGCTCTCCGCCGTCAACTCCTCCCTGGACACCTGGGACCAGAGCGCCGGCGGCACCCTCATCGAGCAGCGCCTCATCGAATGGACCGCGGGCCGCATCGGCTTCGGCGACAGCGCCGACGGCGTCTTCACCAGCGGCGGCACCCAGTCCAACCTGCAGGCCATGCTGCTCGCCCGCGACGAGGCCCGCCTCATCGCCCGCGAACAGCACCCGCACCTGGACGACACCGAGATCCGCACCCGGCTGCGTATCCTCACCTCCGAGGTCAGCCACTTCAGCATCGAGAAGGCCGCCACCCTCCTGGGCCTCACCCCCGAGGCGGTCATCGCGATCCCGGTCGACGACGGCAAGCGGATGCGTGCCGACGCCCTGGAGAAGGAGCTGACGCGCTGCGCCGAGGAGGGCCTCATCCCGATGGCCGTCGTCGCCACCGCCGGCACCACGGACTTCGGCTCCATCGACCCGCTCCCCGAGGTCGCCGCGCTCTGCGCCCGCGAGGGTGTCTGGATGCACGTCGACGCCGCGTACGGCTGCGGACTGCTGATATCCCAGCGCCGCTCCTACCTCGACGGCATCGAGAACGCCGACTCGGTCACCGTGGACTACCACAAGTCCTTCTTCCAGCCGGTCAGCTCCAGCGCCGTCATCGTCCGCGACCGCGCCACCCTGCGGCACGTCACGTACCACGCCGACTACCTCAACCCGGAGCGGATGGCGCGGAAGCGCATCCCCAACCAGGTCGACAAGTCGCTCCAGACCACCCGCCGCTTCGACGCGCTCAAGCTCTGGATGACGCTCCGCATCATGGGCGCCGACCAGCTCGGCGCGCTCTTCGACGACGTCGTCGACCGCGCCGACGACGGCTGGAAGCTCCTCGACACCGACGACCGCTACGAGGTCGTCACCCGGCCGCAGCTGTCCACCCTGGTCTTCCGCTACCTCCCCGAGGGCGACGCCACCGACCCCGAGACCGCCGACCGCGTCAACCTCTACGCCCGCGAGGCCCTCGCCGCCTCCGGTGAGGCGGTCATCGCCTCCACCGTCGTGGACGGCCGCCACTACCTGAAGTTCACCCTGCTCAACCCCGAGACGACCCTTGGCGACATCGCCACGGTCCTCGATCTGATCGCCGAGCACGCCGGCTCCCGCCTCGCCCGCGAGGCCACGCCGGAACTCACCAGCGCTCACTGACCGTCCCCACCGGAGACCCCCGTGCCTTCCAACGCCCCGCACGCCCCGACCGAACACGACTTCATCGCCATCGGTCTCGGGCCCTTCAACCTCGGTCTGGCCTGCCTGACCGAGCCCCTCGCCGAACTGAACGGCCTCTTCCTGGAGTCCAAGCCCGACTTCGAGTGGCACTCGGGGATGTTCCTCGAAGGCGCCCACCTCCAGACGCCGTTCATGGCCGACCTGGTCACCCTCGCCGACCCCACCTCCGAGTTCTCCTTCCTGAACTACCTGAAGGAGTCCGGCCGGCTGTACTCCTTCTACATACGCGAGAACTTCTATCCGCTGCGCGAGGAGTACAACGACTACTGCCGCTGGGCCGCCGCCAAGCTGACCAGCGCCCGCTTCAACTACACGGTCACCTCCGTCGAGTACGACGAGAACGCCGAGGTCTACCTCGTCCACGGCACCGACGTGATCACCGGCGAGCAGCGCACCGACCGCGCCCGCCGCCTCGTGCTGGGCACCGGCACCCCGCCGTACCTCCCCGAGTCCTGCCAGGACCTCGGCGGCGACCTCACCCACAACTCGCGCTACCTGCAGAACAAGGAAGCGCTCCAGGCCAAGGACTCCATCACCCTGGTCGGCAGCGGCCAGAGCGCCGCGGAGATCTACTACGACCTGCTCTCCGAGATCGACGCCCACGGCTACAAGCTGAACTGGGTCACCCGCTCCCCGCGCTTCTTCCCGCTGGAGTACACCAAGCTCACGCTGGAGATGACCTCCCCCGAGTACGTGGACTACTTCCACTCGCTCCCCGAGGCCACCCGCTACCGCCTGGAGTCGCAGCAGAAGGGCCTCTTCAAGGGCATCGACGCGGAGCTGATCGACGCGATCTTCGACCTGCTCTACCAGAAGAACCTCAAGGGCCCGGTCACCACCCGGCTCTTCACCAACACCGCGCTGAACGACGCCTCCTACGACGAGGCCGCCGGCACCTACACCCTCGGCCTGCGCCACGAGGAGCAGGAGAAGGACTTCTCCCTGGAGACCCAGGGCCTGGTCCTCGCCACCGGCTACCGCTACGCCATCCCCGACTTCCTGGCCGGGGTCAAGGACCGCATCCGCCTGGACGGTCAGGGCCGCTTCGACGTCGCCCGCAACTACAGCATCGACCACAGCGGACAGGGCGTCTTCCTGCAGAACGCCGGTGTGCACACGCACAGCATCACCTCGCCCGACCTGGGCATGGGTCCCTACCGCAACGCGTACATCATTGCGGAGATGCTCGGCCGCCAGCCCTACGCGGTCGAGAAGACCATCGCGTTCCAGGAATTCGGAGCACCGGAAGGCATCGTCCGATGAGCAACACGAACAGCGGCACCACCGCCGACACCCTCTTCACCCGTACCGACCCCGCGCTCGGCGACTTCGCCGTACGCCCGCTCGACCTCTCGCAGGACCTGGAGTTGCTGCACGGCTGGGTCACCCACCCCAAAGCCTCCTTCTGGATGATGCAGGACGCCTCCCTCGCCGACGTGGAGCGGGAGTACAAGTCCATCGCGGCGAACGAGCACCACGAGGCGTACATCGGCCTGCACAACGGCCGCCCCGCCTTCCTCATGGAGCGCTACAACCCGGCCCACGTCGAGCTGGTCGGCCTCTACGAGCCGCAGGCCGGCGACGTCGGCATGCACTTCCTGACCGCGCCGAGCGACACCCCCGTACACGGCTTCACCCGAGCCGTCATCACCACCGTCATGGCCATGATCTTCGACGACCCGGCGACCGCCCGCGTCGTCGTCGAGCCCGACGTGCACAACAAGGCCGTCCACGCCCTCAACGAAGCCGTCGGCTTCGAGATCGTCCGGAAGATCGCCAAGCCGGAGAAGGACGCCTACCTCAGCACCTGCACCCGCGAGCAGTACCTTGCGGCAATAGGAGTGACCACCCGATGAACGCCGCCACCGACCCCCGCGACGCCGTCTCCCACCTCACCCCTGAGCTGTGGGACCGGGCGGGCCGCCTCCTCATCCGCAAGGCCCTCGCGGAGTTCACCCACGAACGGCTGCTCACCCCCCGCCCCCTGCTGGACGGCCGCTACTCCGTCCGCAGCGACGACGGCACCGTGGAGTACCGCTTCGACGCCCAGGTCCTCTCCCTCGACCACTGGCAGATCGACGCCGACTCGATCACCCGCCACCGCGAGGACACCGACCTGCCCCTCGACGCCGTCGAGTTCTTCATCGAGCTGCGCGACGCCCTCGGCCTCAGCGACGAGATCCTCCCGGTCTACCTGGAGGAGATCAGCTCCACCCTCGCCGGCACCGCGTACAAGCTCACCAAGGAACACGTCCCCGCCGACGAGCTCGCCAAGTCCGGCTTCCAGGACATCGAGACCGGCATGACCGAGGGCCACCCCTGCTTCGTGGCCAACAACGGCCGCCTCGGCTTCGGCATCCACGAGTACCGCGCGTACGCCCCGGAGACCGCGGCCCCCGTCCGGCTCCTCTGGCTCGCCGCCCGCCGCGACCGCGCCACCTTCACCTCCGGCGCCGGCCTGGACTACGACTCCCTCATGCGCGCCGAGCTGGGCGAGAAGACCCTGGCCCGCTTCGCGGAGACCATGTCGGCCCAGGGCCTGGACCTCGCCGAGTACCACCTGCTCCCCGTCCACCCCTGGCAGTGGTGGAACAAGCTCGCCGTCACCTTCGCCGCCGAGGTCGCCCAGCAGCGCCTGGTGTGCCTCGGCGAGGGCGAGGACGAGTACCTCGCGCAGCAGTCCATCCGGACCTTCTTCAACAACAGCAACCCCGAGCGGCACTACGTCAAGACGGCCCTCTCGGTCCTCAACATGGGCTTCATGCGCGGCCTCTCCGCCGCGTACATGGAGGCCACGCCCGCCATCAACGACTGGCTGGCCGGCCTCATCGAGAGCGACCCGGTCCTCAGCGGCACCGGCCTGACGATCATCCGCGAGCGCGCCGCCATCGGCTACCACCACCGCCAGTACGAGGAGGCCACCACCAAGGGCTCCCCGTACCGCAAGATGCTCGCCGCGCTGTGGCGCGAGAGCCCGGTGCCGTCCCTGGCCCCCGGCCAGCGCCTCGCCACCATGGCCTCGCTGCTGCACACCGACCGCGACGGCGCCTCCTTCGTGGGCGCGCTGATCCGCGAGTCCGGCCTGAGCGCCGTCGAGTGGCTGCGCAAGTACCTCAACGCGTACTTCACGCCCCTCCTGCACAGCTTCTACGCCTACGACCTGGTGTTCATGCCGCACGGCGAGAACGTCATCCTGGTCATCGAGAACGGCGTCGTGCAGCGCGCGATCTACAAGGACATCGCCGAGGAGATCGCGGTGATGGACCCGGACGCGGTCCTCCCGCCGGCCGTCGAGCGCATCCGCGCCGAGGTGCCCGAGGACAAGAAGCTGCTGTCGATCTTCACCGACGTCTTCGACTGCTTCTTCCGCTTCCTCAACGGCATCCTCGTCACCGAGGGCGTCCTCGACGAGGACACCTTCTGGCGCACGGTCGCCGAGTGCGTGACCGAGTACCAGGCCGCGACGCCCCAGCTCGCGGACAAGTTCGCGCAGTACGACATGTTCGCCGGGGAGTTCGCGCTCTCCTGCCTCAACCGTCTCCAGCTGCGCAACAACAAGGAGATGGTCAACCTCCAGGACCCGGCGGGCGCCCTCCAGCTCATCGGCAACCTGAAGAACCCGATCGCCGGCTTCGCCCCGGGCACGGCCCCGGGCGACGCCGCGGAGACGACCGCGGTGGCGTGACACCGCGGTAAGGCCTGGCGCCCGCTGACAGCGTCCGGCCGAACCTGCCGCCCGCCCCGACGGTCCGGGGCGGGCGGCACGGAACACGAAGAGGGCGGGAACCCGATGGGTTCCCGCCCTCTTCCTTTGCCTGCTTCAGCCCTTACTTACCGGCCTCCGGCGTGCCGGCCTCACCGGCGGACTCACCCGCGTCGGAGAACGTCGGCACGACGGGCGCGGCAGGCTTGGCCTCGGCCTCGTCGGCGTCGTCCTCGTCCGCATCCTCGTCCGCGGCCTGGTCGTTGACGTCGGCCTGGTCGTCGGCGTCGGTCTCGACCTTGGCCTCGTCCTCGACCTCGACCTGGTCGTCAGCCGTGTCCTCGGCCTCGGCCTCGACCACGGTCTCGGCGCGGGCTTCGTCCCGGTCCTGCTCCTGCTCCTCCGGCTCCTGCTCCGGCTCCTGGTCGTCGTCCTCGGACAGCGCGTCCGTGAACTCGACGCCGTCCAGCTCGGCCAGCCGGTCCGAGGCGTCCGTCGTACCGCCCTGGTCGGCCTCCAGCGCCTTGGCGAACCACTCGCGTGCCTCGTCCTCGCGGCCGACCGCCAGCAGCGCGTCGGCGTACGCGTAGCGCAGCCGCGCGGTCCACGGGTGCACCGCGTGGGACGCGAGCTCCGGGCTCTGCAGCGTCACGACGGCGGCGTCCGCCTGGCCCATGTCGCGCCGGGCGCCCGCCGCGACCAGCCGCATCTCGACCTGCCCGGACTTGTCCAGCCGCTGCACCTCGGGCTCGCCGGCCATGGCCAGCGCCTTCTCCGGACGCCCGATGCCACGCTCGCAGTCGGCCATGACCGGCCACAGCTCAGCGCTGCCGGTCATCCGACGCGCGGCACGGAACTCCGCCAGCGCCTCGCTGTACTTGCCGAACGCGTACGCGGCGAAGCCGGCGGCCTCGCGGACGGCGGCGACGCGGGACGCGAGCCGCAGGGCAACGCGCGAGTAGCCGTACGCCTTCTCGGGGTCCTCGTCCAGCAGCTTCGCCACCATCACGAGGTTCCGCGCGACGTCCTCGGCGAGCGTCTTCGGCAGGCTCAGCAGCTCCTGCCGCACATCCTTGTCGATCTCGTCACCGGTGACGTCGTCCGGAATCGGCAGCCGCTTGATCGGCTCCCGGTCCCGGCGGTCGTCCCGACGGTCGCCGCCGCGGTCGTCGCGCCGGAACCCACCGCGGTCGCCGCCCCGGTCGTCACGCCGGAAGCCACCACGGTCGTCCCGGCCCCGGCCGCCGCCCTGCCCGTACGGCCGACGACCACCCCGGTCGTCACGGCGCTCGCCACCGCGGTCATCGCGCCGGAAGCCGCCGCGGTCACCGTCCCGGCGGTCATCGCGCCGGTCGTCACGGCGGAAGCCACCGCGGTCGTTGCCGCGGTCGTCATCCCGACGGGGACCGCGGGGACGGTCGTCCCGGCGGAAGTCGCCCCGGTCGTCACGGCGGTCGTTGCCGCGGTCGTCGTCGCGACGCGGCCCGCGCGGACGGTCGTCCCGGCGGAAGTCCCGGCGGTCATCGTCCCGGCGGGGGCCACGGGGACGGTCATCACGGCGGAAGTCGCCCCGGTCGTCGCGGCGGAAGTCGCGACGCTCGCCACCGCGGTCGTCACGGCGCTCGCCGCCACGGTCATCGCGACGGAATCCACCACGGTCGCCACCGCGGTCATCACGGCGGAAGCCACCGCGGTCGTTACCGCGGTCGTCGTCCCGACGGGGACCGCGGGGACGGTCGTCGCGACGGAAGTCACCCCGGTCACCATCGCGACGGTCGTCACGGCGGAAGCCGCCACGGTCGTTGCCGCGGTCGTCGTCCCGACGCGGGCCGCGCGGACGGTCATCACGCCGGAAGCCGCCACGGTCGTCCTCACGACGGGGACCGCGGGGACGGTCGTCGCGACGGAAGTCACCCCGGTCACCGTCACGACGGTCGTCACGACGGAACCCACCGCGGTCACCGCCGCGGTCGTCACGACGGAACCCACCGCGCTCGCCACCACGGTCATCGCGCCGGAAGCCGCCACGGTCGCCGTCCCGGCGGTCGTCACGCCGGTCGTCACGGCGGAAGCCACCGCGGTCGTCACGGCCACTGCGGTCATCGCGGCGGAAGCCGCCACGGTCGTTGCCGCGGTCGTCGTCACGGCGCGGGCCGCGGGGACGGTCGTCACGGCGGAAACCGCCGCCCGCACCGCCGCGGTCATCACGACGGAAACCGCCACGGTCGCCGCCGCGTTCCCCGCCACGGTCGTCGCGACGCGGGCCGCGCGGACGGTCCCCACCGCGGTCGTCACGTCGGTCATCGCGGCGGAAGCCGCCACCGTCGCGCCGTTCACCACCATCGCGCCAGCGCGGCCGGCGCTCCGATCGGTCGTCGGGAGAGTTGGTGGACATCGACGTGACTCCTGTCTTCGGTACTGCTCATCATTCTCACGCACCGTTCACTACGGCGCGCTTCGGCAAAAAACAAAAAGGACCCCTGGTCCCAGCATGTCGCTGGGACCAGGGGTCCTGAAAGATTGTTCGGCGGCGTCCTACTCTCCCACAGGGTCCCCCCTGCAGTACCATCGGCGCTGAAAGGCTTAGCTTCCGGGTTCGAAATGTAACCGGGCG